>DATGPV010000041.1:0-41376 GCA_035304545.1 Limnochordales bacterium | reverse complement strand
CCAGGTGTCCTCCCGGTGGCTGCAGCAGGTGCGGGAGGAGGTCGAGACGGGACGACTGTTGCCCGCTGAAACGCTGAACAATCTGCCGGCACTGAGGGGACCTCGCTCATCTCTCACGCGAGCCTTGCGGGCACTGTCTCAATTCACCGCCGTCTGACCGGGGACCAACGGTGAGGTCGGGAATCTATCCTCCTCCGTGCGACAGTGGCTTGACGCCATCGGGACGGGGCCCCCGCCTTGACGATTCCTGGCAGCAGTCGTATTGTAAGAGGTGTTTCGCGGAACGTGCGCGAGATGTTTCGGTATTTTGGCAGGGTGCTGCCCCTTTGGGGAGGGATCGGCCATTGCGGGCCCGCCAGTTGTGGATTGTCATCGCCATCTTGGTCGTGGTCGGCGGCACGGCCGCCTGGTGGCTGACCCGGGGCGCTGAGGGCCTGCCGGGGCAGCCCGGGGCCTCGTCGGGCGGGCCGGGGGCCGGTGGGCCCGCCGCCAGTGGGCCGGCCGCGCCTGTGCCCGTCTCCACAGCGGCCCGGGACGTCGGCGCGTCCGAGGTTGTGACTGTGCGCGCAGTCACGATCACCGAGGAGATGGTCGGCCGCACGGTGCTGGTGACGGGAACGGTGATGGCCAACCAGGAAGTGACCTTGGTGGCCAAGGTCCCGGGCACCGTCCAGTGGGTGGCCGGCGACATGGGGGCCCGGGTGGAGGCCGGCCAGCCGGTGGTGCGGTTGGATGACACCGAGCTGCGGCTGAACTTGGAACAGCGGCGGGCGGCCTTGGTCGCCGCGGAAGCCAGCCTGGCCCGCCTGGTGGCCGGCGCGGCCGAGGAGGAAATCGCCCAGGCGCGGGTGGCCGTGGCCCAGGCCGAGGCGTCGCTGGAGCGGGCCGCGGAGACGCTGGCCCGGTATGAAGGGCTGTACGCAGAGGGCATCATCGCGGACGACGCGATGGAGGCCGTGCGCACCGAGCACGAGATGGCCCGCCTGCAGCTGGAGGCGGCCCGGCAGCGGCTGGCCCTGATCGAGCGGGGCGCGACCAAGGAGGACTTGCAGGCGGCGGAGGCCCAGGTGCAGCAGGCCCGGGTCGCGGTGCAGCTGGCCGAGCAGCAGCTGGCCGACGCCACCATCCGGGCGCCCTTCACGGGGCTTCTGGCCAGCCGGCCTGCGGCCGTGGGCAGCCTGGTGGGGGCGGGGACGCCGGTGGCCTCCCTGGTGGACATCGATCAGGTGCTCATCGAAGCCGGCTTCAGCGAGCGGGAGATCAACGGCCTCTACATCGGCCAGCCGGTGCAGGTGCGGGTGGACGCGCTGGGCAACGAGGTGCTGGCGGGCACCGTGATCGCCATCGCGCCCGTGGCCGATCCTGCCAGCCGCGCGTTTCCGGTGCGCTTTGCCGTGGAGAACCCCGATCACCGCCTTAAGCCCGGCATGGTGGCCCGGGTCGAGGCGGAGGTGGAGCGCACGGGGCCCGTTCCCGTGGTGCCCCGGGCCGCGATGTTCGCCCGCGGCGGGCGGACCGTCGTGTATGTGCTGGAGGAGCGCGACGGGCAGGCGGTGGTGCGGGAAACCCCCGTCAGCCTAGGCCTGGAAGCGGGCGACCGGGTGGCGGTGGCCGGCGGCCTGGACGCGGGCGTCTCCGTCGCGCTGCCGGAACCCGGAGTATTCCTGCGGGACGGCCTGCCGGTGCGGGTAATCCAGGAGGAACGCTGACGTGTCCATTCCAGCGCTTTCGGTTCGGCGTCCTGTCGCCAGCCTCATGATCATCATCGCCATGCTGGTGCTGGGTGGCGTTGCGGTGAGCCGCCTGCCCTTGGCCTTGCTTCCGGACCTCAACTTCCCGGCCGCGGTGGTCATCACCAATTATGAGAACGTGGGGCCCCAGGAAGTGGAGGCCCTCGTCACCCGGCCCATTGAGGAAGTCATGGCCACCGTGCGCAATGTGCGCCGGATCCGGTCCACGTCGGCCCCGGGTTCCTCCACCGTGATCGTGGAGTTCAACTGGGGCACCGACATGGACTTCGCCGCCCTGGAGATGCGGGAGCGGCTGGACCTGATCCGCAGCGCGTTTCCCGACGGAGTCGGCCAGCCCCAAGTCTTCCGCTTCGACCCGTCGCTGCAGGCCATGTTCCAGTTCAACGTGGGCGGCATGGAGGATCTGGCTGCCCTGCACCAATTCGTGGAGGACAACATCAAAAACCGCTTGGAGCGCCTCGAGGGCGTCGCCCAGGTCAACATCATGGGCGGCATGGAGCGGGAGATCCGGGTGGAGATCGACCAGTCCCGCCTCGATGCATGGGGACTGTCGGTGGACACGGTGCGCCAGGCCTTGGCCGCGGGCAACTTGACCCTGCCAGTGGGCCGCGTGACCACCCAGGGCCGGGAGCTCAACGTGCGCACCGTGGGCGAGTTCACCGACCTGGACCAGATCCGCAACACGGTGGTCTACGCCGGCCCCGGCGGCGTGGTGCGGGTGGGGGACGTGGCGCGCGTCGTGGACGGCCACAGCGAGCAGCTGATGACGTCCCGCCTCAACGGCCAGCCCAGCGTGGCGGTGACCATCCAGCGGGAGGCCCAGGCCAACACCGTCCAGGTGTCCGACCGGATCTTGGCGGAACTGGACCGGCTGCGGGCCGACTTTCCCGACCTGACCATGCAGGTGGTGTGGGACGAGGCGGAGTTCATCCGCATGTCCATCCGGGCGGTGCTGGATGCGGCCCTGCAGGGCGCCGTCATCGCCATGGCCGTCCTGTTCTTGTTCCTGCGGGCGCTGGGGCCCACCTTCATCATCGGGAGCGCCATTCCCGTCGCGGGCATGGCCACCTTGTTCTTCCTTTACATGATGGACGTCTCCCTCAACATCCTCTCCCTCGGCGGCCTTGCCCTGGGCGTGGGGATGCTGGTGGACAACGCGATCGTGTCCTTGGAAAACATCGTCCGCCACCGGCAGATGGGCAAGGCGCCCGACGAGGCGGCCATCGACGGCGCCAACGAAGTGGGCATGGCCCTGGCTGCGTCGACTTTGACCACCGTGGCCGTGTTCCTGCCCATCGTGTTTGTGGGCGGCATCGCCGCGGAGCTCTTCCGGGACCTGTCCTTGGCGGTGGCCTTTGCCTTGCTGATGTCGCTGGTGGTGGCGGTCACCTTTGTGCCCATGGTCGCGGCCCGGGTGCGCATGCGGGTGCCCCAGGTCCCTGTCGTCACCGGGGAGGGTCCGGGGACGGGAACCCGGGCTCGCCCGGGTCTGTTTGACCGCCTGCAGAAGGGGTACGCCCGTTTCTTGCGCTGGATCCTAGCCCGCCGCTGGGTCGCCGTCGCGGCCGTCATAGGCCTGATCGTTTCGGGCGTGGTGTTGCTGCCGGGGTTGGGCCAGGAGTTTCTGCCGGTCACCGATACCGGCGAGATCGCCATCCGGGTGCGCATGCCCTACGGCACTGTCCGGGAGCAGACGGAAGCCGTGGTGCACCGCATTGAGCAGTACGCGGCCGCCATCCCCGAGGTGGAAACCGTCTTCGCGTCGGTGGGCAGCCGGGACGGCAGCGGCAACGAAACCGGCGTCATGCACATCGGCCTGATGCCCAAGGCGGCCCGGAGCAGGGGCACCGAAGAGATTGTGGAGCAGCTGCGGGCCTTTGGCGCGAACTTTCCGGAAGCCGAAGTCCGGGTGGCCATGCAAAACCCCTACACCGGCGGCGGCGAGGGCGGCGGCGCCCCTATCGTGCTCAAGCTCCTGGGCGATGACCCCGAGCAGCTGCGGGTGATCGCGGAGGCCGTGGCGGCGCGGGTAGAGGGCATCCCAGGGACCCGGGAAGTGGAAGTGTCGACGCGCGTCGGCCGGCCCGAGCTGCAGGTGCTGGTGGACCGGGAGCGGGCCGCCCGCTACGGCTTGAGCGTAGCCCAGATCGCCTCCAGCCTGCGCACGGCGGTGGACGGCGCGGTGGCCACCCGCTACCGGCCGGGCGGCGTCGGCAACGAGATCGACGTCCGGGTGGTTTTGGCCGAAGAGTGGCGGGAGGATCTTTCGTCCCTGGAGCGGCTGCTCATCCCGACGCCGCTGGGCTTCAACGTGCCGTTGCACGAGGTGGCCCGCCTGGCGGAGGGCACGGCGCCGGTGTCCATCAGCCGGGAGAACCAGGCGCGGGTTGTCACGGTCACCGCCCACTTGAGCGGGCGGGATTTGAGCAGTGTGGTACAGGACATCAGCGCGGCGGTGGCGGCCATGAACCTGCCCCGGGACGTGCATTGGGAGTTCGGCGGCGACACCGCCGAGATGGAGGAGGCCTTCGGCAGCCTGTTCTTTGCCCTGATCCTGGCTGTGGCGCTGATTTACATGGTGATGGCGGCCCAGTTTGAGTCCCTCATGCACCCCCTGGTCATCATGACGACGGTGCCCCTGGGCTTCATTGGGGTAGTCTGGGCGCTGGCGGTGACGGGCCGGCCCTTGAGCGTCCCCGGCCTGGTGGGCGTCATTATGCTGGCAGGGATTGTGGTCAACAACGGGATCGTAATGATCGACTATGTGAACCAGCTGCGCCGCCGGGGCATGGACCGCTTGACCGCCCTGGTCACCGGCTGCCCCACCCGTTTGCGGCCGGTGGCCATGACGACCATGACCACCGTCCTGGGCATGCTGCCCCTGGCCCTGGGACAGGGCGAGGGGTCGGAGCTGCAGGCGCCCATCGCGACGGCCGTTATCGGGGGCCTGACGGTCTCTACGCTCCTGACCCTGGGATTCGTGCCCGTGGCCTACAGCATGGCCGACGATCTTGGACGCTGGCTGACGGGGTTGCTCCAGGGCTTTGGGCGCCGGCAGGCGCAGACCGGCCCGCCGGCGATGGCCGAAACGCGGCCCGAGGCCCGGGGAGACCGGGCGGCGGATCCCGCGCGCTGACGGGAACGGGTGGCGTGAGCGAATTCAGGGGAGGTAGGGGGATGGAACACCTGCGGGATGTTCGGAGCATCGCCCTGATGGTGGTGCTGGCCCTGTCGGTCGTGACGGGCGTCGGAATATTGACCGCGGCGCCCCTCGCGGCGGCCCAAGAGGCCGGGACGCCCCGTGAGGCTGCGGCCGCCGCCGCGGCGGAGCCGGCCGTGGTGCGGCTGGACTTGCGCCAAGCGGTAGAGTTGGCCCTGGCCAACAACGTGGAACTGGCCCTGGCCCGGCAGGAAGTGGCGGCGGCCGAGGTGGGGCTGGCCCAGGCCGAGGCCATGAGCCTGGTCAGCCCGTCGCCTACGGTGCTGCTCCAAGCCGAGTCGGGCTTGGCCCTGGCCCGGCGCAATCTGGCCCTCACCCAGCAGCGGGTGGCCTTTGCCGTCGAAGGGGCCTACTATGACGTCCTGCGCCTCCAATACTTGCTGGCGGTGCTGGACGACGCCCTGGAGGCCGGCCGGCGCCAGCTGGCGGTGGCCGAGAGCCGGCGGCGCGCGGGCGTGGCCACCGAGGTGGACGTGCTGCGGGCCCAGACGTCGCTTTTGCAGACCGAAGCCGACCGGGCCCAGGCCGCGGACAACTTGGAGCTGGTGCTGGCCCGGTTTCGCCAGACGGTAGGGCTCGCGCCGGGGACGCCCGTGGAGCTGGATGACACCGTCATCACCTACGAACCGCTAGGCATGACGCTGGCGGAGGCCGTGGCCGAAGGGCTGGCCAACCGGCTGGAGCTGGCCCAGGTGCGCCTGGGGGTGGAAGTGGCCGAAAAGGAGCTGGAGCTGGCCACCAACGACTACACCCCCGAGCTGAACCGGGTGCAGGCAGCGATTCGTTTGGAGCAGGCCCGGCTGCAGCAGCGCCAGGCGGAAGAGGGCATCGTGCTGGATATCCACCGGGCTTACAACGCCCTTCAGGACGCCCATCGCCGCCTGGCCGTGGCCGAGCAGCGCCTTAAAGAGATGGAGGAGAACTGGCGCGTGGTGCAGGCCCTGTTTGACGCGGGGATGGCCACCGATCTGGAAGTGCTCCAGGCCCGGACGGGGCTTACGGAAGCCCGCACGTCGGCCGTCAATGCGGTGTTTGACTACAACGTGGCCCGGGCGGACTTCTACCAGGCCATCGCCCGGGAGCTGACCGACCGATGATATCCGTCCCGGACCGCGCCGCGGCGGCGCGGCGCGGGCTTCTTGGCGCCGCGCTCCTGGCGGGCGCCGCGCTGCTGATGGCCCTGGGGCTGCTGGTCCTGGAGCCGGGGCCGGCCCGGGCCGCGGCGGCGCCGGCGCCGCCCGCCGAAGTGTACGACGCGGTGCGGGTGGTGGAGCGGGCCTTGACCCATCATCTGGGGGTGCGGGCGGCCCAGCTGCAGTATTGGCTGGCGCAGGCGCGCGCAGAAGAGCAACGCGCGGCCTTGCGGCCCGCTTTGTCGGTAAGCGGCGGCCCCTACCGGCTCTGGCGCGAGGGGACGTCGCCGTCGGGGGCGGTGGCGCTGCCGCGACCCCCGGACGGGTACGAGGATCTGCTGCCGTGGCTGGGCGACGTGTTCCAGCGCCTGCAAGAGCAGCCGGAAATCACCGCCAACGGTTATCGGGTGACGCTCACGGCGCGGGCATCCCTGTGGCGCTCGCCGCTGCAGCAGGCCCTGGCGCAGCTGGCCGACGCGAACAGCGCGCAAGCCGTGGCGGATTTTGAGAACGCCCTGGGGGGCGCCATCGTCCAGAGCCTGGAGGCCTACTACGGCGTGCTCCGGGCCGAGGCAGCCCTGCGGGCGGCCCAGGCCGCGCTGCGGGAGGCGGAGAACCGGGTCGCGGAGCAGGCGGAGCGCCTGGCCGCCGGCACGGCCACCCAGGCGGACCTGCTGCAGGCCGAGGCCCAGCTGTACCGCGCCCAGGCGGAAGCGGTGCGGGCCGAAGGCGAGCTGCGGGCCGCCCGCATGGGCCTCAACCAGAGCCTGGGGTATCCCCTGACTACCGTGCTGGCGGTGGCGGAAACCGAGATCCCCGCGGTGTGGCCGTCGCTGGAGGAGGCCCTAGATCTCGCCCAGCAGCGGGGCGACGTCCAGCGGGCCCGGCGGGATCTGGAGCGGGCCCGGGCCAGCGACGTTTTGGCTCAGGAGCAGTCCAAGCCCACGGTGGCGCTGGTGGGCCGCTACCGCTGGCCCGATGTGGAGCTTTCCGTCAGTGTGGACCGCCACGGGTACCTGGGCGGGACCGTGATGAACACCCGCCAGGTTTCCGACAGGGGACAAGCCATCCCCTCGGAAACGCCCAATTGGATGGTGGGCCTGGAGGTGGAGTGGCCGCTGCTGGACGGCGGACAGCGGCAGGCCCAGCGGGCCCAGGCTGCCCTGCAGGTGGAGCTGGCCGCGCTGCAGGTGGAGCAGCTGGAACAGGCGGTCCAGGCCGAGGTCACGGCGGCCTACGCGCGCCTGATGGCGGCCGAGGCGGGTCTCCGCAGCGCAGAGCAGGGCGTGGAGGCGGCCCGGCAGGGACTGGCCATTGCCCAGCAGCTGCGGGCCGCGGGCGCGGCCACCGACGGCGACGTGCTGCGGGCCGAGACGGCCGTGGCCCAGGCGGAGCTGGGGCGCCTGGAGGCGTCCTACGCCTTGACTTTGGCCCAGGCTGCCTACTTGCAGGCCGCCGGCGTGCTGGTGCCCCACTGGCTGTCCCTGGTGGGCATGGAACACTTGCAGCTGGATCTAAACTCGGTGTTGCCGTAGCCGGTCCGTCTTGCCCGCCTCCCCTGTTCTCCGGCCTCAATAGGCGTTTTTGGGAGGAAAAACTTGGAGGACAGCGAAGGAAGTGAATGTATAGGAACTTAGTGGAAAGCGTGGGGCGCTGTGCGTCGGGACAGCTACCAGCTTGCCGCGTTGGCAGTGATGAGTGCACTGCTCCCCTTGCTGGGGTTTGAGTACCTGTCACAGCGGCCCGAGGTCGATCTTTACATTCCTGCCCCCCTGGAGCACTTCTCCATCGTCTCCGCCGCTTCGCTCCTGGCCGGCGTCGCGGCCACGGCCACGGGAATCGCCGCCCAGCGACAGCGCAACCTGCAATTGATGTTCCTGGCCATGGCCTACATGTCCCTGGGCTTCGTTTTTGCGCTGCACGGCCTGTCGACCCCCGGGTTTCTGCTGGATGTGACGGCCCTGCCGGCGGTGACGTCCCCTTTGAGCGTGGTGCTCACCGCCGTTTGGATGGCCTTGTCCACGGTTTCCACCGGCGCCCGGGGCATGCGGTGGGTGTCCCGCTGGTACAGCGGGCTGGTGCCCGCCTGGGCGGCCGTGTTGATCCTGCTCATCATCGTCAGCCTGGCCCAGCCCCACTGGTGGGAAACCGTCGCCCTGCTTCTTCGCCCCTGGAGCGGTGCCGCCACCGCGATCACCGGGGCGCTGCTCCTGTGGACGGGCATGGCCTACTGGCGGGCGTACCATGAATCCGGATTTCCCCTGGCCAAGGCGGTGGTGTACGCCAGCGGGTGGCTGGCGGTTTCCATGTGGATCATGGTGCGGGGGGCTTTGTGGCACTTGAGCTGGTGGACCTACCATTTCCTCCTGCTTTTTGCCACCGCCGCCGTGGTGTGGGGCGTGCTGCGGCAGTACGCGGAAGGCCACTACTTGTCGGGGTCCGTGCGGGGGCTGTTTCGGGCCGATCCTCTGGCCCGATTTGAAACCGCGATGTCCGACAGCGTGCGGGCCCTGGTGCTGGCCACCGAGATCCGCGACCCCTACACCGCCGGCCACAGCTACCGGGTGACCTTGACGGCCTTGCGCATCGGCGAGGCCATGGGGCTGTCCCGGGAGCAGCTGCGGGCCCTGGCCCAAGGAGGGCTGGTCCACGACGTCGGCAAGATCCGGGTGCCCGACCACATCTTAAACAAGCCCGGTCCCCTCACCCCCGAAGAGCGGCGCATCATCGAGGAGCACCCCATAACGGGCTACGAGATGTGCAGCCGGCTGGGCTTCATGCCCGATGAGCTCGCGGTCATCCGCCATCACCACGAGCGGTGGGACGGCACGGGCTATCCCGACGGGCTCAAGGGGGAGGAGATCCCGCTCCTGGCCCGGATTTTGGCCGTGGCCGACGTCTATGACGCCCTCACTTCCCGCCGGGCCTACCGGGAGCCGTGGACCCACGAACAGGCCCGGGAGTACGTGCTGGCCGGCGCGGGGACGCAGTTTGATCCCCGGTGCGCCGCGGTGTGGGCCCAGCTGACGGCCGACGGCCCGCCGGAGTATGTGGCCAAAGCTCCCGTCCGCCTGCAGGAGGCCGCGGAATAGGCGGCGCCCGCCCCTTCGCCCCGCGGCAGCCTTCCCTCCACCCCCCTGGGTTGAACCCGGCGCGATTATTCCTGATAATGGTGCTGGGCCATGGTGCTTGAAACCCCAGGCGCCCATCGGTAAGCGGGATGCGGGAGGGGGCGCGGCCATGGCGCAGGCCGGAGACGGCTGAAAGGGGGCGGAGCCGTGACGCAACGGCTCATGGGAATCATCGCAGGCATCGCCGCCATCGTCTTGGGCGTGGCGGTGCTGATGGGTGGCGCGGGTTTCGGCGGCGAAGTGCTGGACGAGGTCAGCCGCAGCTTTGCCCTGGCGCCAGGGCAGGAGCTGGTCATCCGCGGGTGGAACGGCCCCATCACCTACGGCCCGTGGGAGGGCGATGAGGTCCGCATCGCCGCCACCGCCGAAACCGGCGGGGTGCTGGGCGGCCTGTGGCGCTTGCTGGGCGGCCAGGTGACGGTCAATTTCGTGGAGGACGAGCGGGGCGTCGCGGCCCGGGCCGATGCCAGCGGCGGTCTCCTCGGCCGGGGCAGCGTCAAGGTGCGGTTTCACGTGGCGGTGCCCCGGGACTGGAGCGGCCGGGTGGCCCTCACCACCAGCAACGGCCCCATCAACGCGGCGGGGCTGGCGGGCGACGCGGCGCTGCGGACGTCCAACGGCGCCATCCAGGTGCGCGGTTTGGCCGGCACCCTGGAAGCCCGCACCACCAACGGCACCATTCAGCTCGCGGACGTGGACGGGCGCGTGGAGGCGGTGACCACCAACGGGCCCGTCAAGGTGCTGGGCGGCACCCTCGCGGGCAGCGGCCGGGTGCAGACCACCAACGGCGGCATCGAGCTCCGGGCGGCCCTGGCCCGGGACGCGTCCTACGACCTGACCACGTCCAACGGGACGGTGCGCACCTACCTGCAGGCGCCCGACGTGGCCCTGGACCTCAACACCTTCAACGGGCGCATTCTCCTGGAAACCGAGGTCGCGGTGTCCCGCATCGACGGGCGGCGGCTGGTGGGCCGCCTGGGCGAAGGCAACGCGTTTTTGCGCATCCGCACCACCAACGGGTCCATCACCCTGGGCGCCCAGCCCGCGGCGGTGATGGGCCCGGCGGGCTGAGGGCCGGCCCCGCCGGCCTGCCGGAGGACCGGCGGCGGACGCACAAGCTGCAGAGGGGCAGCCCGGATGGGCTGCCGCGGCGCGGGCGACGGGAAACCCGAAGGGAGAGACGATGATGACGATCGATCCGGCCAGCTTTAAGGACATGTTTTCCAACTGGCCTTCGGCGGTGGCCGTCATCACCTGCAGGGGCACCAACGGCGAACCCATCGGCTTTACGGCCAGTTCCTTTGACCCGCTGTCCCTGGATCCGCCGCTGGTCATGTTTACCTTGCACAAGCGGTCGGGGAGCCTGGCCCATTTTGAAGCCGCGGAAGGCTTTGGCGTCAACGCGCTGCGGGCGGGGCAGGAGGAGCTGTCCACCCGCTTTGCCAGCCCGGTGGAGGATCGCTTCCAGGGGCTTGCGTACACCACGGGCCGGACGGGCGCGCCGCTGTTGGCCGACGCCTGGGCCCGCATCGAGTGCCGGACCCGCCACCGCTACGACGGCGGTGATCACGTCATTTTCGTGGGCGAGATCCTGTCCCTGGAGTTCGAGCCGGCCGAGCCCTTGGTCTACCACCGCCGGGGATACCGCCGGGTTGCCGATGCTTGAAGGCGCCCAGGGCCTTGGGCGGGGGCTGGGGGCTTAAGGGGACGCGGGCGCGCCCCCGCACGCAGCTCCTGCCACGCAGTAACCGCCGCCGCCCTGGTACTTGATCCGGTACATGGCGTAGTCGGCGGCGGCAAACAAGGCGTTGGGGCTGGTGCCGTCCTCGGGGTACGCGGCCAAGCCGATGCTGATGGTGAGGCGGATGTCGTCCCGCAGGCGCAGGGCCTCCACCTGGCTGCACAGGCGCTGGGCCACGCTGACGGCTTCCGCCTTGGTGGTCTGGGGCAGGATCACGGCAAACTCGTCGCCGCCCACCCGGGCCCCGATGTCCATGGCCCGGCACGACACGTTGATCGTGCGGGCCACCGCGCGCAGCGCGTCGTCGCCCCGCAGGTGCCCGTAGACGTCGTTGACTCGCTTGAAGTTGTCGATCTCCAGCACCATGAGGGACAAGGGCTGGGCAAAGCGTTGGGCCCGGGCCAGCTCCCGGTGCAGGTTTTCCCAAAACGCGCGGTTGTTGGCCAGCCCCGTCAGCCCGTCGGTGAGGGCCAATTGCTGCAGCTCCTCGTGGCGCTGGGCCCGGTAGATGGCCAGGGCCGCCAGGACGGCAAAGGCTTCGATGACTTCCTGCACCTCGCGGGGAAACGCGTCCAGCTCGTGGCTCTCCACGTCCAGGATGCCCAGCACTTGCCCGTCCAGGACCAGCGGCACCGCGAACTCCGACCGCACGCCCGGCGCCCCGGGGATGTAGTACGGGTCCGCCGAGACGTCCGGCGCGTAGTAGGACTGCCCCGTGGCGGACACGCGGCCCACGATCCCTTGGTGCCCGCCAAAGGGGAAGCGCGCGCGGCTGACCACGTCCGGATCGTATCCCCGGTGGGCGGCGATGTAGAGGTGGCGCCCATCGCTGGTGGGCAAGAGGACGGCGCAAATCGTGTAGCCGAACAGGCGCTGCACCTGGGTGAGGATCTCGTCGAGGACGGAAGCCAGATCCAGCGGTTTCAAGAGCTGCTTGGCGACGTTGACCAACGCGGTGAAGGCCTGCTGCGTAACCGGCTCCGGCGCCATGTCCCCCGTGGGCACGTCCCGTCCTTGACGGTCCAGGGCCACGACCACCACCCCCCCAAGCACGGCGGCCGATATCACGTCACTATTTGACAATGGGAGGCCTTTTCCTTTCGCTCTACGGAAAACCGGCTGCGCGAATCGGTACATGCATAATAAAGTCGGTAAAAATGCGACTAAACTCTGGGCATTCCCGCGGAGGCCGGCCTTGCAGTACCCGCAGAGAAGTTTCCCGGCGCACGCCTCGCGCCGGCTGGGGCCCGCCGGGGGAGCGCTGGTGGCGGCCCTCGGGGCAGCAGGATTTGCGGCTTTCGGCCGGGAAGGAAGCGGGCGGCGGCCCCACCGCAGCCTGCATACCCTCTCGCCCTCCCGGGCCCGGGACGGGGAACGGGGCGACAATAGGGGGTGCGGCGCCGCAGGGGGTGCGGCCGCAAAGAGGATGAGGAGGGGAACGCCTGTGGCGCAGGTTACGCTGTACCACTACCCCAGCTGAACGTCGTGCCGCAAAGCCCGGCAGTTGCTGGGCGAGCTGGGGGCCGAAGTCGTGGAGCGCCGATTTTTTAGGGACTTGCCCACGGAAGAGGAGATCCGGCGTCTGGCCCGTCTCCTGCCCGGCGGCGTCCGGGACCTGGTGTCCCCGCGCAGCCGGCGCTTTCGGGAACTGGGCCTGGCGGATCGGGAACTGTCCGACGACGAGTGGGTCGCGCTCTTGGCCCGGGAGCCGGGCCTCTGGCGCCGGCCCATCACGGTAAAGGGCCAGCAAGTGGTGGTGGGCTGGGACGAAGACGCCCTGCGGCAGCTGCTGGCCTGACCCCTGCCGTGGCGCCTGCGGGCCGCCACCGGCGGGGGCAGCCCTTGCCCTTTGGTCCCTTCCTCGCTTTGGTTGGCGTGGTGGCCCTGGTGCTGGCCGGCCGGCGCTGACCCCGGGCAGGGCGCCCCATGGAGAGAAGGATTCCCGGGTACTCCGGTGGAAAGACTGAGGGTGCTGCCAGCACCAACTTCAGCATCAAGGAGGGAACTGCCCATGCGCACCGTCATGTTTGGGGGCCAGCCCGTCGAATTGGCCGGCCAAGCCGTGCAGGTGGGCCAGGATGCGCCCGATTTTACTGTGATTGCCAATGACCTGTCCGAGGTTTCCCTAAAGGATACGTCGGGCGTGCGGCTTATCGCGTCGGTGCCGTCGCTGGACACGGGCGTGTGCAGCGCCGAAACCCGGCGTTTCAACGAGGAAGCGGCCAAGCTGGGCAACGTCAGCGTGCTGGTCATCAGCATGGACCTGCCCTTTGCCCAGAAGCGCTGGTGCGCCGCAGAGGGCATCGAGCGGGTGCAGACCCTCTCGGACCACCGGTATGCGTCCTTTGGCAACAACTGGGGCGTGCTCATCAAGGACAAGCGCCTGCTGGCCCGGGCGGTGTTCGTGGTGGATTCCAACAATAAGGTGACCTACGTGGAGTACGTCCCCGTGGTCAGCGACCACCCCAACTACGAGGCGGCGCTGGAGGCGGCCCGGGCGGCCAAGTAAGGGCAAGTAATGCCACCAAGTAAGGCGAGGGCGCGCCGGCCTAGCCGCGAACGGTAGGGACGCACCGGGGCGGGTTCCGGGAGGGGACCCGCCCCTTGTCGTGCCGGACAGGGTGGGCCCGTTTTGCAGTATCGGGTAACGCCGCGGAGCCCTTCGCATTGCCCGCGGAGCCCTTGTCAGGTCAGGCGGCGGAAGCCTTCGCCCAAGGCTTCGTGGACGTCGGAGATGACCACGAAGGCGGTGGGGTCGGCGCTGCGCACCAGTTGTTTGAGGCGGCCCACTTCGTCCCGGTCCACGATGACCAGGAGGATCTGCCGGTCCCGGCCGGTGTAAAGCCCGCGCCCCTGCAGGGCCGTGGCTCCCCGCTGCAGCTCGTGCAGGACCAGCTGGGCCACCCGATCGGGCGCGTCGGAGACGATGATGGCCGCCTTGGCGTGGGGCGTGCCTTCCTCCAGGAGGTCCACCACCCGGATGGTGATGAACACCGACAACAGCGCGTACAAGGCCAGTTCGGGGCCAAAAGCGATGCCGGCCAGGAGGATGACGATGCCGTCGGCCAAGAGCAAAGCCCGGCCCGTGCCGATGCGCAAGTAGTGGTGGATCAGGCGGGCGCCCAGGGCCGTTCCGCCCGTGGAGCCGCTCAGGCGGTAGGTGATGCCGACGCCGATGCCCACCAGCACGCCCCCGTAGATGGACGCCAGCACCGGATCCTGGGTCAGCGGGCTCAGGTAGGGGGCCAGGGCGTCGACGATAAGGGACAGGGACACGAAGCCGTAGATGCTGCGGGCGCCGGCGGCGATGCCCAGCACCCGGGCGGCCAGGATGAAGAGGGGAATGTTGATGACCAGCATGGTGGCGCCCACCGGCAGCCCAAAGAGGTGGTGGACCACCACGGCCAAGCCGCTGACCCCGCCGGCCGCCAGGCGATGGGGCACCAAAAACCAGTTGAGGCCCAGGGCCACCAGGGCTACCCCAGCGGTCAAGCCCGCATAAGCGGCCAGCGTCGCCCGGAGGGCCGGCCAACGCCGCCGCCCGCCTCGCTTGTCCACCGCACCGGAAGCCTTGGTCATCCCGTCGCCCTCCGCGCCTGCCCCGTGCGCCGTGCCGGCATATACCCATAGAAAGTGCTTGCATGGGCAGGAACTGTTCTCCAGTATAGGGCAAGGGAGGGAGCGAGGCAATGCGGGATCAGGTCACGCCGGGTGCGCAGGACGTGGTGCGGCGGGCGTGGCGAGTGCGCGGCCGGGTGCAGGGCGTGGGCTTCCGGGCCTTTGTCCAGCGGCACGGGCGGGCCTTGGGCCTGACGGGCTGGGTGCGCAACTTGCCCGACGGCTCGGTGGAAGTGGTGGCCGAGGGGGCGCCGGAGACCTTGGCTTTGCTCCGGGACTACCTGGGGCAAGGGCCCCGTTGGGCGGTGGTGCGGGAAGTGGAGGAGATGCCGCCGCCCGCAGGCCCGACGGCCGGGCGGCGCTGGGCCGATTTCCTGATCCGCTGATGCTGACGGCTCCGCTGACGCGGCCGCCGGATGGCCGCCCCGCAGCGGCGGCGCGTCACCACCGCCGCTCTCGGCCCCAGGCTCCGCCGCGGGGGCCCTCAGGCCCGGACCGCGGCCCGCAGCTCCGCCGCGGCCTGCTCGGGGGGCACCGCGACGATGGCCATTTCCGTCCCCATCTCAAAGCCCGCTGGCCGGGCCGTGCGGGGCAGCACCTGCAGGTGCCAGTGGAACGCAGACCGATGGCCGGGCGCGCCGTAAAAGACCAGGTTGTGGGGCGGGTCGCCCACGGCGTCCCGGAAGGCCCGCAGCACGGTCCGCAGGTTCTGGGCCAGGGCCTGGAGTTCGCCGTCGCTGGCCGAGGGGAAGTCCGCCTGGTGGCGAGTGGGCATGATCCACGTCTCGTAGGGAAACCGGGGCGCGAAGGCGGCCAAGGCCACGAAGGCGTTCGTGTCCAGCACGAGGCGATCGCCGTGCTGCCGCTCGGCCGCCAGCAGGTCGCAATAGAGGCAGCGGCCGGTGCTGCGGGCGTAGCGGGCCGCCCTCTCCCAGCGGCGGCGCACGGCCGTGGGCACCAGGGGGACCGCGATGAGCTGCGCGTGGGGGTGGGCTTGGGACGTGCCCGCGTCTTGGCCGTGGTTGCGGAACAGGGCGACGCATCGCACGGCCGGCTGCTCCAGGGCTGCCCGGTAGCGGGCCCGGTAAACCCCGAGCACCGCGGCCAGCTCGTCCACGTCCATATCGGCCAGATGGCGGCTGTGGTGGGGCGTGTCGATGATCACCTCATGGACGCCGACGGCCGGTTGGGCGCGGAACAGGGAGGCCAAGGCGGCCGGGGGCGCCGGTGCATTGCCTTCCGCTAGGGGGCCGGTCCCTCCCGTCGTGCCGGGCGCGGCAGTCCTGCCGGACGCCGCCGGCTCCGCGGGCGCCACTGCTGGAAACAGGTTGGGCACTACCCGCACCCGCCAGCCTCCGCTGCCGCCGGGCAGCCGGTACACTTCCGGCGGGGTCTTCTCCTCGTTGCCCGGGCAAAAGGGGCAGTGGGGCACCGTGGCGGGCCCCGCCGCGGGACGCTGGTCCCCGGTCGAGATGCTGGCGCCCGCCCCGGGCCGGCGGCCCCGGGCGGGCGCCACGATGACCCACCGGCCCGTGGCGGGATCCTGGCGCAGCTGGTGGCTCACAGGCCCTTCACCCCAGCACGATCCGGGGCTGGCCGTCGTGGTAGACGCCCAGCATCATGGTCATGTATTCCCGCAGGTGGCGGGTGAGCAGGAAGTTTTCCCGCACGTATTCCCGGGCCCGCTCGCCGATCTTGGCCCGCTTTTCCGGTTTCTGCAGCAGATACCGGATGCGCAGCGCCGCCCCCTCGGGCGAATTGACCAAAAACCCCGTCTGGTAGTCGATGACCTGCAGGCGAATGCCGCCCACATTGCCGCCGATGACGGGCTTCTCCTTCCACATGGCCTCGGATACCGTCAGGCCAAAGCCCTCTTTGAGGGACTTTTGCAGCACGATGTCGGCGGCCCGCTGCAGCGCGTTGATGGTTACGTGGGCGTCGGGCGGCAGCACCAGCACGTGGATGTCCGGATCGCCGTTGGCCGCCGCGTGCACCTCGGCCAGCACCGCTTCGCCCTCGGGGTCGTCGGTGGCGCCGCCGCCGGCGAGGACCAGCTGCAGCCCGGGCACGTAGCGGCGGGCCATGCGGAAGGCCTGGATGACGCCCACCGGGTCCTTGAACCGGTCGTAGCGGGACACCTGCAGGATCAGGGGCCGGTCCGGATCGAGTCCAAAGCGGGAAAACACCGCGGCCACCTCTTGCGGCGTCAAGTCCCGGTTCTTGTCGCTCAAGGGATCGATGCTGGGCGGGATGACGTACTGGGGATGGGGCAGGGCCTGGGTAAAGTCCGCCAGGGAGAAGACGCTGGCGTCGTAGTCCACGACCCACTTGCGCACGTAGCGCCAAACGGATCGCTGGGGGCGGCTGGCGTCGATGTGGCAGCGCCAGATCCACTTGCCCTTGCGTTGCCCGACGAAGTGCAAAAGGGGTGCCGGCTGCGGGTCGTGGATCATGACGAAGTCCGCGTCGGCCAGTTTGTCCCGCAGCACCGCGGCGTTTTGCTGGTTGACCTCCTCATACACCCGCAGCAGCCGATCGGGGATGTCGACGGGGTCGCCCTGCAGCGCATTGTGGAAGGACTTGGTACACTGGAAAAAGTCGGGATTGCCCTCGATGACCTCCCAGCTGGCGTCCATGCCCAGCTCCTGCATGAGGGGGACCATCTTGGCCAAGATCTCGGCCACGCCGCCACCGGCCCGGGTGGAGTTGACGTGCACGATGCGCTTTCCCTGCAGGGGCTCGGCCAGCCGCTCCAGCTGCCGGATGACCGCTTCGCCCACCACTTCCGCGTAAGCCGCCAGGGACGGCCTTGGGGCCGTGGTGGTGTCGGGTCCGCTCACCCCTGCCCACCCCCCAAATCGGCGGCGCAGATGGCTGCCACCCGCTCCCTCAGTTCCGTCAGGCTGAGGAAGTGCCAGTCCACCCCGGCCAGCTCCTGGACGAGGGGGCTGTCGCCCAGGCCCCAGGCCACCAGCCACGCCCGCAGGTCGTCCAGGCCGTCGGGGCGGCGCCGGCGGGCGTCAATGAGGTGGTAGAAAAGGCTGCCCGGGGAAAACCGCAGCACCGCTGCGGGCAGCTCCTCGGGGCGTGAGATGCGCTGGTAGGTGTCAAAGACCACCATCTGCGCCCGCAAGAAGTCAAACCGCTGGCCAGGCCGGGCCCAGGGCACCATCTCCCGCTCATCCAAGCGCTCTTCCACCAGGTCCAGCACTTCCTGGCGCAGCTCGTCCAGGTCGTCAAACTCCGACGGGTCCACCATGGCCAGCCGTTCGCCCAGCACGTAATCGTGGAGCGCCCGGAAGGCCCAGGCGGCGAAGTCGTTGACGTACTCCATCTCGTCGTAGCGGGGCTGCAGCCGGCCCAGCCAGAAGTGGCTGTACACCACCATGGCGTCCACGGCCGCCAGATGATCCCGCAGCTCCCGCAAGTTTTGCGCGTGCCGGCCCGTCGCAATGGTGACCAGCGAGCAGTCCTTGATGCGAAACGCCTCGCGTTGCGCCGCCGCTGGGACGGTCAGGTCCGTGGGTTGCATTGGCCCACTCCTTCCTGGGGCCCGTTGGGCCCGGCGACCTCTTTGTCTTAGGGCAGACGATGGGGAATGGTTCCACGAATTTCTACATTCTAAAGAGCCCCTCCTTCTGCCGGGAAGGAAGGTTGCCCGCTCAAACCCGGGCAACGCCGCCTGGTCTTGACGCAGGCTTCGGCGCCGGCCCGCCGGCCGGCGCCGAGGGGTGTTCCTACTCGCCGTAAGGGATCCAGACGTTTTTGATGTGGGTGGCGGCCCGCAAGAACTCGTGGCCGCTTCCCTGTTCCGGGTCCAGCCAGTCCCGGGGCCGGCCGTAGTTGACCCAGGTGCGCTTGAGGTTGCCGGCGGAGGCCCGTTCCACCATGGCGCTGCCCTCCGCAGTGCCGAAGTACCAGACCGCGTCCACGTCGTCGTGTTCGGCCAGCACCCGCACCAGGTCGTCCCGGGCGCCGGTGACGATGTTGATGACGCCCGCGGGCACGTCGGAGGTGTCCAGCACCTGGTACAGGTCGGTGGCCGCCAGCGGCCAGCGCTCCGAGGGCACCACCACCACGCTGTTGCCCATGGCCACCGCCGGCGCCACCAAGGATACCAAGGCCACCAGCGGGCCCTCGTCGGGGCAGCCGATGCCGATGACGCCGACGGGTTCGGGGATGGCCAGGGTGATGTGGCGGGATACGGTGCGGTGCACCATGCCGTCGTACTTGTCCGCCCAGGCGGCGTAGACGAACCACCGCTCGATGGCGGCCTCCACTTCCCGGCGGGCGTCCGCGGGCTTGTAGCCCGTCATGGCCGCGAGGCGCGCGGCAAACTCGTCCCGCCGCACCGCCAGGTTTTCGGCGATGTAATAGAGCACTTGGGCCCGCTGGTGTCCCGACATCTGCCGCCAGCCCCGGGCCTTGTGGGCCGCCTCCACCGCGTTGCGGATGTCCTTGCGGTTTCCTTCGCCCACTTCGCCCACCACGCGGCCGTCGGGGCCCACGATGTGGCGGGAGTAGGGGGCGTCGGGGCGCACCTGCTGTCCGCCGATGTACATCTTGGGCGTGCGGTCGATGGGCGGGGCCGCCGCGAGGGCCGGGACTTCGGCCATCCCGTCCGCGCCCTGCGGCCCTGGCGCGGGACCAAGCTCCTGGTGCCCTGCTGGCCCGGCCGCCGGTGCCGTCGATGCGTCGACGGGTTCCCCGCCGCCGGACCCGGGAGCTGCTTCGCCGGCGGGGCCGGGGGCCGCTCCGCCGGGGGGTGCGGGAGCTGCCCCGCTTGCGGTCCAGCGCCGCTGCCACAGGGGACGCAGGTACTCCCACATGCCTTCCCGGCCGCCTTCGCGCCCAAATCCGCTTTCCTTGCAGCCGCCAAAACCCGCAGCCGCGTCAAACAGGTTGGTCGCGTTGACCCAGACGACGCCGCAGCGCAGCTGCGCGGCCACATCTAGGGCCAGGTTGATGTTTTCCGTCCAGACGCTGGCCGCGAGGCCGTAGACGGTGTTGTTGGCCAACGCCACCGCTTCCGCGGGGGTGCGAAAGCTCATGCTGACCAGGACGGGGCCAAAGATCTCCACCTGGGCCACCGTCGACGCCGGCGCCACGTTGGTCAGCAGCGTGGGCGGGTAAAACCAGCCGTCCTTGGGGCACGACCACGACGGCTGCCACACGCTGGCGCCTTCCTCCTGGCCGCGGCGCACCAGCTCTTCGATGCGGGCCAGCTGCACCGGGGCGATGATGGCGCCGATGTCCACGCCCTTGTCCAGGGGGTTGCCCACCCGCAAGCGTTCCATGCGCCGGCGCAGCTTGGCCAAGAACGCCTCCTCGATGGTTTCCTGCACCAAAAGCCGCGAACCGGCACAGCACACCTGGCCCTGGTTGAACCAGATGGCGTCCACCACGCCTTCCACGGCGCTGTCCAGGTCGGCGTCGTCAAACACGATGAAAGGCGACTTGCCGCCCAGCTCCAGCGTGAGGCTCTTGCCGCTGCCTGCGGTGCGCTTCCGGATCAGGCGGCCGACGTCGGTGGAGCCGGTGAAGGCGATCTTGTCGATATCCGGGTGCTGGACGATGAGCTCGCCCACCGCGCCGTCGCCCGTGACGATATTGACCACGCCGGGGGGCAGGCCCACCTCCTGGCACAATTCGGCGAAGTATAAGGCCGTCAAGGGCGTGTACTCGGCCGGTTTCAGGACTACGGTGCAGCCGGCGGCCAGCGCGGGCGCAATTTTCCACCCCAGCATCAGCAGGGGGAAGTTCCACGGGATGATCTGGCCCACCACGCCCACGGGACTCCAGCCGGGAAACTCCCTGGCCAGGACCTGGGCCCAGCCGGCATGGTGGTAGAAGTGGCGGGCCACCAGGGGGATGTCGATGTCGCGGGTTTCGCGGATGGGCTTGCCGTTGTCCAGCGTCTCCAAGACGGCCAGGAAGCGGGCGTGCTTTTGCACCTGGCGGGCCAAGGCGTACAGAAACCGGGCCCGGGCGTGGCCCGGCAGGGCGGACCAGGCGGGAAACGCGGCCCGGGCGGCGGCCACCGCGTCGTCCACGTCCTCAGGGCGGGCCTGCACGACGGTGGCCAAGGTTTCCCCGGTGGCCGGGTTCACGGTGGTGAAGGTGGCCGCGCCCGCGGGCTTGCGCCATTGCCCGTCGATGAACAGGCCAAACCCGTCCCGGTGCTGGGCCAGCCACTGCCGCACCGGCCCGTCTCCCTCGGGCGCCGGCCCGTATTCCATGGTTTCCAGGATGCGGCTGATGTCCACGGCCTTCGCCTCGCTTTCCGTTAACCCATGGGGTGGCGGTGGGCCGCCGAGTAGCGCCCGGTGACGTGGTACTCCAGCTGCCGCTCGATGTCGGTGAGCAGGCCGCTGGCGCCCAGCCGAAAAAGGGCCGGGCGCAGCCAGGCGTCGCCCAGCTCTTCCTTCATCAGGATCATCCAGTTGAGCGCGTCCTTGGCCTGGCGGATGCCGCCGGCGGGCTTGAAGCCGACCCGGTAGCCGGTGCGCTCCATGTATTCCCGCATGGCCCGCACCATCACGAGACCGATGGGGAGGGTGGCATTGACGGCTTCTTTGCCGGTGGACGTCTTGACGAAGTCGGCGCCGGCCATCATGCACACCAGGGTGGCCCGGGCCACGTGGCGCAGGGTGCCCAGCTCGCCCGCGGCGACGATGGCCTTGAGATGGGCGCCGCCGCAGGCTTCCTTAAAGGCCTGCACCTCGTCGTACAGGGCTCGCCAGTTGCCGGTGAGCACGTGGCGGCGGGAGATGACGATGTCCACCTCGTCCGCGCCCGCGGCCACCGCGGCCCGCACTTCGTCCACCCGTTGGGACAGCGGCATGAGGCCCGAGGGGAAACCGGCGGCCACGGCCGCCACAGGGATGCCGGAGCCCTGGAGGGCTTCCACGGCGGCAGGCACCAGCACCGACCACGTGCAGACGGCCGCCACGTGCAGGCGCAGGGAGCCTACGCCCAGGGCGTCCAGGATGTCCTGGCGCACCGGCTGGCGGGCTTTGGCGCACAGGCGCCGGACCCGGCCCGGGGTGTCGTCGCCGCTCAGGGTGGTCAGGTCGATGAGCTGCACGGCCCGCAGGAGCCACGCCGCCTGCCATGCCTGCTTGATGCTGCGCCGGGCGGGCAGGGTGGCCGCCCGCCGTTCCACCGCCGAGCGGTTGACCCGCACGTCCGCCAGCCAGTCCAGGTCCAGGGGAATGCCCGGGTTGTGGGGGGCTTCGAGGGCGTCTACGCCCGCCACGGTGACGGTCATGCCCATCACCTCCGAGAGGGCCAGTCCTGGAGACCGGCGGCCCGCCCGCCAGGCCGGGCCGTCGATCACCGTTGATTGACGCGAAACCCTTCTGCTTCGCGCGCGGGGTCTCCTTCACCGGCCTGCGCAGGTCCGGGAGGGGCTCCCGCGCCGCCCGCCGCCGCCGGGGCGCCGGGGACGGCTGCCGTCCCGGCAAGAGGCATCTTTTTCCCGTGCGGCGTTTCTGGTATGCTGTCAGCGGCAGCACCAAAGGAGCGGGAACGGCACATGCGGCCCATCTTCATCGGCATCGCCGGCGGCACGGGTTCGGGCAAGACGACCGTGACGCGCGCCATCGTCAGCCGGGTGCCCGAAGCCACCGTGGCCGTCATCGAACAGGACGCCTACTACAGGGACCAAAGCGATATGCCCTTCGAAGAGCGGCTCAGGATCAACTACGATCACCCGGCCGCCTTTGACACCCCGCTGCTGGTGGCCCACTTGGACCGGCTGGCCGCGGGTCAGCCCATCGAGAAACCGGTCTACAACTACAAAACCCACACCCGCGATCCCAGGACGGTGCCCGTGGAACCCAAGGACATCGTGGTCGTGGAAGGCATCCTGATCCTTTGGGAGCCGGAGATCCGGCGCCGGCTGGACATCAAGCTCTTTGTGGACTGCGACGCCGATGTCCGGGTGCTGCGGCGCCTGGAGCGGGACATCCGGGAGCGGGGGCGGACTTTGGAGTCGGTCATCCAGCAGTACCTGGCGTCGGTGCGCCCCATGCACCTGGAGTTCGTCGAGCCGTCCAAGCGCTACGCCGACATCATCATTCCCGAAGGCGGCTTCAACGAGGTGGCCATCGACATGATCGTGACCAAGATTGCCGCGGCCTTGCGGGAACGGCGGGGCCTGTGAGCGCGGGTGGATCCTGTGAACGGGGGTGGATCCGCCCGCGCCCCCTGTTGGGCGCGGTTTTCCGGCTTCCCTTATCCCGGCTGCCCTTCGGACAGGCTAGGCTTCCGGGAAAATCTTGCCGGGATTCAGCATGTTGTCGGGGTCAAACAGCTGCTTGAGGCGGCGCATGGCCGCCAAGGCCGCGGGCGGCACGGCCTGGGCCAGGTACCGGCGCTTCAGCAGCCCGATGCCGTGCTCGCCGCTGAGGGTGCCGCCGCGGGCCAGGGCCGCGGCAAAGATGGCGTCGATGGCCCCTTGCACCCGCGCCATTTCGTCCGGGTCCCGTTCATCGCAGATGATGTTGGGATGGAGATTGCCGTCGCCGGCATGCCCAAACACCACCAAGTCCACGCCGTGGCGCTGGCGGATGGCGTCAAGGTCGGCCAGAAATCCGGGGATCGCGGCGATGGGCACGGTGGCGTCCTCGGAAATCTTGGTGGGCTTGATGCGGGCCAAGGCCGGCGACAGGGCCTCCCGCATGGCCCAGATGCGGCGCTGGGCCTGCTCGCCGGTGACCCCCAGCGCCACGGCCGCACCCGCAGCCCGGCACACTTGCTCCAGCTCCCGCAGGCGGCGCGCCAGCCCTTCGGGCCAGTCCAGCACTTCGCATAAGAGCACGCCCGCCGCGCCGGCCGGGATCTCCGGCGGGCGGTAGTCGTCCACCACCGCCAGGCAGTGGCGGTCCACCATTTCCAGGCTGGTGGGACGGGCCGGGTGCCCGGCCAGGGCGCCGATGGCCCGGCCCAGGGTGGGCAGATCTGCGAAGGCCGCCACCAAGGTGCCCCGGGCCGGCGGCGGCGGGGGCAGCAGCCGCAGGGTGGCTTCGGTGACAATGCCCAAGGTGCCTTCGGAACCCACGAATAGGCTGGTCAGGTCATAGCCGGTCACGTTCTTGGTGGTGCGGCCGCCCGTTTCCAGCACCGTGCCGTCGGCCAGCACCACCTGCAGGCCCAACACGTAGCGGCCGGTGGTGCCGTAGTGAAACGCCCGCGGCCCGCCGGCGTTTTCCGCCACGTTGCCGCCGATGGTGGAGATGCGGGCGCTGCCCGGATCCGGCGGGTAGTACAGCCCAGCGGCCCGCACCGCCGCCTGAAACTGGGCGGTGACGACGCCCGCCTGCACCCGGGCCTGCAGGTTGTCCCGGTCGATGGACAAGATGCGGTTCATCCGGGTCATGACCAGCGCGATGCCCCCCAGGGGCACCGCGCCCCCGCTCAAGCCCGTGCCGCTGCCCCGGGTAAAGACGGGGAGCCGGTGCTCCCGGGCCACCGCCAGGACGTGCTGCACCTGGGCGGTGGTTTCGGGAAACACCACCACCTCCGGGAGGTGGGACAGGTAGGTGGCGTCGTAGCTGTAGGTGACGAGATCCGCCGGCGATGTGAGCACTTGGTCGGCCTTGAGCACGCGCCGGAGTTCCCGGACGGCTGCCGCGGTCATAGATCCTTCCTCCTGGAAAGCGCGACGGGCTATCCTTCGGCCAAGCCGGGATACGCGGCCTCACACCGGGCGTCGAACTCCGACAAGATGGCGGCTGCGTCCAGCCGGGGCCGCTGCAGGGACAGGTGGGGCACCAGGAGGTTGAGCTCGTCGATCTTGCGGTTGAGGTGCTCAAGGCGGCGCAGCAGTTCGGCCCGCATGCGGCGGTGCCAGTCCAGCACCGCGGCCGGGACGGAGCCGTCCGCGGGCGGCGCCTGGCGCTTCAGCCAGTCGATGTGGCGCTGTTGAAACGCGGCCAGCTCTTCGCGAGCGGTTCGCACTTCCCGGTCCAGCTCGATCCAGTCGGGGGCGAAGTTGGCATCTTTGAGCAGCTTGTAGGCCAGGCGCCGCTCGGGCGGGACGAAGGGGTTTTCCCGCAGGTCCAGGGGGCGGCCCTTGCCCGGCAGGTTGTCAAAGGCGCCCTGGGCCATGGCCTCGAGGATGCGCTCCTCGGCTCGCCGCCGCAGGGCCCGCTCCCGCAGGGCGGCCTCGTCTTCTTCCCGGTGCTTGGGCAGCGGAAACCGGTTCACGGTGGTATTCACCTCTCCCCCGCGGATGGCGGCGGGCGTGGACGGAGTTCGGATGGCCCGCGGCGTGCTTTTCCACAACGGGCGGGCCCGGTCCTGCCCCCGGGGGGCCGGCTTGGCCCGGGCCGGTGCGACAGGATGCCCGCGGCCCGCGGCGAATGGAAACAGAAAGGCTTTACTGGAGTATTTCCCGGCGTTTAAGGAGGTTGCTCCTATGTCGGCGGCGGCGGCCAAGGAGCGGGTGCGCGCCGTGCTGCGGGAGAAGGGTGTGGACACGGAGATCGTGGAGTTTGCCCAGAGCACCCGCACGGCCCAGGAGGCGGCGGACGCCATCGGCACCAGCGTCGCCCAGATCGTCAAGAGCCTGGTGTTTGTGGCCGGCGGCCAGCCGGTCCTGGCCTTGGTGTCGGGGGCCAACCAAGCCGATACGGACAAGCTGGGGGCCTTGTTGGGCGCGCCCGTGGAGCGGGCCGACGCCCGCACCGTCCGGGAGGCGACGGGGTTCGCCATCGGCGGCGTGCCGCCGGTGGCCCATGCCACCCCCATGCCCACCTTTATCGATGAGGACCTGTTGAAGTACGACGAGCTGTTCGCGGCCGCAGGCACGCCCCACGCGGTGTTCCGCATCACCCCCGACGAGCTGGTGCGGATCACGGGTGGGCGCGTCGTGCCCCTGGCCCGGTAGGGCCCGGTGGGCAAGGCCGCCCCAGGCCAAGGCCGCACCGGGCCAGCGGCCGCCCCGGGCCAGCGGCCGCCGGCGGGTTCCCCGCCCCGCTGCCGAGCGCCGGGCTGGCTAGGGCGCGTTGGAAAGCTGCCGGAGGGCTTGCAGCAGGCCGCTGTACAGCCCGTAGAAGCGCAGGTCTTCCAGGGCCTCGCTGTGGTTCCACGTGGCGCTGACGCAGTAGCCGTGGCCGGCGCCGGCGGCCAGCGCGGTGGTCAGGTTGAGCACGCCGGGCTCGGAGCCGCCCTTGTACGCCACCCGCAGCCAGTCCCCGGGATCCGCCACGCCGGGATTGACGGCCATCAGGGGCAGATCCTGGACTAGGCCCATGAGCGCGCACAGCTCCCGGGTGGAGAAAAACCACGATAAGTCCAAGGCCCGGGGAACGGCCAACAGGCCGGGGTCCGGCAGGGGCCGCCGGGGGACGTCGGCCAGAACGGCACGGCGGCCGGCTTCGTCCGCGGCCCGGTACCGCTCCAGCAGGTCCCCGTTGGCGGGGTTTTTCAAGGTGAAGTATTCCCGGGTCGTCAACAAGGGACGGTTGCGGAGGCTGAAGGCTTCCACCGCTTCCCGGCCCAGGATGTGAATGAGGGCGTCGGTGGCGGTGTTGTCGCTCAAGGAAATCATCAGGGCGGCCAGGGTGTGCAAGCTGAGGGGCGACCCCACGGGCCAGGCCTGCAGGATGCCGGTGGGCAGGCTGCGCCACGCTGCCTCCAGGCGGACCACATCGGTCCAGGCCCGTTGGCCGGCCTCGATTTCCTGCCGCAGGGCCGCGAGCACCGCCAGCTTAAAGGCGGACCCCACCGCCAGGGGGGCATCCGCGTTGAGGGCGGCCAGCTCGACGCCGTCCCGCAGTACCAGCACGCTCACCTGGCCAGGAAGCTCGGCAAAGGACGCCAAGGCCTCGTCGAGGCCCGTGGCCCGCGCCTCGGGCGGGCCAAAGAACAGCCCGGTGATGCGGCCCCGGTCGTCCAGCACGATCTGAGCCGGGACGGCGCCCCGTGCGAAGGTCAGCCGGTAGTCGGTGCCGGCGCCTTCCACGGCCTGGAGCTCGCCCAAGGCAGCCCGCAGCTGGGTCACGATGAGTTCCACCTGCGCCAAGGGCACCTGGGTCAAGAAGTTGGGTGCGAACCAGTCCGCGGACAAGCTGTCCGCGGCGAAGAGGCGCTCCAGCGCGGCCGCGGGGGCCAGGTCCTGCTGCGCCATGGCCGGCAGGCTCCCCGCGCTGCATCCGAGGCCAAAGATCAAGACGGTCGCCACCACGGCGGCCGGGGTCCTGCCGGGGGCCAGCTGTCTAGGGCGGCGCCGGCAGCTTCCCATGGGCGTCACTTCCTTCGCTGTAGAATGGGGGATGGGACCGGCGGGGGCGGGCTGCTGCCGTGCCCCGCGGGTGCCCGGCCGTCGTGGAAGGTCGTTCCCTGCCGGCGCGGGCCTTTCCTGCCCGGCAGCGGGCGCCCAGGAGGCAGGCGGAGGCTGGTCGAAAGGGCGAGTGGTGAGATCAGCGATGATGCAGCGGGTGCGGGAGCGGCTGCCCGCGGTGCTGCCGGGCGCGGCCGAAGGCGCGGCCAGCGCCGCGGTGCTGGGCTACGGTCCCTTATATATGCGGCAAGTGCTGGGCGAACCCCGGCTGTCGGTGACGACCCTCATGCTGGCCATCGCGGCCCTGGTCTGGTTTTTGGCGGCCGCGGGGTGGGGGCGGCTGGGGGACCGGGTGCGCCAACCCTTGGCCCTGGCGGGATGGACGCTCTTGCTCAGCGGCCTGGTGCAGGCAGCGCTGCCCGTGGCCGCCACCTCGGCGGCATTTATCATGATTGTGGTGGTCTGGTCGTGCCTGCTGGCCGCCATCGCGCCCTTGAGCGTCAGCTGGCTGACGGTGCGGGATCCCGACCATCCGGCCGAGGAAGCGGCCGCCTTCTACCGCATGCGATCGGTGGGCTGGACTATCGGGAGCATGGGCACCAGCCTCCTGGTAGGTCTGCTGGATCTTGCCGGCATCACCTGGGCGTTCCAGGCCGGCGGCGCCATGAGCGTGGCGCTGGCCGCGGCGGTGCTGGCCATCCTGCGGGACCGTACGGAAACCGGCCCGCCCCGGGCCGCGGGGCACAACCCGCCGGCCGGTGCCGCGGCCGGGGTCCAGGCCGAGCCCTCCGGATGGCCCGGGCCGGGCCCGGAGCAAACCGACAGCGGGGCGGCCGCAGCGGGTCCGGATCCGGTGCCCGGGCGGGCGCCGGGGCTGGCGGGACCCATCTGGCGATTCCACGCCGTCGCGACGCTGACGGCCATCATCTTGTTGACGACGACGGGCAACGAGGCCTTCTTTGCCGTGCTGGGACCGTACTTGACCGAATATTTGGCGGGCTCCCTGGAGCATATCGGCCTGAGCATGGGCGTGGCCAGCCTGCTGGGCATCATCATCACGGGTCCGCTGGGGCGGCTGGCGGACCGGTGGGGCGCGGAGCGGGTGCTGGTGACCGGCTGCCTGGGCTATGTGGCCATGTACGGGCTGGTGGTGCTGTGGCGCCACCCGGTGGCCACCGTCGTCCTTTACGGCCTGCCCCTGTTTCCCTTCATGTCCGCGGGCGCGACGGGCACCTTGTCCCGCCGGACGCCGGCGGCCCGCCGGGCAGAGGCCATCGGCGTCTACGAAGGCACTTCGGCCCTGGCCGCCGCGGTGGGCAGCGTCCTGGGCGGGTTTGTCGCGGACGCGGCGGGACTGCCGTGGGTGCCGGTCATATCGCTGGCCTTGGCCGTGGGCGGCTGCGTGGTGGCTTGGGCCCGGCTCCGTCCCGGCGTGGTGCCCCCGCGGGCCCGCCTCACCGAGGCGCCGTTGCCCTAAACGTTCCGCTCTGCCCGAACATTCCGGTCTTCCCGGTGTCCCTGGGCCGGCAGTCTTCCAGGAGTTCGCGCCTCCAGCGCGGAATACAATATGATTCCGACTGAGGAGCCACGCGATGACCGACGAACTGTCCTACATAACCCTATGGCACATGGCGATTACCCTGGGCCTGGGCTTGCTGGTAGGGTTCGAGCGAGAGCGAGCAGGCAAAGAAGTGGGCCTGCGCACCTTTTCCTTCTCCGCGCTGCTGGGGTTCTTGTCGTGGCGGATGGGCATGCCCTTCGCCATCGCCACCCTGGCCTTTACCGCCGTCCTGGTGGTCATCTTCAATCTGAATGCCTTAAGCCGCCAGGCGGGGGTGGAGGCCACCACGGCGGTGTCCCTGTTCTTGATGGTGTTTGTGGGGATGCTGGTGGCCCAAGGCCAGCTGTTCGTGGCCGTGGCGGTCACCATCCTCATGCTCATCCTCCTGAGCTGGAAGGAAGAGCTGGTCCTTTTCACCCGTCACCTGAAGCGCCACGAAATGCACGCGGCCATCACGCTGCTGCTGCTGAGCTTTGTCATTTTGCCGGTGCTGCCGCCGGGGCCGGTGGACCCATGGGGCTTGTTTGACCTGCGCAGCGTGTGGATGATGGTGGTCTTGATCAGCGCCATCAGCTTCGGCAACTATATCCTGTTGCGCCTTTACGGCGCCCGGGGCGTCACCTTCACGGGCTTTTTCGGCGGCCTGGTCAACTCCCAAGCCACGGCCGTGGCCCTTTCCCAGAAAGCCCGGGACGGCGACGCGAGCGTGGAAGATCTGGCCTTTCGCGGCATCATGCTGGCCAAGGCATCGTCCTTTTTGCGCAACGGCATCACGTTGGCCATCTTTGCCCCGTCGGCACTGCCCGCGGGCGTCCTGCCGGTGGGCCTGTCCCTGGCCGTCACCTTGTTTTTCGCCCTCCGGCGCGGGCGCAAGGCCATGGTCCCGCCGCCCAGCATCGAAATGGAGTCGCCCTTCTCCCTGGCCTCGGCGCTGCAGTTTGGCGCGCTGTTTGCCGTGATTACCGTCATCGGCACCATCGCGCAGCAGCTGTTGGGCAGCGTCGGCTTTTACGCGGTCAGCATCGCCGGCGGCCTGGTGTCCAGCGCGTCCACCGCGGCCACCGCGGCCAACCTGGTGACCGCGGGGCGCATCGAGCCCGCGGTGGCAGGCTCGGCCGTGGTGCTGTCCAGCGCCGCCAGTGCCCTGTCCATCTTGCCCCTGGTGTGGCGCGGCTCCCGGCGGCCGAGCCTCGTGCGGCGGGTCGCCGGGGCCTTGGCCCTCATCGTGGTGGCCATTGCCATCGGTATCGCGCTGAACCCTTTCTTCTTGGAAAAGTACGCTTCGGTGGAAGCGTGGCTGCGCAGCAGCCGGCGCTGATCGGCCGCAAGGCCAGCCCCCGACGGGCGGCAAGGACACGGGCGCGCGAAGGGGTCCCCCTCGGGAACCCCTGGCGCTGCGCTGGGCGTAGGCGGGACGGCGGCACGGCGTCGCCGGCCGCCGTCCCGGAAGGTGCCCCTGGGCCGTGGGGCAGGCGTGGCTCCGCCCGTTACGACGTGCCGCCCACCAGCCCCTGCCGGCGCCACTTGTTGAAGATGCTGCGGATGTGGGCCGCGGTCTCGTCCAGCGCCTGCTCGGGCGTGTCGATGCCCTGGGCCACCCGGGCGAACATGACGGGGATGACAAAGGTGTTGAACACCTCGTCGATGGCCGCGTTGGCCGGGCCGGGCCAGCCCACGTGCAAGGCCCAGTCCATGGCGGCCTCCACCTTCTCCAGCTTGTTGGGCCGATCGCCCGTGGCCTCGGCGATGGGCGCGTAGAGGGGGTCGTTGCGCAGGTATTCCAGCCGCTTGGCCTTGGGGATCGCGTTGTCGAAGGTGGGGTAGTCGTAGCCCTGGCTGGCGATGAACTTGCCCGGGCCCCAACCTTCGGCTTCGGCCACGTCCGGGTCGAAGCTTTGCACCAGGTCCAGCAGCAGCTGCTGCGCGGCGTCGATGACCCGGGTGTTGCCCGTGTCCCAGATGGAGTAGACGCCCATCACGTGCTCCAGGCCCCGGGCGGCCTCGGGCCCCGCCGGCGCCAGCGCCGTGATCTCGGTATTGACCGCGAACTGGATGGTGGGCGACGTCTCGGGGTTTTCACCCCGGCGCAGCGCCTCCAGCGCGTTGAGGTGGGTGACCCGGGCGATGGAGATGGCGTTGGCGGCCATGGACAGGCGCCCCGCCAAGTATTCCTCGTTGTTGGTCGCAGCCGTCCAGGCAAAGACGCCCGGGAACATGGCCTCCTCGTACAGCTGCTTGACGAAGCGCAGCACGTCCAGGGTCTTTTCGCGCCACGGGGGCTTGTCCAGGATGACGTTGCTGTCCTCGTCCTGAATGGCCGTGCCCCAGGAGTACATCATGGCCCGCAGGATCATGTTGCTGTCCAGCTCCTGCGACAAGCCGAAGCCCACCGGGTGGCCCATCTGCTTCAGGATGCGGCCGGCCCGCAAGATGTCATGCCACGTGACCGGGCCGCCCTCCGCGTGCACCCCGTCAAAGGCGTCGAGCCGGGACGCCGCCTCCCGCCACAGGTCGGCGCGGTAGTGGACCGGGTCAGGCACGAAGTTGTCGGAGAAGCCGAAGTACTTGCCCGTGATGGGGTTGTAGGTGCTCAAGTGGGCGATGCGGATGTAGTTGCCCAAGCCGCCCGGCCGGGCCGGGTGCGAAAGCCGTAGGGCTTCCTTGATGATGTCGCCGTGGTCGATGACCTGCGGTTCCAGCGCCGCCGGCGGGCTCAGGTGCTGGATCATGTCGTGGCCGGGGTCCTGGCCCGCGGCGACGCGCGCCGCCTCGGCCGCCGCGATGGCCGGCAGGTCGGCCAGGCCGACGTTGTCCACGACCACCCGCACGCCGTACCGCTCGCTCCACCGGGGGGCGAAGACGTTGTTGAACCACTCGTCGTAGGCGGGGATGAAGTGCTGCCACTGCAAGATGCGCAAGGTGACCTGCCCCGACTGGGCCGACGCCCGCGGCGCGAACACCCGCCGGCTGATGACTCCAGGCACGCTGGCGGCCAGGGCGCCGGCTCCCACCGTCTTGAGAAAGTCCCGCCTGGTCGTCTTACCCTGCCACACCGTGAGGCACCTCCCGTATCAAGTCACCGAATAAGAAACCCAAACTCTCCCACCACTGCCGTGACGGGCGCCGGATTGGTCACCGGCGGGAACGCTGCGGCAACCGGCACGCATCGCCTCCTTCCGGGCCGGACGACGGTTCCAGGGCTTTGGGGGGCGGTTACTTGAACGCGCCCGCGGTGGTGAACCCCGCAATAAACCGGTCCAGCACCAAGTAGTACAAAATGGCCACGGGGACGCTGGCGAGAAACGCGGATCCCATCAGCGGTCCCCAGAAGAAGATGTCACCTCGCACCATGTCCTGGGGCACGCCCACGCTCACCGTCTTGACGGCGGTGGAGGTGACAAAGGTCAGGCCGTAGATGAACTCCTGGGCCGCCAGGGTAAAGCTGAAGATGATGACAGTGATGATGCCCGGCACGGCCAGCGGCAAGATGACCCGGGCCAGGGCCCCCAAGCGGCTGCACCCGTCGATCATGGCCGCCTCTTCCAGGTCCCGGGGGATGGACTTAAAGAAGCCCATCAGCAGCCACGTGGAAAAGGGCACGGTGATGGTGGGGTAGACCACGATCAGCGACCAGAGGGTGTTTTGCAGCTGGAGGGAGCTGATGACGCGGGCCATGGGGATGAACAGCAGCGTCGGCGGCACCAAGTACACCAGGAAGATCGCGATGCCCAGCCGCTCGCCCCACCGGCCCAGAAGCCGCGACAGGCTGTAGGCCGCAGGGAGGGCCAGGGCCAGGGTGATGACAATGACCGCCAGGCCCACGATGGTGGTGTTCGCCAGCCACCGCAGGAAGGGGGTGCGGTGGAAGACATACTCCCAGTGGGCCAGCGTCGGCGGCTCGTTGAACCAGAGCGGGTTGTTGTCGGGGTTGTACAAATCGCTGTCGTGCTTAAAGGACGTAATCAGCATCCAGACAAAGGGCGTGGCGGTGAAGAGCACAAACACCAAGAGCACCAGCGCGTGCCCAATCCGCAGCCCTGACTTGCGCAGCCGGACGGCCATGGACGCCTGCACGTCAGGTCACCTCCGCACGGCGGGCGATTCTGAGGATCAGGATCGCTGCGATGAGGAGCACGGGGAACAGGAACAGCGAAACGGCTGCGCCGACGCTGAGGTTGCCGCCGAAGATGCCCCGGAAGTAGGCCATGCTGGACAGCACGTGGGTCGTGTCAAAGGGGCCGCCCCGGGTCAGGACGTACACGACCGTCATGTCCGAAAAGGTGAACACGGTGCTGAACAGAACGGCCACGCTCATGATGGGCAAAAGCAGCGGCAAGCGGATCTGAAAGAAGATGCGCCAAAAGCCCGCCCCGTCCACCTGGGCGCTTTCCAGCACGTCCTTGGGCAAGGCGCTGTGGCCCGCCAGCAGGATGACGGTGGCGAAGGGGAACATGCGCCAGACGTGCACGATGATGATGGCGATCATGGCCAGGTCCGGACGCCCCAGCCAAAACAGGTTGCCTTCCAGCAGGTTGAGCTGGCGCAGGAACCAGTCAATGAGACTGAAGCGGGAGTGAAAGATCCACAGCCAGCTGATGGTGGTCAAGGAGACCGGAGCCACCCACGGCAGCAGGATGAGGAAGGTCACCAGGCCCTTGCCGCGAAAATCCCGCTGCAGGGCCATTGAGAGGGCGTTGGCGAGGATCAGGATAATGGCTTGGGACGAGAAGGTGAAGATGAACGTGTTCTTGAGCGCGGTGCGGAAGCCGCGGCTTTGGATGATCTCCCGGAAATTGTCCAGCCCCACGAAGCTGCCCACGGGGCTTCCTACGGTGGCGTCGGTCAAGGCGAGGTAGATGGCGAACACAAAGGGAAACCCGACCAACAGGACGATGTAGAGGACGGCCGGCGTCAACATCAGCGACCCTAGCACGTTTTCCCGTTCCCAAAGGCTGCGTCCACGTACCGGCATGTTGGCGACGGCGCGCTGCACGAGTCCGCTCAATGGGGGGCCTCCTTAACAAGCATGATCGCGCGTGTTGTGCAGTTGTGACGCCGGTGGTAGATGGAAGAAAATAGGCGTGAAAACCACCGTTGCATTATATTAAGCCAAAATGTCGCGAGACTGGGAACATTATACTTGCGTCGGATTACAATCGTCAAGAGGCATTAAGCAGGCCAGGACCACAAGGGGACAGCCCACGGCGGTGCGGTCGGCGGCGGCAAGGGGAGGAGCGGGGAGCCGCCGCGTCCTAGAAAAGCCGGCAGGCGCGAACCACGTCCCGCTCCACCGCGGCGATGGCCGCGCGGGCGTTGGCGCGCAAGGCGGGATCCCCGCCGGCGGCGACCACCTGCCGCAGCAGGTCCACCGCCTGGCGGCACAAGGCGACAAAATCGCCGGCTTCCAAGGGGTAGGCCCGCAATAGGTCTTGCCAATCTTCACCGGCGGCCCACCGCTGGACGGCGGGGGCGATGCGGCCCTCGACCTGGACGAGGGGCCGGGCCGCCGGACCCGCGTGCCGCACAATGCGGTCCGCGGCCAGTTGGGCGGCGGCCAGCCAGCCCGGCGCGGTGCGGGGCAAAGATGTGTCCTGGGGGCGAGGTTCCCAGACGACCGCGGCTGCCCAGCCGGCCAAGTCGTCGGGGGACAAGGCGCCCAGGGTTCCGTCAAAGGCCATTTCGGTCACCAGCAGCTCCTTGACCCAGATGCGGCGGCAAAACTCGCCCTTGGCGGTGAGCCCCCCGTCGTCCACGTACCCGAGGCGGGCCAGCAGCGCCGTCCGCTGGGCCAGTTCCTCCTGGAGCTTCGCCGCGGTTTCGTCGGGCCGCGGGGACTGGAAACACTTAAGAGACGCCTGGAGCCAGCGCACCAGGGTGTCGGGGGGCTCCCACCGGCCCAGGGAGCCGGTTTCCGGGCGGGCTCCGCCGTGGCGGTGGAGCAAGTTCAGCACAGTGGAGTAAGACAAGCGCAAGCGGCTGGTCAGCGGCTCCAGCCGCTCGGTTTCCCAGTCGCGCAAGCCGGCCTTGAGGATGGTATCCGGCTCGGCCCGGGTGATGACGGTGCCTTCCCGGTCCCGCCCCCGCCGGCCGGCCCGGCCCGCCATCTGCATGTACTCCTGTTGCGTGAGCAGGCGGTAATGGCGGCCGTCGAACTTTTCCAGACTGTCAAAGCACACGGTGCGCACGGGCATGTTGACGCCCACGGCAAAGGTTTCCGTCGCGTAGACGATCCGCAGGATGCGCCGCTCCAGCAAGTGCTCGACGATGTGCTTGACGATGGGCAGGAGCCCCGCATGGTGGACGCCGATGCCCCGGGCCCACAGTTGGGCCATCCCATCGAAACCGGGGATCTGTCCCGGCGTCAGCTCTGCCTGCTGCAGGAGCCGGCGCACCGTCACCCGCACCGCTTCCCGCTCGTGGGGCTGGAGGAAGCTGCGCCGGCGGGCCAGATCTTTGGCCATGCGCTCGGCTTCGCGGCGGCTGAGGACAAAGTAGATGGCGGGGAACAGGCGGTGGCGCTGCATATAGGCCACCAGTTCCAAGTGGGTGCTGTCCCGGGGCGGGGTTTGGGCGGCCCGGCGCCGGCCCGCCAGCTCCCGCCGGGCGGGCGGTCCGGTTTCCGCGACGGACACGGTGCCGGCCTTGAGGTCGTGGCCGGTCAGGTGCTGCCACAGGGCGGCGTAGTCCACCAGCTGGCCCGTGTCGGTGAAATAGCGGTGGCGCAGGGGCACCGCCCGCTCGGTGTGGACGATGGTGGCCACGGGCTCGCCGTAGACCGACTCCAGCCAGGCCGCGATCTGCCCGATGTTGGGCACCGTGGCCGAAAGGCCGAGGATGCGGCAGCCGGGCGGCAAAAGGAGCATGGCCTCTTCCCAGACGGTGCCCCGCTGGGGGTGGTCGATGTAGTGGATCTCGTCAAAGACGACCCAATCGGCGTCGATGCCCGGTCGGCTGGAGCCGGCGGCGTCCCGGTCGTCCCCTTCGCCCCCCGGGCCCGCGAGCAGCCGGTTGCGCAGCACTTCGGTGGTCATGACCACCAAGGGGGCGCCGGGGTTGAGGGAAAGGTCGCCCGTCAAGATCCCCGTGCGGGCGCCGCCGTACAGGTCCCGGAACTCCCGGTATTTTTGGTTCACCAGTGCCTTGATGGGCGCGGTGTAGACCACCCGCCGGCCTTGCCGCAGCATGTCGTCCACCAGGTAGTCGGCGATGAGGCTCTTGCCCGTGCCGGTGGGCGCGCTGACCAGGGTGGACATGTCCTGCTGGATGGCGATGGCGGCCTGGATCTGGAACTCGTCCAAGACGTGGCCGCGAAAGGTGTGGGGCACCTGGGGGCGCCTGCGGGCCATGGATCCTCGTCCTTTCGGAAACCGCGCCCGGCCGCGGCCCCGGCGGCTGTGGCCGCCCAAGCGCCCGCCGTCGGGGCCTGGCGAAACCGGCGCTCGGGATGGGGTTCGACATCCGGGGGCCGGGAAGCCTCTGTTAGAAGTTAGCAGCGGCGCCGGTGTCCGGCAGGGGCCGCGCGCCGGCGCGGCGAAGGCGGGGGCGAAAGCGATGGACGGGAGGCAGCGCCAAGGACCCATGGGCGAGGCGCAGCGCGAAACCCCCAGGGAGAGCCAAGGGCGGCAGCCCTCGGCGGCGGACGGCCCCCTGCCTGGGCCCGGCAGGACGGCGCAAGCCGCGGCGGGTGTCCGCGGGCGCCCCGCGGTCGCGGCCGTCGTCTTGGCCGCCGGCATGGCCACCCGCATGGGCGGCGTCAAGCAGGTGCTGCCCGTGGACGGGGAGCCCATGGTGCGGAGGGTGGTGGCCGCGGCCCTCATGGCGGGACTGTCACCGGTCTGGGTCGTGACCGGCCACGGTGCCGCGGCGGTGCAAGCGGCCCTCGCGGGCATGCCGCCCGACGTGCGGTTTGTCTATAATCCCGATTACGCCGCGGGCCAAGCGGCGTCCCTCAAGGCCGGGGTGCGGGCGGCCGCGGGCGATGCGGCGGCCTTGGGCGCCGGCGCCAGGGGCCCCGATGAGACCGCCGCGGGCCCAAGGCTCGCGGCCGCCGCGCCCCAGGGCCTGGCCGTGCTCCTGGCCGACCAGCCCTTTGTCCAGCCGGCCACCTTGCGGCGCCTGGTGGACCTCGCCTTTGAACCCGGGGCCCTGGCCGCCGCGGCCGCGTACGGCCCTGGGCGGCCGGGGCCGCCCTGCGTGCTGCGGCCGCCCCTTTGGCCCGCGGTGCTGCAGCTGACGGGCGATCGGGGCGCCCGCGCCGTGCTGCTGGCCGCCGGCGGCGCGCTGCGGGTCCTGCCGGTTTCCCCCGAGGAGCTGGGGGACATCGACGGGCCCGGGGATCTGGAGCTCATCCGCCGCCCAAGGCCGCGGTGATGATCAGTTCGCTGTCGGGCTCCAGCGGCGCATCCCAGTTGTGGACTTCAAGGCCGTCGGCCATCAGCAGCAGATAGGGCTGCAGCGAGCCGTCGGGCTGCAGCAGGCGCTCCCGGGCCTGGGGGTGCCGCGCCACCAAGTTGGCCAGGACTTCCCGCACCGTCGCACCAGGGATGTCCAAGGTGTGCTGCCCGCCCGTGACGTCCCGCATGGGGCTGGGTACCCAAACCTTTGGCAACGGCCCTTCACCCCGCCTGGCTGGGCCCGCCGGCCGCCGCCAGGGCTCGCCAGACCCGCTCGGGCGTGATGGGCAGCTCCCGGATGCGCACGCCGGTGGCCCGGTAGACCGCGTTGGCAATGGCTGCCACGGGCGGCACGATGGGCACTTCGCCCACCCCCCGCACGCCGTAGGGGCCGTCGGAGGCCGGCACCTCCACGATGACCGTGTCGATCATGGGCACGTCCAGGGCCGTCGGCAGCCGGTAGTCCAGAAAAGTTGGGTTGCGCATCAGCCCCTGGTCAAACACGTACTCCTCAAAGAGCGCCCAACCGATGCCTTGCGTCGCGCCGCCCTGCATCTGCCCTTCCACCGCGGAGGGGTGGATGGCCTTGCCCGCGTCCTGGACCGCGGTGTAACGCACGATGTCCACCTTGCCGGTTTCCAGGTCCACCCGCACGTCGACGATGTGGGCCCCGAAGGCTGGCGCCGACTTCAGCCGGTTGACGACGCCCCGGGCGACGATGGGCCCGCCGGTCTTTTTCAGCTGGGCCATGACCTGCTTGATGCCGATGCGGCGGTCCGGTGCGTCCCGCACCCAAAACTCGCCCCCGCCGAACTCGATGGCCCCGGCGTCGGCCTCCAGCAGCTGCGCAGCCCGGGGCTTGAGCTGGGCGATGGCATCTTGGGCCGCCCGCCAGCAGGCGGTGCCCGTCGCGTAGGTGACCCGGCTGCCGCCGGTGACGTCGTTGTGCCCCACCGTGTCGGTGTCGGCGATGGTGGGCCGCACATCGTGGGGATCCAGGCCCAGCTCCTCGGCGACGATCATGGCCAGCGACACGCGGCTGCCGCTGAGGTCGGGCGACCCGGCGATGAGGTTGACGGTGCCGTCGGGATTGAAGGTCAAGTGCACGGTGGACGTGCCGCTGCCGCCGATCCACAGGCCGGCCGCGACGCCCCGCCCGTAGGCCACGGTCCCGTCGCCGTCAGGCAAGGGGGCCCGGTAGTGGGGGTGGTCCCGTACCGCCGCCAGCACTTCCCGGAAACCGATGCGGGTGAAGGGCACCCCGTGCACCAGGCGATCGCCTTCGGCCGCGGCGTTCCGGAGGCGCAGCTCCACGGGGTCCATGCCTAAGGCTTCGGCCAGTTCATCGATGACGGTTTCCACGGCAAACGCGGCCTGGGGCGCGCCCGGAGCCCGGTAAGATTGGACCCGGGGTTTGTTGGTGACCACATCAAACCCGTCCACCCGCAGGTTGGGAATGCGGTAGGGCGACAGGCCCGTGACCGCGCCGGCACCCACGGGCGAACCCGGAAACGCCCCCGCGTCGTACACCATGTACAGCTGGGCGGCCACGATGCGGCCGTCCTTGGTCGCGCCCATTTTGCAGCGGATGTAGGTGCCCGACGCCGGCCCCGTGCCGGTGAACACTTCGGCCCGGCTCATCCACATCTTGACGGGCCGGCCCGCCTGGCGGGAAAGCAGCGCGGCCACGGGCTCCAGGTACACCTGCACCTTGCCGCCGAAGCCGCCGCCGACCTCCATGGGCATGACCTTGATGCGGCCCACGGGCATCTGCAGCAGGTCCGCCAGCTGTTCTCGCACGGAAAAATGGCCCTGGGTGCTGGTCCACACCGTCAGGCGCCCGTCGGGCTCCCAGGATGCGGCCGCGTTTTGGGGTTCGATGTAGCCCTGGTGCACCATGGCTGTGCGGAATTCCCGCTCGACGACGACGTCGGCGGCGGCGAAACCGGCCTCCACGTCGCCCCGCTCGTGCTGGACGTGCTTGGCCACGTTGCTGGGCCGTTGCGCCTTGGCGCCGCCGGGAACGACGGTGTACAGGTCGTCGTGGATGAGGGGCGCGCCGGGCTCCATTGCGGCCAGGGCCTCTTGCACCACGGGCAGCGGCTCGTACTCCACCTCCACCAGCCGCGCCGCCTCCCGGGCGGCCTGCAGGCTTACCGCGGCCACTGCCGCGACCGGCTGGCCCTGGAACACCACCTTGTCCCGGGCCATGATGAGCTGGCTGGCGTAGCGCAGCTCGATGGCGCCTTCGCCCAGGTCTTTCACGGCGTCGGAGTCCAGGGCGGGGAAGTCCGCGCCGGTGATGACGGCCCGCACGCCCGGGTGCGCCCGGGCCCGGGAGGTGTCGATCTTCTTGATGCGGGCATGGGGATACGGGCTGCGCACCACCTGGCCGTAGAGCATGCCGGGCAAGTGCACGTCCGCGCCAAACCGGGCCCGGCCCGTCACCTTTTCCATCCCGTCGTGGCGGACGGGCCGCGTGCCGAGGACGCGGTACGAGGTGCCTGCAGGCAGTGGCGTGCCTTTGACGTCAGGCGTGGTCGCCGTGCTCACGCCAACCCCACCTCCGTGGCCGGTTGCCCTCCGGGCTGCCCATGGGCGTGCCGGGCGGCCTGCCCGTCGGCGGCTCCGGCAGCCAGGCGCTGAGCAGCGTCCAGGACGGCCCGGATAATCTTGTCGTAGCCCGTGCACCGGCACAGATTGCCGGCCAGCCAGCGCCGCACCTCATGCTCGGTGGGCCGGGGGTTGGCATCCAAGAGCGCCTTGGCCGACATGAGAAAGCCGGGCGTGCAGATGCCGCACTGCAGCGCGCCGTGCTCCAGAAAGGCCTGCTGCAGCGGGTGCACGCCGTCCCGGTCCAGGCCCTCGATGGTGACGATGTCCCGCCCGTCGGCCTCCACCGCCAGCACCAGGCAGCTGTTGACCGGCCGGCCGTCCAAAAGGACGCAGCACGCGCCGCAGTTGCCGTTGCCGCAGCCTTCCTTGGTGCCGGTCAGTCCCAGCTGCTCCCGCAGCACTTCCAGCAGCGTCTGCCGGGGCTCGCAGACAAAGGTTTCTGCGACGCCGTTGATGGTCGCTTCTACCATGATTTTTGGATTGGCCATCTTGGGCCTCTCCGCCGCCATGCTGGCCTGCGGTGCCGTAGCCTCGGCGGTCATGGCGTCCTGCCACCTCCTGTGGAAACCGTCCCGCAGGGTGCGGGCAACCGTGGGGTGCTGCCGGCGCAAGACCGGACCGCCCTGCCCCACGGCCGCAGCAGGGCTAGCCCGCCGCGGCCTGGGCGCCGCCTTTGGGTTCCAGTTGGGCCCGGCAGGCGGCCAGCGCGCGCCGGGTGAGGACCGCGATCAGGTGGCGCCGGTAGTCGGCGCTGCCCCGCACGTCGGAAATGGGCCGGGCCGCCGCCACTGCCCGCCGGGCGGCCTCCTCCACGTGCTCCCGGGTCAAGGGCTTGCCCGTGAGGTATTCCTCGGCCTCCGGGGCCCGCACCGGGGTGGGAGCCACCGCGCCCAGCGCGAGGCGGACCCGGGTGCACGCGCCGGTCGCGGGGTCGACGGTTACCGCAGCGCCCACGCCCGCCACCGCGATGTCCATCTCGTGGCGGGGGGTGAAGCGCAGGTAATGGGAGCCGGTGTGGGGCGGCGGCACCGGCAGGTGCAGCGCGATGATGAGCTCGCCGGGGGCCAGGCACGTTTGCCCGGGGCCTGTGGGCACCGCCTCCACCGGCACTCGGCGGGTGCCGCCGGGACCGGCGATGACGGCCTCCGCGCCGTACACCATCAAGGGCGGCACGCCGTCGGCGGAGGGGGCCGCGTTGCCCAGGTTGCCCCCCAGGCTGGCCCGGTGCTGGATCATGATGGACCCGATCAAGGTGCAGGCCGTGTGCAGGGCGGGGTAGTGCCGCTGCACGTGGGGGGAGCGGGCCACCTGCGCGCAGGGCACCGCCGCGCCGATGGTGAGCCCCGCCTCCGGATCCCACCGGATCTCGTTCATCTCGGGAATGCCCTTCACATCCACCACAAGGTCCGCCCGGCGGCGCCCTTCCTGCAGCTGGGGGATGAGATCGGTGCCGCCGGCCAGCGGACGGGCCGCGCCCTGGGCATCGGCCAGCAGCCGGACCGCCTCGGCCACCGTGCGGGGAGCGGCGTAGGCAAAGGCTTCCACCTGGACTGTCCCTCCTTGGCGTTCCTGGGAGCCGGCGGGCTGGCCCCGGCGCCCTTTCCCGGACGCGGCCTGGAAGCGCCGGCTGCGGGCTCTTTTCCGGGCGCGGCCGCGACGCGCCCGCAGCGGGCGGTGCCCAGGCGCACCGGCCCAGGGTACTCTGTTGGTTTTCTGGCTTGCGCCCGGCGTTCCTCCAATGCCCTTCACGCCGTCCCCAAGGTTTCTGTCGCTCTTGCCGGGTGATGGGGCTGGGCCGAGCCTCCGCCAGACCCGGGGTGTGGCACAAGGAAACCAACTCGCTGAACCCCACTTGGCGCGACACGAGAGGAGGCGGAATAGTCTCAAAGAAAGATCGACTCACAAGAGCACGACGGCCGTCCG
>DATGPV010000040.1:0-13600 GCA_035304545.1 Limnochordales bacterium | reverse complement strand
TCGCCGCGCGCCACGGTAAAGCTGATCCCGTCCACCGCAGCCACCGGACCGTAGCGTTTGACCAGCCCCTCCACCACGATGGCGGGCACCGCCGGGGCCGACTGGGGTTGGGCCACCGATGCGGACCTCCCTCTCCCGTAGGTCACACCCGACGAACATTCGCCTTTGCCGCCGCCAGTCCTCCCCCCTCCCCGGAGCCGCCGCCTGCCATTCATGCCCATGAAACCGGCACGCCGCACAGGCGGGCGGTCGTTTCGTCCAGGGCCATCAAGTCGTCCTTGGACACCTCCCGCACCGCCCGCTTGCCCAAGGCCCGCACGGCCACCGCCATTTCCCACGCTGCGGCCCGCAGGAAATTGGCCAGGCGATGGGCGCCTTCATCCACGTCCAGGGCATCCTCGTGCTGGCCGCCGAAGAAGACCAGCTGCGTCGGGGGTTCCCAGGGCAGCGCCTTGAACACTTGTCCGTGGGATATGACAAAGAGGGCCACCGTACCGATATAGACGGCGTCAGCGCCCAGGGCCAGCACCTTGAGGAAATCGCCGGGAGTATAAAGGCCGCCGCCCACGATGAGGCTCACCTGCTCCCGCACCCGGCGGGTTTCCAAAAACCGGACGGCCCGCACCAGCGCGTGCAGCGTGGGCAAGCCGAAGTCATCCTGCAGGATGGGCGGGCTGCCTTTGGTCGCGGCCTGGGCGCCGTCCAGCGCGACCACGTCCACGCCGGCGGCCACGCAGGCCTCCAGATCCGCTTCCAGCCGGCGTCCGGGGGCCAGCTTGACGCCGATGGGCACTCCGCCCGTCACCGACCGCAGTTCTGCGACCAAGTCCCCCAAGGAGCGGGTCGCCAATTCCTGGTGGTGCGACGGGATGACCGCCGGCCGGCCCGGAGGTACGCCCAGCACCCGGCGCAAATTGGGGTCGCTGCGGGCCCCCACCACCTCGCCGCCTACCCCCGTAGAGGCGCCCTGGCCCAGATGAATCTCCACCATGGCGGCCCGGCGCAGCGTGTCCAAGTCTTTGCCCCAAGACGCCCGGTGAAACTGGACGATGAGCTTGCGGGCCGCCTGCCGCTCCAGGGACAGCACGGGGCCCTCGCCGGTGTTGCTGGCCGTGCCCGCCAGGGCCGCTCCCCGGGCCAGGGCCACCTTGGCCCGCCGGCTTAGGGCAAGCCCGTAGGCCATCCCCGACACGAGGATGGGGATGTCCACCCGCAGCGGCTTTTGGGCCCGGGGCCCCAAGGTGACGGCCATGTCCACCGGCACGTCGTGGGCCGCCGGCGGGCGGGCCAGTTGGGCGCCGTCAAAGACGAGGCCCTCCAGGTTGGGCCAACGCCGGGGGCTGCCCAAGGGCCGGTGCAAAAGCGCCCCATGGGCGGCCCGCAGGCTGTTTTCCAAAATGATCTGCGGCCCGGGCCGGCGGGCCGCGCTGATGAGCTCCCACAAGTTTTCCCGGTACGGATCGCTCTGCAGCCGCAGCATCCACGTGCGCAGGGCCCCCCGCAGCGCCTCCCGCAGCCCCGCGCCCGCCCACCGCCTGGCCAGGACCGCCGCGGCGCCTGCGGCCAGGGGCCACAGCCGCGCCCCATCGCCCAGGGGATCGGCTTGGCCCCGGCCCCATCCCCGCTGCCACAGCCGTCTCACGCACTGTTCCTCCATCCCGCCGGCCCGGATCTGGGCAGGTGTAGCTCTTGACAGGTGTAGCTTGGCCCGCCCGGCAGCCGGCCATCCCGGACGGATAGGGGCCCACCCCGGCGCCGCACACTACATTCGTACGGAGGTGAGGCACCAGCGGTGGGGGCGGCACACGTGCTCGTGTTGGGCGGCAGCTTCGCGGGGCTGGAGGCGGCCCGCACCGCCCGCCGCCTCTTGGGCCCGCGCGCCCGCATCACCGTCATCGATCGGACGGACACCTTCGTTTTTCGCCCGTCGCTGCCGTGGGTCGCCTTTGGCCAGCGCCGGCCCGAGCAGATCTGCGCTCCCCTGCCAAGGATCTTAAGCGCCCACGGCATCCAATTCGTCCAAGACCACGTGGAGGGCCTCGAGCCGGAACGCTCTACGGTGCACGGCCGGGCGGGCCGCTACCGCTACGATTACCTCGTCATCGCCCTGGGGGCCAGCACGCCGCCCCAGCTCCCGCCGGGGTGGGCGGGACGCTGTCACGTCCCCCTGTGGCTGGCCGAAACCGTCGCGCTGCGCCAGGCCGTGGCCCGCTTTCCGGGCGGACCCGTGGTGGTGGCCCTGCATCCCCCCTCGCCCCTGACGTGTCCCGCGTACGAATTCGTGTTCCAAGCCGCCGCCTGGTGGCGCCGCCGGGGCTTGGGCCACCGGTGCCGGCTTACCTTCATCACCTACGAGGAGGACCCGTGCGCGGTGGGCGGCAGCCGGGCCGTCCGCGCCGCCCGCCGGTGGATGGACCAGGCGGGGATCCGTCTGATAACGGGTACCTTCATCGAGCGGGTGACGCCCACCGGCGTCGTATTGGGCGACGGCTACGAGCTGCCCGCGGCCCTCATCATCGGCCTGCCGCCCTACCAGGGCAGCGGTTTCCTGCGGCAGGTGCCGTACTTGACCGACGCCGAAGGCTTTGTGGTGACCGATCCGGCCATGCGCTCCCGGGCCTACGTCAACATCTTCGCGGCCGGCGACTGCGTAGCCTTGCCCGGCCCCAAAACTGGCCTCATGGCCGAACAGCAAGGGCGGGTGGCCGCAGCCAACATCGCGGCGGATCTGGGCTTGGCGGCACCGGTGCGGTACCGGTCCCTCTTCGCGTGCCTGGTGGATCTGGGCCCCGGCCGCGGGCTCTTATCGGTGCGCCAGCCCGCCCCGCAGCTGGGCCGGGTGCAAACCCGCCTCTTTCTCACCGGTTCCTTGCCCCGCTGGGGCAAGCACGCCTTGGAGCACTATTTCCTGCGCTGGCGCCTGCGGGTGCCGGCGGGCCGCGACCAGCCCGAAGCAGCGGTTTCCGCCGCCTCCGGGACCGCGCCCGCGGCGGCGCGGCACCCTCAGCGGTAGGGCACGACCCGGCGCCAAAGGCCCGGGGACTGGGACATTGTGCGCCCGGGGACGGAGCCGCGGCCCCGGACGGGGACCGGCTTGGCCGCTTTGCCACCCATTTCCTCCGGGCTGGCCCTATGTTCCGTCTTGACGACGGGGACCGAACATATGTTAGCATAAAGATCCCCGAACATCTGATCGCAGGGAGGACCCGACGGCATGTCTGTCATCGCGTGTCTGCGGATCCCACCCACGCCCGCCGTCTGCGACGCGTGCGCCCAGCTGACGCCCGCGGTGGAGCCCGCGGCGGACGGCGTGTGGATGGACTGGACCGGCGGCCCGCCGGTGCCGGTGCTGGCGGCACGCTTGGCCGAAGCCCTCGGCGCCCATCCGGAGACGGCGGCAGTCCCCTACCGCCTGGGGGTGGCGCCGCGGCGCTTCGCCGCGGGTGTCCTCGCTTCCCAAGCCATCCCGCCGGCGGTAGCCGCCGCCTGGGATGACCTGCCCGTCCAGCCCATCCCCGGCGGGTATTGGGTGTGCGCGGCGGCTTGGCCCGCCTTCGCGGCCCGCCTGCCCGTGGCCCTCCTGCCCGAACTGGACCCCGCGGCCCGGACCGCCTTGTCTGCCCTCAACGTACGCATCCTGGGGGACCTGCTGACGATTCCCCGCGAATTGCTGCAGGGGCACCTGGGCAGCGCCACGGGCCGGCTCTTGGACTGGGCCCGGGGCCACGACCCGCGCCCGGTACAGGCCCTGTACCCGCCCCAGCGGCTGGTGCAGCGCATCCCCGCCGAGGCCTTGATCGGCGCCGACGCCCAGCGCCTGGCAGCCATCATCGGGCAAGCGGCCGCGGATTTGGCCGCGCGCCTCGCGGCCGCCGGCCAGGCGTGCGCCCGCTTGGCGGTCTTTTGGGGCGAGGGCCGGCACGAACGGCGATTCATCCCGCCCATCGCCGACGGCGGCCAACTGGCGCGCGCGGCTTGGCAAGCGGCCCGGCGGGCGCTGGCGGAGTCTGTCCTGGATCCGGGCGGCCGGCGCCAGGGCCATCCCGACGGCCGCGAGCAGCCCCTGCCAATGGAGATGCCGGGCGACTGCGTGCTGGAGATCACCCCCACCCGCCGCCAGGGGCGGCAAACGCTGCTTTGGGATTCCCAGCGCCCCAACGGCGCCCGGCACCACCCGGCCCTGGCCGCCATCCGCGCCCGCTACGGGCACACCTTCCGCTGCCCGCGGCAGGACGCCGCCGGCATAACAACCGGCGGCCCGGCCGGCGGCGCGAGCCGCGCCCGGGAGGCAGTGGCCCACTACGAGGCCATGAACCGCTTTTACCGGTATGGGCAGTGACGGCCCATGCGCCTGGTCGATGCCCCCATCGACGTCGCGCTGGCCCAAGGCCGGCTGGCGCGCTTTCGCTGGCAAGACCGCATTTACCGGGTCACCCGCATCGTCGACCAATGGTCGTACCTGGGCCGCTGGTGGGCCGGCGAGGGGGAATGGCGCTTTTACCGGGTGGAGACGGCCGACGGAGGGCTGTTTGAGCTGTACTGGGATGCTGCTGCGGATCAGTGGAGGTTGTACCGGGTGTATGACTGACGGCTTTGTGCACCTGCACGTCCACTCGCCCTTTTCTTTCCTGGACGGCGCCAGCGCCATCGACGAGCTGGTGCAGCACGCCGCGGACCTAGAGATGCCTGCCCTGGCCCTCACCGACCACGACAACTTGAGCGGGGCCGTCCGCTTTGTGCAGGCCTGCACCGCGGCGGGGATCAAACCCATCATCGGCTGCGAGCTGACCCTGGCCGGCGGCTGGCACTTGACGGCTTTGGCCACCTCCCCCAAAGGCTACGCCAACCTGTGCCGCATCGTCTCCGCGGCCCACCTCCACAGTCCCCGGGGCCAGCCCCGGGCCGCGTGGGACGACCTGATCCGCTGCCGGGAAGACCTGCTGTTCCTGGCGGGCTGTCGCCGGAGCGAAGTCCCCGCCCTGCTCTACCAACGGCGCTTTCGGGAAGCGGAGGCCGCCGCCCGCCGCTACCGGGACGCGCTGGGCCGGGATCGCTTCCTGCTGGCCCTGGAGGGCACAGAGCTGCCGGGCCAGCACGGGGTCAACCGGGCCCTGGCGGAGCTGGCCGAGCGCCTCGGCCTTATGGCGGTGGCCACGGGCAACGTCCACTACGCGACGCGGGCGCGGCATCCCGTCCATGACGTGCTGCGCTGCATCGCCTTAGGCATCACCGTGGAAGAGCCCCACCCCCAGCGGCCCTTCAACGACCAGCTGCACCTGATCCCGCCGGCGGTCATGCGGGAACGGTTTGCCTGGTATCCCCGGGCCGTGGCCAACACCCTCGCGGTCGCGGAACGGTGCCAGCCGGCGCTGGTCTTGGGCCAGCCCCGGCATCCCCGCTTCCCGCTGCCCGAGGGCAAGACGGCCCAGGGCCTCTTGCGGGAGCTGACCTGGGCCGGGGCCCGGCGGCGCTACGGGCGGATTTCCGCGGCCCTGCGCCGGCGCATCGAGGAGGAGCTGGCCATCATCGACCATCTGGCCATGGCCGATTACTTTCTCGTGGCGTGGGACGTGGTCCAGTTTGCTCGCGGGCGGGGCATCCGTTCCAGCGGCCGGGGCTCCGCGGCCGACTCGGTGGTGGCCTATTGCCTGGGGCTCACCGACGTGGATGCCTTCCGCCGCAACCTGCGCTTCGAGCGGTTTTTGTCCATCGAGCGGGGCGAGCCGCCCGACATCGACATCGACTTTGAAGCCGAACGCCGGGACGAGGTGGCCGCCTACGTCTACCAGCGCTACGGCCGCGACCACGTGGCGGCGGTGGCCACCTACCATACGTATCACGCCCGGGGCGCGCTGCGGGAGGTGGGCAAAGCCTTAGGCTTTTCCCCAGAGGACATCGACGCGGTAGCCAAGCGCATGCCCCACCTGCCCGCGGACGCCATTGAGCGGGCCTTGCGCCACTACCCCGAGCTGCGGCCCGTCTCCTTCGACGGCGATGCCCGGCGGCGCCAGTGGCTGGCCTTGGCCCAGGCCCTGGCCGGGTTTCCGCGCCATTTGGGCACCCACTCCAGCGGCCTCGTCATCAGCGCAACGCCCCTTTTGGACGTGACGCCCCTGCAGATGTCCGCCAAAGGGGTCGTCATGAGCCAGTTTGACAAAGACGACGTGGAAGCCCTGGGGCTCATGAAGCTGGACCTTTTGTTTCTGCGCATGCTGGGCGCGGTCAACACCGCGTCCCGGGCTGTGCAGCGGCGGGATCCCGGCTTTGACTACGACCGCATCCCCGACGGCGATCCCCGCACTTACCAGCGCCTGCGCCGGGGCGACACGGTGGGCGCGTTTCAGCTGGAATCCCCGGCCCAGCGGGCCCTGCACCCGCGCCTGCGCCCCCGGGAGTTTGAGGACATCGTCGCGTCGGTGGCCCTCATCCGGCCCGGGCCCATCAAGGGCGACATGGTGCGGCCCTTCATCGCCCGCCGCAACGGCCAGGAGCCCATCACCTACATCCATCCCAAGCTGAAGCCGATCCTGGAAAAGACGTACGGGGTCGTGCTGTTTCAGGAACAGGTTATCGAGATCGCCCGGGAGATCGCGGGCTTCACACCGGGCGAAGCCGACCGCCTGCGCCGGGCCATGTCGTCTTTTCGGTCCCAGGCGGAGATGGACCGCATCGGCGAGGAGTTTGTCGCCAAAGCCATCGCCCAAGGGTGCACGCCCGAGACGGCCCGCACCATCTTTGGCTACATCGCCGGCTACGCGGGCTACGGCTTTTGCGAAGCCCATGCGGCCTCCTTTGCCACCACCGCGTACAAGACCACCTATCTCTTGGAGCACTACCCGGCGGAGTTTTACGCGGCCCTCCTCGCCCACCAGCCCATGGGCTACTACCCGCCCAACACGCTGCTGTGGGAAGCCAAGCGCCGGGGCGTGCCTGCGCGGGGGCCGTGCGTCAACAAAAGCGGGCCCCTGTGCACGGTGGAGGACGACGGCGCCATCCGCATCGGCCTGCAGCAGATCCGCGCCTTGAGCGGGGCCACCCTGGCGGCCCTTCTCGATGCGCGCGCGGACAAACCCTTTACATCCTTGACCGACTTTTGCCGGCGGGTCCCGCCCCTCACCATCGAGGAGGCCCAGCAGCTGGTGCTGGCCGGCGCCTTTGACGCCCTCCACGCCAACCGCCGCGCCCTGTTCTTGCAGCTGCCCGCTGTCCTGGGCGACAGCCGCCGGGCCCGAGAGCCCCAGGGGCATCTGCGCCTGGAGCGGGAAAGCCCTTTGGGGGACGTAGAAGACTTTCCGCCTTTGGAGCGGGACTTGCGGGAGTACTACGCCCTAGGGCTGACAGTGGAGCGCCACTTGATGCAGCACTGGCGCCCGCGCTTGCGCGGGCGCGGGGTAAGCGATTGCGCCCGGGCCCGCCGCCTGCCCCACGGACATCCGGTCACCGTCGCGGGCCTGTGCATCCGCCCCCACCGCCCGCCCACCAAGAGCGGCCGCACAGTGGTGTTCCTCACCTTGGAGGACGAGACGGGGCTCATCGACGTCACCGTCTTCGAAGACGTCTACATGCGCTGGGGCGCCGACCTGTTTGTCAGCCCGCTGCTCCTGGTTTCGGGCAGGATAGACCGACGGGACGGCGCCCTCAGCATCACGGCGGAGCGGGTGGCGGCGCTGGCGTAAAGGCCGCGCCGCCACGGCTTAACGGCCGCTGGCTACCGCATCGCAGTCGGCCGACTGACGGGCCGTGTACCTTTCCCCTGTCCCCAAGATGGAGGTGGCGCCAAAGAAGGGACTGCCCATCATGGTTTCCGCAAAATATTGCATGACCAGCGTCACCCGCGGCTGGATTTTGGGATCTCTGCTATCGATGCCCAGCTGCTGATACATTTGGTTGATCGTGTTTTCCACCGTTTTTCGGGACACGCACAGTTTCTCGGCAACACCTTGGTTCGAATACCCCTCCACGATCAGCTCCAGCACTTCCCGCTGCCGCTGGGTCAACCGCGCCAAAGGCGAAGGGCCCCTCGCCCGCCACCGAGCGGCCACCGCGGGATCTACCATCACATCCCCTTTGGTCGCCCTCTGCAGCGCACTGCGGAACGTCGCGCGATCCAGGGAGTCTTTGAGCAAAAAGGCCCATCCCGCCAGATGACGCCACTGCAGCACCCTCACCAAGGCCGGCTCGTCATCGCTGGACAGCAACACGAGGCCGACCTTGGGACGGGCTTCCTTGAGGCGCAGGCCCAGCTCCAAGCAGTTCGCGGAACCCGGGACTTGAATGTCCAAAATGACTGCATCTGCGTCCAGCTTGTGGATTCCCTTCAATATTGCAGCCGCGTGTGCCGCCGTGACATGGCAATCGCCCGCACCGGCCAGCACACCCTCCGACAACGCGCGATACAGCTCCTCGTCTCCAACTACGACGAGTTTCAGCATGCGCACCCCCCCTGAAACCCCCGGCGCAGATTTGCATTTTCAGCCTACGATGAGTCCCGTCTCCGCAGCCTGCCCCCTTTACGTCAAACCATCCTTTTCCCAACCGGCCCGGCCGCCAGCGGCACCGCCCGCGACGGTGATGATCCTTACTCCTCGGCCACGACCACCATCACATCGACGACACGGTCACCGCTGGGCAGCGATACAAAACGCGCATTGTCATGGGATTCGTCGTACCCCGCCGTCTTCCCCTCCTCGTCCACCAACACCAGGCGTACGTGGACATACCACTCGTTCGTCTCGACGTCGCCCGGTGACGCCACGTTGTGCTGCCACGCGACGGTGCCCATGCACCATTCGCCCAGGACCGGCGCCGCGCACGGGATGTTCGAAGGAGGGCCCACCCCGTCGGTCTCCTGCTCTGTGATGGCGACATCGAAGCCCAGGCCCCAATCATTCCAGCTCTCGATGAACGAGTGCCCGGCGTTGTTCATGGACACCAATTCCCACCACGCGGCGTCGGGCTCGACCGTCACCTCGATGCTGTAGTTGGTGTCGCTGGTCACCTGGAGCCGCGCCACCAGCGTCTCCGACTGGCGGTTCATTCCCGGTGCCGCCACCACGCTGATGGCGGCACCGGCCGGAAACGAAAATTCGTCAATGACCGGTTGACCATGCCCCACCCCGGGCACGAGCCCGATCAAGACTCCCGCCAGCAACACGCTGACGGCCACCGACCACAGCTTGGGACCCATCTTCTGATGAATGAGAGGCGGCGCTTTCCGCGTTTTCACTGCCGATGCCGCCCACACAACGATTCCCTGCATGCCAGGAAACCTCCCTAACCGGCCGCACGCACCTCTCGGGCGCCACGCTGTTTCCCCAGCGTCATCGCCGGCGCCGAGGCTGCTGCGTCGCAAAGTTGCTGGCTTAAAGGTCCACGTCGAGCCGGATAGGAATCTCCGTCTCCTTCAGGCCAACGTCGTACCGCAGGATGCGGCCGGCCTCCAAGACGACCCTGGCGGGAAACGCCTCCGCCGGCGCCGTCCACCGAGGCAGCGTCCCAGGCACGATGTGCACCTCGTACTCTCCCGGCTCCATCATCGGCGTCTCATAAAAGCCCAGCGCGTCCGTGACCACCCGGGCCGCCAGCGCACCGGCCTGGCGGAACTCGATGACGACCCCCGCCAAGCTGCTGCCGATGATGTCGATATTCTGCACCGACTCGAAGTACACCCGCCCCGTCGCCTGCGACACGAGCTTGATGGGAATGGCCACCGTCGCCGTCTCGCCGGCCTCGACCTCCACCAGCAGGGGCAGGGCCACCTGGGGCTGGTAGGCCACACCCAGCACCGAGAGATTGTCCAACCCGACTTCATACTCACCGGCCCTGAGCGGCGCGAACCGGAAATATCCTTCCGCGTCCGTCGATACCCGCTGGCCGTTGACCGTCACCACAATGCCGGCCAAGTTGCCGTTGGGCGCCGGGCCATTGCCGTTGACGATGTACACCTGGCCTTCCACCGTACCCCGGGAGTACACGCCGGGCACGGGCAGCCCGAACCGATGCGTGAGGCCGGCCGAGAACGTCCAGTCCGGCCGCGCCGTGTGGTAGCGCGCTTGCGCCGACACAAAGAAGTCCAGCGAGTCGGAGAGCTCCAGCGAAGCCCGGGCCGCAAGCCGCGGCCGTTGGCCGGCAAGATACTCCAACCGCAGGTACGGGTTCCACAGCACCCGCGGCCGCCAGTGGATGCTCAACGTGGGCCCCAGCGACGCGTGGTTCCACGCCTCCTCTAACGTTTCCCCAGCGCCATGCAGGGCGACGCCCACCTCGGCCCGCACCGTGGGCCACGAGCGGCCCACCGCCGGCCCCAGGTGAAACGTCGCATCGTGCGTATCCGTAATGCGGTTCTGCCTGGACGATGCCCGCGCCCGCACGAGCCAGTACCAGGCGTCCAGCCTCCGCTGCAGCGTGAAGTCAGAGGACAATGCCGACTGATCCCGTCCCGTGATCCCGGGCGGCACCGTGAGGGACTGCACCTGATGATACCGGAGCACGCCCCGGAACGACGCTGTACCCACCGGGAACGAGGAGGAGAGGGAGGCGCGGGCGATGGCGTCCACCCGTTCATCGGGATTCCGCAGCACGTTGGTGCGGGTATCGCTCACGGCCAGCTCGAAGGGCGCGTTGCCAACTCGTCCGGCCGCCCCGAACTCGAAGCCCGACTGTCCGTTGGCGCCGCCCACGGCCGGCGAGCCGTACCAGAAGTAGCGGCCCCGCAGGCTCCACGGAGAGCGCTGCCACCGGGCCCCAAGAAACCACGCGGCCTCACCTTCGATGGACGCCGTCTCGCCTTCCAGCGTCGTCTCGTCGCTGACGCGAGCAAGACCGTACAAACTCCATGCCGGACGGTACGGCGCATCGCCGCCGACAAAGGTCAAGCGGAGCTCGGCCCGCTCCCACTCTTGGCCCAGCGTCGCGCCCGCGCTGCTGCCCAGCGCGAACACGCCGGCGTCGACGCCCCCCTCATGGAAGAAGCGTACAGCGCCGCCCCGTCCCGACGGCCGCAGCAGTGGCGTCAACCTCAGGGAAACGTCGCCCAGCGACACCCACCAAGGACGCTCGTCGTAGGTCAGTGTAAACCGCTCTTGAAACGCCTGGGTGCTTCGGCTGCGCGAAAGGCCCAAGCGGAAGGACCACGGGTCGCGCCGGAAATAGGAATTCCAGCGGCTCACAAACACCCGCTCCAGCTCGTCCCGCTCCACCCGGAGGTTGAAGGCCAGCTCCGTGTCTTCGTTTTCGCCGACGCGCCCCCGCGCCGTGATGTCCAGCCGGGGATTCCAGGGTCTGCCTTCCCGCATCGGTCCCGTCGTGAAGCGCAGCCTTGCCGGCAGGGCGTCGGGCCGCAACGCAGGCACCAACCCCGGATGGGGCGGCTGGATCGTCGCGGTCAAGCTCAGCGTCTCGGCGACCTCACCGTCGGTCGTTCTCGCCGTCACTTGCACCCGGCGCACCACCCCGGCCGGGGCTCGCCGATCCGCCACGACCGGCACCCGCACCGCGGCGCTGCTGCCCGGCTCGAGGCTGAACCCGCCGCCCAGCCGGTCAACGCCCCAGCCGTCAGGGGCCATGACGAAGAGCTCCACGTCCTCGGAGACGTTCCCGATATTCTGAACGACCACCACGTACTCCAGCTGGTCCCCGGGGTAGCCGGCCGGCACGGAAGGCTGTTCCAGCCTGAGGCCGCGCCGGACCGGGACCACGGCTCCCACGTCCCACTGGACCGTCTCGCCGGTGCCCATTTTGGCCACCGTCATGCGGAAACCGTGCTCGCCCGCGGGCGCGCTGGCCGGCACATACATGGTCACAAACACAGGCGTGCTGCCGCCGGGTTCCACATCGACTTCGCCGCTGGACGCCAGCGGCGCCCAGGACGGCGGCACGTCGATGGTCCACCGAAACTGGGCCGGGGCGTCACCGCCATTGACCACGTCCACGACGTACGTGACAAATTCTCCTGGAGGAGCCTCCAGGCCGCTGGGCCGCAGCACGGACCAGTCCAGCCCTTGGGCCGACACCGCTCCGTGGCACGCCAGCCCCATTGCCGCAAGGAAAAGCGCTAGAATCAAGACCGTCCTGCTCATGGGTTCATGTCCCTTCCTCCTGGTCACCACAACAGGGCGAGTCGCTGTCTTGGGGACAAGCCCGGCACATAGCCGCACCAAGAAGTCCCGCAACGTGACCGGCTCCTTAGATCAGCCCTGGGTCACCGCACGGTAAATCGCCTTTGGCCTGCCGTCAAATAGTCGCCGCCGAAATCTACGATGGCCAGCGCGATGTACTCGCCCGGCGCCAGTCCGCCGACGGGGCGCGTCACCGACAGCGTGCGGGTTTGTCCCGGCAAAACGAAAAGGGCCCGGAGCGGCGTCCGGCGGACGGTGTTTCCTTGGGCGTCGCGGATTTCCACGTGGCCCGTGCCCCGGAACAAGGCATTGCCTTCGTTGGCCAGATCCACCTCAAAGGAGAAGCCGTCGTCCGCCTCCGCGACCCGCAGACCCGTGATCCGGCCCGCGGGCTGCTCCGTCCCTGTGACCGTCAGCACCATCAGCGTCCGGTAGACGACGTGAAACTGAAAGCGAACGGTTACGCCGCCCCCGCCCCGCTCCTCGACGCTGGAAGGCTGATCATCGGCCCGTCGGGTCAAAAAGGCGATCCAATAGCTGCCTTCCAAATCTTCCGGGACCCTGACGGCGTAGCGCACCTCGGTGTAGCCGCCCGGCTCCACCGTAAAAACCGTCGGAGATACCACCAGATGCGGCAGCAGCGAACGCGCCGTCGTGCCGGCCGGCGGCGTGACGGTCCGGCCCGCCTCGTCGGTCGTGTAGTCCACCGGCACGATCCTGATGGGAATGGGCTCATCGCCGCGGTTGTAGACGCGAAAAGAGCCCATCAGCTCCTGACCGGGCGCCGCGGACAGCTGGATGAACTGCCGATCCACGGAAAAACTGGCTTGCCCAAAAACGGGCAATGAAGCGAAAAAGATGAACGCCAGCGCGGCAAGACCCGCCGGGATGCGAAGCCGGGCCGTCCTCTTGAAAGCCCCGCATCCTGCCGTCCACCACGTCGCGACCGAAACTGGCATCGTCAGCATGTCCCCCACCCCAACCGTTGAACAACGCGATAAGACTGTTCGGTTTGGACCATCGCGACCGCGCCTTTCAATGCGCCATGCACGCCCGGGCGGTGCGGGCCGGGTCAGCGGCCCCTCGCCCCGACCCGGCTTGCACCGCCCGCCGGCGTGCCGTGCTTTTTGGACTGTCCCCGGCCGACGGTGCGACCTACACGTCTTCCGAGATGGTGACCGTCACCTCCACCTCATAGTCGCCATCGGGGAGGCTGTCGAACCGCCGATTGTCCAGACCGCCGGACTCATCCCAGCCCGAAGTATTGTAATCGCCGGGCAGTTTCTGCTGCTCGTCGACCAGAACCAGCGTCACCGTCACGCCGTACTGGACCGCATCGTCGGTCTCCGCCAGCGTGTTATCCTGCCCAGCAACCGTCTTGGTGCCCGCGGCGGGCGCACTGAGGTTCGTCGTGTAGTCGCCGGTGGCGCCCCGGCTGGAGATCTGGATATCGAACACCTTGTCGATATTCGCTGCCCCCCCGA
>DATGPV010000039.1:0-6311 GCA_035304545.1 Limnochordales bacterium | reverse complement strand
CGGGGCCGTTCCGCGACGGACGGCACCGGCAGCCCGGGCCGCGGCGGCTGCGGCTGCAGCGATGGCTGCTGGTCCGGCAGCGTGACGATTTCGATGACGCCCCCCTCCTCCAACCCCGGCCCGGAGACCAGCATGGCCTGCCATTGGGGCCACAGCAGGATCAGGAGCGCGTGGAGGATCACCGAAAGGACGAGGAACCAGTGCAAGGTCGATTCTTCTTCGCGCTCGTCTGCGAACAACGACTCCTCACCTGCCTCCCCGGCCGCGGGTTGCCTCAGCCGGACGCTGCGCCGCAGGCCGCAGGCGCTGGCTGCCCGAGGGGCTTTGCTCGGCCATCACTGCTGGGGCTCGACACTGAGGGCAATGCGGAAGCCGCCGCCCTGGCGGGCTGCGTCCATGGCCCGCACCACATGGTCATAGGCGGCCCGGCGGTCGGCCGACACGATGATCAAGGTGTCCGGGCGCCGCGCCACGGCCTCCTGCACCCGCGCCCGCACCTGCTCCACGGACGCCGCCTGTCCGTTGATGAACATGGCCCCTTGCTGGGTCACGGTAATGCGCAGTTCCGACTGCTCGTGCACGGCACCCGTGGCGGCCCGGGGCAAATCGACGCGGATGCCGGTTGGATCCGTCCGAAAGGTGGTGAACAGGATGAAGAACACCACGAGGAAGAACATCACGTCGATCATGGGGACGATCTCGACGCGGGGCTTGCGCCGGAGACGACGCTCAATGGCCACGTCACTCACCTCGCAGGGTGGCCAAGGCTTCCATCAGCTCGCCGCTGCGGCGGTTCATGTCCGCCACCCGCCGGTCGATGATGCTGCTGATCCACTGGTACATGGCCATGGACGGGATGGCGATGATGAGGCCGGCTGCGGTGGTGATGAGGGCTTCCGCGATGCCGGAGCTGAGATCTTGCGGCGACCCCAGTCCTTGCAGGGCACCGAGGATGTTAAACGTACGGATGATGCCGGTCACCGTGCCCAGCAGCCCCAAAAGCGGGGAGATGGTGGCCACCGCGTCCAGCAGCACCAAGCGCTGCTCCATCTTGAACACTTCGGCCCGGCCCACCTCGTCCAGGACTTCCCGCAGCTCGTCCCGGGGCCGGTCCGAGTAGGCGATGCCCGTAGCCACCAGGGCGGCCACCTGGCCCCGGGAACGCTTCGCGATCTGGACGGCTTCCAGCAGCTTGCCCTGGCTCAAGGCCAGTTTCACTTCGTCCATCAGGTCTTCGGAATCCACCCGCGTGCTGTACAAATACCAGAGGCGTTCCAGGGACACCGCCACGGCCAGCACCGAGCAGAACAGCAGCGGGATCATCACGGGACCGCCTTTTACGAGGATGTCGAGCATCTCCGTCTCCCTCCACGGCCGTGGGAAATAACGGTCAATATTTCCTGAGCGGTTCCGCGAAAACTTCTACGCGCCACCGGTGAATCCTTGCGCGGCTCCACGAGAAAAACAGCGCCCGCCCCGGCAGGGCCGGGCAGGCGCTGGTGTCGGAACGTTGGGGGCCTTCTGGCCCCCGGAAGCGGGCAATCGGCGCCGTCGGGGCCTAACTGGCCCGGGCCTGATGGGATGGCTGCCGCAGAAATTCGTCCCGCAAGATCCGCATGAGCAGGACCGTTCGCCGCTGGCCGTCGGGGGCGCGCCGGACCAGCATGCCCTCCCGCCTGAAACCGGCCTTGCGGTAGCAGCGGATGGCCCGCTCGTTAAAGGAAAATACCCGCAGGTACACCCGTTTGAGATTCAGCGATGAGAACGCGTGGGACAACAGCAGCCGCACCGCCTCGGTGCCGTAGCCCCGGCCCCAGTGCTGGCGCTCGCCGATGCGGATGCGCAGCTCCGCGTCGCCGCTGCGCCAGGCGATATGGTCCAGCTCCACGTCGCCGATGAGGCCGCCCGCGGCCAGCTGGATCCCCCACAGCTGCCGGTGGCGGCTGCTGATGATCTTCCGATGCCACGCGGGACAGTCGTCCAGCGAGCGGGGATAGTCGCCCTCCAGCAGCCGCCCCAGCTCCGGGTCCTGTCCCCACTTGGCCAGCAGCGGGTAGTCCGCCTCCTGGATGGGCCGCAGTACGATGTGCTCCCCATGGATGGTGGTCACTTGGACGGGTCCACTCCCTCGACGTTGGTCTTGACGGTTGCTGCCATGGGTCGGTCGTTTGGGGGAGGCGCGATGCCTGTTGCCCAGGGAACCACTTCGACCGGCGCAGCGGCGCCCCTTTAGGCAAAATCCGGTGCCCCCGCCAGCCGTCCGGGGCCGCTCCCGGGCGCTGGCCTGGCGCGGGTGCCGGCCACGGGGCCCGGTGGAAGGCGGCCTAGGCCAGCCACTCGCGGAAGGCCCGCAGGATCCGCTGCTCGGTGCGGGACACGTGGGCCTGGGACACGCCCAGCCGGCGGGCGGCTTCGGTCTGGGGCAGATCGAGGAAAAAGCGCAACAGGATGAGGCGCCGTTCCCACTCGTCCAGGCGGGCCATGGCCGCCTTGAGGGCCGCGTGCTCCACTAAATCCTCGCCGTCCGCGGAGCCGGTAATCCCATCGCCCCGCCGCAGCGGCTCGCCGTCGCCGGCGGGCAGCGCCTCATCCAGGGACTGCACCGGCTGCCAGGCGTCCAAAGCCGCCACCACATCTTCCTTGGCCACCGCCAGGGCCGCGGCCAGCTCCGCCGCGGTGGGCGTGCGGCCCAGCCGCTGCGTCAGCTGGGCCCGGCAGCGGACGGCCCGGGCGGCCAGGTCCTGCAGGCTGCGGCCCACGCGTACCGGGCGGTCCTGCCGCAGCCACTGCCGGATTTCGCCGATGATGACGGGCACGGCGTAGGTGGAGAAGCGCACGTCGTAGCGCAGGTCAAAGCGGTCGATGGCCTTGACCAGTCCGAGGCAGCCGATCTGAAACAGATCTTCAAATTCTATGCCCCGGCCCACAAAGCGCTGGGCGACGCTGGCCACCAGGCGCAGGTTGGCCTCCACCAGCCGGTCGCGGGCCTCCCGGTCTCCGGCCTGGGCACGGGCCAGCAACGCCCGGGTTTCCGCGGGCGACAGCAGCGCCGCGGGCAACGGTGGTCCAGGGAATCCTGCCGGTGGTCCCGGGGCCCGTTCCACCGCCCACCGCCCCCCTTATCGGGCGATGGGGGCGCGGGCGGGCGCCTTGCGCAGCGTCACCCGGGTGCCGGCTTGGGGTGCGGACTCCACGTCCACCGCGTCCATGTATTCCTCCATAAAGGTGAAACCTAGCCCCATGCGCTCCTCCGGGCGGCTGGTCCACTGGGGTTGGCGGGCCGCCGCGACGTCCGGGATCCCCTGCCCGCGGTCGATGATGCGCAGGATGAGCTCACCACCGGTGGTGATGGCGGCTTCCACCCGTACGGTCCCCACGGTGTCCCCATAGGCGTGGATGACGGCGTTGGAAACGGCCTCCGACACCGCGACCTTGATTTCATCCAGCTCATCCAGGGTGAAGTCCAGCTGCGCGGCAAACACCGCCACCGCGGTGCGGGCAAAGGCCACATTTTCGGGCTTGCTGGGAAACTCCAGGACCACCTGGTTCGCGATGCCCTCGGGCAGGGTCATGGGACCGCGCTCCCTTCCTTCACCATGGCCAGCGCCTCCCGCTGCGTTTCCGCCACGTCCACCAGCCGCAGCAGGCCCGCGAGGGCCAGCACCCGGCGCACCGGCCGCCGGGGGGCCAAGGCGATGACCCGCCCCTGCCGCTCCTCCCGGATCTCCCGGCACCGGCCCAAGATGGCCCCGATGCCGGAGCTGTCGATGAAGGGCACCCCCCGCAGATCGAGGATGAGATGCCGGATGCGCCCGGAGGCTGCCAGTTCCGCCCGGACCCGCGCCTTAAAGGCGTCGGCCGTCTTAAGATCCAATTCGCCCTCCATGCGCACGATGAGGCTGTCCCCCATCCGCCGCGCCTTTATGTGCACGTGCCTGCACCCCCTGCAAACTGGGGGCAACTTTCGCTATTGTCCCACCAATTCCTCCCGCTGGGCCGCAACGCCGCGGCAAGAGGGCGGCGCCCACCGGCGCCTTCACGACAGCCAGCTGCCCAAGAGCCGGCGGGCTGTGCGCAGCACCAGTTGCCACGGGGTGCCCCGCTCCACCCCGTCCGCGGCCACCAGGGCCACCCGGTCCAGTTCCTGGCCATCCACCCGGATGATGAGCTCGCCGATGGGTTGGCCGGGCTCGATGGGCGCAAGGACGCGCTCCTCGAGGCGCAGCTCCCGCTCCACCTGGGCCTCGGCGCCCCGGGGCACGGTGACGTGCAGGGACCGGGGGGCCACGGCGGCCACCTGGTCCGCGCCGCCCTTGGCCACCCGCACCTGGCCCAAGGGCTCGCCCTCCCGCACCACTTCCTGGGCCCGGTATTGGCTGAAGCCCCAGTTGAGCAGCGTGCGGATATCCTCATCCCGGTCTTCCCGGGTGGGCGCCCCCAGCACCACCGCGATGAGGTGCAGGCCGTCCCGCACGGCGCTGGCCGCCAGGCAGTAGCCCGCCTCCCGGGTGAAGCCGGTCTTGATGCCGTTGGCGCCTTCGTAGAAGCGCAACAGCCGGTTGCGGTTCCAAAACTCCCGCTCAGCCCGGGTGCCCACCCGTACCCGGTAGGGGCCGTAGGTGGAAACCAGCTCTTCAAACATGGGCAAGGTGTAGCCGTAGCGGGAGACCACCGCGATATCGTAGGCGGTGGTCACGTGCACCCGGCCGGGCATGCCCAGGTCCGCAGGGGGCAAGCCCGAGGCGTTGCTCAGTTCGGTGTTGCGGGCTCCCAACGCCCGGGCCCGCTCGTTCATGAGGCGAGCGAAGCCTTCCTCGCTGCCGGCGATGTGCTCCGCGACGGCCACGGCCGCGTCGTTGCCCGACTCCACCGCGATCCCGTACAGGAGATCCCGCAGCGACATCTGTTCGCCCACTTCCAAGTACACCTGGGTGCCGCCCATGCCCGCGGCCCGGCGGCTGACGGTCACCAAGTCGTCGGCGCTGACGCGCCCGTCCCGCAAGGCTTCCAAGGCCGTGACCAGGGTAAAGACTTTGGTCACGCTGGCCGGAGGCAGCGGTTCGTGGGCATTCTTTTCAAAGAGCACCCGGCCGCCGTGGGCTTCCATGAGGATCGCGGCCCGGGCCGAGATGGGCAGCTCCGTCTCGGCCCGCGCGGCCACGGGAAACAGCAGCAGGCCGAGGGCCGCGGCCAACGCGAGGCCGGCCCAAGTCTCGCGCCGGCCGGCAAGGCGCACACACATGGTAGGGCCTCCTTCCGGGCAGCAGCTTCCTTCCCATGGCTATTCGCCGCCCGGAACGGGTAGCACCGGGGCCGGCGCCGGACCGGCGCCGCGCTCTAGCCCCGGAGCCCGCGGATGGGTCCCGCACCCGCGGCTAATCCCCGATGCGCGCCCAGATGAGCGGACGGGGATCCGGGGGCCGCACGCTGATGGTAAAGGCCGCCTGCACCCGCTGTTCCACCGCCGCCAGGGCTTGGGGGCTGGCCGCGTGCACCTCGCACAGGGGCTCCCCCGCGGCCACCCGGGTGCCCACCTTGGCCCGCAGCACCATGCCGACGGACGGATCGATGGAGTCTTCCTTGCGGCGCCGGCCGGCCCCCAGCTCCATGGTGACCAGCCCCAAGGTCCGGCCGTCGATGGCGTCGACCCACCCGTCCTTGGGCGCTGGCACCGCGGCCCGCACCGGCGCCTGGGGCAGCCGGTCCGGGTCATCGATGACGGCCGGGTCGCCCCCTTGATTGGCCACCATCTCCCGCAGCTTGCGGAGGCCGCTGCCGTCGGCCAGAGCGGTCAACAACCGCTCGCGGGCCTCATCGGGATCCGCGGCCACCTGGGCCAGGCGCAGCATTTCCGTCCCCAGGGCCACCACCAGCTCCTTCAAGTCCGGCGGCCCTTGGCCCCGCAGCACGTCGATGGCTTCCCGCACTTCCAGCGCGTTGCCGATGGCCCAACCGAGGGGCTGGTCCATGTCGGTGACCAAAGCGACGGTGCGCACCCCCGCCCGGCGGCCGATGGCCACCATGGTCTCGGCCAAGGCCTTAGACTGGTCCAAGGTCTGCATCAAGGCGCCCCGGCCGGTCTTGACGTCCAAGACCAGCCCGTCGGCGCCCGCGGCCAGCTTCTTGCTCATGATGCTGGCGGCGATGAGGGGCAGGCTCTCCACGGTGCCGGTCACGTCCCGCAGCGCGTACAGCTGGCGGTCCGCCGGGGCCAAATCCCCCGTGGCGCCGATGACCGCGGCCTTGATCCGGTTGACGCTGGCCACAAAGGTCTCGGGATCCATGTCCACGCGAAACCCCGGGATGGACTC
>DATGPV010000038.1:0-2606 GCA_035304545.1 Limnochordales bacterium | reverse complement strand
GTGGGAGTGGGCGTGCATCAGGTTTCCAAAGGCAAACCCAAGCCACACGGGCGTCACGTAGCGGGCCCGCAGGACCACCCCCAGCGACACTACCAGCGCGAGGTAGATTACGGCGCCCAGGGCAAAGGCAGCCGGGAGGCGAGGTCCCTGTGCGGCCTCCCGGCCCGCGCCGTCAGCCTTCCCGGTAGAAGGTGATGCGCCAGTGATCATCGGCCAGCGCCTCCGTCCGGTGGCTGAACCCCATGGCCCCTAGCACCTGGTACAAGGGCACCGGCTCGAAGCTGTTGATCAGGACCAGCGCCTGTCCCGGTGCGAGGTTGCGCACCGCCGCCATGATCTTGGGAAACGGCTCATTCCCGTTGCGAATGTCTTCCCGCACATCGAGCACCAGCGGTTCCATCGTCAAAGCACCTCCGTTGATCGCCGTCCCTTCCGGGTTCATTTGAGCAGCGTCCTAAACAGGTTGAGCGCCGCCAGGGCGGCGCCCGCCCCAAGCAGGGCGAGAAACGGGCCGGTTGGCCAAGCCGAAACCAGCGCCACCGCAGCGCCCGCGACGCCGGCGTTGTACACCGCGCATGCGGCCCAGGCCATAGGCTGGTGCACCATGTGGCGAAACGCGGGCACGCCCGGCTCCCGGGCCCGGCCCCAGTAGCGGTTGTGCCACACGACGAAGGGCAAGATGCGGTGCAGGTACCCCAGGATGGTGTTGGACAGCCACCCTGCAGCCGCGAGAAACCCGAGGGCCGTGAGCCCTTGGGCGGGCGCCGGGGAGCCGAGGACTCCGGCCAGGCCGAAACCGGCCAGCACCAGGGCGCAAGCCAACAAGTACGAGTGTGCCGCCCGCACGTAGCCGACGCCGGGGTGCATGCGTGCCGGCTCCCGCGGCGCATAGATCCCCCACCCGTCCCACACAAAGAGGACGCACGCCGCGGCCACAGCCCAAGCTGCCGTGGCGAGCGCGGCGCGGGCCACGGGCTCAGTCACCGGGACCCGCTCAGTCCCTGCGGCCCGGAGAACGGCGGCGACGATGACCAGTCCCGCTCCCGCGTGCAGCAGGCGGCGCACCGCGCCTGGCCAGCGGAACTGATGCTTTTTCTCCACCAGCCCGAAAAACGTCAAGAGGTGATACGAAATCCCGATGACCAGCATCAGGAACCACCCGCCCGCCGCTGCAGCCACATGCAGGGCCAGGGTCGACCGCCAAGCCAACCCGAGCCAGCCGGTGGCCAAATTGACCGCCAGCGCCGCGCCGGCGAGAAGCGCAAGCACCAGGTACCCGCCCGCCGAGAGCACGAAGGGCCGGATGAGGTTCCCGCGCTCCGTCGGCTGCCCGTTGCGCAGGGTGAGGTACACGTTGGCCAGGGCGAGGACCGCGCCCAAAGGCAGGCCCAGCGCCGCGGCCGCCAACGCGACCCGGGCAATCCCCAGCTGGGGCAAGGTGGCGAAGCCGGTGATAAGCCCGGACAGCCCCAGGATGAAAACGACGAAAGCCGCCTTGGCGAGGCGGGGGCTGTGAAGGACGGTGGCAAACACCACCGCCGTCATCTGCTGCAGCGCCCCCAAGGCTACGGCCGTCCCCCACCCCAGGGCATAGAGGTGCACCGCCGCCAAGATGGCCGTGTCGCGGTAGAAGCCCCCATCCAGCGACGCCGAACCGATGGCGAGCACCCACGGGGCGGCCAGGAAGGACACGAGCCCCAGGGCGAAGTACGGGGCGATGGCGGTCAGCGGCACCAGGTTTTCCCGCGTCACGCGCAAGCCCATCCCGCACCCGTCACCTCCGTTCCGGCCCGCCCTGTCGTTCCGGCCCGTCCTGTTGCGGCCCGTCCGGCTGCAGCCGGTCCTGCTGCGGCCCGCTCGGCTCGACAATGGGACGGCCCGTCAAGCGCAGGCTTGCCTGGTTGACCGGGCAGTCGTCATCGTGTTCCGTGCCGCAGTGAAGGCAAACGGCCTGCAGCAAGGCCGGCTCATCCAGGGCGGCGGCCAAAAACGCCTCGACGCCCCGCGCCAGGGCCAGCCGGGCATCGGGAGGCATGCGGCCCACGATGGCCGCGAGCCGCTCTTCCAACGCACCCGAAAGCGACCGCACCAGTTCCTCCCCCCGGGGCGTCAGGCCCAAGCGCAGGCGGCGGCGGTCACCGGTGTCCGTGCTGCGGCGTACCAGTCCCCGCTGCACCAGCCGCTCCACCGCCTGGGTCGCCGCCGGCCGGCTGATGCCCATACTGTCGGCGACCTGGCTGACGGTGCTCCCCGGGTTCCACCACAGGTGGCGCAAGAGCACAAACTGGGCGTGGGTGATGTTATGCCGGACAAGCATCTCCCTGGCCAGGCCCCGCTCATGCAGCAAGTTGACCAGCAGCTCGAGCGCCCGGGCAAGGCTCATGCTCCATCACTCGTCCTGTCACTCGTCCTGCCCTGCCCGCCGGCCGGCTGCGTGTGCTTCGCCGGTTTCGCTCAGCACGCCGGCCTTGTGCCGGGCACCGTCCTCGTGGCGTGCGTCGGGCGCGGCGGGAAGACGTTGGGCTCGTCCCGGCGCTCCCATGGCATTTCCTCTTTTTCCGGCGGGAACCGTTAAGGTGCTTAACGGCATCTCCACTGTAGGCCCC
>DATGPV010000037.1:0-23618 GCA_035304545.1 Limnochordales bacterium | reverse complement strand
AGGCCGCTGCGCTCTGCCCGCCCGTGGCCGCCTGGGGCGCCAGGCCCTGGAGCTCGGCCGCCGGTTTCACCAGCAGCGGATCCGCCCAGCCGTGGTAATGGCCGTTGAAGCGGATGATCTTTTGCCGGCCCGTGTAGGCCCGGGCTACCCGCAGGGCCACCAGGTTGGCCTCGGTGCCCGAGTTGACAAAGCAGACCAAGTCCGCGCAGGGCACGTACCGGGTGAGGCGCCGCGCGAGCTCCACTTCCCCCTGGTGCTGCACGCCGTAGGTGGTCCCCAGGGGCGCCTGCCGGGTCAAGGCCTCCACGATGGCGGGATGGGCGTGCCCGTGAATCAGGGGCCCGTAGGCCATCATGTAGTCGATGTATTCGTTGCCGTCCACGTCAATGAGACGGGCCCCTTGGGCCCGCTGCGCGTACACCGGCGCCGGATGGGTGCCCCGCCGAAACGCGGTGGACACGCCTCCGGCCAAGTGCTCCGCCGCCTCTTCATACAGCCGCAATGAGCCGGACCAGCGGCCCATGACCGAATTCCTCCCCTCAATCCATCTCCGGCGCGATGAGGGCCACCCGGTCGCCAGACTGCACCGTTGGCGTGGCCCGCAAAAAGACGACCCGTCCCGCTTGCTGGGCCCGCACCGTCTCCACTACGTCGCCGTCCAAGGACAGCACCTGGCCAAGGACGTGGCCCTTCTCCACCCGGTCCAGCACCTGGACGAAGCTGCGGAAAAGGCCGCCCCGCCGAAAGGTGGGCATCCCGTCGGTGTCGCCGTCGCCCCTCAGGAACACCTGCGGCGCGGGCGGCGGCTCCGCGGCCATCATGCCGAGGAAATCCATCAGGCAATAAACGCCCCGCTTGTAGGCGGCCACGTCCTCGGCCCGCACCCGCTGGCCGCCCGGCGCCTCGGTGTACAGCGCCGGGATGCCCCATTCCGCGGCCAACGACAGCGTCCGCCCGGGCGCGATGGTCGGGTGCTCCCACACGACCGGCAGGCCGAAGCGCCGCGCGGCCGCCGCCGCCCGCTCCCCCGCCTCCCCCGGCGCCCGGTAATAGCCCACCAGCGGGGGCGACGTGTACGCGTCGCCGGCACTGTGCAAATCCAGCAGGAAGTCGGCTCCGCGGATGAGCTCTTGCCCGACGCTGTAGGCCAACCGCTCCGTAAAGGTCCCCTCCGGGCTGCCGGGGAAACAGCGGGCCAAGTTCTTGCCGTCGAGGGGGGTTTCCCGGCGGCACGCCTCCACCGCGGGCAGGTTGGTCCACGGCACCACGATGACCGTCCCCACGAACTCCTTTTCCGGCAGCTCCTGCAAGAGCTCATAAAGGGCCAGGGGTCCTTCAAACTCGTTGCCGTGCACGCCCCCCAACACCAAAAGCGTCGGGCCCGGCCCCTGCCCCTCCAGCCGCCAATAGGGGATGTAATAGTCGGGCTCGACCCGGGTCCGGCCGGGCACCTTCAAGTAGCGCCGAAAGCGCGCGCTGGGGGATGTTTCCGTCACCAAATCCGTCATGGCCCGCCCTCCTCCGATGACTGGCTGGCCGCCTCGCCGGCTTTCCGGGTTGGCCGGGTCACCCTCACGGGCCCTCCACGTCCACGGGGGCGCCCAAAGCCGCGGACTCGTAGGCCTTCTCCACCAGCCGCAGCACGTCCACGATAGCTTCGCCCGGCGCGATGGGATCCCGGCCCGCCCGCACCGCCGCGGCGAAATCCGCGAGCAGCGTCCACCCGTAGCCCGGCGGGTGATCCAAGCGAAACCGGAGGCTCTCCTCGGTGACCCAGCAGGTCTCCCGCCCGCCCGGCCACAAATAGCGCACCGTCCAGCGGCCGTCCTCCAAGGCTACGATGGCCGATCCCTTGGTGCCGTGGAAGCCGAAGCGCACCTCGTTGCCGGGCTGGTGCAGCACGTAGCCGCAGTGGAGCAGCCCCCGGGCGCCGTTGTCAAAGGTCAGCGTAACGGTAGCCACGTCCTCCACGTCGATGGGCGCGCCCGTGACCGTGGCCAGCTGCGCCTGCACGGTGCGCACCCGCCGTCCCGTCACCCACGTGAACTGGTCCAGGGCGTGGATGCCCAGCCAGTGCAGCATGCCGCCGCCGCTGGTTTCCTTGTCAAACAAGTAATGCCCGGCCCCCCGCAAAAAGGGGTCCGCCGTCACGTACACGCAGTCTACGCTGCGGAGCTCCCCCAGCTCGCCCCGGCGAAACCGGTCCCGCACGTGGCGAAAGGCCGGGTTGAGCCGCTGCCCCAGGCCCGTACCGGCCACCACCCCCGCCCGCCGGGCCGCGCCAAAGGCCGCGGCCGCTTCGGCCGCGGTGCGGGCCCCGGGCTTGTCCACCAGCACGTGCACCCCGGCCTCGGCCAGCTGCGCGATGGCCCGGGGCGCGTCTTTGTTGGGCAGCGTCACCAGCGCGGCCGTGGGGCGGCCTTGGGCCAAAAGGGCATCGATGGTGTCGTAGCGGGGCACCGACCGCAACGGCGGCGGCACCGTCTCCATCAGCGGGGCGCTGGGCTCCACGATGGCCGCCACGTCAAAGTCCCGCTGCCCCTGCGTCAAGCTCTCCAAAAAGCCCGCCGCGTGGATGTGATCCAGGCCGACCACGGCCATGGACATGCGCGCCAATATCCATCCTCCCTTTCCGCTCAGGCTTGGGCGCCGCCGGGTTTTCCCCTCGGGCGGAAGCCCAGCCGGGCTTTCCCGCCGGGGCTTGGGCCCCGATGGCGGTCCGGCTTGGGCCGGGCCGCCCTGGCTAGGCGTTGGCCGCGGGTTCCCCGGGCGCTGGAGCCTCCCTTTGGCCCCGGGCTTCCAGCCGCTCCAGCGCGTCGGCCAGCTGGTCGGCCCGGATCACAGGAAATTCGGGCACGTCCCGCAGCAGGCGGCTGCCGGGCCCAAGATCTTTGAGGCCCGTGCCCGTCACGTAGCACACCACCGTCTCGCCGGGATCCACCAGGCCCGCCCGCACCGCGTGCCGCAAGCCCGCGAACGCGGCCGCGCCCGCGGGCTCGGCCAAGATGCCTTCCATGCGGGCCAGGGCCGCCTGGGCTTCCAAAATCTCCTCGTCGGACACCGCGAGGATGTCGCCCCCCGAGTCGGCCACCGCCGCCAGCACCCACTCGGCGTCGGGCGGCCGGGGGATCTGCAGTCCGGAAATCGCGCTGGTGCATTCCGCCGGCGGGATGTCGGCGCGGCCCCGGCGCCGGGCTTCCGTCAGGAAGGGCGCGCCGCTGGGATGCACGGCCATCATGCGGGGCAGCCGGTCGATGAGGCCGTCATCCTTGACGTCGATGAACCCTTGCCAGCTGGAGGCAAACAGGCCGCCGCCGCCCACGGGGACAAACACCCGGTCTGGGCTGCCTTGCAGGTCCCGGCAGATCTCCTTGGCGATGGCCCGGATGCCCCGCATCCCGATGGGCGAATGGGTGTTGGTGGTGATGCCCAGCAGCCAGCGGCGCTCCTGGGCCACCTGCTGCAGGAGGCCAAAGACGGCCTCGGTCACCCGGGGATCCCGGCCAAAGTCGTGGATGCCGATGACGGTGGCCCCGTAGGCCTGGATCTGCGCGAGCTTCTCCCGCTTCGTGTCGCCCAGCACGATGAGGTAGCAGGGCAGCTGGGCCCGCCTTGCGTAGGCGGCAAAGGCCGCGCCCGCATTGCCCGACGACGTGCCGATGACCGCTCCCAGGCCGGTTTCCACCGCGTGGGAAACCGCCGCCGCCGCGACCCGGTCCTTGTAGGAGCCGGTGGGATTGACGGATTCCAGCTTAAAGTACAGGTTGCGCAGGCCCAGCGCGGGCCCCAGGCGCACGCTCTTGACCAGGGGCGTGTTGCCTTCCCCCATGGTCACCAGGGGCCGGCGGGCTTGCCCCGCGGTCCGGGGTGCGCCGTCCTGGCCCGCAGCCACGTCGGGTTGACTTCGCTGGCGTACGTGTTTCAATTCCGTCGCTCTCGCCTTTCCACTGGGCATGATTCGGTGGCTCCGCTCAAAGGAGGCCCCTGGGGCGGTCCGGCTCACACCGGCACCCGCGCACCCCCGGCCGCGTTGGACGCCAGGGCCCCAAGCAGGAGACGCACCGTCTTGTACGCTTCCCGGGGCGGGCACTGGGTGGTGCCCTGGCCGGTTTCGTAGATTTGGATCAACTCATAGATGGCCGCCATCTCGCCGCTGCGGCTGAAACGCTCCAAGGGGGCGCTCTGTTTGGTGACCCGCCAGCCCGAGGCCAGCTCCAACTCGGCTTCCCGCTGCCGGAGGATGATGGAGCCCCGGCTGCCGATGAGGCGGATGTTCATTTCCTCGGGGTTGGTCTTGAGGGCGCTCAAGTAGGCCCGCAGGCCGCCGGCGAAACCGATCCAGATCTCCGCGCCCGGGTCCTGGGCCGGATCCCGGCCGCCGTCGCCTTTGTACACGGTGCCGTAGTCCTGGTTGTCTTTGTCCAGCTCCGCGGCCACCCACGCGGGATCGTCCTGGGCCATCATGCAGATGACGTCCAGCATGTGGGAGGTGTTGCGGAACAGCATGGCCCGGGGCCCGCCGTAATAGCCGATGATGGCGCTCAACGGGCCGATGGTGCCCTGCCGCAGCTGGTGCAGGGCCCAGCGGTAGTGGGGCCCGTAGCGCCGGGTGTGGTTGACGGTGGCCACCACGCCGTGCCTTTCCACCGCGTCGATGATGCGCTGGGCGTCCTCGTGGCTGGTGGCCAGCGGCTTTTCCAGCAGCAGCATCTTGACGCCCGCCTCGCAGGCGGCCACAGCCAAGTCCGCGTGCAGGTGGTCGGGCGTCACCACGCTCACCATGTCCAGCTGCTCTTTTTCCAGCATCGTCCGCCAATCGTCGTACAGGCGCACGCCAGGCCAGCGGTGGGACCAAAGCCGGGCAAAGTTGTCCAAGGCCGCCGGCACGATGTCGCACACCGCCACCACTTCCACTTCCGGCACCAGGGCGTACGCGGCCGCATGGCTGTAGGGTTCCTCCTCGCCCAGCACCGGGTCAAAGGCCGGGGCCACCGGCCGGACCGCAATGTCGCCCAGGCCCACGATGGCCGCCTTGTACTTGGCCATTTCCGTCCCTCCTGTGGGTATGCACTGCCGCAGAGTCCTTGCTCCATCTCAGGTGCTGCCTTGCGCTGCCGCTGCCACGATGGTCATCATGGGCCGGCCGCTGGCCCTTGGGCCGCGGCGGGGCCGGCCGCCCGCCGCCCTTTCAGCTGCGCTTTTGCCACCGCGGGTCCAAGGCATCCCGCAGCCCGTCGCCGATGAAATTGATGCTCAGCACCGTCAAGGCGATCGCCGCCCCCGGGGCCAGCCACTGCCACGGCCGCTGCACCACCACCGTGATGGACTGGGCGGCGTGCAGCATGTTGCCCCACGTGGGCGTGGGCGGCTGCACCCCAAGCCCCAAGAAGCTCAAACTGGACTCGGTCAAGATGGCCGTGGCCACCTGCAGCGTGGCCGCGACGATGACCGGCGCGGCGATGTTGGGCAGGACATGGCGCGCGATGATGCGCAGCCGCGACCCGCCCACGGCCGTGGCCGCCTCCACAAACAGCTCGCTGCGCACCTGCAGCACCTGGCCCCGGGTCACCCGGGCCACCCCCGGCCAGCCAAAGATTCCCAGAGCCAGGACGATGTTGGTAGGCGACGGGCCCACCAGGGGCGCGATGGCGATCATGGCCAACAGGGTCGGCACCGACAAAAAGATCTCGGCCACCCGCATGATGATCGCGTCCACCCGGCCGCCCAAAAACCCCGACAGCGCGCCCAGCGCCAAGCCCAGGGACGTGCTGATGGCCACGGCGCCCACCCCCACCGCCAGGGAGATGCGCCCGCCGTAAAGCAGGCGGGTGGCCAGGTCCCGGCCCAGTTCGTCGGTGCCCAGGGGAAACTGGCGGGACGGCGGCTGGGAGATGTGCAGGAAGTTCATCTCGTTGGGATCGTACGGGCTCAGGATGGGGCCCAGCACCGTGGCCGCGACCATCAGGATCACAAACACCAAGCCCGCGGCGGCCAACCGGTGCCGCATGAGCCGCGCCCAAAATCCCGCCCGTCCCGGCCGCTTTTCCGTCCCGGGGGTCGCCGGACTGTTGTCTGTCGTGCAAGTGTCTGCTGTTTGCACTGGCGCTCCCTACTGACGACGAATTGTCGCGGGTCGGCGGGCCGGCGGCCCCCCACGCCCGCGGATGCATGGTGTAGGCCTAATGGTACCGGATGCGCGGATCCGCCACGGCGTACGCGATGTCCGTGAGCAGCGTGCTGATGACCACCATCACCGACACAAACAGCGTCACGCCCATCACCACCGGGTAGTCCCGGGACCGGGCCGCATTGACCAGCATGTTGCCCATGCCCGGCCACTGAAACACGGTTTCGATGACGACAGAGCCGCCAAACAGGGCCGGCAGCCGCAGGCCGATGACCGAGATGACGGGAATGAGGGCGTTGGGCAGCCCGTGTTTCAGCACCGATACGACGTCGCTCAAGCCTTTGGCCCGGGCCGTGCGGATGTAGTCCGCGCCCAGCACCTCCAGCAGGCTGCTGCGCACGTAGCGGGTCAGGGCGGCCGTCAGCTCCAGGCCCAGGCTGATGCCCGGCAAGAGCAGGTGGTGCAGCCGGTCCAGCCACACGTTGGCCGCGCCGGGGCTGGAGTACCCAAAGGGCGGCACCCAGGCCAGCCACACCGCGAAGATGTAAATCAACAGCATGCCCATGAAGAAACCGGGCACCGACAGCCAAAAGAACGCGCTCACAGTGAGCAGGTAGTCCAGCCACGAGTACTGCCTCACCGCCGACACCACGCCTGTGGCGATGCCCAGCACCGTAGAAAGCAACAGCGCGAAGGCCATGAGCAGGGCCGTGGGCCCCAGCCGGTTGAGGATCATGCGGCCCACGCTCTGGTGGCTGGTCAGCGAATATCCCAGGTCGCCCTGGAGCACCCGCCCCATCCAGTGGAGGTAGCGGATGGGGGCTGGCTGGTCCAGCCCCAGCCGACTCCGCCAATACTCCAAGTCGGCGTCCGCTACCGCCACATCGGGGGGAATCATCGCGTCCAGCGCGTCGCCCGGGGACAGTTCCTGAAACAGGAACGCCAACACCGAGACGCCGATGGCGACCGGGATCATCATGAGCAGGCGCCGCAGCAAGAACGCGTACACGTCTCCGCCCTCCGGTGCGTCAGTTCACGATGTCGATGTTCTCATATCCACCGTAAAACCGGAGGAAAGACGGTCCCACCGCGTTTTCCGCGCCCACCACGTTGGAACGGATGGCCACCACCTGCAGGGGCTCCCACAGGTACACCCAGTGCAGCTCCTCGTTGAGGATGCGGGAGACCTCCTGATAAATGCCCACCCGGGCCTGCTGGTCGGTGGTGACCCGGCCCAGCTCCATCAGGCGGTCCACTTCCTCATTGCAGTACCGGGTGCTGTTGTTGCCGCCGGGCGGGAACATGCCGCAGGTGATGGTTGTATAGGCCGCGTCGGGATCCGTCGGCACGCCCAGGGCGCCGTAGAACATGGGCAAGGAGTTGTCGTTGATGCGGGCCCGCAAGGTGGGCGGGTCGATGAACACGGGGTTCACCCTGATGCCGACCTGGGCCAGCATCTGCTGGATGGCCACCATCGCGTTGGCCGTCATCTGGTCGGGGTAGTAGTAGACCAGCTCGTACACTTGCGAATCCCGCCAGCCCGCCTCGGCCAAGAGCTGCCGGGCCTTTTGCGGATCGTAAGGATACGTGTTCAGGTCCGCGGGCTGGGCCCACTCCTGCGGGAACATGGTGTAGGCCGGCCGCACCGTGTCCCGGAACAGCGACCGCACCAGCGGCTCCCGGTTGATGGCGTAGGCCATGGCCTGGCGCACCCGCGGGTCGGCAAACTCAGGGTAGGAGCTGTTGACGGCCAGGGAACGCACCGTCAAGGTGCGGTAGAAGGTGATGTTGGTATTCGCGAGGCTGTTCAAGAAGTCGAGGTTGGTCACGTCCACCTCGACGATGTCCACGGTGCCCGCCGCGTAGGCCGCCAGGGCGGTTTCCGCGTTGGCAAACAGGTGGATGACGATGCCGTCCAGCTTGGGCTTGCCCCGGAAGTAGTGGGGGTTGGCCGTCAGCTCGATGCGCTGGTCCTCAAGATAGCGGGTCCACATAAAGGGCCCGGTGCCCACAAAGCTCTCGGTCCAGAAGGGATCGTTGCAGATCTGATCCACGGGAATGTGGGCCAGCCTGTGCTTGGGATAGATGGGAATGTGCAGCTGCTCGGACAAGAAGGTGGCCATGGGGGCCTTGGTCTCGATTTCCACCGTGTAGTCGTCCAGGGCCCGGACGCCCGACAGCTCTTGGGCCTGGCCCGAGGCCACCTCGTCGTAGCCGGCGATGTAGGACACCACATGCCCCCGCAGCGCGGCAAGGGGATGGGCAAACAGGTTAAACGTAAAGACGACGTCCTCCGCGGTGAAAGGCGTGCCGTCGTGCCACAGCACGTTCTTGCGCAGGTGGAAGCGCCATACGTTGCCCTCCACCTCATAGGACTCGGCCAGGTCGGGCACCCACGTGTTGCCGTCCCGGGTGACGGAGTAGAGGGTGCTGGCGATGAGCCGGTCGGTGACAGGCGTCGTGGTGCTGGTCAGGCCGCAGAAGTCCTTGTAGCTGGCGAAACCGGCGAGATTCAAGATCTTCTGCCCCGCAGTGCTCGCGGCCGCGGGCGCCGCCGGGAACACGAGCGTCGTCGCGACCACCAACAGCAATCCCAACGAAACGAGTTTCCTGGTTGACATCTGGTGCCTCCCCTCTCCGGTCTCCACGCACAACCCGACAGATGGACTCCCCGTCAACCCCCGTCCCGGACCGCCTCACCCCTTTCCCCTGTCTTATGGTCAAGCGGTCAGGCCACCGCGGCACTTGACACTTAGTGTAAATTTTGGTCTGATTATTGTCAAGGGTGGGGGCTAGTGCACCATCCTATGGAGTCCGCTGTTCATTGCCCCTCGTCCGAGCGATTCGCTGCCTTTCTCAGCGCCTTGACCCATGGCGGCCGCTGTGACATAAAGAATTTGGCCGCGTTGGTGGTCTGGCCGCTTTACCATCCACGGGACGGGGCCGGGGGGCTGCCCTCGCCGAGGCGAGGCCGCGGGCTGGCCTCTCACCCCTGACGCGCAGGTGATGGCCCATGAAACCGGTTCGTCCGCAATACACCTACGAGGCCGTCGAGGCGGCCATCAAGGAGTACATCATCGAAAACGAGCTGCAGCCCGGGGATCCGCTGCCGTCGGAGCGGGAGTTGGCCCAAGCCTTGGGCGTCAGCCGCCCGTCGGTGCGGGAAGCCATCCGCTCCTTGAGCGTCTTGGGCCTGGTGGACGTGCGCACCGGCGAGGGCACCTTTGTCCGGAACATCGACTTTGGCAAGGTCATCAAGGACTTGTCGCCCTTGCTGGTGACCAACCCCCGCACCGTCATCGAAATGCAGGAGGTGCGGGAAGAGCTGGAGGTCATGGCGTGCCGCCGGGCCGCCACCCGCCTGACCGAAGAGCAAAAGGGGAAGCTCGCGCAAAACCTCGCGGCCATGGAAGAGGCCGTCCGGCGCAAACAGCCCAGCCGGGGGCTGGAGCTTGATCTCGCGTTCCACAACCTCATCTACGAGGCCGCCGCCAACCAGGTGCTGCAGCAGATGGCCGATTCCATCACCGATCTGGTGCACGAAGTGCGGGTGGCGGGCCTGCGGGTAGTGCCCGACCTCACCATCATGCTGGAACAGCACCGGGAAATCTACGACGGCCTCATTTCGGGCGATCCCGAACAGGCCGCCCGCGCCATGCGCCAGCACATGCAAGGCGTCATGGACGTGCTGCGCCAGGGCTGCGGGCTGGGGGAATGGGAGTCGTAGCCAATGAGAGGCAAAAGGCGACGGGTTCCGCCGGGAACCCGTCGCCTTTTATTGGCCGCAGCGCCCGCGGGCACTGCTCCCCGCGGGCGCCGCTCTTTGGGGCGCTACCGCACAAACCGGTTGCGCAGCACGCCGATGCCTTTGATCTCGCCCTCCACCACGTCGCCCGACTGCAGGTACTCCTCCTCGCCAGGGCCGTGGTAGACGCCCATCATGATGACGTCGCCGGTTTCCAGGGTGGTGATCTTGGAGATGAACTCGATGGTCCGCTCCACGGAGTGAATCATCAGGTTGGTGTTGACGGCGAACTTGGTCTTGCCGTTGACCCGCACTTCCATGTCCAGGTTCTGGGGATCCGGGATGTCCTCCCGCAGCACGATCCACGGGCCCAGGCTCGCGAAGCCGTCAAACCACTTGCCGTTGAGCCAGTCAAACCAGAAGTCCCGGTCCTTGGCCCGCCGCTCCTTGGGCATGGCCAGGCTGCGCCCGGACACGTCGTTGCCCACGGTGTAGCCCGCCACGTGCTCCAGGGCCCGCTCGTAGGGGATGTTCAAGCCGCCCCGGCCGATGATGACGGCCAGCTCGATCTCGTCGATGACGTCGGGCGCGAAGGCCGGCATGCGAATCTCGTCCTCGGGCCCCGACACGCACGTGGCCGGCTTCATGAACACCCACGGCGGCACCGCGGCCGTGTCGATGGTGCGGGGCGCGCCCTCCTGGTAGAAATTGCCCGCCAGCGCCAGGATCTTGCCGGGCCGCTTCACCGGCGCCAACAGGCGCACGTCGTCCACCCGCCCCGCCGCGGGGGCCCCTTGGGCCAGCCCGGCGATCTCGGCCTTGGACTTGGTCAATACCGGCCGCAAGTCGTCCCGGTCGCCGCCCAGCTCCGCCAGCACGGGCCCCAGGTCGCGGACGACGTCGTCGACCACGACGCCGGCGCTGGCTTGACCGTCACCCAGCTGAAACCGAACAAGTTTCACTCGCTGCACCCCTCATCTTGTGGTTTTGGCTGCTTTGCGGCCCTTGCTGCCTCTTGGTTGCTGCCTTCTGGCTGATGCCTTCTGGTTGCTTTGGTTGCTGCTTTGTGGCTGCTGCCTTTTGGTTCCTACCGCTTGGCGGCCTTCGCCGCTGCGGCTCACACATGCCACACATAAAGGTCCCGGTTGGCCAGGGGCAGATCCATCCACACGCCGCCCAGCCGGTGGCTCTCCGCCACGGCCAGGCACGCTTCGGTGGCCCGGTGCGCGAGCTCGATGGGGTTGGCCGTGGGCCGATCCTGCTCGTAGGCTTCGATGAGGTCGTTCAAGGCCGCCAGGGTCCCGCTGCCCGCGTCCACGAAAGGCACCGGCCGCTCGGTCCAGACGGGCCAGCGCACCGGGCTGTTTTCGTCCTGGCGCCGCAGGCGGACCGCCGCGCCGTTGTTTTCGACGCGCACCGCCCCTTGGGTGCCCGCGATTTCGTAGTCCAGGGCCCCGGCCGGCACCACCTGGGCCAGCACGCCGTTCTCAAACTCGATTTGATACAAGGCATCGGGGTCCTGATCCAAGCGGTGGCCCGCAAACCGCACGTCGCCCCGCAGCGTCCCCCGCACCCGCCGGATCTTGGGGTCTCCCAGCATGAACATGATGGCGTCGATGCTGTGGATGTGCATGTGCATCAGCGGGCTGCGCCGGGCCCAGTACACAGCCGCCAGCGGTTCGCCGACGGCGCCGGACAAGACCAGCTCCCGCGCCTGGCGGTAGCGGGGATGGAAACGCTTGAGGGTGCCCGAGTTGAACTTGGTGCCCGATTCCCGGCACGCCTGGAGCAGGGCGTCGGCCTCCGCCATGGAACACGCGATGGCCTTCTCGCAGTATAGCATGGGCACCGCCCTGGCCGCCACGGCCGCGATGGAGGCATGGGTGTCGCCCCGGGTGGTGACCGCCACCAGGTCCAGGTCTTCCTTGGCCAGCATCTCTTGAAAATCCTCGTACACGGCCTTGACGCCCCACCGCTCCGCAAAGGCCCGGCGGCGCTCGGGATCAATGTCCGCGCCCGCCACCAGCTCGATTTTGGGGTGGGCCCGGCAGGCCGCCGCCACCGAGTAAGGCAGGAAGGGCGCGCCGGGGAACTCGTCGTCGATGGTGCTCCCCATCCGCCCGAGGCCGATGATGCCCGCCCGGTACTTGCGCACGCTCCGTCGCCTCCGCGGGACCGTGGTATGAAGGGCCCAATGGTAAGACCGGTTGACAGCCTTACCGGCGCTAAGATATACTGCAATCTAACAGATTTGGTCCGTTTTCGCAAGAGCACCATATGCCGGTCATGGCAGATCTTCACCAACACGGAAATCTCCTGCGGACGGCGGTTTCCCCGGGACTTCGCGACGCCAAGACTCTGGCTGGCCAAAGAGCTCACCATGAACAATCAGTGCAACATCGTCTACATCGAACTCCACCCCGAGGCCCGCTGGTCCGACGGCACGCCGCTGACCACCGCCGACGTGGCCTTCACCATGAAGCTGCTCCTCCACCCCAAGCTGGTGGACCCCCCGCTGTCCGCCTCGGGCACCGCCGCGGCCGCCAAGATCTTGGGCGCCGACGCCTTTAAGGCCGGCCTCACCGGCGAGCTGGAAGGCATCCGCATCATCGACGACCACCGGATGGAGATCCACCTGGCCGTGCCCGACTGCCTGTGGACCGAGGGCACCCACACCTCCTTCATCGGCATTCAGCCCCGGCACCTGCTGGAGCCGGTCTGGGATGAGCTGGACACCCATCCGTACCTGGACGGGCCCGTCGTCACCTCCGGCCCCTACAAGCAGACCCGCCTGGAGCTCAACCAGTACGTGGAGCTGGAGCGGTGGGACGACTGGTGGGGCAATGAGATCTTTGGCCAGCCCCGGATCAAGCGCCTGGCCGTGGTGCAGTTCACCACGGGCACCACGCCCCGGCACACCCAGCTGGAAGCCGGCGAGCTGCACGTGGGCGGCGTGGACGGCGCGGAAGTGGCCCGCTTTGAGCGCATGAACCACCTGGTGCTGTACCGCCAGCCCACCCTGGGGATCCAGTTCTACTTCCTGAACCACAAGAAGCCGTACATGACCAAGGAAGTGCGCCAGGCCATCGACTACGCCCTCAACAAGCCCATCGTGGCCGCCCTGGCCCACTTTGGCCTCAGCGAGCCCGTGGCCACGCCCATTTTCGGCCCCGATTGGGCGGTGAACCCCGACATCCAGCCCCGGCCCTACGACCCGGCCAAGGCCCGGCAGCTGCTGGAGCAGGCCGGCTGGGACTTCAGCCGCAAGCTGGTGTACATCGCGACCGACGTGGAAGACAAGCGGGGCGAGGTCGCGCAGCAGCTGCTGCGGGAAGTGGGCATCGACATGGAGATCCAGGTCATGTCCCCCGAGCAGTGGCGCCAGCGCCTGGTCAGCGGCGACTACGACATGAGCGCCAGCGGCGGCGGCGTGCTGGGGCAGGACCCGTCGGTCATCTGCACCTACTTTACGCCCGACAGCGCCTGGACCCAGTGGGTGGGCTGGACCAACGAGCGCTTCTACGAACTGTGCGCCGCCATCAACGCCACCCGGGACCAGGCCGAGCGCCAGCGCATCGCCTACGAGCTGCAGGAGATCCTGTTTGACGAGCTGCCCTGGATCAGCTACGGCCGCATGGTGGCCGTGTTCGCGGTGGACAAGCGCCTGGGCGGCTTCAAGCCCAACCCCTACAGCATCAACCGCGGCCTCACGTCGGTGATGGACTGGTACTGGATCGAGTGAACCTTGCGGGGAGGGGGATGCACCCCCTCCCCGCTTCTGCATGCCCGGATCTGACGGCCCCGGTATGGCCGCTGCGACGGAAATCCCCCATGGCGGAGGTGCCCCCCGTTGTCCATCTACCGCGCCGCCCTGATCGGCTGCAGCCGCATGGGCGCCTTCATCGACAATGAGATCCCGCCGGAACGGGCCCACATCCTGCCCCTTTCCCACGCGGCCGGGTACGAGGCGGTGCCCCGCACCCGGCTGGTGGCCTTGGCCGACCTGCGCCCCGACGTGCTGGAGCGGGCCGGCCAGCGCTACGGCGTGGCCAAGGAGCACCAGTACACCGACTACCGGGAAATGATCGTGCGGGAGCGGCCCGACATCGTCTCCATCGCCACCCAGCCCGAAGGGCGGGCGGACATCATCCGCTTCGTGGTGGAGCACGGCGTCAAGGCCATCTTTTGCGAGAAGCCCCTGGCCGCGTCCCTGGCGGAAACCATGGAGATCGCCCGGCTGGTGAAGGAACACGGCGTGGTCTTTAACCTGTCCACGGGCCGGCGGTGGGCGCCGGGCAACGAAATTATCCGCTCCTTCGTGGACGACCAGACCCTGGGCCCGCTGCAAGCCCTCATCAGCTACTCGGTGGGGACCCTTTTTAACATGGGCTCCCACTACATCGACCTCTTGTCCTACCTCAACCAGGACGTGCCCGCCGCATGGGTCCAAGCCCACCTGGCGGGCGGCGACTCCCCCTTTGAAGGCGACATCGTGCGGCAGGATCCCAACGTCTTTGGGGTCATCATGTACGAAAACGGCGTCACCGCCCACTTGCTGGCCACCAGCCGCACCGCGGAGTTTGAGGCCATCTTTGCCCGGGGCGCCGCCGCGTCCCTCAACAACGGCCTCGACTGGGAGCTGCGGGTGGCCGACGAAAAGGCCAAGTGGACGTGGAAACGCCGGCCCTTCCCGCCCGTCGCGCCCCGCAGCGGCACGAAAACCATCATCGAGGAAATCGTCCACGCCCTGGACACCGGCGCCCCCACCCGGGGCAACGTGGATGTGGCGCTGCAGACGGGGCAGATCACCTTTGGCATGCTGGAATCCATCCGCCGCGGCGGCGCCCGGGTGGAGCTCCCGCTGGCGTCGTCGCCGCTGCGCCTGGAGCGGCGGATGGAGCCAAGACAGCCCAAGTACGAGCGGGACCCGGGCCCCTAATGGCCCGGCCCCTTTTCCCCGGAGTCCGGCTGGTGGACATCACGAACGCTTTCGGCGCGGGCATCGGCTCGCCCGTGCCCATCGAGCCTGTGCCGTAAGCCGCCTCCATCGCCTCCATGGACCGCCCGGACAACGTTCCGGGCGGCCGCCTTCTTGCATTCTGGCTGGCAGAACCAAAACTGACAGACCTTTGGCTCTAAAAAGAACTTCTGGCCCGGTTCCCATCGGGTTCCGGACAAAAGGAAAAACCCTGCCAACGGTGAATCACATTGTATAATATCGTACATCTTGAAACGGAGGGTTGGCATTGTTCGGGTTCGGGTGGTCGAAGCATCGTCGGAAAACTATGATGTTGTCGCTGGCCTTCGTCGTCGCCGCAGCGCTGGCGGCTGCCCCCGCCCTGGCCCAGGAGTCCATCAAGGTGGGCGTGCTGGTCAGCCAGTCGCCGCCGGGTTCGGTCATTCAGGGGACCGAAGTGAGCCGCGGTTTGGAAATCATGAAGGACTTCATCAATGCCGGCGGCGGCGTGCTGGGCCGGCCCATCGAGCTGTTGTATGAGGACAGCGCGGGGCTGCCCGAGCGGGGCCGCTCCGGGGCGGAAAAGCTGATCACCGCCGACAACGTGGTGGCCCTCACCGGGGGTCATCAGAGCTCGGTGGTGCTGGCCGAGATCGAGGTGGCCCACCGCTACGGCGTGCCCTACGTCAACGTCAACGGCTGGGCCGACGCGATCCGGCAGCCCCGGTACCCTGAAGTGTTCAATCCGAGCCCCTGGAACTCGCTGGTTTCCGAAGCCATGGCCCGGGTAATCGCGGGCATGGGCGTCAAGTCCGTGGTGACCTACGCCGAGAACACCGACTACGGCATCGGCCAGGCGGAAATTTTGGGCCGGATGCTGGAGCAGCTCGCGCCCGACGTGGCCTACGAGTTTCACGTGATTGACCGGCAGGCGGCGGACTACGTCCCCGTGCTGCTGCCGCTGCGCCGCAACTTGCCGGAGATGGTGGTGACCATCGCCCTGCCGCCCTACGGGTACCGGCTGGTCAACCAGCTGTACGAGCTGGGCATCGCGCCGTCCCCCCGCACGTGGCTCTTTGAGGGCGCCGGCATCTCCGACTATCCCGACTTCTGGTCCAGCGTGGGCCCGGCGGCCGAGTCCATGCTGGCCCTCGGCTTCTACCACCCCGATATGCAGCTGACCGAGATGGGCGACGCCGTGGTGGCCGAATACATGCGGCGGCACGGCGGCGCGCCCAGCCGCCTGGTCCTCCAGGCCGCGGACGCGCTGCTGGTCATCGCCCGGGCCATCGAGGCGGCCGGCTCCACCGACCGGCAGGCGGTCATCCAGGCCATGGGCGAGGTAGCCGTGGAGGGCACCCGCGGCACCATGACCTTCCCCCAGGCCGAGGACCCGCTGTTCCAGCAGTGGACGGATATTCCCTACGTAGTGTACCAGTTCACGCAGGTGGACCAGACGCTGGAGAAGGCCACCCTCATCATGGGGCCCGGCCAGCCGCTGGACGTGGGCAAGCTGCAGCGGCCCTAAGGCGGCGGGCTGCGGCTGACATTAACGTGGCGGGAGGCGGCCCGGGCCCTCCGGGCCCCTCCCTGGCTGCAGAATGGTCTGCCAAACGGGGGAACCTCCGCCTTGTTCAACCTGGAGCTTTTCATCAACGGCATCATGACCGGCGCCTTTTACGCCGTCATCGCCATCGGCCTGACGTTGATCTTTGGCATTCTCAAGCTGGTCAACTTCGCCCACGGCGAGTATTACATGGTGGGCGCCTACGCGTATACCCTCTTTGCCGCCGCCACGGGACTCTCGCCGTGGCTGGGGCTGCCGGTTGCGGTGGCGGCCGGCGCCGCCATCGCCTTGGTCATGGAGCGGCTGCTCATGCGCCCCCTCTACCAGGGCTACACCAACTGGCGCATGATGAAGGACGAGTACGCGATCATCGTCACCTTTGGCGTTTCCTTGTTTCTCATGAACTTGGCCACCCAGGTGATCGGTCCTGAAGCGTACCAGGGGCCCGAGCTGCTCCAGCGGTCCCGCATCTTTGTCGGCCCCATCCTGCTGGGCGGCCACCGGCTGGTCTCCTTTGCCGTGGCCGCCGGCGTGCTGCTGCTGGTGCTGCTCTTCATCCACTACACGCCCCAAGGACAGCAGATCCAGGCGGTGGCCCAAAACCGCTTTGGGGCCTCTTTGGCCGGGATCAACACGGCCCGGGTCAGCCAGTGGGTGTTTGCCATGAGCGGCGGCCTGGCCGCCTTGGCCGGCGGGCTCTTGTCGCCCATGTACTTGGCCCACCCGATGGTGGGCATGCTGCCGGCCACCAAGTCCTTCGTCATCGTCGTGCTGGGCGGCATGGGCTCCGTGGCCGGCAGCCTGGTGGGCGGGCTGATCATGGGCGTGCTGGAGGCTTTTGGCGCGGTGTACATTTCTTACCAGTACCAAGACGTGTTCGGCTTCATCCTGCTGATTCTCGTGTTGATGCTGCGGCCCTGGGGGCTGTTTGGCGAGCGGGCGAGGGAACTATGAACACGAGGCGCAAGTTTTCCGGCCGCTTCCTGGATCCGGCCAGCACCGCGATTTTCGCCGTCGCCGCGGTCCTGCCCCTTCTGGTGCAGCAGCCCTATTGGCAGGGCGTGCTGGTGGTGGCCCTCTATTACGGCATCATGGCCGTCGCGTGGAACCTGCTGGCGGGCTTTGCCGGCCAGTTTACCCTGTCGCCGGCCGCCTTCAGCCTCCTGGGCGCGTACACATCGGGCGTGCTCAACTTCCACTACGGCCTCTCGCCGGCGGTGGGGATCCCCTTGGGTGTGCTGGTGGCCGGCCTGACTGGGCTGCTTTTGGGCCGCATTTCGGTGCGGATGCGGGGGCCCTACGTGTCCCTGACCAGCGTGGCCTTTTTGCACATCGTCAGCATCGTCATCTCCAACTCCTACAGCATCACCCGGGGCGATCTGGGCTTGCAGGTGCCGGACCTGTTTGGCCTTTCCCGCGTGGGCTATTTCTACGTCTTTCTCGCGGCGCTGGTGCTGGTGCAGGTGCTGGTCTACCAGCTGCTGCGGTCCCGGGCGGGGCTCTTTATCCAGGCGCTGCGGGACGACGAGCTGGCGGCGGCCAGCCGCGGCGTGGACGTGACCCGCTGGAAGACGGTGGTCTTTGGCATCAGCAGCGCCATGTGCGGCTTGGCCGGCGGGCTGTACGTGCACTTCATCCGCCTGGCCAGTCCCGAGATCGGCACCATCTTGCAGTCGGGCCTGGTGGTGACCATGGCGGTGGTGGGCGGCATGGCCACCTTGGCCGGCCCCCTCATCGGCGCCTTTTTCATCCAGGTGGCCTCGGAAGCGCTGCGGGCCATCGGCATGCAGCACATGCTGGTGTTTGCCCTCTTGGTCATCTTGTCCGTCCGATTTTTCCCCGGCGGCTTGTGGGGTTTCGTGGAAGACATGCTGCGCAAGCCCCGGGTGCCGGCGGAGCCCACCGTGGCGGCGGCGAGGGAGCGGGTGGGACCGTGAGCCTGCTGCGCTTTGACGGGGTAAAGAAGCAGTTTATGGGCCGCACGGTGCTGGCGGACATCAGCTTCGCCGTGGAACCGGGCGAGCTGGTGGGGCTCATCGGCCCCAACGGCGCCGGCAAGACCACCATGCTCAACATCATGACGGGCTATTTGCCCCTGGACGGCGGCGCGGTCTATTTTCAAGACCGGCGCATCGACAACTTGAAACCCTTTCAAATCAGCCGGCTGGGCATCCGCCGCACCTTTCAGCTGAGCAAGAACTTCCCCCGCTTGTCGGTGCTGGACAACTGCCTGGTGGCGTCGGAGGCGGCCGGCGTCCCCCGGGACGTGGCCCTGCAGCGGGCGGAGGAGATCTTGGCGGATCTGACCCTCTTGCGCCTGGCCGACCGGCCCGCGGCGGAGCTGTCCGGCGGGCAACAGAAGCTGCTGGAGTTCGCGTCGTGCTTCATGACCGATCCGCAGCTGGTCTGCCTGGACGAACCCTTTTCCGCGGTGCACCCCGACATCAAGCGCATCATCTTTGAATACATCCAAAAGCGCAACGCCGGGGGCACCACGTTCCTGGTCATCGACCACGACGTGGCCATCATGCGGGAGCTGTGCCGCCGCCTGGTCGCGTCCAGCGCCGGGCGCATCATCGCCGACGGGCCCACCCAAGAGGTGCTGCAAAACCCCAAGGTGGTCGACGCGTACTTGGTCAGTGAGGTGTAGTCAGCATGGAAACCGGGTTGGGCGGCACGGTGGCGGCGGCTGCGGCGGCCGGTGCGACGGGCGCAAGCCCAGGCCCCGCGGGCCAGCCGCCCGTGCTGGTCTTGGACAACGTGACGGCCGGGTACTCCGAAGACATCGACATCATCCGCAACTTGTCCCTGGAGGTGCCCCGGGGCGAGATGCGGGGGATCATCGGGCTCAACGGCGCGGGCAAATCGACTCTGCTTAAGACCATCTGCAGCTTCCTGCGGCCCAAGCGGGGCGACGTGCGCCTCAACGGCCGCTCCCTGTTGTCGGTGGCGCCCCATGAATGCCTGCGGGAGGGGCTGTTTCTCATCCCCCAAGAGTCCAGCCTCTTTCCCCACTTGACGGTGGACGCGAATCTGGCCCTCATCGCCCGGGCCACGGGCGCGCCTGTGCAAACGGTGTACCAGCGGTTTCCCGACCTCAAGGAGCGCCGCCATGTCAAGGCGGGCAACTTGAGCGGCGGGCAGCAAAAGATGGTGGAGTTTGGCAAGGCCCTGCTGGCCCAGCCCAAGATGCTGCTCATCGACGAGCCGTCCGTGGGCCTCGCCCCCCAGGTGGCCCGGCAGGTGTACCGGTGGATCGAAGAGTTCGCCCAGGAGGGCATGACGATACTGCTGGTGGACCACAACATCATGCGGGTCATCGAGATGGTGGACTACGTCTACGTCCTCACCTTGGGCCAAATCACCGCCCAAGGGCGGCCGGAGCAGTTCCGGGACGACCTGCGCCGGCAGGTCAGCACGTGGCTGGGGTTGTGAGGGCTGGGGGCCTTTCGCCCCCGCCCCACGACCCCCGCCCGCTCCGGGACGTCATCCCCTCCGTCGCCTCACCCCGCCTACATACGTCCCCGCCCTCCCGCTCAACCGCCCAGCCCTTCCCGCTCCAGGGCCCGGGCCGCCTGCAGCACCCGGGCGTCGGCGCCGTAGGGGCCCACCAACTGCAGCCCCACGGGCGCACCGTCTTGGTCGCGGCCGTTGGGCAGGCTGATGGCCGGCAGGCCGGTGAGGTTGAAGGGACTGGTATAGCGCAGGAAGGCAAAGGTCGTGGCCATGGAGACGTCCTGCACCTGGACGGTGCGGGTGCCCACCGGCGGGGGCGCGATGGGCAGCGTGGGCGTGGCCAGCACGTCCACCGACCGGAAGATCTCCTCCAGCTCCCGGAACATGAGGGTGCGCAGCTGCTGGGCTTTGATGCGCACATAAGCCGGGGTAAAGAGGTTGGACGCCAGGCGCACCCGCACGTCGGCTCCCAGCCGGTGCCCGTGGCGGACGAGGGTGTGGTAGTGGATGCCGATGGCTTCCACGCCGGAAGTCCCGAGATACGCGGCGGGCGCGCGCTCGATGTAGGGCAGCGATACCGGCACCAGCCGGGCCCCCGCGGCCTGGGCCCGCTCCAGGGCCTGCTCGTAGGCTTCCCGCACCGCCGCTTGGGCCAGGGTGAAATAATTGCGGGGCACGCCGATGCGCAATCCCTTGAGGGGGGCGTCCAGCCCGGCCGTGAATCCACCGGGCCGGTCCGCCAAGACGTCCATCAAGACGGCGGCTTCGGTGACGGTCTTGGTCAGCGGGCCGACATGGTCCAGGGAAAAGCCCAGTGGGAACACGCCATCGTTGGGCAACAGGCCAAAGGAAGGCTTAAATCCGACGACGCCGCAGCACGCGGCCGGGATGCGGATGGAGCCGCCGGTGTCGGTCCCGATGGAAAAGGTAGCCATGCCAAACCCGACGGACGCGGCGCTGCCGCTGCTGGAGCCCCCCGACAAACGTCCCGGCGCAGCGGGGTTGGCCACGGTGCCGAAATGGGGGTTTTCCCCGGTCGTGCCGAAGGCCAGCTCGTGGAGGTTCACAGCGCCGATGACCACCGCCCCGGCCCGCCGCAAGCGCTCCACGATGGGCGCGTCCCGGTCCGCGACAGGCCACGCCAAGGCCCGCGTGCCGCCCGTCATGGCGTATCCCCGAATATGCATAAGGTCCTTGATGCTGACGGTGGTCCCCCACAGGGGCACCTCCGCAGGGCCAAAAGCGCCAGCCGTCCCCGCGCCCGCCCCGCGCCCCGCCCGCCGCATGAGCTCCTTGGCTTCGTCCCGGGCCCGGTCCGCGAAGACGGCGATGAAGACGTTGGCCTCGGCGTGGGCCTCAATTTGCGCCAAAGCCGCCTCCACAGCCTCTAGGGGCGTTTCGTAGCGCCGGGGCAACGGGGCCGGCGCTGAACGCGCAGCGGCCGCTGCGGGCCCAGGGGCCGCGTCGCCCCCGCCGGCGGTTGAGCCTCCCCGGGCCCGGGAACCCCCGGCGCCGGCTGCTCCGGGCTGGACGCCCGCCCCGGGTCCCCCGTCGGGCCCCCCGTCCTCCTGCGCCACGGTCCCGCGGCTTTCGGCCTGCCCAGCGCCGGGCAGCCAAGCCGGCTGCAGCGCCGGCAGCGTTTCGGCAGGTATCTCCTGCGGGTCCTCGATCAACGCCCGCATCAGCTCCACGTTGGCCGTCACCTGGGCGCGGACCGCTTCCAACTCCGGCTCCCGGAGGGAAACCCCGTGCAGGCGCAATACGGCGGCGATGTGTTCCCGATCGACAGGAATCGTCATTGGGCCTTCGACCCCCGCAGCGAGCAGCAAGAATCCTTCCCTTTCTACACTAATAGACTTCGCGGCCGTACCGGAAATCCCTGCCACGAGGGGCGTTACAGCCCCGGATTGGCCCGCAGGATCGGCCCTTTGCTATACTCATGACCGGCAGCCAGCTCCTCCCCTCTGGCGCTTACGACTTGTTGGACGAGTTCGTCGCATCCTGTTATTCCTGGGAAGCCCTGGCGGGTACTATCTGCAGCTCGTGCAGGAGGTCATCAACGGCGGCGATCCTGAAAGTCTGACGGATTCTGAAGGCTCATCCTGGACAGCCGGGTTGTCCAAGCTATCATTGATCAACATCTTAGGGATGCCGAGCATCAACAGCATATCCGAGACTACATGATCCGCTTTTTTCGTGCCGACTGGGAACGTATCGTGCGCGCCGGTTTCCACCTGGACAAAGAAGGCTCCTCGCCTACCGCCGCTCCCTTCCCCAAGAAACCCTCTAGGGAGAAATCGTCAAGTTTTACGGCGAAAAGGTCATCGCGGAAGCCCTTTTCGAGCACGGTATCCGGTACCAGTACGAGAGAGCCTTTCGGTGGCACGGAACGGTCTACCGGCCGGATTTCACCATCGAGACCGACCACGCCCGGGTCGTGATCGAATATTTTGGCATGCTCAGCGATCCCGAGTACGACACGATGGCTGGAAAAAAGCGGCGCTGTTGGAGTCAACAGAGGCGCTATCGATTCATCGAGCGGTGCCGCAAACTGGGCCTTTGGCCGGAGGATCTGACCGAAAAGCTCGAGACCCACGAGGCGGCCGAGGAAGCCGAAAAGAAGTTCTGGTTGGTCGCCCAGTCGATCCATGATGTCTACCTGCGGCATCTGAGCGAAGCCCGGCAGCAGGGTTTCGACGGTCCTGTTTGGGAGACCCAAGAAATAGGACACAGCGCCCTTCTCGGCAGGGTCGAGCCCGAACCGATAAACCTCAATCAGTTCAGGCATCATCTGCCTAACGGCCGTCCGAGACCTAACTCGAACGTGGTCTATCTACGGAAAAAGAAAGGGGCTCCGGTACCCCGGAACCCCTTCCGTGTGCGCCGGTTATCAGCCCAGCAGCTGCAGCACCGACTGCGGCGCCAAGTTGGCCTGGGCCAGCATGGCCGTGGACGCCTGCTGCAGAATCTGGAACTTGGTGAAGTTCATCATCTCCTGCGCCATGTCCACGTCGCGGATGCGGGATTCGGCCGCCTGCAGGTTCTCCGCCGACACGCCCAAGTTGGCGATGGTGTGCTCCAGGCGGTTCTGGTAGGCACCCAGCTTGGACCGCTCAGCGGAAACCGTTTCAATGGCGGCGTTGATGATCGTGATGGCTTTGTCAGCCGCATCCTGCGTGGAAACGTCGATACCGCCCAGTGCAGAGTCCACGATGAAATAGTTGCCGTCTTCTTCAACGAACGTCAGGGCCTCGGCGCCGTCTCTGACAACCAAGGAGGTGTTATCGGCGCTCGGTGCGACATCGTCTACGGCATACCACTCGCTGCCAACTTGCACGGCGACGATATTATCGTCGGGATCCTGCAAGACTGTTTGGCCACCCACACCGTGGACGGTGGTCGTGGTCTGCGTGAGCTCAACGGTCCTGGCCACCTTCAGCGCCTCGGCACTCATGTCATTGATATCCAAGACGATTTTCTGGCCTTCATTGGCTCCGATGTGGAACGTGCCCGAGAAGCCACCGCCCAGCAAGTTCTGGGTGTTGAACTCGGTTGTATCCGCAATGCGGGTCAACTCTGCAGCGAGCTGGTCGATCTCCTTCTGAATCTCGGCCCGGTCCTCTTCTGTGTACGTATCATTCGCCGCTTGAACAGCCAGCTCCCGCATCCGCTGCAGAATCGCGTGGGTCTCCTGAAGGGCGCCTTCAGCGGTCTGGATCAGCGAGATGCCGTCCTGGGCGTTCCGGATGGCCTGGTTCAGGCCCCG
>DATGPV010000036.1:0-39915 GCA_035304545.1 Limnochordales bacterium | reverse complement strand
GCCTGCCCCTTGTGCCGCCCCACGCCCGGGATCCCCGGCGCACCACCACCCGCGGCACCGGGGAGCTGATCCTGGCTGCTTTGGACGCGGGCTGCCGCCGCCTCATCGTCGGCCTGGGCGGCAGCGCCACCAACGATGGCGGGGCGGGCATGGCCCAGGCGTTGGGCGTGCGCCTGCTGGACGAGGCCGGCCAAGAGCTGCCGCCGGGCGGGGCGGCCCTGGCCCGCCTGGCCAAGATCGACGTGTCGGGCCTGGACCCCCGGGTGCGCGCGGCGGAGTTTGTAGCCGCGTGCGACGTGGACAACCCCCTGTACGGTCCCCGGGGGGCCAGCCGCGTCTTTGGCCCGCAAAAGGGTGCCACTCCGGAAATGGTGGAGGAGCTGGATGCCGCCCTGGCCCATTATGCGGCGGTCATCCGCCGGGACGTGGGCGTCGATGTGGCCCAGGTGCCGGGCGCCGGCGCGGCCGGCGGGCTGGGCGCGGGGCTTGTGGCCTTTTGCAAGGCCCGGCTGCGGCCCGGCGCCGCCATTGTGCTGGAGGCCGTCGGCCTCGAAGGGCACGTGCGAAACGCGGATCTGGTCATCACGGGGGAAGGCCGGCTGGATGGCCAAAGCGCCCGGGGCAAGGCGCCAGTGGCGGTGGCCCGCCTGGCCCGGCGGTGGGGCAAGCCGGTCATCGCCGTGGCCGGCGCCTTGGCGGACGATGTCGACCAGTTGGCCGAGGAGGGCATCGATGCCGCGGTGGCCGTTACGCCCCGGCCGATGCCTTTAGAGGAGGCCATGGCCCGGGCCGAGGAACTTTTGGAGCTGTGCGGCCGGCGGCTGGCCCGGCTGGTGCGGGTCGGGATGGCCCTGGCCCGGCCGGCGGCGGGGGCGGCGGCGCCCGGGCCCAGAACGGAGGGACCAGGCTTGTCAAAGGGCCTCTCAGAGGACCTGTTGAAGCGTTCCGGCACGGAGGGGGATGGGGCGTGAGCGCGACCATCATCGACGGCAAGGCGGTGGCCGCGGACATCCGCCGGCAGGTGGCGGAGGAGGCGGCGGCCTTTGCCGCGGCGACAGGGCGTCCGCCGGGCCTGGCCGTCATCCGGGTGGGCGAGGACCCCGCGTCCAAGATCTACGTCAACAACAAGCGCAAGGCCGCCGCCCAGGTGGGCGTCCGCTCGTGGGAGCACGCCCTGCCTGAGGACACCCCCCGGGCTGACCTCTTGGCCCTCATCGAGCGGCTGAACCGGGATCCGGAGGTGCACGGCATCCTGGTGCAGCTGCCCCTGCCGGGCCACCTGGACGAAGCCGAGATCGTGGCCGCGGTCGCGCCCCAAAAGGACGTGGACGGGTTTCATCCCCTCAACGTCGGCCGCCTGTGGGAGGGCAATCCGGGTCTAGTGCCGTGCACGCCCGCCGGGATCATGGAGCTCATCCGGCGTACGGGCGTCGATCCCCAGGGGCGGCGGGCGGTGATCATCGGCCGCAGCAACATCGTGGGCAAGCCGGCGGCCGCGCTGCTGCTGGCCGCCCACGCTACCGTCACCATCTGCCATTCCCGCACCCGGGACTTGCCGGCCATCTGCCGGGAGGGGGACATCGTGGTGGCCGCCGTGGGCCGCCCCCGCCTGGTGCAGGCCGGCTGGATCAAACCCGGTGCTGTCGTTATCGACGTCGGGATCAACCGGCTGCCCGGCGGCGGCCTCGCCGGTGACGTGGATTTCGATGGGGTGCGGGAAGTGGCCGGCTACATCACCCCCGTGCCCGGCGGCGTCGGTCCCATGACCATCGCCATGCTGCTGGCCAACACCCTCAAGGCCGCCCGGATGCAGTCCGCGGCCCGCTCCTGATCCCACCGGCCGCCCGCCCCGGGCCATCACGGGCCAGGCAGGATCCGCGCCGCCCCCGCATACCCATGTACCGCAGCGCCCATGCCCTGCAGCGCAGCTCCCCCGGGGGTGACGCGGGTCCGTGCTTATCATCCTCCTGGCCATCGGCCTCGCCTTCGTATTGGGTTCCAATATTTGGCTCCTGCGGGAGGTGGACCGCCTCCGGCGCCAGGTAGAGGGCTGGCAGCAGGAGGTGGTGGCCTTGGACAACCGCGTGGTGCAGCTCATGTACGCCGTGGAGGAAGCGTCCCGCGGCGTCCCCGAGGGCTAAAGCTGGGCGGGGGGTGGGATAATATCCCGGCGCGGCCCGCGCCCGGGTGCCTAGGACAGGCCCCCGGCCAGTTTCGACCAGGATGGGGTGGAGGCCATGGACCGGGACCGCAAGGCCATCGAAGGGGCCAAGGATTACCAGCGCCTGGTGCAGCAGCTGGCCCCCAAGCCCAACGCGGCCCGCCTCGCGGCCCGGGCGTTTCTCGTGGGCGGCACCATCTGCTTCCTCGGCCAGTTCGTCTTCGACTATTTCCGCTACCGGCAGCCTACCGAGGGGGAGGCCATCGCCGCGACGCTGGCCAGCATGATCCTGCTGGGCGTGGTGCTGACGGCCTTGGGCGTCTACGACGACGTGGGCCAGTTGGGCGGCATGGGGGCCGCGGTGCCCATTACCGGCTTTGCCAACGCCTTGACGTCCGCGGCCATGGACTTCCGCCGGGAAGGATTTGTGCTGGGCATGGCGGCCAAGATGTTCGTCATCGCCGGCCCCGTCATTGTGTTTGGCATCCTGGCCGGCACCTTGACGGGGCTGGTGGCGTGGCTTGTAGGCGCGGGCCCATAACCGCCGGCCCAAGCCGCTGACCAACAGATCGGGGGGGTGCCCGCCATCGCCGTCCAGCGGCTGGGAGAGTACACGGTGCAGCTGCGCCAGCCGCCCCGCATCGTCGGGGCCTTTACACTGATGGGGCCCCGGGAAGGCGCCGGCCCGTTGGGGCAGTACTTTGACGCCATTGTGGACGATGACATGTGGGGCGAGGTGTCCGCGGAAAAGGCCGAGCGCAAGTACCTGGAGCACGCGGCCCGCCGGGCGCTGGATCAGGCGGGGCTGGCCGAGCAGGATGTGGACTACCTCATCGCGGGGGATCTGTTGAACCAGATCGTTTCGGCCACCTTCAGCGCCCGGAGCCTAGGCATCCCATATTTAGGGGTCTTTGCCGCCTGCGCCACCAGTGCCCTGGGCTTGGGGCTCGCGGCCATGCTGGTGGACGGCGGCTACGCGCGGCGGGTGCTGGTGGCCACCGCCAGCCACTATCAATCGGTGGAACGGCAGTACCGCTATCCCATCGAGCTCAACATCCAGCGCAAGGAAACCAACCAGTGGACGGCCACCGGCGGCGCGGCCGCGGTGGTGGCGCCCCCCGGCGAAGGCGCGGGCCCGCGCATCACCCGCATCACCTTTGGCCGGGTCGTGGACTGGGGGATCAAGGACGCGAACGACATGGGCGCGGCCATGGCGCCGGCGGCCTGCGACACGCTGCTGCGCCATTTCCAGGACACCAACACCACCCCGGGCGATTACGACCTCATCATCACGGGCGATCTGGCCAAGGTCGGCTCCAAGCTGTTCCGCGCCCTGGTGGAGCGGGTCGGGGTGACGCTGGGCGGCAAGCATATGGACGGCGGCGCGTCCATGTACGGAACGGCACCGTGGGCCGGCGCGGGCGCGAGCGGCAGCGTGTGCTCCATGGCGGTGCTCTTGGGCTACGTCTACAAAGAAATGGCCCGGGGCCGGTACCGCCGGGTGCTGGCCTTGCCCACGGGCTGCCTGCACAGCCCCACCACGTGGCAGCAGGGGGATTCGTGCCCGGGCATCAGCCACGCCATCGTACTGGAAACCGATTGAAGGGCCGGCGGCTGACGAAGAGGCGGCCGCGGCGGCCGTGGGTTCAGGGGACCTCTTTGGCGGGAAAGGAGACCGTGCCGTGATCTACTTCTGGGCCTTTGTGATAGGCGGGCTGATTTGCGCCCTCACGCAGCTGGTGCACATCTACGTGCCCCGCCTGACTCCGGGTCATCTGTTGGTGGGGCTCACCGTCACCGGCGCGGTGCTTAACGGCTTTGGGTGGTACGACGCCCTCATCAAGTTTGCCGGCGCGGGCGCCCTGGTGCCCGTCAGCGGTTTCGGCGCGTCCATCACCCGGGGCGTTCTGCAGGAAACCCAGAAACTGGGCTGGGAAGGGCTGTTTACGGGCACGTTGGAGTTTGTCGGGCTGGGGATCGCAGCCGGCGTCCTCTTTGCCGCCTTGGCGGCCTTGGTGGCCGTGCCCCGGGCCTGACAAGGGGGCGGGAGACCGCCTTGCCCCCGGAAGGGGGCGTAGGGGAGCCGCACCCGGGGCGGGGGAGGGGACGTGAATAAGGGGCCTGCGGCAGCCTGCGCGCCGACCGCCCCGAACCCGGTCGGCACCGGCGGCAGCCGGCAGGCTGCCGCCGGTGCCATAAAGGCCCAGAGCCGTCTTTGCCCGGCCGCCCGGGATCCCCGCGGGAGCCCGCACCCGCCGGCCGGCGAGGGCAGACCCCCACGGGCACCCGCGGGCAGCCTTGGCCCAGCCGCGGCCAGCACCGGCCAGCACCAGCGGCAGCCTTGCGGGCCGCCGCCGATCCCGCGAGCACCGGCCGCGACCTTCGCTCAAGCCGCGCCGGGCCCCGCCGCCGTGGGGCCCCACGCCCGACGGGACGGGCACCGGCCGCGGCCTTGCGCTCGACCGGCGCGGCCCTTGCGGGCCGTGCCGATCTTCGCCCGGCTGCCGCGGACCCTGGGTGTAGTATGGTCCCCCACGGGCGCCGGCCTGCGCGCGGGGCCCGGAAATCGGAGGACAAGCGTGTACCGATGCCCATGGCCGGGAAAGGCCGGCAGTCCTTACTGCACGCCACCGGCCGGGCGGCTGCTGGCGGCGGTGGCCAGATGGGCCACGAGGGCCCGGGCCAGATCGGGATGGGCGGTCCGCCGGGGGATGGCGGCGCGCAGGGCTTGGGCCCAGAGGGTATCCTCGGCCAGGGGCAGGACGTATTGGGCCGGCTCGCCGTCCACGGGATCCGCCAAAGGGAGCAGGGCGTCCATGCCGATGAGGCGCAGGCCCATGTCGTGGTCCACCAGCAGGACGTCGGGGGCCGGGCCCACCATGACCGCGTGAAACAGTTCGTAGGGTTCCACAGGGCGGGACTGCCAGCGGACGGTGACGCCGTGGATTTCCTCGAACCGCTGCAAGAGGGCTTGCACATCCGGGTCCCGCCCCAGGGCCCGGGGCGCCCAGAGGTGGAGCACCGGCGGCAGGGGGGCAGCGGGGGGATCGGCCTGGGAGGGACGGTCCGACCGCAGCCCCAGCACGAGGGCGACGGCGGCTATCAACGGGAGGCACCAAAGGACCCACGCCCGCCGGCGGGGCGCGGCGCGGGAGCTCCATACCAGGCGGGGGGCCTGGGCCGCCGCGGCGGACCGGGGAGCCGGGCGGCCGCCGCGGAAAGGCGCATGGCCCAACGGAAACCCGTGTCGGGGACGAGGGGGCCCGGCGACGCCGCGCGGGTCTCTTCCTTGGGCCCGGCGCAGCCTGCGCCCCCGCAGCGCTTCGGTCTTGGCCGCGTAGTAGCGGCGGTGCTGCGCGCGCCACTCGTCCAAATAGCGCACGTTGTTGCGCTCCGCCGGTTGGTGTTCCTCAGGCTGCTGGCCTTCGTGCTCCATGGGGGGCCTCCTGTGCTGGCGTGGGGACGCGGGGCCGCTTGGGAGCGCTCGGATCCCGCCCCCTATGGGCCCCGTACCGTTTTCCTGAAGTTAGGGTTCCCGGCGAGCCCTGATAAAATGGGCGCCCCGTCGCAGAATACAGGCGGAAAGGATCGGGAAGGGGGCGCGGGCATGACCCGGCGGGATTTGTGGGCGGTGGTGCTGCTCACGGTGCTGGCGGCGGTGCTGGGCGGGGCCATGGGGGCGCGGCTGGCGGGCGCTGGGCCTGGCTCCGGTGGCGGCGGGCCGAACGTGGGGGATGACGGCCCGGGGGGCCTTGCGGCCCGCCAGGCGGAGTGGACACCGGGCGCCGCCGCGGACGGCACCGTGCGGGCCGTGGAGCGGGTCGGGCCGGCGGTGGTCAAGGTGGCCGTGACCCGGCAGGCCTTGGTCGACGGGTTGTTTTTCCGGGTGCCTGCGGTGCAAGAAGGGCTGGGCTCGGGCGTCATCATCGACCCTGACGGCTTTGTCCTCACCAACGAGCACGTGGTGCGGGACGCCGCCGACATCCGGGTCCTGCTGAGGGACGGGCGGGATTTCAGGGCCGAGCTGGTGGGGGCGGATCCGTGGACGGATTTGGCGGTGCTGCGCATCGACGGGCGGGGCCTGCCCGCCGCGGAGTTGGGGCGGTCGGCGGAGCTCCGGGTGGGGCAGCCAGTCATCGCCATCGGCAATCCTTTTGGGCTGGACTTCACGGTGACGACCGGCGTCGTCAGCGCCCTGCAGCGCAATATCCCCATCGACGAAGAACGCTGGCTACTGAACCTGGTCCAGACCGACGCGGCCATCAACCCGGGCAACAGCGGCGGTCCGCTGGTGGACTTGGAGGGGCGGGTGGTGGGCATCAATACGGCGGTGCTGGGCGTCGTGGAAGGCTTTGCTGCCCAGGGGCTCGGCTTCGCCGTCCCCGCGGACCTGGCCCGGCAGGTGGCCCGGGACATTATCCAGTACGGGCGGCCGCGGCGGTTGGGCGTGCTGGGCATCACCCTCACCGACGCGCATCGCCGCGTCCTCGAGGAGGAAATGGACGTGCCTGTGCCCGTGGCCCAGGGCGTGCTGGTGTATCAGATCATCCCGGGTTCGCCGGCCGCGGAGGCCGGGCTGCGTCCTCTGGACATCATCACCCACGCCGCCGGCCGGCCGGTGCGCACTATGGACGATCTGGTGGCCACCGCCAACGCAGCGCGGCCGGGCCAGCGGCTTTCCCTGGCCATCCTCCGGGAGGGCCGCCGGGTAGACAGCTGGGTCCAGCTGTAATTGCAAAGCCTGGGCTCATTTGACGGTGGCGCGGCCGCAAAGGTATAATGAAACTGTTTGCAACCGCGCTTTTGCGGGGAGCGCGGGCCGGCAAAATCGTCGACAGGTGGCACACATGCGGCTGCGGAAAATCTCCGGCGCGGTGGTGCGCCGTTTGCCCCTGTACCTGCGGGTCCTGGAGGACGCGACCCGGGACGGGGACAAGGAACTGATGTCGTCGCAGGAGTTGGGGGAAAGGGCGGGGGTCAGCCCCGCCCTGGTGCGCAAGGATTTGGCGTGGTTTGGCGAATTCGGCAAGCAGGGTGTCGGCTACGACGTCAACATTTTAAAGGCCGAGCTGCGCCGCATCCTGCACCTGGACCGGGACATCCCCATCGCCCTGGTGGGCGTGGGCAGCCTGGGGCACGCGCTGGCCCGGTATTTCCGCCGGCGCCACGATGAGGATCCGGGGTTTCATCTAAACATCGCGGCGTTATTTGACGCGGATCCGGCGAAGCAAGGGGAAGTCATCGAAGGACTGCCGGTGGAGCCCCCCGAAAAGCTGGAGGAGCGGGCCCGGGAGTTGGGGTTGCGGATGGCCATTATCGCGGTGCCGGCGGAGGCCGCCCAGGATGTGGTCGATCGGTGCATCGCTGCCGGCATCCGGTTGCTGTTTAACTTTGCGCCGGTGAAGCTGACGGTGCCCGACGGCGTACACCTGGTCAACGCGGATTTGAGCCTGGAGCTGCAGCGGTTGGCCTACTACCTGCGGGATTGAGGGGTTTGGGCCGCGTGGAGGATGACAAAACCATGGCCATGGCCGAGCGGGAGCAGTACGTGCGGGATCTGTTCCGCCGCGTCGCGCCCCGCTACGATTTCCTCAACCGGCTCCTGAGCTTCCGGCGGGACGTGGGCTGGCGGCGCTTTACCGCGGCCCATGCCGGCCTCGCCCCTGGCGGCCGGGCCTTGGACGTGGCCACCGGCACCGGCGACCTCGCGTTTGAACTGGCCCGCTACGTGGGCCCGCAAGGGCAGGTGGTGGGGCTGGACTTCGTCGAGGAAATGCTGGTGCGGGCCGAGGCCAAAGCCAAGGCTGCGGGCCTGGATTCCGTGTGCCGGTTCGTGCAGGGCAACGCGTTGGATCTGCCCTTTCCCGACGACAGCTTCGACGCGGCCACCATCGCCTTTGGCCTGCGCAATGTCACGGACCGCATGCGCTGCCTGCAGGAAATGCGGCGGGTGGTGCGGCCGGGCGGCCGGGTGCTGGTGCTGGAGTTTTCCCACCCCGTGTGGCCGGTTTTCCGGGAAATCTACCTCCTTTATTTCCGCCACATCTTGCCCTTGATCGGTCGTTTGATCCAGGGAGATCCGGATACGTACCGCTACCTGCCGGAAACCGTCTTGGAATTTCCGGATCAGGAGGCCCTTGCGGACATGCTGCGCACCGCCGGGCTGCGGGACGTCCGTTACTACAACCTGACCGGCGGCATCAGCTGCCTGCACGTGGGTGTCGTGTGAAGGGTGTGAGGCCAGTGCAGGTCGTAGAAGCGGTCCTGGCGGACATCGGGCCATACCTTCAGGCCGTGGAGCAACAGCTGCGAACGGCCATGGACGACAGCGGTGCGGAGACCCGGGACATCGCGCTCCACCTCATCGAGAGCGGCGGCAAGCGGATCCGGCCCATCATGACGCTGTTGTCGGCGCGGGTCTTTGCCCGGGACGTCCAGCGGGCCGTGCCGCTGGGCGTGGCCGCAGAGCTGATTCACATGGCCACTTTGGTGCACGACGACGTGATCGACGAGGCCAATACCCGCCGGGGACGGCCCACGGTCAACAGCCGCTGGGGAAACCATTCGGCGGTGCTGGCGGGCGACTGCCTCCTGGCCAAGGCCTTGGTGATCTTGGTGGACCACTCCACGCCCGAGATCGTGCGCATCATGTCCGACATGATCCTGCGGATGTGCGACGGCGAGATCCAGCAGAAGGCCTCCTTGGGGCGCCTCGATCAGACCGAAGAAGATTACTACCGGCGCATCGAGAAAAAGACCGCCCTGTTTTTTGCCGCCTGTTGCCAGTCCGGGGCCCTGTTGCACGGGGCCACCCCGGACCAGGCCCGGGCCTTGGCCGAGTACGGCCGCAATATCGGCATGGCCTTTCAGGTGGTCGATGATCTGTTGGACGTCAGCGGCGAGGCCGCGGTGGTGGGCAAGCCCGTGGGCAGCGACCTGGCCGCGGGTGTGCTGACCTTGCCCGTCATCTACCTGCTCCAGCAGGACGGCATGCGGGAGCGGGTCGAGGCCATCCTGGGCGGCGGCACGGCCATCGACGCCCAGCAGGTCCAGGCCGTGCTGGAGCTGGTGCGCAGCAACGGCGCCATCGAATACAGCCGGCAGGTGGCCGCAGCCTTTGCCCAGCGCGCGCAGAAGGAGCTGGAGGCCTTGCCGGCCGGCGAAGGCCGGGAACTGCTGGCGCTCATCGCCGACGAGCTCCTGCAGCGGGCATACTGAGCCATGGCCTTTCGCATCGGGGTCCTCACGGTCAGCGACCGGCGCGCCCTGGGCGCCGGGGCCGATGTGAGCGGCGCGCGCGTCGCCCACCGGGCGGCGGATCTGGGGGAAGTGGTCTGCCGCGAGGTGGTGCCCGACGAGCGCGACCAGATCGCGGCCCGCCTGCGGCATATGGCTGATGGGATGGGCCTGGACCTGGTCTTGACCACGGGCGGCACGGGGCTGGGGCCCCGGGATGTGACCCCCGAGGCCACCTTGGCCGTAGTGGAGCGGCTGGTGCCCGGGCTCCCCGAGCGGATGCGGGCGGTGGGCGCCGAGCGGGAGCCGCGCGCGGTCCTTTCCCGCGGGGTGGCAGGAATCCGGGGCCGCACCCTCATCGTCAACTTGCCCGGGAGTCCCAAAGGCGCAGTGGAGAGCTTGGAGGCCATCTTCGACGTGCTGCCCCACGCGCTGGGCGTCCTGCGGGGCGAGCCCGGCGGCCATTGAACCCGGGCCGCACCGGAGCCGGGGTCGCGGGGTGACGGGGAAGCGGTGGAGGAGCGGGAACGAACGGGCACCGGCAGCGAGTACGTGCTGGTGCAGATGACCACCGAAGAGCACCTGGCGGAGCTGCGCAGCCGCCTGCTGGTTTCCCTGGCCGCTTTGACCGCTGGGTCAGTGGTCGGCTGGTTTCTGGTGCCCGGCATGCTGCGCCACTTTGCCCAGCACATCGCCCGCCGCTTCGTCTTTGTGGCGCCCGCGGAAGCCTTTACCACCTATCTGAAGATGGCCGTCCTCATCGGCGCGGCCTTGGCTTCGCCCATCATCGTGCTGGAGGCCTGGCGCTTCGTCCTCCCGGCCCTGTTTCCCCATGAACGGCGGGTGCTGCAGCGGTTCCTGCCGGCGTCCTTGGGGCTGTTCGCCTTTGGGGTCGCCTTTGGGTATTTGGCCGTGTACCCCCTGGCCCTTCGGTTTCTCCTGGGCTTTGGCACCGAGACGGTGCAGCCGGCCTTGTCGGTGGCGCGGTTTCTGAACTTTTTCATCTCCGTCACGGTGCCCTTTGGGCTGGTGTTTCAGTTTCCGCTGGTGCTGATCATCCTGGTGCGCATCGGCATCGTGTCGGTGGAGCGCCTGATGAGCCTGCGCAAGATGGTCTGGTTCTTGTCCTTTGTCGTCGGGGCGCTCTTGACGCCGCCCGACGCGGTGTCCCAGGTGATGATGGCGGTGCCCCTCATCGTGATGTTCGAGCTCACGCTGTGGCGCATGCGCAAGGGGGAGCGAAGGGATGTCCGCTGAGTCGTCCGCGGAAACTACCGTTGAATTCCAAGACCTTCTCCAGCGCTTGAACGAAGTGCGGACGCGGCTGATCCGCTCGTTCCTGTTCCTTCTGGCGGCCAGTATCCTCGCGTACTTGTTCAGCGAGCGGGCCTTGGATGACATGCAGGCCCGCCTGCCCGTGGGCAGCGAGATGATCTTCCTCGCCCCCTCAGAGGCCTTCGTGGCCCGCATTAAGCTGGCTTTGGCCGGCGGGCTGGTGCTCGCGTTTCCCTTCTTGATGTACCAGATTTTGGCTTTCGTCTCGCCGTACCTGAGCCGGCGGGACCGGCGCATGGGCCTTCTCCTGATCCCGTTGTCCTTCGGCCTTTTCTTGACCGGGGCGGGCTTTAGCTATGCCGTCATGCTGCCCTTCGCGCTGCGCTTTCTGCTGGGGTTTGGCGCGGGGGAACTGGAGCCGATGCTGTCCATTTCGCCCTTCGTGAACTTCGTGCTCTTCTTGGTGCTCCCCTTGGGCCTGATCTTTCAATTGCCCATCGTGATGGTATTTCTGACCCGGCTGGGGATTGTCGATCCCGTCGTCATGGCCCGCAACCGCAAGTACGCGGTCTTTGCCATCTTTGTCATCTCGGCGGTGCTCACGCCGGCGGACGTCTTTTCCCAGCTGCTCATGGCGGGGCCGCTGCTGGTGCTCTACGAGTTTAGCCTGCTCATCGCGCGCCTGGCCCGCCGGCGCCCGACGCCGTGACGACTCCGGGGAGAGGACTCGACGGTGAAGGGCTGGCGTGAAGCGCGGACGGTGCGGGCCCGGCGGCGGGGGCCGGGCGGGAGGGGCCGTTGGTGAAGAAGGATGCGGACGGCCCGCTGGCCGGCTGGCGGGTGCTGGTGACGCGGGCGGTGCACCAGGCGCCGGCGTTGAGCCGTGCCTTGGCGGCCGCGGGCGCGCAGCCCGTGGAGCTGCCCGTCATCCGCCTGGGACCGCCGCCGGAACCCCAGCGCCTGGATGCAGCCTTGCGGGCCCTGGACCGCTTTGATTGGGTGGTGTTTACCAGCGCCAACACCGTGCAGGCGGTCGCCGCCCGCCTCGCGGCCCTGGGACTGCCCGCGGCCTCCCTGGCCCGGTGCCGGCTGGCGGCCATCGGCCCCGCCACGGCCGCGGCCCTAAAGGAGCAAGGGCTGCCGGTGGCCGTCGTTCCCCAAGAGTACGTGGGGGAAGGGCTGCTGCAGGCGCTGGCCCGGCGCGACCGATGGGCCGGACGGCGGGTGCTTCTGCCCCGCGCGGCCGAGGCCCGGTCCGTTTTGCCGGAGGGTTTGCGGGCCCTGGGAGCGAACGTGGAGGTGGTGGCCGCCTACACCACGGAACCGGCCGAGCCGCCTGGCGCCGGGGCCGTCTTGGCGGAGTTGGCCCAAGGGCGCATCCACGCGGTGACCTTCACCAGTCCGTCCACCGTCAAGGGGTTCGCCCGGCTATGGGAAGCCCATACCGGGACAGGCCCGCCGGGGGACGGCGCCTTCGTGGTGGCGTGCATCGGGCCCGTTACCGCCCGCGCGGCGCGGCAACGGGGCCTGGCCGTCCACGTGGTGGCCGAGGACTACACCGTCGACGGGCTTGTCCGGGCCTTGGCGGCCTATCGGGCAAGAGGGGAAAAGGGGGCGGGCAGCCATGGGATTTCCTGAGCAGCGCCTGCGCCGGCTGCGGGCGACGCCGGCCCTGCGGCGGCTGGTGCGGGAACACCGGCTGGAGCCGGCGGATTTCGTGTATCCCATGTTCGTCATTCCGGGGAGGGCGCGGACCGAGGCCGTGGCGGCCATGCCTGGGGTGGAGCGCCGCTCGCCGGATCTGGCCGCGGCCGAGGCCCGCCGGGCGTACGAGGCGGGTGTGCCCGCGGTGATCCTGTTTGGCCTGCCCGCGGCCAAAGACCCTGAGGGCACCGAAGCGTGGAACCCCCAAGGGCCGGTGCAGGAGGCCATCGCCCGGATCAAGGACGCGGTGCCGGAGCTGGTGGTCATGACCGACGTCTGCCTGTGCCAGTACACCGACCACGGCCATTGCGGCGTCATCCGGGACGGCCGCGTCGACAACGATGCGAGCCTGGAGCGCCTCGCGGCCATGGCCCTGTCCCACGCCCGGGCCGGCGCCGATGTGGTCGCGCCTTCGGACATGATGGACGGCCGGGTGGGGGCGCTGCGCCGGGCGCTGGACGGCGACGGTTTTCAGCACGTGGCCATCTTGTCGTATGCCGCCAAGTACGCGTCGGCCTTTTACGGACCCTTCCGGGAGGCGGCCGATTCGGCGCCCCAATTCGGCGACCGGCGCAGCTACCAGATGGATCCGGCCAACGCCCGGGAGGCGCTGCGGGAAGTGGCCCTGGACATTGAGGAAGGGGCCGACATGGTGATGGTGAAGCCGGCCCTGGCGTACCTGGACGTCATCGCCCGGGTGAGCCAGCGCTTTGATGTGCCGGTGGGGGCCTACGCGGTCAGCGGGGAGTACGCCATGATCAAGGCCGCCGCGGCGGCGGGATGGATCGATGAGCGGGCGGTGGTGCTGGAGTACCTGCTGGCCGTCAAGCGGGCCGGGGCCCGCTTCATCCTTACATACCACGCGCTGGACGCCGCCCGGTGGCTGGAGGAGGAAGGGGCATGACGGTCGACGTTCCCGCGTCCCGGGCCGCCTTCGAACGGGCGTGCCGCACTATCCCCGGCGGGGTCAACAGCCCGGTCCGGGCCTTTCGCGCCGTGGGGGGCGTGCCGCGGTTTTTTGAGCGGGGCGCGGGCGCGCATTTGTGGGATTTGGATGGAAACCGGTACATCGACTACGTGGGGTCGTGGGGACCTTTGATCCTGGGCCACGCCCACCCGCGGGTGGTGGAGGCCGTCAAGGCCGCGGCCGAGCGGGGCACCAGCTTTGGCGCGCCCAACATGGCGGAGCTGGAGCTCGCGGAGCTCATCGTGGCGGCGGTGCCATCGGTGGAGCGGGTGCGGCTGGTCAACTCGGGCACCGAAGCCACCATGAGCGCCCTGCGGCTGGCCCGGGCCTATACCGGGCGCCCGCGCATCGTCAAGTTCGCCGGCTGCTACCACGGCCACGTGGACAGCCTGCTGGTGCAGGCCGGTTCGGGGGCTACCACCCTGGGCGTGCCCGACAGCCCGGGAGTGACGCCCGCGGTCGCGGCCGACACGCTGCTCGCGCCCTATAACGATCTGGCCGCGGTGGAGTCGCTGTTTTCGGCCCACGGCCATGAGATCGCCGCCGTGATCGTAGAGCCCATCGCCGGCAACATGGGCCTGGTGCTGCCCCGGCCCGGCTTTTTGGAGGGGCTGCGGGATCTCACGGCCCGCCACGGGGCGCTGCTCATTTTTGACGAGGTCATCACCGGTTTCCGGGTGGCCTACGGGGGCGCCCAGTCCCTCTACGGGGTGCAGCCGGATCTGACGTGCCTGGGCAAGATCATCGGGGGCGGGCTGCCCATCGGCGCCTACGGCGGCCGGGCCGACATCATGGAGATGGTGGCCCCGGCCGGGCCCGTCTACCAGGCCGGCACCTTGAGCGGCAACCCCCTGGCCGCGGCGGCTGGCGTGGCCACCTTAAAGGCCTTGGCCGAGAAAGGCGTTTACCCGCGCCTTGAGGAGGCGGGGCGGCGGTTGGCCCAGGGCCTGGCCGCCCAGGCCCAGCGGGCGGGGGTGCCGGTGCAAGTGGTCCAGGTCGGTTCGTGCGTGGGCTGCTTCTTTGCCCAAGAACCGGTGGTGGACTATGACAGCGCCCGCCGTGCGGACGTGGGGCGCTACGCGGCCTTTTTCCACAAGATGCTGGCCCGGGGGATCTATCTCCCGCCGGCCCAGTTTGAAACGATGTTCGTCTCCCTGGCCCACGGCGATGAGGACCTGGAGCAAACCATCGCCGCGGCGGGGGAGGCCATGGAGGAGCTGGCCGGGGAAGAGGCACACTAGGTGGGAGGTGGCCCTCGTGCAGCACATCAGCGGCCGGCGCGCCCGCGCCTTCCGACTGCAGGAACTGACCATCGGACAGCGGGCTGCCATCACCCGCAAGGTGACTGCGCGCGAGGTGCTGCTCTACATGGGGGCCACGGGGGATCTCAACCCCATCTACCTGGACCGCAACTACGCGGCCCGTACGCCCTTGGGCGAGCCCGTCGTCCCTGCGGTGCTGCTGGCGGGGTACGTGTTCGCGCTGCTCACCCAGCGGCTGCCGGGCCCGGGCACCGTGAGCCTGTCCCAGTCGCTCTTGTTTTTGCACCCGGTGCGCATCGGGGACACGGTCACCGTGACGGCGGAGGTGACTGCCATCGATAAGGCCCGGGGCCGGGTCCGGCTGCGGCTGGTGGCCCGCAACCAGCGGGGGCAGGAAGTGCTGTCGGGGGACGCGGAGGTGCTGCCGCCCCACGACTTGCGGCCCGTGCTCAGCGAGGCCTTTGAGGATTACGATTGACGCTGTTGCCTGCGGCCCTTGCCTGGCGCACGGTTTCGCGGGCGTATGCAGCCATTCGAAGCCCAATCGGAGCCGGAAACGAAACGAAACACTAGAGCCCATCGGGAGGTTGAAGGAGACATGGAGCGGACGTTTGTGATGGTGAAGCCGGAAGGCGTGGAGCGGGGCCTCATCGGGGAAGTGCTGGCCCGCATGGAGCGCAAGGGCCTCAAGATCACCCGCCTGGCCATGGGCCGCCTGGAGCCCGCGGTGGCCGAGGAGCACTACGCCCACCTCAAGGACAAGCCCTTCTTTGGCGAGCTGGTGGAGTACATCACGTCCGGACCCGTGGCCATGGCGGTGGTGGAAGGTCCCAACGCGGTGCGCCACGTGCGCAACTTGATCGGCGCCACCAATCCCCTGGAGGCCGCGCCGGGCACCATCCGGGGCGACTTCGCCGTGGAGCTGCCCTACAACATCGTCCACGCGTCCGACAGCCCCGAAACCGCCGAAGTCGAGATAAAGCGGTTTTTCGGCGAGGAGTAAGACATTAGACATTTTCCGGCCCGGAGCAGGGAGAGGATTGCGCGGTCCCGGCCTTTTGATATACTAGCTGATGTGCATATCGTCCGCCGGGAGGTTGGCCTGTTGCTGCCCACTCCGAAAAGGTTCACACTGGTCTCCGGCGCCGCCGAGGGAGCGACGCCGCTCAACGCGTTTGACAACGCGTTGCTGATAAGCGGAATCGGCAATTTGAATTTGGTGCGGGTGAGCAGCATCCTGCCGCCTGCCGCCCAGTTCGTGGAGGACCTGGACATTCCCCCCGGGTCGCTGACCCCGACCGCGTACGGGTACATCACCAGCGACGTCCCGGGTACCCGGATCGCCGCGGCCGTGGGCGTCGGTTTATCCGACGACAGCTTCGGCGTCATCATGGAATGGGAAGGCGAGGGCACCGCAGCGGAGGCCGAAGCCCACGTGCGCCGCATGCTGGAGGAGGCCTTCCGGGCCCGCAGCATGCGGCTGAGCCAAGTGATGCTCAAGAGCGCCGAGCATACGGTGCAGCGCTGCGGCTGCGCCTTTGCGGCGGTGGCGCTCTGGTACTGATCTGAGGGGCGCTGGGGGAGGTGACGGGCCCGCTTGCAGCGTCAGGCGGGCCTTTTTGCGATGGAACTGTGGTTTACGGAAAAGCAGACGCCCGCGGTGGGCATCACGTGCAAAGTGCGCCGGACGCTGGTGGAGGAGCACACCGGGTATCAGCACCTGGCCATTCTGGAAACCGAGCAGTTCGGCCGCATGCTGGTGCTGGACGGCATGGTGCAGACGACGGAAGAGGATGAGTTTGTCTACCACGAGATGATCGTCCACGTGGCCTTGAACACCCACCCGCACCCGCGGCGGGTCGCGGTCATCGGCGGCGGCGACGGGGGCACCGTCCGGGAAGTGCTCAAGCACGCGGCGGTGGAGCAGGTGGTGCTCATCGAGATCGACGGCCGCGTGGTGGAAGCGTGCCGGGAGCATCTGCCCAGCATCAGCGGGGGCTTGGCGGACCCCCGGGTGGAGGTGCGCATCGCCGACGGCGTGCAGCACATCCGCACCGCCGTGGCCGAATACGACGTGGTGATCATCGACTCCACGGAACCCATCGGCGCGGCCATCGGCCTGTTTTCGCCCGAGTTTTACCGGGACGTGGCCAAGGCGCTGCGGGACGATGGCATCATGGTGGCCCAAACCGAGTCGCCCTTCTTCAATCAGGATCTGATCCGGCAAAGCTATGCCGGGATCCGGGACGCGTTTCCCGTGGCCCGCTTGTACCTGGCCAGCGTCCCCACCTATCCCAGCGGCCTGTGGAGCTTTACCCTGGGCTCCAAGCGGTACGATCCCCTCGCGGTGGATCCGGCGTCCATCCCCCCGCTGGACACCCGCTACTATACGCCGCAGGTGCATCACGCGGCCTTTCAGCTGCCCCGCTTTGTGGAGGAGCTGGTGCGGCCCGCGGCCGCGGTCGAGGGCGGGATGTAGCATGGCCGGCAACGACCCCGGCGCGCGGCCCCTGGCCCCGGCGCTTAAGACCCCGCCGCCGGCCTCCGCTCCGGTGCCGGGCACCGTGGGGAGGCAGCGGTTTCTGGCGGCCTCGGACGATCCGAGCGCGCCCGTGGTGCTCCTGGGCGCACCGCTGGACGCGACCGTCAGCTTCCGGCCGGGCACCCGCTTTGGCCCGGCCCGGATCCGGGAGGTCAGCGAGGGCTTGGAGGACTACAGTCCCGTGCTGGACCGGGACTTGACCCAGGTGCCGTTTTTCGACGCGGGCGATGTGGAGCTTCCCTTGGGCGACGTGGAAGGCAGCCTGGCGGCCATCGAGGCGGCGGTGGATGCCGTGGCCGGCCGGGGGCAGCTGCCCGTCGTCCTGGGCGGGGAGCACCTTCTGACGCTGGCGGCGGTGCGGGCGGTGCACCGCCACCACCCGGACCTGGCTGTCCTGCAGTTTGACGCCCACGCGGACTTGCGCGATGATTACCTGGGGGTGCGGCACTCCCACGCAACAGTGATGCGCCGCATCGGCGAACTTGTCGGCTTTGACCGCGTCTACCAAGTGGGCATCCGCTCGGGTACCCGGGAAGAGTTCGCCTTTGGCCGGGCGCGGACGCGCTTTTTCCCGCTGCAGCTCTTGGAAGCGCTGGACCACGTCTTGCCGCAGCTGGCCGACCGGCCGGTGTACGTCACCATTGACATTGATGTGGTCGACCCCGGCGCCGCCCCCGGCACCGGCACCCCCGAGCCCGCCGGTGTTGCCCCCAGCGAGCTGCTGGCGGCCCTTTACCGTCTGAGGGAGCTGCGGGTGGCAGGGCTGGACGTGGTGGAAGTGTGCCCGCCCCAGGACGCGGGCGACGTCACCGCCATCCTCGCGGCGAAGCTGGTGCGTGAGGCGATTCTCAGCTTCGGGAGTGGACGGGCATGAACGTGGCGGCCCAGGTGCGGGCGCAGATCCAGGAACTGGTGGCAGAAGCCCTCCAACAGGCCCGGTTTGCCGGCCAGCTCAACTTGCCGAGGGATGTCTCTCCCGGCGAGATCCAGGTGGAGCGGCCCAAAGACCGGGAGCACGGCGACTGGGCCACCAACGCCGCGCTGGTGCTGGCCCGGGAGGCCAAGCGGGCCCCGCGCCAGATCGCGGAAGCCGTCGTCGCCCACCTGAATCCGGCCGGCACGCTGGTGGCCCGGGCGGAAGTGGCCGGCCCCGGCTTCATTAATTTCTTTCTCAAGGAGCAGTGGCTGGCCGAGGTGCTCAAGGCCATCCTGACCGCGGGCCCGGACTACGGCAAGGGCAGCGACGGCCGCGGGCAGCGGGTGCTGGTGGAGTTCGTCAGCGCCAATCCCACAGGCCCCCTCAACGTGGTCAGCGCGCGCCACGCCGCCGTGGGCGACGTGCTGGCCCGAGTGCTGGAGTGGACCGGCTGCCGGGTGGACCGGGAGTTTTACGTCAACGACGCGGGGAACCAGATCCGCATGCTGGGCGCGGCCATGGACGTGCGGCTGCGGCAGCTGTTGGGCGAGGAGGCGGCCTTGCCCGAGGGAGCATATCCCGGCGAGTACGTCATCGACATCGCGCGGGAGTTCCTCGCGCAGCACGGCGCCGAAGGCCGGCCCCAAGGCCCGCCGCCCTGGGAGGGCAGCGGTGCCGGCGACGCCCCGGCCGCGGACGCGGGCGCCGACGACGAGGATGCCGCCGGCGCCGCGGGGTGGCGCCGGGATCCCGAGTACGAGGCGTGGCTTCTGCGCCTGGCCCGCTTCGCGGTGGAACGGATCGTGGCCGAGCAGCGGGAGACGCTGCGGCAATACCGGGTGGAGTTCGATCGCTGGTTTCACGAAAGCGAAGTCCGCGCCGCGGGCGGCCCCGAGGCCGTGGTCGCGAGGCTGCAGGCAGCGGGGCACGCTTACGAGGCCGACGGAGCGGTCTGGCTGCGCAGCACCGCCTTTGGCGACGACAAAGATCGGGTACTGGTCAAGCGGGACGGCTCCTATACATACATCGTCCCCGACGTGGCCTACCACGTCGACAAGCTGGAGCGGGGCTACGACCGCCTGATCAACCTGCTGGGCCGGGACCACTACGGCTACCACGTGCGCCTGCAGGCGGCCTTGGCGGCCCTGGGCTACGACCCTGGCGCTTTGGAAACCATCTACTTGCAGATGGTGCACTTGGTGCGGGGCGGCCAGGAAGTGCGCATGTCCAAGCGCCGGGGCGAGTTTGTGGCCATGCGCGACTTCCTGAAGGAAGTCAGCGTGGACGCCGCCCGCTGGTTTTTCCTGATGCGCTCCACCGACTCGGAGCTGGACTTTGACCTGGACCTGGCCAACCTCCAGACCAGCGACAACCCGGTTTATTACGTACAGTACGCCCACGCCCGCATCTGCAGCATCTTTCGCCAAGCTGAGGCCGCCGGCATCCCCGCCGGTGACGAGGCGCTGCGGCGCGCCCCATTGGAACGGCTCGTCGAAGAGCCCGAGCGGGAGCTCTTGCGCAAGCTGGCCGAGTTTCCCGACGAGGTGGCCTTAGCCGCTGCGCGACGGGAGCCCCACCGCATGACCCGCTACGCCCACGAGGTGGCATCGGGGTTTCACTCCTTTTACACCCACTGCCGGGTGCTGGGCGACGACTCCGGCTTGACCGCCGCCCGGTTGGCTTTGTGCGCGGCCACCCGGCACGTGCTGGCCAACGCCTTGGCCATCATGGGCATCGACGCGCCGGAGGAGATGTAGCCGTCTCCCCGGCATCGGCCGCCGGCCTGCCGGCGGCTTTGTCGCGGGCGCGCCGGCGCGTCCCGCGGGAGCGTTCCGGGCCGCGGGCGGCGTCCGGCGCCGCGGCGCCGTCCAGGACCGGAACGACGTCAAGGAGGGACTGATTTCATGGCAAGATTCATCTTTGTGACCGGTGGGGTCGTTTCGGGCTTGGGCAAGGGCATCACCGCGGCGTCCCTGGGCCGGCTGCTCAAAAGCCGCGGCTTGAACGTGACCATCATGAAGATGGATCCGTACATCAACATCGACCCGGGCACCATCAGTCCCCTCCAGCACGGCGAAGTGTTCGTCACCGAAGACGGGACCGAGACCGATCTGGATCTGGGCCACTACGAGCGGTTCATCGACGTGGATCTGACCCGGGACAACAACTTGACCGCGGGCCGCATCTACTGGTCCGTCCTCACCAAGGAGCGGCGGGGCGACTTCCTGGGCGGCACCGTGCAGGTCATTCCCCATGTCACCAACGAGATCAAAGCCCATATCCGCAAGCTCGCGGAAACCGCGCCGCAGCCCGACGTGGTCATCGTGGAAGTGGGCGGCACCGTGGGGGACATCGAGAGCCTGCCCTTTTTGGAAGCCATCCGCCAGCTCCGCAGCGAGCTGGGCCGGGACAACTGCCTGTACGTCCACGTGACGCTGGTGCCCTACGTCAAGGCGGCGGGCGAGCTCAAGACCAAGCCGACCCAGCACAGCGTCAAGGAGCTGCGCAGCATTGGGATCCAGCCCGACATCATCGTCTGCCGGGCGGAGCAGCCCATCTCCCGGGACATCCGGGAAAAGATCGCGCTGTTTTGCGACGTGCCGCCTGAGGCCGTCATCCCCAATGTGGACACCGAGAGCATCTACGAGGTGCCCCTCCTGCTGGAGCAGGAGGGCTTGGACACGCTGGTCTTGGAGCGGCTGCGCTTGCCCAAGGGCCAGCGGGATCTGCGGGAATGGCGGGCCATCGTGGAGCGCATCCGCAACCCCCGGCACCGGGTCAAGATCGCATTGGTGGGCAAGTACGTGTCCTTGCCCGACGCCTACTTGAGCGTCTGCGAAGCCCTGACCCACGCGGGCGCGAGCCACGGCACGGCCGTGGACATCTTGTGGGTGTCGGCCGAGGACGTGGAGGACCAAGGCCCTGACGCCCTGCTGGCCGAGGCCGACGGCGTGCTGGTGCCGGGCGGCTTTGGCTCCCGCGGGGTGGAGGGCAAGATCGCGGCCATTCGCTGGGCGCGGGAGCGGGGAGTGCCGTACTTGGGCATCTGCCTGGGCCTGCAGCTGGCCGTGGTCGAGGCGGCCCGGCATCTGGGCGGCATGCCGCGGGCCCACAGCCGCGAATTCGATCCCGACACGCCGGACCCGGTGGTGGACCTCATGCCGGAGCAGGAGCAGGTGGATGTCAAGGGGGGCACCATGTGCCTGGGCAGCCGGGAATGCCACGCGCACCCCGACAGCATGACGGCCCGGCTCTACGGCACCACGGTGTTTCACGAGCGGCACCGCCACCGCTACGAGGTCAACAACGCCTACCGGGAAAAGTTGGCAGAGATGGGCATCGTCATCGCGGCCACTTCGGCCGACGGCCACCGCGTGGAGGTCATCGAGCGGCGGGATCACCCGTGGTTTGTGGCCAGCCAGTTCCACCCCGAGTGGCGTTCCCGGCCCAACCGGCCCCACCCGCTGTTCACCGGGTTTGTGGGGGCGGCCTTGACCCGGCGCTCGCTGACGGTGAGCAACCCTGTGGAATAATGCCTTGTCGTCTGATATAATAAGACCAAAGCGCTCGGAGGGGTGAGAACTGCCGTGGTCAGGATGAAGGTCAAGGTCGTTGGCTTGGACCAAAACACCCTGATCCCCGTCGTCGTCATCACGGACATGGACGAGTCGGGCTTCATCCCCATCCTGATCGGTCCCGCCGAGGCGCAGGCCATCAGCGCCGAGATCGAGCGCAACAAACCGCAGCGGCCCATGACCCACGACCTGCTCAAGAACGTGTTGGACCAGCTCAACGCCAAGGTCGAGCGCATCATCATCAGCGATCTCAAGGACGAGGTGTACTACGCCCGGGTCCAGCTGCGGACGGAAAAGGGCTTGTTGGACATCGACGCGCGGCCTAGCGACGCCATCGCCCTGGCGCTGCGGGCGGAGGCTCCCATCTACGTCAGCGAGGAAGTGGCCGCCCGGGCGGTCATCAGCAACAAGCGGACCGACGACGAGATGGAGCAGTTCCGCCGCTTCCTCGACAGCGTGAGCCCGGAGGATTTTCAGCGCAACCTGCGTGAGTAGGGCAGGGAATAACCGCCCCTTCGATTCCCCATACTGACACTGCGGGCGCGGTAGCCGGGGGATTTCCAGCGGGTGTGACTGGAAATCCCCGGTGGTGCGGCAGGATTTGCCGTGCCAGCAGCGAAAAGTACGTCCCGGCGGCATCGCGCCCGCCACGTTCCTGCTCTGCCAAATCAGGTGGATTGCTCTCTGCCATGTCAGGTGAATTGTTCTGTCATACCAGATGTTCTTGAGGCATCCCCAATGCGCATGCCATCGTGCTGATGTGCGTTCCCGGCCCGACGGAATCTTCATGCCCGCACGGGTTGTTCCGAGGAGGAATTCGGCATGAATATCGCCGAGCTGCAGGCCAAGACCACCGCGGAGCTCCAGGATATCGCCCGCCAGCTGGAGGTTAACGGGTACAGCAAGATGCGCAAGAACGACTTGATCATGGAGATCTTGCGCAAGGAAACCGAGAAGGAAGGCTTGCTGTTTACCCAGGGCATCCTGGAAATCCTCCCCGATGGATATGGCTTTCTGCGGGTGGCCGGCTACACCCCCAGCCAAGAGGACGTGTACGTGTCGCCCTCCCAGATCCGGCGCTTTCACCTGCGCACCGGCGATGTGGTGCTGGGACAGGTGCGGCCGCCCAAGGACAACGAGCGTTACTACGCCCTGCTCAAGGTGGTGGCCGTCAACTTCCTCGACCCCGAGCAGGCCATGAGGCGGCCGTCCTTTGACGATTTGACGCCGGTCTACCCCGATGAGCGCATCCGCCTGGAGGTGGAGGGCCAAAAGGACGTGGCCACCCGCCTCATCGACATCATTGCGCCCTTGGGCAAGGGGCAGCGGGCTATGATCGTGGCGCCCCCGAAGGCCGGGAAGACGACGGTTCTCAAAAAGATCGCCAACAGCATCTCCATCAATCACCCGGAGATCGAGCTGATCGTGCTGCTCATCGACGAGCGGCCCGAGGAAGTGACCGATATGGAACGGTCGGTGGACGGCGAGGTGATCGCCTCCACCTTTGACCAGCCTCCCGACAACCACGTTCGCGTCGCGGAGCTGGTGTTGGAGCGGGCCAAGCGGCTGGTGGAGCACGGGCGGGACGTAGTGATCTTGCTGGACAGCATCACCCGCTTGGCCCGGGCCTACAACCTGGTGGTGCCGCCCAGCGGCCGGACCCTCACCGGCGGCGTTGACCCGGCGTCGCTGCGGGGCCCCAAGCGGTTCTTTGGTGCCGCCCGCAACATCGAGGAAGGTGGAAGCCTGACCATCATCGCCACCGCGCTGATCGAAACCGGCAGCCGCGCCGACGATGTCATCTACGAGGAATTCAAGGGCACCGGCAACTGCGAGCTGCACCTGGACCGCCGCCTGGCCGAGCGGCGCATCTTCCCCGCCATCGACATCTACAAGTCCGGCACCCGCAAGGAAGAGCTGCTCTTGTCCGAGCGGGAACTGGAGACCATGTTCGTCCTGCGCAAGCTGCTGGGCTCCCTGGGCACCGCCGAGACCACGGATCTCTTGATCGAGCGCTTGACCAACACCCAGAACAACGCCGAGTTCATTGAACTCGTCTTGCATTCCCCGTTCGCGGAAAGCGCCCGCGCTTGATGGCAGGGATCTGCCCCAGCGGCGTTGAATCAGCTCCAAGTATTGACAGCCGCTATTGACAGCCGCAGCGGTGGACGCGGCCGGCGGCGACACACATCACACGCTGGGAGGATGCCGGGTGGGAAAGCCTTTGCGCCATGCCACCGTCTTGTTCCTGCTCGGCTTGCTGGCCATGGCTTCGTTGCTGGGTGGGGAGAGCGCCCGGCCGCTGGGCTTCGGCGGTCCTGCGGACGAAGAATGGCGGATGCAAGCCCGGTCCAATCTCTTCGTCGATGGGGAGTTGGCCGGCAGTGATCAGGTGGCGGGCGGGGGCCCGGCACCCACGGCGGCGGTGCTCTACGGCCACGATCTCCTGACGCCCGTTCGCGAGGCGGATCTGGTCCGGGGCGCGGCAGCGCCGGAGGCGACGACCGCGGCGCGCCAACGGGTCAACCTGGCCGGCTCACCGGCCGCGGACGAGCCCCAGGAGGCTGCCGTCGTTCAAGAGCGGCCCCTTTTGCTCACCCACGTGGTGCAGCGGGGCGAGACCCTATGGGACATCGCTCGCCGCTACGGCATCGATGTGGACACCATCGTGGCCGCGAACGATCTGGTGGACATCAACCGCCTGCAGGTGGGGCAGCAGCTGAAGATCCTCACCGTGCGGGGCGCCCTGCACACGGTGCGGCGGGGCGAGAGCCTGTGGGACATCGCCCGGGCCTACGAGGTGTCCATGGATGAGATCGTGGCCGCCAACCGCCTCGCGGACCCCAGCCGCCTGCAGGTGGGCCAGCAGCTCATCATCCCCGGCGCTCAGGCCCAGGCCGCGGCCTTGCGGCGGGAAGCCCTTGTCTCCTCCAGCGGCCAGCTGTTGCGCAACTTCGATTGGCCCCTGACCGGGCGCATCTCCTCCCGCTTTGGCCCCCGCTGGGGCCGCATGCATCAGGGCCTGGACATCGCTGTTCCCACGGGCACCCCGGTGCGGGCGGCCGCGGCGGGCACGGTCACCTACGCGGGCGCCATGGGCGGGTACGGCAACATCGTGATCATCGATCACGGCAACCGGGTGGAGACCCGTTACGCCCATAATTCCCGGATCGTGGTGCGGGTGGGGCAGCGGGTGAAGCGGGGCGAGGTCATCGCCTACAGCGGCAACACCGGCAATTCCACGGGGCCGCACCTGCACTTTGAGATCCGGTATCGGGGCACGCCGGTCAACCCGGAGCACTACCTCAAGCGGTAGGGAAGGGGCGGCGGTGTTCGCCGTCGCTCGGGACGGGCTCTCCGGACTTTGTCCGCCGCTCGCTCGTGCAGCCGCAGGCGCCGCCGTCCCTGGCTTCGCCCGCGGCTAAACGCCCTCGCCGGCAATTACGGCCACCCCCTCAACGCCTCGGACCAGCGGACATCACCGACCCGTCCGATCCAGAGAAGCATGTCTAACGGCCGCCCAGGCCTTCTCCACGCCCTCGTGCCCGGGACCACGTCGTGGGGGCCCTTACCGCCGGCGGGTCTTGGGGTCCAGCACGTCCCGCAGCCCATCGCCCAAGAGGTTGAGGCCCAGCACCGTCACGGCGATGGCCAGGCCCGGCCACAGGGCGGGGTAGGGGGAAAAGACGAGAAAATCTTGGGCTTCCCGCAGCATGCGGCCCCAGCTGGGGTGGGGCGGTTGGGTGCCCAGGCCCAGGTAGCTGAGGGCCGCTTCGGCCAAAATGGCGTTGGCAAAGGTGATGGTGGCCTGCACCAGCAGGATGGCGGCGGTGTTGGGCAACAGGTGCCGCCACAAGATGCGGGCGTTGCGGGCGCCGGCGGCCCGGGCCGCGTGGACGAAATCCGCGTCCAAGAGGGTGAGGAAGTTGGCCCGCACGAGGCGGGCGAAGACGGGGATGGTGGCCATGCCGATGGCCAGCGTCCCACTGACGGTGCCCGGCCCCATGATGGAAGCCAGCAGGATGGCCAACAGCAGGGGCGGGTATGCGGCCAGGGCGTCCATGATCCGCATGAGGCCTTCGTCCACCCAGCGGCCGTACTGGGCAGCGATGCCGCCCACCAAGAGCCCGGCGGAAAGGCCGATGGCCACCGCCATGACGCCTACCAGGATGGTCACCCGGCTGCCGACCATGAGGCGGCTGAGCAGGTCGCGGCCAAACTGATCGGTCCCCAGGGGAAAGTCGCCGCCCGGAGGCTGGAACCGATCCATGATGCTGATACGATTGGGATCATGGGGAACGTACACATAGCTCACCAGAGCGGCGGCGGCCAACAGGACGAGGATGGCCGCGCCCACCCACAGATTCCATTGGACCCGCAGCCGCCGCCCCCGGCGCGTGACCTCGCCCTCCATTCTTGGGGCGCCCATGGATGCCTCCTTCATGAGTACCGGATCCTCGGGTCAAGGTAGGCGTAAAGGACGTCGGTGAGGAGGCTGAGCACCAAGATGGCGGCGGCCATGCAGACGACAATGCCCTGAATCAGCGGGAAGTCACGGTTGCTGACGGCGCTCAGCACCAGCGCCCCCAGGCCGGGCAGGGTAAAGACGGTTTCCACAATGATGGCTCCGGCCAACAGCTGGGCCACCTCCATGCTGACCACGGTGGACACCGAAATGAGCGCGTTGCGCAGCACATGGCGGCGAATGACCCGGCTCTCGGGAACGCCCTTGGCCCGGGCGGTGCGGACGTAGTCCGCGGACAGCACTTCCAGCGCGGCGGAGCGGACGATGCGGGTCAAAGAGGCGGCCCGGGCGGTGCCCAGGGCCACCGCAGGCAGGAGCAGGGACAGGAAGGCCCGGGCAGCGTTTTGGCTCCAGGGGGTAAAGCCCCCGGCCGGCAGCCAGCGCAGGTTGACGGCGAACACCAGGATCAGAAAGATCCCCAGCCAAAAGGAAGGGGTCGCGATCCCCGCCTGGGCAAAGGCCGTGGCCAAGAGGTCGGCGAAGCTGCCCCGGCGGGTCGCGGCAAAGAGGCCCAAGGGGATGCCGATGAGGAGCGCCAGTCCCAAGGCCAAGGCCGTCAAGGGCAAAGTCACCCGCAGCCGCTCGGCGATGAGGCTCCAAACGGACACGCCGTACACCAGCGACGCCCCCAGATCAAACCGCACCAGGTCCGCCAGCCAGTGCACGTACCGGGTCCAGGGCGGCAGGTCCAGTCCCAAAGCCCGTTCCACCGCCGCCACCGCCTCGGGGCTGGCGTCGATGCCGAGGATGATTTGGGCTGGGTTGCCGGGGATGACCAGGAGCGTGGCGAAGGCCAGCGACGCCGCGAGCCACACCGTGACGGCAAAGGTGATGGCCCGCCGGATCAGGTATGCCTGCATGTTCGTGTCGCGACTCCTTTACTGCGGCAGGTCGGCTGCGGCCGGGCCGCCGCGGGCGGCCGGCGCCGGCAGCTTTTCCGGCGCGGCCGCCCGCAGGTTTCCCCGGTGATGGGGCCCGGGTGCTGTCCGCGGCCGTTGACGCGGCAGCGCCCTTACTGCCCGAAGTACACTTCGGTCACGTCGGTGAGCACCATGGGAAGCTTCTCCCACCAGCCGTACACGTCTTCCCGGCTAAGGACAAAGTAGGGCCGGGCGTACACCCACACGTTGACGGCGTCCCGGGCGATGTGCTCCTGCAGGCGCCGGTACACCTCCCGGCGGGCTTCCTCGCTGCCCGTGCGGCGGGCTTCCTCCAGCAGCGCCCGGGCTTCGGCGCTGTCGTAGCGGAAGTAGTAGTTGGGGTTGGCGTAGATGTTGATGTCCATGGGCTCCGCGTGGCCGATGACGGTCAGGTCGTAGTCGGCCTGGCTAAAGATGCGGGACAGCCACGTGGCCCACTCCACCAGCTCGATGTCTACCTGGATGCCTACCTGCTCCAGATGGGCGGCCATGATCTCGCCGCTGCGCACCGCGTAGGCGTACGCGCTGGGCAGGCTCAAGGTCAGCCGGAAGCCGTTGGGATAGCCGGCTTCGCGGAGGAGTTCCCGAGCCCGTTGGGGATCATAGGGGTACATCCCCGTCATGTCGGCGTAGTAAGGCTCAGCCGGCGTCATGTGGGAGCCGATGACGTGGCCGAAGCCGAACTCCGCGCCCGCGAGGACGTCTTCCTTCTTGATGGCGTGGTTGATGGCTTGCCGCACCCGCACGTCGTTCAAAGGCGGCCGGGAGTTGTTCATGGCCAGCACCACGGTGCTGGTGGACGGGCCTTCAATGACCTTGAAGCCCTGGGCCGTGGTCACCCGAAAGGCCTGTTCGGCCGTGGCGGTGCGGGCGATGGCGTCGATGTCGCCCGCGAGCAAGGCGGCCACCTGCGCGTTGGGATCCGGGATGAACCGGAAAGTCACGCTGTCAAGGTAGGGCAGGGCCGGCTGCCAGTAGTCCGCGAAGCGCTCCAGGCGCACGTGGCTGCCCCGCACCCACTCCACAAACCGGAAGGGCCCGGTGCCGATGGGGTGGGTCTGCTGGGCGTCGCCGTAGCCCGCCGGCGGGATGGTCGAGTCGGGCCGAGCCAGGTTGTAGAGAAACTCCGCATCGGGCGCGGCCATGCGGAAGATGACCGTATAGTCGTCGGGCGTTTCGATGCTGGCGATGTTGGCGTAGTAGAGGCGGTTGGTGTGCCCCGATTCGGGGTCGCGGGCCCGCTCGAACTTGGCCTTGACGTCCGCCGCGGTGAAGGGCTGGCCGTTGTGGAAGCGCACACCCTGCCGCAGGCGGAACACGTATTCGGTGGCATCGGGGGCAACGGTCCAGGACTCGGCCAAGCCCGGCACCAAGTTGCCGTCACGGTCCACTTTCACGAGGCCTTCCAGCACATTGTGGTGGACGATGGCGACCGCGGCCGAGGCGGTGGTGGCCGATGGGTCCAGAATCGGGGGTTCATCGGCTTGGGCCACGGTCAGGTGGCCGCCCCGGGCGGGTTGCTGGGCGGCGGCCATGCCCACCGCCAGCCCCAGGACGGCGGCGACCGTGGCCAGCAGCCGCAGGGTGCGGGCGAGACGACGTCGGTTGGCAACGACCATAGGACTCTCCTCCTCTAGGGGATGTATGCCCGGCGGCGGCGGGCCGCCGCCGCTCTAGCGCCCTTGGTGCATAAACACCAGCGCGGCCGCCGCGTAGATGCGGGCCGCTTCAATGAGCTCGTCTACCGCCACATACTCATCGACTTGGTGCGGGATGAGCCGATCGCCGGGCCCCAAGGTGACGATGGGGATGCCGGCCCACGCGTGCAGGAACGTCCCGTCGGTGGCGCCGGGAACGCCGCCGTACACCGGCTCGCGCCCCGTGGCCAGCCGCACCGCCTCGGCCACCGCCCGGGCCACCGGCGCCTCGGGAGACGTCTCGGTCCAGGGCCGTTCCTCAAAGACGTCCAGCTCCGCCCGCATGCGGCCGTCGTCCCGGCGGATGGCCTCTAGAATAGCCCGCAGCTCGCCGGCCAGGGCGGCGTGATCTATGCCCGGAACGGTGCGGATATCCAGGTACACTTCCGCCGTGGCGGGGATAACGTTGAGCTGGGCCGGGCCGCTGGCGGGTGCCCGCACGATGGTGGGCGTCACCGACGGCCAACCCAGATGCGGGTGCCGGCCGTGGCGGGCCACCAGCGCGCGCTCCAGCTCCCCCACGGCCTGCACGAAGTGGGCCGCCCAGGGGATCGGGTTGACGCCGGCCTGGGGCATGGCCCCGTGGGCCATGGCACCGGTAAAGGTGACCCGCACCCGCATGGCGCCCTTTTGCGTGAGGCAGACCTCGTTTTCCTCCGGCTCGCAGATGATGGCCCCGTCGACGCCTTCGGCCCAGCCCGAGCGGATAAAGTGCTTGACGCCCAGCATGAGGTCTTCCTCATCCACGAGAATGGCCAGGCGCACCCGGCCGGGGAAGGGGACCCCGGATGCCATAAGGGCCCGGACCGCACCGATGGCCGCCGCGATGCCGCCTTTCATGTCCGCTGCGCCCCGGCCGTAGATGCGGCCGTCCGTCAGCCGGGCTTCAAAGGGCGGATACGTCCACAGAGCCGGGTCGCCTTCGGTGACCACGTCGGTGTGGCCTTCGAACAGGAGGCACGGTCCCGCGGCGTCCCCCGTCCAGTCCGCGATGACGTTGGGCCGGCCCGGCGCCACCTCCTGCACGTGGACTTCGAGGCCCAAATCCCGGAGCTCCTGGGCCACCAGCCGCGCGGCCGCCTCTTCATTGGCGCCCGGCACCCCGGGCTCATAGACGCTGCGGATCCGGACCAGCTGGCGGGTGAGGTCGACGATGTAGTCCCCATCGATGGCCGCCAAGACCCGGTGCAGCTGTTCGGTGGTGATCACGCAGTATCCCTGCCTCTGCTGTTCTGATCGCCGGCTGTTTTCGAGCAAGTTCGTCCTTGTTGCCCGTTTTCCTTTTACTGCGGCTCCGCGGCCGCCAAGGCCTGTCGCAGCCGTGGGGGCGTCAAGGTTCCGCAAGGGAGGTCAAGGCCGTCTCGCGCCCTGCGCCAGGGACAGCCCGCAGAAACGGCCCGCCGGCCGGTGGTTTCCTCGAGAGTTCGATGACAAGCCGCTCTTTCCTCCGGTGCGCCAGCGGTGGGGGACCGGCCTGTCCGCCGGCCTGCCCGCGGCGCAAAGAAGGTCGGCAGCACCGCTGTGCATGTGCTATAATGTTTGAATGCCGGCCGGGCCGCGCCGCAAGGGCGGGCGGCCGCAGCGCGTAAGGAGAGGTGAACGAGTGATGAAAACGGGCATCCATCCCCCCTACTACCGCACCACGGTCACGTGCGCGTGCGGCGAAAGCTTCGAGACAGGTTCCACGGTGCAGAACCTGCGGGTAGAGATCTGCTCCAAGTGCCACCCCTTCTACACGGGCCAGCGGCAGCAGCGGGTCGTCACCGCGGGCGGCCGGGTGGAGCGGTTCCGCCGGAAGTACGGCATGGAGGAAGAGTAAGGGGCCTCCAAGGGAGGTGGTCCCCCAGTGGCGGTTATCGGCGGGATCCGGCTGGAACATCCGGTGGTCATGGCCCCCATGGCCGGCGTGACGGACTTGCCCTTTCGCCTTATCGCGCGGGAACTGGGGGCTGCCCTCGTATACAGCGAGCTGGTTTCCGCCAAGGGGATTTGCTACGGCAACCGCAAGTCGCTCAAGCTGCTGGAAACCGATCCGGCCGAGCGGCCCGTGGGCTTGCAGATCTTTGGCGGCGAACCGGCGGTGATGGTGGAAGCCGCCCGCCATGTGGCCGCGCGGCAGCCGGATCTGCTGGATATCAACATGGGTTGCCCGGTGCCCAAGATCACCCGCAACGACGAAGGCTGCGCGCTCATGCTGGACCCTGAGCGGGCGGGGCGCGTCGTGCGCGCGGTGGTCGAAGCCGTGGATCTGCCGGTGACGGCCAAGATCCGCAAAGGCTGGGACGAAAGCCGGGTGACGGCCCCGGCGGTGGCCCGGGAGCTGGAGAAGGCCGGCGTGGCCGCCATCGCGATCCATGGGCGGACCCGGGAGCAATTTTACACCGGCCGCGCCGACTGGAACATCATCCGGGAGGTCAAGCGGGCCGTGGACGTGCCGGTTATCGGCAACGGCGACGTGTTCACCCCCCAGGACGCGGCCCGCATGCTGGAGGAAACCGGCTGCGACGCGGTCATGATCGGCCGGGCTTGCCTGGGTGATCCGTGGATTTTCCGCCGGGTGGTGCACTACCTCAACACCGGCGAGCTGCTGCCCCTGCCGTCGCCCCGGGACAAGCTCACCATGGCCGTGCGCCATTTGCGCATGGCGGTGGCCTTTAAGGGCGAGTACACCGCGGTGCGGGAGATGCGCTCGCCCATCGCCTGGTATCTCAAGGGTGTGCCGCGGGCCAACCGGCTCAAGCAAGTGGTGCAGCGCCTGGAACGGGCCTCTCTGGTCGAAGAAGCCCTCATGGACCACTTGGAGAGCCTCGGGGGGCAGGCCGACGAGCCCTTGCGGGAACAGCCCCGCACCGCATCCCGCGACGCCGCATAAGGCGGGCAGCCCTTGGGCTGCCCGTTTTTCGCGCCCTTCGCGGCCCAGGCCCGGTGGCGCGCCGCGCCAAAGGATGACGAGCGGCGGACAAATATGGTAAGATGCGTATGTGCACAAAGGTGTGCACGTTCGCGGGCTGGGCCCGGTGATGGGGTCCGAGGCCGCGGCCCGCAGGGCCAGCCTTGGGCGGAGGCAGCGCGATGGATTTGATCCGCATCGGCGACAAGCTCATCAGCCGCCGCAAGATTCAGCGGGCCGTGGAACGGATCTTGGAGCGGCGGGCCCAGGGGCTGTCCCAGCAAGAGGTGGCGGCGGAGCTGGGCATCGACCGGGCCTTCGTCTCGCGCCTCGAAAGCCTGGGCGAGATTCGCAAAGGCCGGCGCTTGGCCCTCATTGGGTTTCCAGTCCAGAACAAGGACGAACTGGAAGCCTTGGCCCGGGAGGAAGGGGTCGACTTCGTTCTGCTGCTCAACAACGCAGAACGGTGGAACTACGTGGAAGGCATGTCGGGCGCGGAGCTGTTCAACCGGGTGATGGAGATCATCGCCCGGATCCGGGAATGCGACCGGATCGTGTTTCTCGGCTCGGACATGCGCATTCGGTGGCTGGAGTCGGTGCTGGGACCCGAGCGGGTGGTCGGGGTGGAGCTGGGACCATCGCCCATTACCGAAGATCGGTACGTGCCGCCTGCCCGGGTACGGGAGATTTTGGCCGCAGGCCGCGAGTGACGGGCCTCGCCAGCGGCCCGACGATGCGCGGCGCCGGCGGCTCAACTGGGCGCGAGCGGTTCAGCGATGCGCCAGCGCTCCGGCAAAGAGGATGGCACCGGCGGCCCAGGGGCCGGCGGGAGGGCAAGCAGGAATGAAGCGGGTAGTCAGCGTCAGCATCGGATCATCGGAACGGGACCACGTGGCCGAAGTGGAGCTGCTGGGCCAGCGGGTGCGGGTGGAGCGCATCGGCACCGACGGCGACGTGGAGCGGGCCATCCGTCTCATCGCCGAGCTGGACGGGCAAGTGGACGCCTTTGGCATGGGCGGCATCGATCTGTACGTGTGGGCCGGGGGCCGGCGCTACGTGCTGCGGGATGCCCGCCGCATCGCCCGGGCGGCCCGGCGCACGCCCATCGTGGACGGTTCCGGCTTGAAAAATTCGTTAGAGCGGCGCATCGTGCCCTACCTGGAGCAGGAGCTGGGCCTGCGCTGGGCCGAGCAGCGGGTGCTGTTGGTGTCGGCGGTGGACCGGTTTGGCATGGCCGAAGCCCTCAACGAGACCGGCTGCCAGATGGTCATCGGGGACCTCATGTTTATCCTGGGCGTGCCCATTCCGCTGCGGTCGCTGGCCGCCTTTACGGCGGTGGCCCGGGTGCTGGCCCCGCTGGTGGTGCAGCTGCCCATCTCGGTGCTGTATCCGACCGGGGAAAAGCAGACCGCGGTGAAACCCAAGTACACCCGCTGGTACCAGTGGGCCGACGTCATCGCGGGCGACTTCCACTTTATCCGCCGGTACATGCCCGACGATTTGAGCGGCAAGATCATCGTCACCCAGACCATCACCAAGGCCGACGTGGCCGAGCTGAAGCGGCGGCGGGTGCGGCTGCTGGTGACGACGACGCCGGAGCTCAACGGCCGGTCCTTTGCCACCAACGTCATCGAAGCGCTGTTGATCGCGGTGGCGGGCCGGCGGCAGGAGCTGGCACCCCACGAATACCTGGCGCTCATCGATCAACTCCATCTGAAACCGCGCATTGAGTATTTGACCGAGACGGCCCCCGCGCCCGCGCCTGTGGCCCACTGAAGGCCGGGGCCGGGTTGGGCGCGGCGGGCGGACCGGACGGGTCCACGGCGCCGGGCGGCCGGCCGGGCGGGGCGAAATTCCCGTTGCCTTGCCCGGACGGAACTGGTAGAGTAGGTGTGTGCACAAAACTGTGCACGCGCGAACCCGCTTGGAGGAGGCTTCCTATGCATCCTTACGCAGAATTTGTCAACCCCCACCTGGGCCAGCTGCTGGCCGCGGTGCGGCTCAACAAGCGCTTTGTGCGGGGGGAGGGCCCGTGGCTGTGGGACAGCGACGGCCGGCGCTACCTGGATTTCATCGCCGCCTACGGGGCGCTGCCCTTCGGCTACAACCCGCCCCACATTTGGGCCGCGTTGAGCGATGTGCAGGCCGCGGGCGAACCCAGTTTTGTGCAGCCGTCGTACCTGGAAGCCGCGGGGGAGCTGGCCCGGCGCCTCATTGAGCTGGCGCCGGCGGGTTTGCGCTATGTGACCTTCACCAACAGCGGGGCTGAAGCCACCGAGGCCGCCATCAAGCTGGCCCGGGCCGCCACGGGCCGGTCCCGCATCCTGGCGGCCCACAACAGCTTTCACGGCAAGACGCTGGGGGCCCTGTCGGCCACGGGCCGCCCTGCTTACCAAGACGCCTTCGGCGTGCCCCTGCCGGGATTCGACTTTGTCCCCTACGGCGACGCGGACGCCGTGGCGGCAGCCCTGGCGGCGCGGCCCGGGGAGTATGCGGCGGTCATCTTGGAGCCTATCCAGGGCGAGGGCGGCATCGTGGTGCCCCCGCCGGGCTACCTGGCCGCGGTGCGGGAGCTGTGCCGGGAGCACGGCGCCTTGTTAATCCTCGATGAAGTACAGACGGGACTGGGGCGGACGGGCACCTTGTTCCGGTGCCAGGCCGAGGGCGTTGCGCCTGATGTGATGACGCTGGCCAAGGCGCTGGGCGGGGGACTGGTGCCCATCGGCGCGGTGCTGAGCACGGCCGACGCCTACAGTGAAGCCTTTGCCCTGAAGCATTCGTCCACCTTTGCCGGCAACGCCTTGGCGTGCCGGGCGGGCCTGGCCACCTTGGACGCCCTCACCCGGGAGGACGGGCGGCTGCTGGTCCACGTGCAGCGCATGGGCGCCCTGCTGCGGGCGGGGCTGGAGGATCTGCAGCGCCGCTATCCCCGGGTCATCCGGGAAGTGCGGGGCGCGGGACTGATGCTGGGCATCGATTTTGCCATCGACGCCCATACCTTTGGCACCAGCGCCGGCGCGATGCTGGGCGTGATGGCGGCCCAGGAACTGTTGACGCCCGTCATCGCGTCGTACCTGCTCAACCGGGGGGGCTTGCGGGTCGCACCCACGCTCAATGGCAGCAGCGTCATCCGCATCGAGCCCCCCTTGATCGTGGACGAGGACCAGTGCCGCCAGGCCCTGGCGGCACTGGAGCAAGTGTGCGCGGTGCTGGAGGCGGGCAACACCGGGGAGCTCTTGGCCCATCTCGTGGAACGGCAGGAGCCCGTGCCTCCGCCGGTGCCGGCGGCCGCCGTGCCCGCGCGCCCGGCGGGGCCCGGCGGCACGCCGCCGGCCACGGCCCAGGGGTCGGCTCCCCGCGGGGACGCCGGAGAAGCCGAAGGCCGCTTCGCGTTCTTGGTCCACCCCTTGGACTTGCGCAATTACACCGAGTTTGATCGCAGCCTGGCGCCGTACACAGAGCAAGAGCTCCAGCGGCTGAGCGAGCGCTTCAACGCCCTGGTGGAGCCCTTTGTCATCGGTCAGACCCGCATCGTGTCCGCCACCGGCCAGCGGGCTTACGGCGAGTTTGTCGTCGTTCCCCGCACGACCCGGCAGTTGGTGGAGGGCCCCCGGCGGGAAAACTTGGCCGTGGTCGCGGCCGCGGTGGAGTTGGCCCGGGACCGGGGCGCCCGCATCGTGGGGCTGGGCGCTTACACCGCCATCGTCTCCCGCAGCGGCCGTGCCCTGACCGACCTGGGAGTCGCCCTCACGACGGGCAACAGCTATACGGTGGTGGCCGCCATCGAGGCGCTGCTGGAGGCGGCCGCCCGCCTGGGCGCGGACCTTTCCCGCTCCACCGCGGCCGTCGTGGGCGCGACGGGATCCATCGGACGGGGCACCGCACTCCTCTTGGCCCCCGACGTGCAGCGGCTGGTCCTGGTCGGAAACCCCCGTTCTGGGGCCAAGGCCTACGATCGGCTGGCCTTGGTGGCCGCGGAGGTGGCCCGCTGGGTGGCCCAGGAGCATGCCCGGGGCCGGGAGTTTGCGCCGGGCACCCTGGCTGCGCAGCTATTGACCCGGCCCGGCCTGCCGGGGCCTGAGGCCGGACTTGAGGCCTTCCAGGCTTTCGTCGGAGAGCTGGTGGGCCGCGCCGGCGCTCCCATGGTGCTCACGACCGACGTGGACGCGGGTCTGGCCCAGGGTGAGATGGTGGTCATCGCGACCAGTTCGGCAGAGGAGTTCATCACCCCCGCCATGCTGCGGCCGGGCGCGGTGGTGTGCGACATGTCCCGCCCACCCAACGTCAGCCGCCGGGTGGAAAAGGAACGGCCCGACGTGCTGGTGTTGGACGGCGGCGTCATCGAGGTGCCGGGCCGGCCGTGGTTTGGCTGGGACTTCGGCTACGAACAAGGCTTGGCCTACGCCTGCATGTCGGAAACGATGATGCTGGCCCTGGAGCAGGACTACCGCCACACCAGCCTGGGCTCGGACTTGACGCCCGAATCCATGCTGCGCATGCGGGAGCTGGCCGCCCGGCACGGGTTTCGGCTGGCGGGGCTGCGCAGCTTTGACCGCCCCGTGACCGACGCCCGCTGGCAGGCGCTGCTGGCCGCCCGCCGGGACTTGGCTCAGGCGCCGCAAAGGGCCTTTGCGCCCGGGAAGGCCTGACTCGGGCGGCGCCTTTTCAGCCTTCACAAAGCCTACGGGTTTCGATATAATCTGTGCCGAATCTCATGGCACGGATTCCCACCCGCTGTCCGGAAGATCCGCGAAGCGGGAGCGTAGAATAGAGGGCAGACCACGCCCGGGCAAAGGGGAGACTGCGCTCGATGCGGGAAAAGGAAGTGCTCCTGACAGCCGAAGGCCTCGCGAAGCTGGAGCGGGAGCTGGAGCACCTCAAGACGGTGCGGCGGCGGGAGGTGGCCGCCCGCATCAAGCAAGCCTTGGAGTTCGGCGATATTTCCGAGAACTCCGAGTATGACGATGCGAAAAATGAACAGGCTTTCGTCGAGGGCAGAATCCTGCAATTGGAGAAGATGCTGCGCAACGCGCGGGTGATCGATGAGTCCGAGGGCCCGGCCGACGTGGTGACCCTGGGAGCGCGGGTGCGCCTCAAGGACTTGCAGCACGGGGACGAGTTCGAGTACCAGGTGGTGGGCTCCGCCGAGGCGGATCCCTTCAACAACCGCATCTCCAATGAATCCCCGGTGGGGCAGGCCATTATGGGCAAGGGGCCCGGCACCATCGTGGAAGTCAAAGCGCCGGACGGCGTGCTAAAGTACGAGATTCTGGAAGTGACGCGTTAATGGAACAAGACGTGACCGCCCAGCCCGCCGCGCCCGATCAGCCCGCGGATCTGAACGATCAGATTGCGGCGCGGCTGGACAAGCGCCGCCGCCTTTTGGAATCCGGGCCCTCGCCCTACGGGGGCCGTTTCGCCCGGACCCACACCGCCGGCGAGATCCTCGACGGCTTTGCCGAGCTGGAAGGAAGCCAGGTGCGCATCGCGGGCCGGCTGCGTTCCATTCGCCGCCAGGGCAAGGTCACCTTTGCCGACCTGCAGGACGGCGGCCGGCGCATCCAGCTCTTTTGCCGGGTCAACACCATGGGCGAAGCCGCCTACCGGCTTTGGGATTCCCTTGACATCGGCGACATCGTGGGCGCCAGCGGGCAGGTCATGCGGACCCGCACGGGGCAAGAAAGCGTCGAAGTGCACGAGCTGACGCTCCTGGCCAAGGCCTTGCGGCCGCTGCCTGAAAAATGGCACGGCCTCAGGGACGTAGAGCTGCGCTATCGCCAGCGCTACGTGGATCTCATCGTCAACCCCGAGGTGCGGGAGGTCTTCGTCGCCCGCAGCCGGGCCATTGCGGCCCTGCGGCGGTTTCTCATGGAGCGGGGTTTCCTGGAAGTGGAGACGCCCATGCTCAATCCCATCCCCGGCGGCGCCAACGCGCGCCCCTTCGTCACCCACCACAACGCGCTGGATATGGACCTCTACATGCGCATCGCGCCGGAGCTGTACCTCAAGCGCCTGCTGGTGGGCGGCTTCGACAAAGTGTTTGAGATCGGCAAGAACTTTCGCAACGAAGGCATCTCCACCAAGCACAACCCTGAGTACACCGCGCTGGAGGTGTACGAAGCCTACGCGGACGCCCGCGATATGATGCGTCTGACGGAGGAGCTGTTCGCGTACGTGGCCCAAGAGGTGACGGGCAGCGCCGTCATCACATACCAGGGCCGCCGCATCGATCTGACGCCGCCGTGGCCGCGCCTGTCGATGATGGAGGCGGTGGCCCAGTACGCGGGTGTGGACTTTGGCCGCATCTCCACCGATGAGGAAGCCCGCCGGGCCGCGGCCGAGAAGGGCGTGGAGGTGCCCAAGGACGCCACTTGGGGCAAGGTGCTGGCGGAAATGTTTGAGGAACTGGTGGAGCCCCACCTCATCCAGCCCGTGTTTATCGTGGATTACCCCGTGGAGGTGTCGCCCCTGGCCAAGCGCAAGGAGGACGACCCCCGCCTCACCGACCGTTTCGAGCCCTACATTATGGGCTGGGAAGTGGCCAACGGGTTTTCGGAGCTCAACGACCCCGTGGATCAGCGGGATCGCTTTTTGCGTCAGATGGAGCAGCGGGCCCGGGGCGACGAGGAAGCCCACATGATGGATGAGGACTTCCTGCGGGCCTTGGAGTACGGCATGCCGCCCGCCGGGGGCTTGGGCATCGGGGTGGATCGGATGGTGATGCTCCTCACCGACTCGCCGTCCATCCGGGACGTGATCTTGTTTCCCCACATGCGCCCCAGGGATCTCGTGTGAAGGAAACCGCTCCCATGAGGGAAACGGTCGCTGCCGCCCACCGGCAGGCGGTCCCGCACCGCTTTTGGCACGGCGTGCGGCTCGCGTGGCCGGTAGTCATGGGCTATGTGCCCATCGGTTTGGCCCTGGGAGTGCTCGCGGGCCAAACGGGCCTTTCGCCCCTGGAAACCGGCGCGATGTCCGCCCTGGTGTACGCGGGGGCCAGCCAGTTTGTGGCCGTGGCCATGATCGGCGCTGGGGCGCCGGCCTTATCCATCGTGGTGACCACCTTTTTGGTCAACCTGCGCCACATGCTCATGAGCGCGGCCTTGAGCCCGTTTCTGCGCGGCCTGCGGCCCGGGGCGCTGGCGGGCATCGCCTATCTCATCACCGATGAAACCTTTGCCGTCGGCCACGGCGAGTTCGCGGCCCGCGGCCAGGGCGATGGAGTCATCTTTGCCGGACTGGGACTGACGTCCTACTTGAGCTGGCTGAGCGCGACGGTGGCCGGCGCGTGGCTGGGCGGCGCCCTGGCCACGCCGGAGGCTTGGGGATTGGATTTCGCCTTGCCGGCCATGTTCATCGGCCTGCTGGCCGGCCAGCTGCGGGACCGGTTGGCCCTGTCGGTGGCGCTGGTGGCCGGCCTGGCGGTGCTGGCGGGCGGCCCCTACTTAGGCAGCTGGAGCGTGATGGCCGCGGCGGTGGGCGCGGCGGCCGCAGGGGTGGGGGTGCAGCGGTGGACGGGGCAGCGGACGGGCACATCCTCCTGATCATCTTGGGCATGGCCGCGGTCACCTACGGGCCCCGGGCTCTCCCCCTGTTGCTCTTGGCCAGCCGGCCCTTGCCGCCCCTGGTGCGGCAGTGGCTGGGCTTTTTGCCCCCGGCCCTCATGGCCGCGCTGGTGGTGCAGGCGGTCCTCATGCCCGGCGGCCAGCCCCAGCTGACCCTGGCCAACCCGGCCGTCGTGCCGGCCTTGGTAAGCATCGTCGTGGCCTGGCGCACCCGCAGCCTGGGACTCACGGTGGTGGCGGGCATGGCCGCCGCCGCGGCCTGGCACCGGTTGGGGGGCGGCTGATGGGGCCGTCGCGCCGGCCAGGGCTCGAAGGTCCCCAAGAGGGCGGCGAAAAGGGGCTTGCATTACCTGGGCCCCCGTGCTATATTAACTCTTGCTGGCGCCCGGACCGGCGGGTCCGGGCCGGCGGCAAAAACTGCCTCTTGCCAAGAGGCAGTGGACGTGGTAACATCGGAAATTGCCTGCGCCATTACGGGACACTTCGTCGCCGGCGGCTGCAGGCGACCCGGGAGCCGCAAGCTCCTGGACTTGGGTCTTGGTTGGTCCTTGAAAACTAAACAGCGTGGCGACCTGGTGAACGGGTGCGGGCCTTCGGTGAGAAGGCCAGAGCGGCAAGCCGGATCGGCTAGCTGTTGATTGTGTCTACAGCCTCTGCCTGGGGGCCGGGCTGCGGGAGCG
>DATGPV010000035.1:0-24560 GCA_035304545.1 Limnochordales bacterium | reverse complement strand
TGATCTGCATCATGCGGGCGCCGGAGCCTAAGGCCCCGATGAAGATCGCGGCCACGATGATCCCCAGCGGGTGGTTGCGGCCGATGAGGGCCACGGCAATGCCGTCGAAGCCCAGGTCGCCCAAGTTAGACAAATCCCCGTACAGCGCATAGGTGGGCGGCCGGCCGATGATCTGGGTGGCGCCGGCGATGCCCGCCGCGAGCCCTGCCAAAATGAAAGTCAAGTTGACGCTCCAGATGGGGCTCGCCCCCGCGTACCGAAGCGCGGAGGGGTTGAGGCCGGCGACGCGCATCTCGTATCCCCAAGGCGAATGCCACAGCAGCCAGTACATCCCCAGGGCAATGGCAACCGCGATAAACAGGGCGGCCGTCATGTCGGCGCCGGGCACCAGAGGCGACAGGCGGACCTCGGGCAGCACCCGCACCGTCCGTTCGGCGCTGCGGGGATCGTTGAGGACGTTGAACACCACGTACAGGGCCGTGTAAAAGGCGATCCAGTTGAACATGATGGTGGAGATGACCTCGTGCACGCCCCGGGTGGCCTTGAGAAATGCGGCGGGCAGCGCCCAGACGGCCCCGGCCAGCCCGGCCGCGATCAGCACCAGCAGCACCGCCAAGGGTGTTGGCGCCGGCACGTAAGCCCCCACGGCCACCGCGGCCAGGGCGCCCACCACCATTTGCCCTTGGGCGCCGATGTTGAAGTACCCGGCCCGGGCGCTCAGCCCAAAGGTCAGCCCCGTCAAGATGAGGGGCGTCGCCGACGCCAGGGTGTCGGCAACGGCCCACTGATCGCCAAAGGAGCCCAGAAACAACCCTTGGTAGGCCGCCAGCCAGTTGTAGCCCGCGGCCCGCATCACCAGGGCACCGATGCCGAGCCCGAGGATAAGGGCCATCAAAATTTCCAGCAAGCCGCCCACAGCGTCCCGCAGGGCCCGGCGCCTTTCCTGCCGGGCCAGGGCCTGCGCCTCCCGCTGTTCCCGCTCCAGCCCATCAACCGGCCGCGGATCCATCGCGCACGCCTCCCATCAGGAGCCCGATCCGCTCCCGGTCAAACTGATCCCGCTCCAAAATCGCCAGGAATTCCCCTTCGTACATCACCGCGACGCGGTCGGCCAAGGCCAGCACCTCGTCCAAGTCCGCGGAAACCAGCAGCACCGCCTGGCCTTCGTTGCGGATGTCCACCAGCAAATCCCGGATGGCGGCGGTGGCTGCCACGTCCAGCCCCCGGGTGGGCTGCCCGGCCACCACCAGCGAGGGCGACTTGCTCAATTCTCGCCCCACCACCAGTTTCTGTTGGTTGCCGCCGCTGAGGTTGCGCATGGGCGAGGAGAGGGAGGGGACGACCACCTGGAAGCGCCGCACCAGATCCCTTGCGTAGCGGCGCACCTTCCCCCAATGCAACGTCCCCGGCAGGCCCCGCCGGAAGCGGGGTTCGTGGTGCACGCCCAGAATGCTGTTTTCCATCACGGAAAATTGGGCCACCATGCCGATGCGCTGGCGGTCCTCGGGCACGTGGGCCAGTCCCATGCGGTACAGCTGCCGGGGCCCTTTGCCCTGGATCTGCTGGCCCAAAAGGTAAACCCTGCCGCCGGCCACCGGCCGCAGCCCCGTCAAGGCTTCGATGAGCTCCGACTGGCCGTTGCCGGTCACGCCGGCGATGGCGAAGATCTCGCCGCTGTGGACCTCAAAGCTGACGTTCTTGACGGCCTCCTGGCCGCCGTCGCCCCGGACGGTGAGGCCCGCGACGCGCAGCACCGGCTCCGCCCGCTTGTGGGCGACACGGGCCTTGACTTCGGGCAGGCGCTCGGCGCCCACCATCATCCGGGCCAAGTCCGCGGCGGTGGCGCCCTCCGTCAGCCGGCTGCCGACGACGCGCCCATGGCGCAGCACCGTCACGGCGCTGGTCAAGGCCAGCACTTCCCGCAGCTTGTGGGTGATCAAGATGATGGTGGTGCCCCGGGCCGCCAGGCCCCGCAGCACTTCGAAGAGCTGGTCCGTCTCCTGCGGGGTGAGCACCGCGGTGGGCTCGTCCAGGATCAGCAGGTCCACGTCCCGGTCCAAGGTCTTGAGGATTTCAATGCGTTGCTGGGTGCCCACGGGCAGCTGCTCCACGGGAATGTCCAAAGGGACGTGGAGGCCCGTCTCGTCCATCAGCCGGCGGATGCGGCTGCGGGCCGCCGCCCGGGCTGGCCGGGACCAGAGGGATCCCCGGCCCAGAAGAATATTGTCCAGGGCGTTGAAGGTGGGGACGAGGGAGAAGTGCTGGTGCACCATGCCGATGCCGCGGGCCAGCGCGTCATTGGTGTTCCGCAGGGAAACTTCCTGGCCGCCCAACAGCACCCGGCCCGCGGTGAGGGGCAAGATGCCCGACAAGATCTTCATGAGCGTGCTCTTGCCGGCCCCGTTTTCTCCCAAGAGGCCGTGAATCTCGCCCTTGGCCACCACGAGGTCCACGTTTTCCAGGGCCCGGGTCCCGTTGGGATACACCTTGGTGATGTTGCGCATTTCCAGCCAGGGTTCGGCCCCGGCCAGCACGCTGACGGGTTTGTAAGTCTGTCCGGCAGCGCCCGCGGGGGGCGCCGAACGATCGGGCATGTTCCGTGCCTCCTTGTCGGTCGGCGCCCCGCAAGGAACGGGCGGCCATCCGCAAGCGGTGTTTAGTAGGTGCCCAGCACGTCGCGCCAGTACTGCGCCGTCTCCCGATCCAGGGCTTCCGGCACGACGTACTCGCCCGAGCGGATCAAACCGTCCAGCTCGTTGAGGAGGTCCCACGCCAACTGGGGCACCGCGTCCCGGGCGGCCTGCGCCCCCGCGAGCCGGGTGGCCCGCTCTTCGGGCGCCATCTCGCCCGCCGCCACGGCTTCGTCCATAAAGACCTCCAGCAGGTCCAAGGTGCTGGCGGCCACGCCGCCCTCGGCCAGCTTCAGCGTCACCGCGCCGCCTTCAAACGTGCCGTCCAGGGCCCGCTGGATGGCGGTGAAGACGCCGTTGTCCACCCGTTTCACCATGGAGACTGGGATGAAGCCGGGGGCGATCCAGTCCTGGGCCGAGTCCACGCCGATGGCGAAGGGCGGGCCCACCGTCCTGCCCTGGGCCCGGGCCGCGCTCTCCACCGCCTCAAAGACGCCGAGGCCCGTGCCGCCGGCCACCTGGTAGATCACCGTGGCGCCCTGGCCCAGCATCGCCTCCGCCGCGGTCTTGCCCCGGGCCGGGTCGTCAAAGGCGCCGGTGTAGGTGTACAGCACCCGCACCTGGTGGTTGGTGCCGTGGATCTCGTTGTAACGGTCCACCGCCCAGCGCACGCCTGCGTGGTAGCCGATCTCAAAGCGCAGCAGAATAGGGATCTCGATGCCCAGCACGATGCCGACGGTGTTGCTGCCGTTTTCCAGAGCTGTCACGGCCGCCAAGGCGCCCACCAGCGCGCTGCCCTCGTGGTCCGCAAAGGAAATGGACATCACGTTGGGCGCTTCGGCCAGGCCATCGATGAGCGCGAACTTCTGATTGGGGAACTCCTCGGCCACCTGCTGCATGGCGTCCTGGATCAGAAAGCCCACGCCGACGATGACGTCGTGCTGCCGGGTCCGGGCCAGGGCTCGCAAGTTGGGCAAGAAGTCGGCCGTGGTGGCGCTTTCCACCTCGGTCAGCCGCACCCCCAGCTCCCGCGCGGCCCGATCGCCGCCCATGGCCGCCATGTCGTTAAAGCTCAGGTCGCCCCGGCCGCCCACGTCGTAGACGATGGCCAAGGACCCTTGCGCCAAGGCGCCTACAGGAAACGCCAACGCCAAGACCAACAGCGCTACTAGCCATAAGGTGCCTTTCCTCATCGCCAATCCTCCTTCGTCTCCTGCCTGACGGATGATTCGGAACCGGGAGGCTGCTCGGGCCGTCCCGTGACCCCGCATTCCTTGCCCGAATCCTGCTCAGGTTTTCTACAGTCTGAAAGTGCTTCCCTCCTGGGCCGGTCCAGGTGTGGACATCTGACTTGGCCCGGCGCGAATGTCCCGGCGTGCATGGCCCTTTGTCCCGGCGGGCATATCGCGAAGGAAACCCGCGCGCAGGGAAAACGGCCGCCCGTCCTGAATCCCTTGTCGGCTCAGCGGTGCTGGGCCATTGGCTTGTCCCGCCCAGCCGGGCCTGAGGCGGGCACCGGGCCGGGCGGCGCGGGAAGGGGCCCAGGTCCGGTGGGACGGCCAGAGCTGACCCGCCGGCCGCGGCCGGCGCGGTGAAGAGGTGGGCCGCGGACGATGAGCCTGGGTTTGTGGATGTTGCCTCTGGTGGGCGGTGCCATTGGCTGGATGACCAACCTCATCGCCGTTCGCATGCTGTTTCGGCCCAAGCGGCCCATCCGCATCCCGTTGCTGGGCATGACGCTGCAGGGGGTCCTGCCCAGCCGGCACGCGGAGCTCGCGGCCAGCGTCGGCCGCATCGCCGCGGAAGAGCTCCTGCCCGTGGCCGAGCTGGTGGAACGGGTGGACGTGGCGGGATTGAAGGAGGAGCTGCAGCGGGCCGTGGCCGCGCACGTGGAGGAGCGGCTGCACACGGGCATGGCCCGCCTGGTGCCAGCCCAATGGCGGGCCGTCATCGTGGGCTACGTGCGGGACTTGGTGGCGCGGGAGGCCGATGGGCTGCTGGATACGGTGATGGAGCGGCTGCGGGCCCAGGTGGAAGGGCGCATCGACGTGGCCGCGCTGGTGACCGAAAAGATCCTGCAACTGGATTTGGACAGCCTGGAGGATCTGGCAGTCCGCATCGCCGGCCGGGAAGTGCGGGCCATCGTGTTTCTCGGCGCGCTGCTGGGGTTTTTCGTGGGGCTGGTGCAGATGGGGATCATGCTGTGGCTCTTGCCCGGCCCCTTGGCCGGTTGAGGACCGTTGACACCCACCGGCGCGCTTCCTATAATGAAGCCAATCGCACCACAATCCTGCTCGTCACAGGCAATGCGGAGGACGAGTACGGGGCGGTGGCCGCCGCCCAGAGAGCCGGCGCCCTGGGCTGGAAGCGCCGGCCGGCGGAGCTCCGGAAAACCCCCTCCAAGCCGCCTGCCGAACGGGTGCGCCTTAGGGAAACCGCCGCCACGGTGCTTCCTGGGCCGCCTCAGTAGGCCAGGCCGGTCGGCGCCGTTATCGCCGCAAGAGGTGGGCGGTGCCGCGCCGCGGGCGCGGGCCGCCAAGCCGGGTGGAACCGCGAGAGCCGGACTCTCGTCCCGCGAGGGATGGGAGTCCGTTTTTTGTGGCGGCAGAGCCGGTGTCACGTGCCGCGGGATTGGGGGCGACAGGGGACCTTTGGCGAGACCTTTGGCGAGGAGGGTGATGGCCATGGCGGAAGAACAGGCTGTGGCCCAGCGGGTCGCCGTCCGGCTGCCCGACGGGGCGGTGCGGGAGTACCCCCGGGGCACCACGGTGGCTGAGGTGGCCAAGGATCTGGGCGGCCGCATCGCCCGGGAGGCGCTGGTGGCCCGGGTCAACGGCCGGCTGGTGGACCTGTCCTGCCGGCTGGAAAGCGACGCGGAGCTGGAGCTGTTGACGGCGGAGAGCGAAGAGGGGCTGGAAGTGCTGCGCCACAGCACCGCCCACGTCATGGCCCAGGCGGTAAAGCGGCTTATCCCCGAGGCCAAACTGGCCATCGGGCCCCCTATCGAAAACGGTTTCTACTACGATTTCGATCTGCCCCGGCCTTTGACGCCCGATGACTTGAAGCAGATCGAGGAAGAGATGCGCCGCATCATAAAGGAGGATTACCCCTTTTCCCGGGATGAGATGGACCGGGAGGCGGCCATTCGGTTTTACAAGGAAAGGGGCGAAGAATACAAGGTCGAGATCCTGGAAGAGCTGGACGACCCTCGGCCCAGTTTCTACCAGCAGGGGGAGTTCATTGACCTGTGCCGCGGGCCCCACATCCCGTCTACCGGGCGCATCAAGGCTTTTGCCCTGCGCAGCGTGGCCGGCGCGTACTGGCGGGGCGACAGCCGCCGCCCGATGCTGCAGCGCATCTACGGCACCGCGTTTCCCAGCAAGGCCGAGCTGGACAAGTACCTGGAGATGCTGGCCGAGGCGGAGAAGCGGGATCACCGGCGGCTGGGGCGGGAGCTGGACCTGTTCAGCTTCAGGGAAGAAGCGCCGGGCTTCGTGTTTTGGCACCCCAAGGGGTATCAGCTGTACCGGACGCTGGTGGACTTCTCCCGGGAGCTGCAGGAGCCCCGCGGATACTTGGAGGTCAGCACGCCCTGGATCTACAGGACCACGCTGTGGGAAACGTCGGGCCACTGGACCCACTATAAGGACAACATGTTTCTCATCGACGCGGGCGGCGAAAAGCTGGGCGTCAAGCCCATGAACTGTCCCGGCCACTGTCTGCTGTACGGCCAGACGGTGCGGTCGTATAGAGATCTCCCCATCAAGTTTGCCGAGTATGGCCCCCTGTCCCGCTACGAGCCGTCGGGCACCCTGCACGGGGCCTTGCGGGTGCGGGGCCTGCACCAGGACGACGCCCACATTTTCTTGCGGGAAGACCAGATCGAGGAACAGATCCTGGAAGTACTGGAGCTGGTGGACGAGATCTACCGGGCCTTTGGCATGAAGTACACCATCAAGTTGTCCACCCGGCCCGACGACTATCTGGGCGAGCTGGAAACGTGGGAGCGGGCTGAGGCAGCCCTGGTGCGGGCGCTGGAGGCCGCGGGGCGCGAGTACATCGTCAACCCCAAAGACGGCGCCTTTTACGGACCGAAGCTGGATTTTGACGTGACCGACGCCCTGGGCCGCAAGTGGCAGTGCGCCACGGTGCAGCTGGACTTCCAGTTCCCCGAGCGCTTTGACCTGACCTACGTGGATCGGGACGGCACCCACAAGCGGCCGGTCATGATTCACCGGGCCATCATGGGCAGCTTGGAGCGATTCATCGGCATCCTGGTGGAGCACTTCGCCGGTGCCTTTCCCGTATGGCTTGCGCCGGTGCAGGCCCGGGTGCTGCCCATCGGGATGGATCACGTGGAGTACGCCGCAGGGGTGCGCCAGGCCCTGGCTGCGGCGGGCATCCGGGTGGAGCTGGACGACCGCAACGAGAAGATCGGCTACAAGATCCGTGAGGCCCAAGTGCAGAAGATCCCTTACATGCTGGTGGTGGGGGGCAAGGAGGTGGAGGCCGGCACGGTGGCGGTGCGCCACCGCCGCCTGGGGGATCAGGGCAGCATGCCGGTGGCCGCGGTTATCGAGCGCCTCCGCCGCGAGATCGACAGCCGCAGTTTGGATTGACGGTCCAGGAAATGCTGTGTTATACTAACGACGCTTGATCCGACGGGGGAACGCATGATCCCCCGCCGGCCGGGACCCGGCGCCGGCGGCGCCGGAAGGCATAAGCACTAGGGACTGGAGCCGGAGCAAGCAGAAGCGCGCCCCGCTTCTCACCCTGGAACGCCCCCCCGACGGGCTGTTCCCAGGGTTCCATGGAGGCCGTCCTCACCCAGCCCCATCCGCCGTCTGGCGCGAGTGGGGAAGGATCGGTCCTGTGAGCGGGTGCACCTTCGCACCCGCTTTTGTTATGGCCGCCAGGACGGAAACCGGGGAGCGCCGGGAAAGAATGTGGAGGTGGTAAGACATTAGCAGAGACTTGAGGGTCAACGGGGAGATCCGGGTGCGGGAAGTGCGCGTCATCAGCCCTGAGGGGGAACAGCTGGGGATTATGCCCACCCGGGAAGCCCTGTTGCTCGCGCAGGAGCGCAATCTCGACCTGGTGGAGGTGGCCCCCAACGCCCAGCCGCCCGTCTGCCGCATCATGGACTACGGCAAGTTCCGCTACGAGCAGAGCAAGCGGGAGCGGGACGTACGCAAGAAGCAGAAGGCCACCACCGTAAAGGAACTGCGCATGACCCCGAAGATCGACCAGCACGACTTCCAGATCAAGCTGCGCAACGCGGAGCGGTTTTTGCGGGACGGGGACAAAGTCAAGATTTCGGTGCGTTTCCGGGGCCGGGAGATCGTCCACGCGGACCTGGCCCGTACGAAGCTGATGGAGCTGGCGACGCAGCTGCAAGGCTTGTCGGCGGTGGAGCGGCCGCCCCGGCTGGAAGGGCGGCAGATGATCATGATCTTGGCGCCTAAGCCCCAGGAGGTCAAGTCGCAAGCTGCCCCGCAGCCGTCCACATCGTGACGCAGACGCAGGTTGCCCAGCAGCCATGGTGAGGAGGAAATCGTGTGCCTAAGCTCAAGACCCACCGGGGCGCGGCCAAGCGCTTCAAGAAGACCGGTACGGGCAAGTTTGTGAAGAACCGCGCCTTTCGCAGCCACTTGCTGGAGCATAAGTCGTCCCGGCGCAAGCGCCGCCTGCGGGCGCCCCAACTGCTGCACGAGAGCGAGCAGCGCCGGGTGCGGCTCTTGTTGCCCTACGCGTAGAGGGCGCAACTCCGCGTAGGGGGGCGCAGGTCCCTGCGGGTGGACCGGCGCGACAGGCCGCGCTGTACCATGCGATTGCCGCGCGTTTTGGGGAGGTAGTCAGAAGTGCCTCGAGTCAAGGGGGGCGTCGTGACCCGGCGCCGCCACAAGAAGATCCTGAAGCTGGCCAAAGGCTACTGGGGCCGCAAGAGCAAGACGTTTCGGGCGGCCAACCAGCAGGTGCTCAAGTCGCTGGCCTACGCCTACCGGGACCGGCGCAACCGCAAGCGGGAGTTCCGGCGCCTGTGGATCACCCGCATCAACGCGGCGGCCCGCAGCCAGGGGCTGTCCTACAGCCGCCTCATCAACGGCCTGCACAAGGCCGGTGTGGCGGTGGACCGCAAGATGCTGGCGGACTTGGCCGTCCACGATCAGCAGGCCTTTGGCGAACTGGTCAACGTGGCCCGGCAGCAGCTGGGGTTGTAAGGTACCGTTGCGCACCGCCGGCGTTGAAGCACTCGGGCGTCCGGGTGCTTTCTTTTTGCCGCGGCGCCGCAGACCTAGCCGGGCAGCGGGGCCGGGTCCGGTGCGGGCAGAAGCGAGGTGGCAGCCTTGCCGGTGTGGGCCGGGCCGACGCTGAGCAGCACCGCCAATCCCCGGGTAAAGGCGGTCCGGGCGCTCCAGCGCGCGCCGGAGCGCCGGGCCCGGGGCTTGTGCCTGCTGGAAGGCGTCCGCCTGCTGGAAACGGCCCTCGCGGCCGGGGCCCGGATCGAGGAGGCCTTCGCGGTGCCTGCCCTGGCCGACAGCGGTCGCGGCCGGCGATTGTTGCAGGACTTGGCCGCGCAGGGGGTGCCCGTCAGGCCCGTCACCCCGCGGGTGCTGGCCCACATGAGCGACACGGAGACCCCCCAGGGCATCGTGGCCGTGGCCCGCATCCAGGAGGCGTCCATGGCTGCCTTCGCCGGCTGCACGGCGCTGGTCATCGCGGACGGCCTCGCGGACCCGGGCAACTTGGGGACCTTGGTGCGCACCGCGGCCGCGACCGGGGCCGCCCTCTGGACCCGCGCCGGCAGTGCGGACCTGTACGAACCCAAGGCGCTGCGGGCGTCCATGGGCACGCTGTTTGTCGTGCCTCACCGGCAGCGGCTGGCCCCCGAAGAGATTGTCCGCCACGCCCGCGGGCTGGGGCTGGCTTTGGTAGCTGCGGACGCCCGGGGGTCCATCGCGTACTGGGAAGCGGACTGGCGCCGGCCCTTTGCCCTGGTGGTGGGCAGCGAGGCCCTCGGCGTCAGCCCGCCGCTGTTGGCCGCCGCGGAACTGGTGGTGCATCTTCCCATGGGGCCGGGGGTGGAGTCCCTGAACGCCGCCGTCACCGCCGCCGTGCTGCTGTTTGAGGCGGTGCGGCAGCGGCGCGCGGCGGCTGCCGGTCGGTTGTAACCCCTTCGCGGGCTATGGTATAATGGGACCCACCGATGGACGTAGACCGATGGGAAGGTGGGAGTGCAACCCATGCTCACCGCCGACTTCTTCTGGAGGCTGTTCGAGTCCACGGGTTCGGTGACCGCGTACTTGCTCTACCGCCAGTTTAAGGCGTTTGCAAACTAGGGTTGGCAGTCCTACCGCTCGTCCGTCAGTACGACTAAACGGCAAAGGCAATGCGGGAGAGGAGTAGACCGCCAGGCACCGTCAGGGAGGGAATGCCTGGGACTGGAAGCATTCCTCGGCACGCGGGCGGTTGAAGTTCGCTCCCAAGCCGCCGGCTGAACGGCCCGCGCCGGCGGGCCCAGTAGGCTGGGCCGGGTCCCTCCGTTATCGGGGAGCAACGAGGGAGTCCGCGCGCGCAGGGCGCGGGCGGGCTAATGAGGGTGGTACCGCGGGAGAGTCGCCTTCCGTCCCTTAGACGGAACGGCGGCTTTTTTCATTGCCGGCAAGTTTTGTCCATTGTCACGGAAAGGATGACGGCCCTTGCAGGAACGGATTGCCCAAGTGCGCGAGCAAGCCATTGCCGCGGTCCGGGCCGCGCGCAGCCCGGAGGAGCTGGACCAGGTCCGCGTCCGCTACATCGGGAAGAAGGGCGAGCTGACCCAGCTGTTGCGGGGCATGGGGCAGGTGCCGCCCGAAGAGCGGCCCGCCATCGGGCGGCTGGTCAACGCGGCCCGGGATGCGGTGGAGGCGGAGCTGACCGCGCGCCGGCAGGAACTGGCCGCGGCCGCTCTGGAGGCGCGGCTGGCGGCGGAAACCCTGGACGTGACCTTGCCCGGCTGGGGCCCGGTGCTGGGGCGGCGCCATCCCCTGACCCAGGTGCTGGACGAGATCAAGCGGGTCTTCACCGGCCTCGGTTTCGAAGTGGTGGAAGGGCCTGAAATCGAGACCGACTGGTACAACTTCGAAGCCCTCAACATCCCGCGGGATCACCCGGCCCGGGACATGCAGGACACCTTCTTCATCACCGACGACATCGTCCTGCGAACCCAGACCTCGCCGGTGCAGATCCGGGTCATGGAGGCCCAGGAGCCGCCGGTGCGCATTATCGCGCCGGGCAAGGTGTTCCGGGTGGATGCGGACGTCACCCATTCGCCCATGTTTCATCAAGTGGAGGGGCTGTACGTGGACGAGCACGTCACCTTGGCCGAGCTCAAGGGCACCCTGACCCTTATGGCCCGGGAGCTGTTCGGCCGCCGGCCGGTCCGGTTCCGCCCCAGCTACTTCCCCTTTACAGAGCCCAGCGCGGAGATGGACATCCAGTGCATCATCTGCGACGGCGCCGGCTGCCGGCTGTGCAAGCACGAAGGCTGGCTGGAGATCTTGGGCTCGGGCATGGTCCATCCCCAGGTGCTGCGCAACGTGGGCTACGACCCCGAAAAGTGGTCGGGATTTGCCTTTGGCATGGGCGTGGAGCGCATTGCCATGCTCAAGTACGGCATCGACGACATCCGCCTCTTCTTTGAAAACGACATCCGCTTCCTGCGGCAGTTTTAGGGTGGTGACGGGTTCGTGCGGGTTTCCTATCGCTGGTTGATGGATTACGTGGACATCCCCTGGCCCGTGGAGGAGCTGGCCGACCGCCTCACCATGGCGGGCCTGACGGTGGAGGTGCTGGAGCCCCTCGCGCCTCGGGAGTTGGACGGCATCGTGGTGGGCCAGGTCAGGCAGCTGGAGCCTCACCCCAACGCCGACCAGCTTCTGGTTTGCCGAGTGGACGTGGGCCGCGGCGTGCACACCATCGTCACCGGTGCCCGCAACCTCCAGGTCGGCGACCGGGTGCCGGTGGCTTTGCCGGGCACGACGCTGCCCGGCGGACGGCGCATTGAGGCCGCTGCGTTTCGCGGCGTCCCGTCGGAGGGCATGCTGTGCTCCGAAGCGGAGCTGGGAGTGGGGGACGACGCTGACGGCATCTGGGTGCTGCCCCCCGACGCGACCCTGGGCCGTTCGGTGCTGGACGCGCTGGGGCTGGATGACATCGTCCTGCATCTGGAAGTGTACCCCAACCGGCCCGACTGCCTGTCGGTCATCGGCGTGGCCCGGGAAGTGGCGGCCTTGGCGGGCAGCCGCGTCCGCCTGCCGCAGCTGCATGTGGAGGAGCTGTCCGAGCGGGTGGAGGCGGCCACGACGGTCGAGGTGGCCGATCCCGACCTTTGCCCCCGTTACACCGCCCGGGTCCTGCGCCACGTGGCCGTCGGTCCGTCGCCCGCGTGGCTCATGCAGCGGCTGCGGGTGGCCGGCATGCGGTCCATCAACAACGTGGTGGACATTACCAACTTTGTCATGTGGGAGTGGGGCCAGCCTCTGCACGCCTTTGACTACGACCGGCTGGCCGGCGGCCGCATCGTGGTGCGCCGGGCGCGGGCCGGGGAGCGGCTGGTGACCTTGGACGGCGTCGAGCGAGTCTTGGAAACGGACATGCTGGTCATCGCGGACGCGGAGCGGGCCGTGGGCGTGGCTGGCGTGATGGGCGGCGAGAGCAGCGAGGTGACGGCTGCGACGCGAAGGGTGCTGTTGGAGTCGGCCAACTTCCACCCGGTGTCCGTGCGCCGGACCGCCCGTCGGCTGGGCCTGCGCACCGAGGCGTCCCACCGCTTCGAGAAGGGGCTGGACCCCAACGCCGCGGCCGCAGCGTCCCTGCGGGCGGCCCAGCTGATGCAGGCCTTGGCGGGGGCCCAGGTCCTGGCCGGCCTGGTCGACGTCTATCCCCGGCCGGTGGCGCCCCACACGGTGACCTGCCGGCCCCAGCGGGTGCGCCGCCTGTTGGGAACCGACGTCGCCGACGGCGAGATCGCACGGTACCTGGAGGCCTTGGAGTTCCAGGTGGAGCGGCAAGGGGAGCGCCTGCTGGTCACGGTGCCCACCTTTCGCCAAGACGTGCAGCAGGAGGCGGACTTGGTAGAAGAGGTGGCCCGGCTGCACGGCTACGACCGGCTGCCGGAGGCGCTGCCCGGCGCGTCCCACCAGGTGGGGGGCCAGCGCCCGCCCCTGCCCCTGTTGGATCGGGTGCGGGACGTGCTGGTCGCGCACGGCCTGCTGGAGTGCATGACCTACAGTTTCCAGTCGGCCGCGACCGCGGATCGCCTGCGCTGGCCTGCGGACGATCCGCGCCGGCAAGCCATCGCCCTGCGCAATCCTTTAAGCGAAGAGTACGCGGTCATGCGCACGTCGCTCCTGGGGGGGCTCCTGGAAACCGCGGCCCGCAACCGTTCCCGGGGCGCCCGTGGGATCCATCTCTTTGAGATCGGGACCGTCTACCACCCTAAGGCGCTGCCCGTGACAGAGCTGCCCCATGAGCGGCGCAAGGTGGGCATCCTCATGATGGGCCCCTTGCCCCAGGAGCAGTGGGGCGCCCGGGTGGGCGAGGCTGGGTTTTACCACCTCAAAGGTGCGGTGGAACGGCTGCTGAGCGCCCTGGGCCTGACGGGGACCTTCAGCGCCGGCGCGGACCCGAGCCTGCACCCCGGCCGCCAGGCGGTGGTGACCGTGGGCGGCCAGGCCGCGGGGGTGCTGGGCGAAGTGCATCCGCTGGTGGCCGCCGCCTATGACCTAGGGGAGGCGCGGGTGCAATTTGCCGAACTGGACGTGGCCGTGTTGGCCGCGGCCGCCCGCGAGGACATCCGTTACCGGCCTCTGCCCCGGTACCCCGCGGTAGAGCGGGATATGGCCCTGCTGGTGCCCAAGGATCTGGCCGCCGACCGGGTGACCGAGTGCATCCGCCGGGCGGCGGGCCCGCTCCTCGAGGAGCTGGTGCTGTTTGACGTCTATGAGGGGCCGCAGGTGGCCGCGGGCCACCGGAGTCTGGCCTACGCCCTGACGTTGCGGGCGCCGGACCGCACCCTCACCGACGGGGAAGCCAACGCGGTGGTGGACCGCATCGAAACAGCCCTCGCCCAGGAATTGGGCGTCCGCCTGCGCCGCTGAGGCCAGGGCGGCAGCCTTCAGGGCCGGCCGCCCAGGCGCTGTCGGGGAGGAGTTGCCCTGCAGCGACACGAAATCCAGCCTCGACCACCGGCAAGGAGGCACGCCCATGTCCGCGGCCCACGGAACCGAGCCCGTCAAACACCGGGTCCAGGTGCGCATCGGCGACGAAGAATTTGTGCTGCGGGGCGAGGCCGCGCCCGAGTACATGCGGCAGGTGGCGGCCGTGGTGGACGCGAAGTTCAGTCAGCTGCAGGCCACGTACCGGCACGTGCCCCGGCATCGCATCGCGATCTTGACCGCCCTTCACCTGGCCGACGAGCTGGAGCGGCTGCGGGCCGAGAACCGGGAGCTCCTGGCCTTGCTGGAGGAGGCCAAATAAGCGGGTGAACTGGCTGGATGCCGTCCTGGGCGCCGGGACGGTATGGTGGATGCTGCGGCGCTGGCGGCGGGGTTTCGTGAGCGCGGCCCTGGAGCTGGGCGGCGCGGCCTTGGGGCTGGGAATGGCCCTGGGCTGGGCCGGTGCGTTGGCAGCGTGGCTTGAGGCAGTGGGGGGCGTTCCCACGGGGTTGGGACGCCCCGCCATGTTTGTGGTGCTGGCGCTGCCGCCGGCGGTCCTCGGCCATTGGGCTGGGCAAGCCGCGGCCGCGCGGGCCAGGGACGGGGGCCGCTGGAACCGGGTGGCCGGGGCGTTGCTGGGCCTGGGGGAAGCGGTTGCCATCGCGGGAATCGCCATGGTGGCCTGGGTCCAGTGGGGCGGGTCGCTGTACGCGCCGGCCCTGGTGGATTCCTTCCTGGCCGGGTGGCTCTTGCGGCTGGCGCCCGCCCTGTACCAGTGGTTGGCCGAGGTGCTGCCGGTGTGAAAAACTTGGAGCTCGCGTGGATCCTGGATGAAATTGCCGATCTGTTGGAGCTGCAAGGAGAAAATCCCTTCAAAGTGCGGGCGTACCGCCGGGCAGCCCGCAGCGTGGAACTGTTGCCGGAAGACATCGAGACGGTATGGCAACGGGGCGAGCTGGGCCAGGTGGAGGGCGTGGGCAAGGCCATCGAGGCCAAAATCGCCGAATACTTGTCCACCGGCACCATGGCCTTTTATGAGGAGCTCAAGCAGCAGATGCCCCCGGGATTGCGGGAGCTGACCCGGGTGCCCGGCGTCGGTCCCAAGCTGGCCCAAACCCTGTACCGGGAACTGGGAGTCACCAGCCTCGACGAGCTGGAAGCCGCTTGCCGCGCCCAGCGGGTGCGCCACGTCAAAGGGTTGGGGCCGCGTTCGGAGCTCAACATCCTGCGGGGCATTGAACGGCTGCGGCGCCAGTCGGCGCGGGTGCCCCTGGGCGTGGCGCTGCCCATCGCCCAGCAGTTGGTCAAGGCCCTGGCCGCGCTGCCCGCGGTGCAGCGCATCGCGGTGGCGGGCAGCCTGCGGCGGGGCCGGGAGACCGTGGGCGACCTGGACATCGTCGCAAGCAGCTCTGACCCAGCGGCGGTCATGGACGCCTTTGTGGCGCTGCCCGGCGTGGAACAGGTGCTGGCCCGGGGCGAAACCAAGGCGTCGGTCGTCCTGAAACTGGGTATGCAGGCGGATCTCCGGGTGGTGGCCGACGGCCAGTTTGCCGCGGCCTTGCACCATTTCACGGGCTCCAAGGAGCACAATGTGGCCCTGCGGGAGCTGGCGCACAGCCAGGGGCTGAAGATCAGCGAGTACGGCATCGTCCGCATCATCGACGGCCAGCCTCTGGCCATCGCGACGGAAGCGGACGTGTTTGCCGCGGTGGGCCTGCCCTACATCCCGCCGGAACTGCGGGAGGACGGATCCGAGATTACCGCGGCCCGGGAGGGCCGCTTGCCCGCGCTGGTCACCTTGGCCGACATCAAAGGCGACCTGCACGTCCACAGTCACTGGAGCGATGGGGTCAACAGCATCGAGGAGATGGCCCGGGCCGCCCAGGCCCGGGGATATCAGTACATTGCCATCACCGACCACTCCCGCTCGCTGGGGGTGGCCCGGGGCTTGGATCCGGAGCGGCTGGAGGCGCAGCTGGCCGAGATCGAAGCCCTCAACCGCCGCCTGGACGGTTTCCGGGTATTGAGCGGCTGCGAGGTGGACATTTTGCCCGACGGCACCCTCGATCTCCCCGACGAGCTCCTGGCCCGGCTGGACGTGGTGGTCGCGTCGGTGCACAGCGCCATGCAGCAGGACGAAGCGGAAATGACCGAACGCCTCGTCGCGGCCATGCGCCACCCCCACGTGGACATCATCGGCCATCCCACAGGGCGCCTGTTGGGCCGCCGGGAGCCCTACGCGGTGGATATGGAACGGATCATCGCGGTGGCCGCGGAGACGGGCACGGCCCTGGAGATCAACGCCAGCCCCGAGCGGCTGGACCTCAAGGACGTCCACGCCCGCTGGGCCCGGGAACGGGGCGTGATGCTGGTGGTCAACACCGACGCCCACAGCGTGGAGGGCTTGGAACAGATGGCCTACGGCGTCACCGTGGCCCGCCGCGCCTGGCTGGGCGCGGGCGATGTGCTCAACAGCTTGCCGTGGCCGGAACTCAAGGCACACCTCAAGGATGGCCGCCGGCGTCGCTGAGGGGGAACCTTCGTGTCGGTGTTGATGATTTTCATAGACGGCTTGGGGTTGGGCCAAGACGATCCGGCCCAAAACCCCCTGGTCGCCACGGCCATGCCCCACTTGCGGTCCCTGTTGGGCGGTGTGCCCCTGGTCCGCAGCGTGCTGCCGGATCTCGAGGGCGTGTACGATGGGGGCCGCGCCCTGCTCAAGGCCGTGGACAGCCGCTTGGGGGTGCCCGGCCTGCCCCAAAGCGCCACGGGGCAGACGACGATGCTTTCGGGCGTCAACGCCGCGGCGGCCTTGGGGCGGCATTTGTCCGGCTTGCCCACGCCGACCTTGGTGGAGATCCTGCGGCGCCACAGCCTCTTTAAGCAGCTGCGGGAGGCTGGTTTTCGGGCTACCTTTGCCAATCCCTTTACGGCCGAGTACTTCGAGGCGGTCAACAGCGGCCGCTGGCGCCATTCCGCGACCACCACCGCCTTGCTCAGCGGCGGGATCCCGCCCCGCATGCTGGAGGATTTGCAGGAGGGCCGGGCCGTGTTTCACGATGTCACCGGGGAAACTTTGCGGGAGCGGGGATACGACGTGGAGCCCGTGGCGCCCGAGGAGGCCGGCCGCCGCCTGGCCCGCCTCGCGGCCGAGCACCATTTTACCTTGTTTGAGCACTTTCTCACCGACAAGGCCGGCCACGCCCAAGATTGGGCGGCGGCCCGGCATTGGCTGGCCGTCCTCGACGCTTTCCTGGGCGGCGTCCTGGACGAGGTGGATCTGGAGCGCACCTTGCTCATGATAATTTCGGACCACGGCAATGTCGAGGACTTGACGGTGCGGACCCACACCATGAACCCGGTCCCCGCGGTGCTGGCCGGCCGAGGGCGGGAGCAAGCGGCCGCCCGGCTGCGGTCCCTGGTGGACGTGACGCCGGCCATCCTGGCTTTGCTGAAGGGTGAGGGGGGCGCCGTCCTTGGATGAGCGATCGCTTGGGGTGCTGGAATACCCCGCCATTATCCAGCGGCTGGCGGCGGCCACATCCTTTGCCCCCGGCCGGGAACTGGCCCTGGCCCTGCGGCCCACCGCCGACGCTGCCGTTGTGGGCCAGCGGCTGGCGGAGACCGGCGAAGCCCAGGCCCTGTTGAGCCGCGGCGGCCACGACCTGTTGGCCGGGGTGCGGGACGTGCGGGAGGCGGTGCGGCGGGCGGAGCTGGGTGGCCTCTTGTCGGGCCAGGAACTGCTGGACGTCGCGGCCACCGCCGCGGCCATGGGGCGGGCCCGCCGGCGGCTCCTGGCCGATCCCGACGCATGGCCCCACCTGGCCCGGCGGGCCCTGCAGCTGGGCACCTTCGCCGAGCTGGAGGAAGCCATCGGTGCTTGCATCGGGCCCGACGGACAGGTGCTGGACGACGCGAGTCCCGAACTGGCCCGCCTGCGGGCCCGCATCCGCGCCCTGCACCAGCGCATCCGCGAGCGGCTGGAGGCCATCCTGCGCTCCACTGCGTTGCGCCCGGCCTTGCAGGAAGCGCTGGTCACCGTGCGCAACGGCCGCCAGGTGGTGCCCGTCAAACAGGAACATAAGGCTATGATCCCGGGCATCGTCCACGATACGTCGGCCAGCGGGGCCACCGTCTTTGTGGAACCGATGGCGGTGGTGGAGCTCAACAACGAACTGCAGGAGACCCGGTCTCTAGAAGAGCGGGAAGTGGAGCGGGTGCTGCGCCACTTGAGCGGTCAGGTGGCGGGCGAGGCAGGTCCGCTGCTGACCGGTCTCGCGGCGCTGGCCGAGCTGGATCTGGCCCTGGCCAAGGCCCGCCTCGCGGACGCGATGAAGGCCGTTCGGCCCCGCATGAACGAGGAGGGCTGGATCCGCATCGTGGGCGGCCGCCACCCCTTGCTCACCGGCAAGGTGGTGCCCATCGACGTCTGGCTCGGCCGGGAGGCCCGGGTGCTGGTGATCACCGGGCCCAATACCGGCGGCAAAACCGTCACCCTCAAGACCATCGGTCTGTTTTGCCTCATGGCCCAGGCGGGTCTGTTCGTTCCGGCAGAGCCCGGCACAGAGCTGGCGGTGTTCAGCGGCATTTACGCGGATATTGGCGACGAGCAAAGCATTCAGCAGTCGTTGAGCACTTTTTCCTCCCATATGTCCAACATCGTGCGCATCCTGCAGGTCATGGATGCGCGGTCCCTGGTGCTCTTGGACGAATTGGGCGCGGGCACCGACCCCACCGAAGGGGCCGCGCTGGCCATGGCCATCTTGGACCATATCCTCGCGGCCGGCGCCCGGGCGGTGGCCACCACCCACTACAGTGAGCTGAAGGCCTTTGTGCACAACCGGCCCGGCATGCAGAACGCGAGCGTCGAATTCGACGTGGAAACCTTGGCCCCCACCTACCGGCTGATCATGGGCCTGCCGGGCCGCAGCAACGCCCTGGAGATCGCGGCCCGGCTGGGGTTGCCCGCACCGGTGCTGGCCCAGGCCCGGGCGCGCCTGACCCATGACGAGGTGCGGGTTGACGACCTCATCCGCAACCTGGAGGAAACCCGCCGGGCGGCCGCCGCGGAGCTGGCGGAAGCCCGGCGCCTGCGGGAAGAAAACCAGCGCCTGCGGGAGGAACTTGTGGCAGCCCGGGCGGAGCTGGAAGCCCGCCGTCAGGCCGTGCTGGAGAAGGCCCGGGAGGAGGCCCGCCGCCTGCTGCACGCGGCCCGCCGGGAGGCGGAAGCGGTCCTGGCGGAGCTGCGGCGCCTGCAGCGACAAGGGGATCTGGAGGCGGCCCGGAAGGCCCGACGACGGCTGGACCAACTGCGGGATCAACTGGACAGCTCCACCCCATCCGGTGCCGTTCAGGGCGCGCCGCTCCGCCAGGATCAGGTAGTGGCCGGCCTTGCCGTGCTGGTCCCATCCTTGCAGCAGGTGGGAATCGTCACCGAGCCGCCCGGCGCCGACGGCCAAGTGGCCGTCCAGGTAGGGGGCATGCGGGTGCGGGTGCCGTGGCACGAGCTGCGGCGCGCGCCGGCGGCGGCTCCGGCGGAAAAGCCGGCGGAACGGCCCCGGCCTGCGCCCCGGCCGGGTGTGGGCCTGATGGCCGAAAAGCGGACCCACCTGTCACCGGAGCTGCATGTGCGGGGCATGACGGTGGAAGAAGCCCTGGAAGCGGTGGACAAGTATTTGGACGACGCGGTGCTGGCCGGCCTCAGCCGCGTCCGCATCGTGCACGGAAAAGGCACGGGGACTTTGCGGCGGGCCATTCACGAGCACCTGCGGGCGGACCGGCGAGTCAAAGCGTGGCGGCTGGCCGATCCGGCCGCGGGTGGCCACGGCGTCACCGAGGCCGAGCTGGCCGACTGACGTCGAGGGCGTCGGCCAGGAGAGCCGGAGGGTGTCCGTCAGGAGATCCCGACGGCCTCAGCCGGGGGACCAGAAGGGATTGTAGCAGCGGGGAGAGAGCTCCTTGGGTTCCGTGCCCGCGGCGAAGGTCTCGTAGCGCAGGTCCGACCGGGGGATGAAAAGGCAGGTGGAATGGGCCAACAGTCCGGTGCCCACGTCGATGAGGACGTCTTCCACCAGTCCTTCGGCCGGCTTGGGGAAGTCCTGCACCGGCGCACCCGCGAGGGCTGCCTGCATAAACCGGCCCCAGATGGCCGCCGCCTCGCCGCTGCCCACGCGGCCATAGGGCGACTCCATGGGCGTCGGCGTGTCGTGGCCGATCCAGACCGCGGCCACCAGTTCAGGGGTAAAGCCCACAAACCAGGCGTCCTGGTTGTCTTGGGTGGTGCCCGTCTTGCCCGCCGCCGGGCGCCCGATGTTGGCCCGCCGCCCCGTGCCCCGCTCGATGACCCCCCGCAGCATGTCGGTGACGATGTAGCTGGTGACCTCCGACAGCACCACTTCCTGCCGGGGCTGAAACTCATACAGCACTGTGCCGTCGGGCCCCAGCACCCGGGTGATGGCCATGGGCTCGGTGCGGATCCCCTGGTTGGCCAGGACACCGTAGGCTTGGGCCATGTCGATAGGCCGCACGCCATTGGTCAAGCCGCCCAGGGCGAAGGCCAGGTTCACGTCGTTGCGGGGGCCCGACGTCTGCAGGGTGCTGATGCCCATGCGGGTGGCCAAGTCGATGACGGTGCGCACGGGCACGTCCTCGTGCAGCAGCTTGATGGCGATGATATTGATGGACTCCTCCAGGGCCCGCCGCAGGGTGACGGGCCCGGCAAAGGTGCGGCCGAAGTTTTGCGGTTCCCACACCTCACCGGTGTTGGGGTTCACCCACCGGAAAGGTTCGTCCACCCGGATGGTAGCCGGGGTCAGGCCCGCGTCCACGGCCGCCGCATAGATGAACGGCTTGATGGCCGAGCCGGGCTGGCGGCGGGCCTGCACGGCCCGGTTGAACTCATCGCCGCCTCGCCCGCCGACCATGGCCCGGATGTGGCCGGTGCGGGGATCGAGGGCGATGAGGCTGACCTGGGGCTGTGGGAGGCCGTTGGCGTCGATGACCGTCACCCGGGCGAGAAGGCTGTTGGGATCGCTGAAGGCTTGGCGGATTGCTTCCTCGGCGGCCCGCTGCAGGTCCAGATCCAGGGTTGTATGCACGTGGAGACCGCCGGCGTACACCGCGTTGGCGTCGATGCCGTCTAGCTGCAATAGCTGTTGGATGACGTAGTTGACGAAGTAGGGCGCCAGGTTGCGGGGCGGGCGGGAGTCGGCCAGCACAATGGGTTCTTGCCGGGCCGCGGAGCTCTCGGAGGGCGTGATCATCCCCAGCTCCTCCATGCGGGTGAGCACGGTGTTGCGCCGGCGCATGGCAGCCTCGGGATCCCGGAAGGGCGAGTGCATCCCGGGGTTTTGGGCCAAGCCAGCCAACAGGGCCGACTCGGCCAGCGTGAGGTCGCTGACGGACTTGCCGAAGTAGTATTGGGACGCGGCCTCCACGCCGTAGACGCCCGGGCCCAGGTAGATTTCGTTCAGGTACGTTTCGAGGATCTCCGCCTTGCTGTACTTTCGCTCGATCTGGATGGCCCAGAGCGCCTCCTGCAGCTTGCGGGAGAGGGTGCGCTCGTGGGAGAGAAACGCGTTCTTGGCCAGCTGCTGGGTGATGGTACTGCCGCCCTGCAGGAAGCCGTCGTCGCCGAAAAGCCGGCGGACGTCGGCCACCACGGCCCGGAGGATGGCCCGCAGGTCGACGCCGAAGTGCTGGTAGAAGCGGGCATCTTCAATCGCGACGATGGCGTCCCGCAGGTGGCGGGGGATCTGTTCCAGGCGCACCGGGATCCGGTTTTCCCGGTACAGCCGGGCGATGACCCGGCCGTGCACGTCGTAGACGTAGGTGGTCTGCTCTTGGTCAAAGACGACTTGGTCCAGGGTGGGGGCGCTGCGCAGGTAGCCGGCCACCATGCCGGCGGTGCCGCCCACGAGCACGGATACGATGAAGACCGTTACCAGGACGCTGACGCGCAGGGCTGGGCGTGCCACAAGAAGCCTCCCTCCTGGCGGCCGCACCAGTGGCTGCCCGTTGCATGGCGGCCTTCCACCGGCCGGTGCAGGCCTTATTATAGCACGCCCGGGGCCGCCCGGGTAGGCGACGGGCCCCTTGGGGCCGGCCCGGGCGCCCCGGGCCCGTCCGTTGCTGGCGCGTCGGGCTCCGTGCTATAATGGCGCCATTCCGAGAGGCTATTCCAACAACCGGACGCGACGGGGGATTCAGGTGGAACAGGTGGAGCACACGCAACACGTCCCGGCGCCGGCGCTGGGATCCGTGTCCTTGGAAGAAGAGCTGGCGCTGATCCGGCGCGGGACGGAGGAAATTTTCCCTGAGGAAGAGCTGGTCGAGAAGCTGGTCGCGGCCCGTCGGGAGCGGCGGCCGCTGCGGGTGAAGCTGGGGGTGGACCCCACCGCCAGCGAGCTGCACCTGGGGCACCTTATCCCGGTGCTCAAGCTGCAGCAGTTCCAGCAGTTGGGCCACCAGGCGGTGCTCATCATTGGCGACTACACCGCCACCTTGGGCGATCCAACGGGGCGCAACAAAGCCCGGCCCCCCCTATCCCACGAGGAAGTATTGGAGAACGCCAAGGGATATGCGGCCCAGCTGTTTCGCTTTCTCGACCCGCAGCGGACGGAGTTGGTGTACAACGGCCGCTGGTTTGGCCAAATGCGGTTTCACGACGTTATCAAACTCCTATCCCACATGACCGTGGCCCGCATGCTGGAGCGGGAAGATTTCCAGCTGCGCTACCGCAGCGGGTTCCCCATCGGCCTGCACGAGCTGGTGTACCCGCTCATGCAAGGCTACGACTCGGTGCAGGTGCGGGCCGACGTGGAGTTGGGCGGCATCGATCAGAAGTTCAATATCCTCGTCGGCCGGGACCTGCAAAAGGAAGTGGGCCAGCCGCCCCAGGTCGGCGTCTGCTCGCCCATCCTCATCGGGCTGGACGGCAAGGAGAAGATGAGCAAGTCCCTGGGCAATTACATCGCCTTGAACGACCCGCCCGAGGAAATGTACGGCAAGACCATGTCCATCCCCGATGAACTTATGATGCAGTACTACGAACTCATCACCGCCGTCAGCCTCCAGGAGCTGGAGGAGATCCGTCGGGGGCTTGCGGACGGCTCGCTGCACCCCAGGGACGCGAAACGGCGCCTGGCCCGGGAAATTGTGCAGCGCTTCTACGGCCGGGAAGCGGCTCTTGAGGCGGAAGCTCACTTTGACCGGGTGCACAGGGAGCGGGAAGTGCCCGAGGACGTCCCGGAGGTGGTGCTGGATCCCGGCACCCTAAAGGAGGGACGCATCTGGATCGCGCAGCTGCTGGTGCGGGCGGGATTGGCGTCCAGCAACAGCGAAGCCCGGCGCTTGGTGATCCAGGGCGGTGTGCGCATCAACGGGCAGGCGGTCACCGATCCCGACCTGGACTGGCCCGCGGAAAGCGGCGCCGTGGTCCAAGTGGGCAAGCGCCGTTTTGCCCGGGTGGTGTTGCGCTAGCGGGGCCGCGCGCCAAAAACAGAGGTTGCTCCGCCGCCTCTCCAGGGCACCTCGGGGCCCCACGGGGCATAGGCTGATTGGGTTCCCGAGGGGTGAGAGGCATGCGGGCCATGGCCTGGAGCGGTTTTCGGCCGCGCAAGCCGGTCGAAAGGCGGCCCCCGCTGAGCGGATCCCAGCGGTGGGCGCTGGTCCTGACGGTGGGCGCCGTCCTGCTGCTGACAGTTTCGTGGCTGGCCGAAGCGCTCTTGCGCCCGCCCTTGCGCCGGTGGGCCGAATCCAAGGCGGTCAACGTGGGGACCCAGGCCATCGCCACTGCGGTGCAGGACCATCTGCTGCCCCTGGTCGAAGGCGAGACGCTGTTCCAGCCGGTGACCGACGCCCAAGGACAGCTGGTCCTCATCGACTACAATATGGCCCGCATCAACCAGATCAGCGCGGCGGCCGCGCACCACATCCATGCGGCCTTGGTCCAGGCGGGCCAGGAGCAGTTGCCCATGCCCTTGGGCCAGCTGACGGGCCTGGATTTCCTGGCAGGAATGGGTCCGCCGCTGCGGGTGCGCATCGTGCCCATCGGTTCTGTCCTAGTCGAACCCCGATCCGACTTTGCCGCGGCCGGCATCAACGTCATCCGGCACCGCCTCTACGTCCACGTGCGGGTGGAAATGAAGGTGGTGGCCCCGTATATCGACGCGGTCTTTCCGGTCGAACAGGACATCGTCCTCTCCCACCAAGTGATCCCCGGCCGGGTCCCCCAGGTATTCGTCGGGATAGAAGGCTTGGATCTGCGGCAGCTGCCCGCGGGCCGGCTGACGCTGGCGGAGACCGGCGCGCCGTTGCCCTGGCCCGGGGGACCGCCCGCAGGCTTGTAGTCCGGCATCCTTGTGCTCGCCCCGGGATGGATGTATAATAAATACGGAACAGTTCCACCTCCGGTCTGGCGGCCGGCGGGGCGCCCAGCCAGCGGCGGCGGCACGGCCGTTTTCGCCGCTGGGAGCGGGCGGCAACGTCGCCAGATCTTGACCAGGGAGCGGCCCAATTTCGCAATCTTGCGGCCCTTGATCCCTGGGAAAGACCGTGCTATACTTAGGTCCCGGCGGGCAAGATTTGCCCCGGTTGGTCCTTGAAAACTAAACAGCGTGGCGACCTGGTGAACGGGTGCGGGCCTTCGGTGAGAAGGCCAGAGCGGCAAGCCGGATCGGCTAGCTGTTGATTGTGTCTACAGCCTCTGCCTGGGGGCCGGGCTGCGGGAGCG
>DATGPV010000034.1:0-12887 GCA_035304545.1 Limnochordales bacterium | reverse complement strand
CAATTGCTCCAATTCGTGCCGATCCGCCGGCGAGACGGTCCGCCCTTCATGTTTCTCATCGGACGTGTCAATAATCTGGGCGATCTGAGCCTCGGACAGGGTGTTGCCCTCGATGCCCGTTGTTCCCTTGATCTGTCGGATAAGGTTCAGCCGGTTGAGCTTTTCCGCTATAGGCGGCGGGAGGGGGATCCGGTTGGCCAACTTGCGGTGGGCTTCGATATGAACCAGGAGCTCCAAGAGCTCCAGATCACCGGCGCCGATGGTTCAGAAGATGGGTGGAAGGAGATCGGGTTCAGGAAAGCAGAACATCTTCCGAGTTTGAAGCTGGCAGCTCACGGAGGGATTGGCATGACGCTTTGGATTCCGCTGGGCGTGGCGGCCCTCGCGGTGGTGTATTGGATCGCCCAGTACAACGCCTTGGTCCGCCTGCGCAATTGGATCGAGGAGGCGTGGGCCCAGATCGACGTGCAGCTCAAGCGCCGATACGACCTGATCCCCAACCTGGTGGAAACCGTCAAGGCCTACGCGAAGCATGAGCAAGAAACCCTGCAAAAGGTCATCGAGGCCCGCAACCGCTTGCTGGCCGGCGGCCGGGCGGAGCAGCTGGAGGCCAACGAGCAGCTGACTGGCGCCCTCAAGACGTTGTTTGCCCTGCAGGAGGCGTATCCCGACCTAAAGGCCCACGAGGGTTTCAATAAACTGCAGGAGCAGCTGGAAGGCACCGAAAACAAGATTGCGGCCGCCCGGCAGCTGTACAACCGCACGGTGATGCAGTACAACACCAAGCTGGAATCGTTCCCCAGCAACCTTGTCGCGAACGTGCACGGTTTCAAGCGGGTGGAAATGCTGGAGATCGCCGCCGCTGAGCGGGAAGCGGTGCGGGTGGAGTTTTAGCGGCCGATGCTGCTGCACGCGCAGATTGAGGCCAACAAGCGCAAGACCGTCCTTTTGGTGAGCGTCTTTCTGTTGCTGTTCGTCGCCGCGGGCGGGGCCTTGGGGGTGGTCCTGTGGGACAACGAGGTGATGGGCATCGTGGTGGCGGCCCTCCTCGGTGTCCTGTACGTCCTCTTGATGACTTCCCAGGGCACGCAGGTGATCATGGCGCTGAACCGGGCCCGGGAGATCAAGTCCGAAGACGAGCACCCCTTCTTGTGGAACACCGTGGAAGCCATGGCCATCGCCGCCCGGGTGCCCATGCCCAAGGTGTACATCATCGACGATCCGAGCCCCAACGCGTTTGCCGCCGGCATGAAACCCGAAAACGCGGCAGTGGCGGTGACCACGGGTCTTTTGGAGCGGCTCAACCGCCAGGAGATCGAGGGTGTCATCGCCCACGAAGTGGCCCACATCCAAAACTACGACGTGCGCTTGGCGACGACGGCCATCGCGCTGGTGGCCGTCATCGGCGTGCTGAGCGATATGGCCCTCCGTTGGCTGTGGTGGGGCGGCGGGCGGCGCCGGCGGCGCAGTGAGCGGTCCGGCGGCGCGGAGGGCATCCTCTACCTGGTGGCGCTGGTGTTCCTGCTGGTCGCGCCCTTGGTGGCCATGTTCGTGCAGTTGGCTATCTCCCGAAACCGGGAATTTCTCGCCGATGCCAGCGGGGCGGAGCTGTGCCGCAACCCCGGCGCCCTGGCCTCAGCCCTGCGCAAGATCTCGGCCGTACCGGAGCCGGTGCAGGCCGCTTCCCGCACGTGCGCAGCCCTGTACATTTCCGATCCCACCAAGCGGCAGCGGCGGTTTTTGGGCACGCTGCTTTCCACCCATCCGCCGGTGGAGGAGCGCATCCGGCGACTGGAGCAGATGATGTGAGCGCTGGCCCCATGCCCCGGTTGCAGGGAATATTCTCCGGGATTCGTATTCTTTCCTTAACAGGGAAGGAGGCATCCCCGTCATGAAGGTCAGCGATGTCTTTACCCGTGGCGCCATCGTCGTCGATCCCAACACGTCGGCACCCGAAGCCCGCAAGGTCATGGAGGAGCACAAGATCCGCCGCCTGCCGGTGGTGGATGGCGGAAAGCTGGTGGGGATCGTGACCATGACGGACTTGCTCAAGGCTGCGCCGTCGCCGGCCACCAGCCTGTCCATTTGGGAGCTTCACTACTTGTTGGATCGGGTAAAGGTGTCGGAGATTATGACTCGAGATGTGATCACCACCACGCCCGACACCGATTTGCGGGCCGTGGCCAGCCTCATGGCCGAGCGCAAGATCGGGGGCTTGCCCGTGGTGGAAAACGGCGAAGTCGTCGGCATGATCACGGAGTCCGACGTGTTCCGGGCCCTGGTGAAGCTGCTGGAAGCTTCGTGACGAGGCGCTCTAATGCTGCAGGCTCGCCCAGGAACTTCCCCTCCGAAGATTGACTCACCGTCGGGGCTTTACTCCAGCAGGCGTCCCAGCAGCGCCGCGGCCTTGCTGCGGACGACGATCTCGGCGTCGCCGTCGTAGGGCGTATCGGTGAGGTTGAGGATCCAGAGCCGCGCGCCGCGATCCAGGGCCAGCTGGGGCAGGGAGGCGGCGGGATAAACTTGCAGGGACGAGCCGACCACCAGCAGCGCGTCACAGCTTTCGACGGCTGCGACGGCCCGGTCCAGGGCCTCTTGGGGCAGCAGCTCGCCAAACAGGACGATGTCCGGGCGGATCAATCCGCCGCAGGCGCAGCGGGGCAAGTCGTCGAAATGCTTCACCGGGCGTCGCAGGATGTCCGGGGAGTAGGCCCGGCCGCAGGTGTGGCAACGGGCCCGCCGCAGGGAGCCGTGGATCTCCGCCACCTTTTGGCTGCCCGCCGCGGTGTGCAGGCCGTCCACGTTTTGCGTGACGATTAGCTGGAGGCGACCTTGCTGCTCCAGCCGTGCGAGGGCCTTGTGGCCGGCGTTGGGCTGCACGCCGTCCAGGGCTTCCAGGCGCTGGCGGTAAAACTCGTAAAAGAGCAGCGGCCGCTCCCGCAACGCCTCCACGCTGGCGATTTCCTCGGGCCGGTACTGGTACCACAGACCGCCGTGGGAGCGAAAGTCAGGCAGGCCCGACTCCGTGCTCATGCCGGCGCCCGTTAAGACCACCAGCCGCTCCACGCGGCCCAACTCCTGCAGGAGCCGTTCTTCCATGGGCTGTTGGTCCATACAAGCTGCACCTGCCCCGCTTATGGTTCCGGGATCCATCCTTCGGCCCTCCGGGCTCGGTTTCCTGGCGGCGGGAGGGTCCAGGCAGCGGGCTCGCCGCGGGGTGACAATTGTTCCAGGCATTCGAGGGCACGCATCGAAAAGTTTAATTGCAAACGTCCCTTGTTTTGAGGCACGGTGACAAAGCATAGTTTGAGCAAGCCGACCCTTTCTTGCAGGAACGTTTGCCTCATGCTCCGCAAGGGTGCCGGAAAACGCACAAGGATGTGGTCCCATGCTGCGCGGCCTGCGGCAGATGCGGATCGGGTTTGTGATTAAGATTTTCGGTTTCGCCATCGCCGCCGTCCTCATCGTCACCGGGATCTTGTCCCGGATAACCTTGTCCTACATCGAGCGCGATATTGAGGAAAGCGCGCGCAAGCAGCTGGATCTGGCCATCAACCTGCAGCTGGCCCTCATCGACCAGCATCTGGAGCGAGTGGAGAGCTACGCCGCGGCCGTGGCCCAAGACCAGCAGCTGGTCCAGGCGGTGCAGCAGCGCAACGGGGCCGTTGCCGCCCAGGTGCTGCGCCGGTTTCAGCCGGTGCTGCCGGGCGCCCACATCGTGACGGTGGTGGACCAAGCGGGAGCCGTGGTGGCCCGGGCCAACAGCGACCGCGCGGGGGACACCTTGCGCCTCAATGGCCTTGTGGCCCGGGCGCTGGGGGGCACCCCGGCCGCGTCCTTGTCCGTCATCCCGCAAGCCGAGTGGGAACCGGAGGGCCAGGCCATCGGCCAGATGGTCCAGATACAGGTGCAGCCTGCCGAAGGGTCGGCGGGGCCGCCGGGCGGTCGGCTCACCGACGCCTTGGCGCTGGTGGCGGTGGTCCCCCTCAGGGGCCCCGGCGGCTGGGTGCTGGGCGCCGTGGTCGCGGCGGAAATTCTCAACCAGAACTTTTCCATCGTGGATGAGGTGCAGCGGCGGACCAACGGCCTCGTCTCTGCGACCATCGCCCTGGAGGGCGTGCGGGTGAGCACCAATGTGCGCTTCAAGGATGCTCAGGGCCGTCCCACCGATGCCCGGGCCCTGGGCACCATGTACTCGGAGCTGGTCATGGAAACGTTGCGCAACGGCCAGCAATACCGGGGCCGGGCGCTGGTGCTGGACGAGTGGCAAAAGACCGTTTACGTCCCCTTGCACGACCATACGGGCCGGGTGATCGCCGGGGCGTACGTGGGGATCCCGGAGGAGGACTTTTTTGCCCTGCGCAACCAGTTTGTGGCCACCCTCGCGCCGGTGGTGGCCGGCGGCGTGGTGGCCACGCTGTTCATTTCGCTGATTTTGGGCCGCCCACTGCAGCGGGCCATCGGGCAGCTCAAGGCGGTGGCCGAAGGCATTTCCCGGGGCGACCTGACCGTCCAAGATGTGGATGTGCGCTCCAACGACGAGATCGGCGACTTGGCCCGGGCCTTTGCGGAGATGACCCGCAGCATGCGGGACGTCCTGCGCAGCCTGCTCCAGGCCATTGACGAGCTCCTGCAGGCCGTGAACCAACTGGGTGGCGTCGCGAGCCAGCTGGGCGACAGCGCGGGCCAGGTGTCGGCCGCCATGGCCCGGGTGGCCGACGGGGCCATGGAGCAGACCCGCTCGGTGACCGACACCACCGAGATCATCGCCCAGGTGCGCACCGCCATCGACCAGATCGCCGCCGGCGCCCGGCGGCAGTTCGAAAGCGTCCAAAGCACGTCCCACGTCTTTGCCGAAGCCGCCCGGGCCATTGACCAGGTGGCCCAGGGCGCCCAGGACGTGAGCGCGGCCGCGGCGCAGGCCCTGGAAGCCGCGGAAACCGGCGGCCAGGCGGTGCGAAAGACCTTAGACTCTATGCACCGCATCAGGGGGTCTACCGGCCAGGTGGCGGAGAGCATCCGCGAGCTGGGGCGCCATTCGGAGGAAATCAGTGAGATCGTGCAGCTGATCCGGGAAATCGCCGATCAGACCAACCTGCTGGCCCTCAACGCGGCGATTGAGGCGGCCCGGGCCGGCGAACACGGAAAGGGCTTTGCCGTGGTGGCCGATGAGGTGCGGCGCCTGGCCGAGCGGGCCAGCCAGGCTACCCAAGACATCGCGGCGCTGGTGGGCACTATCCAGGGCGGGGTGGAGCGCTCGGTCCAAGCCATGGAAGCCGGTCTAGAGGATGTGGAGGCCAGTGCGGCCTTGGGAGCTGCCGCCAGTGCGGCCCTGGAGGAGATCCTGGCGGCCATGCGCCGCACCAGCGAAAAGGCCGAGGACATCGCGGCCGCGGCCCAGGAGGTGTCGGCCAGCGCCGCCGAGGTGGCTGAAGCTATGGGCAACGTGGCGTGGGTGACCCAGAGCAACACCGCGGCCACCACGGAAATGGCGGCTTCCAGCGAGCGCATGTCCGAGGCGATGGAGCGCATCGCCACGGTTTCCGAGGCAAACGCGGCCGCGGCCAAGGAAGTGTCGGCCCTCATCGGCCAGATGAACGCCCACACCCAGGACATCGCCCAAGCCGCGGACGCATTGGCCCGCATCGCCCAGACGCTTGAGGCTCAGGCTGTGCGGTTCAAGGTGTAGGCGGTCACAAGGAGCAGGCTATCGGGTCTAGGTCTAGCGCTGCGCCGCCAGCGACGGCTCTTTCCAGAGGAACATCTCTTGGACCCGCTGCCGGGCCAGGGCCACCTCCTCGGTGACCCGTTGGGGGGACCAGCCCAAGAGCTGGCCCATGATCTGCCCCAAGGCCTCCACGTGCCGCTGGCCGTTGTCCGCGCTGAAGAGCAGGAGGCTGGTGCGGCGGGCCAAGACGTCCTCCAGGCGCACCGCCATTTCGTGTTCCACCGCCTGCCGCAGCTGCAGTTCCCGCCAGGCTAGCAGGGGGTCGCCGCCCGCCGGAGAGGATGGATGGCCGCCGGCGGGCCGGCTGCCGCGGGGGCGCTCGTCGTGGGGCGGGTCGGCGGCGCGGGTGCGCTGTTGCCACAGGGACCACATGGCGGGAAACCGGCGCCCGTAGCGCTCCACGACGCGGGCCACTTCCGCCTCGGGTTCGCCGGTGGTCCGGGCGATGGCGGCGACGGCGCCCGCGGGCGCGGCCTCCTCGGGGGCCCCGGGCAGCGGTGCGTCGCTGGGGGCGGTGCCGCGGGCCCGCCGGGTTTCGGGGAAAAGGTAGTCCACGATGTGGCTGGCCATGGACCGGAAGGCCGTCAGCTTGCCGCCGGCCACCGTGACCAGCCCCGAGGGGCTGGGGAAAAGCTCATAGCCGCGGGACACCGCGGACGGATCCGCGGCGTTGCTGCGCACCAGGGGGCGCAGGCCTACCCAGGCGCTGACCACGTCGTCGGGTCCCAGCCGTTGCCCGGGGAAGTTCTTGCGGGCCGCAGCCAGGATGTAGTCCACGTCGGCCCCCTCCACCCGGACGTCCTCGGGCGCGCCCGCGTAGTCGGTGTCGGTGGTGCCCAGGTAGGTGAAGGCGCCGCTGGGGATGGCGAACATGATGCGCCCGTCGGTGCCCCGCATGGTGACGGCATTGGTCAAGGGCAGGCGCTCCCGGGGCACCGTAATGTGCACGCCTTTGGTGAGCCGCAGCAGGGGCGCCGCGCCGGGGTCGTCCAGGCGCCGCACCGCGTCGGCCCAAGGGCCGCAGGCGCTCAGGACCCGCCGGGCCCGCACCGGAAAACGGTGGCCGCCCAGGGTGTCTTGCACCTCCACCGCGGTCAGCTCTCCCGCTCCGTTATGGCGGAAGGCGGTGACGGCGGCGTAGTTGGCGGCCACGGCTCCCCACTGGACCGCCGACTGCAAGACCTCGATCACCAGGCGGGCGTCGTCGGTGGTGCAGTCCATGTAGACGCCGCCGCCCACCAGGCTTTCCTGCTTGAGGAGGGGCTCCCAGCGGGCCACGCCCGGGCCCCGGACGATGCGGTGGCGGATGGGCGTGTCGCGGCCGCTGAACCAATCGTAGAGCATGAGGCCGATCTTGAGCATCCACAGCGGGTCGGGATCGCCCTGGTAGACCGGCAGGACGAAGGGGATGGGATGGACCAGGTGGGGGGCCATGCGCAAGAGCCGCTGGCGCTCCACCACGGCCTCTCGCACCAGGCCAAATTCGTAGTTGCGCAAGTAGCGCAAGCCGCCGTGGATCAGCTTGGTGGAGCGGCTGCTGGTGCCCCAGGCAAAGTCCCGCATCTCCACCAGGGCTGTGCGGAGGCCCCGCCGGGCCGCTTCCCGGGCGACACCCACCCCGGTGATGCCGCCCCCGATAATCAGGAGATCGAAGCTTTCGTCGGCCAGCTGCCGCAGCATGTGGTCCCGCTGCACGATCACCCGCTCCTCAACACAAAAAAGCCCGCGCACAACCATGGCGTCACATGCCACTGGTTGGCCCGGGCTCTCCTCGTCTCCGCCCCGGAAATGATGGAATTGAGCCGGCGGCCCGGGCCCGTCGCCCGGCATGGACCAGCGCGGGGCCCGCTGCCCTCGCACCGGCATCGCGCTTTCCGCCGTATACTTTTATTATTCGCTGCCCGCGCCGGGACTCCTGCCGTCCCGGGGCGGGCGTGGGGCCGCTGGTCGTTCCTTGGTCGTTTCTGTTAAGTGTCCTCCGCCAAGGCATGGGCAATGGCCGCGACGCTGTCCAGGACAAAGTCGGGCCGGATCTCGGGGTGGGGCAGCTGCTCCCGCCGGGTGACGCCGGTGAGGACCAGCGCAGTGCCCATCCCCGCCCGCACGCCCATGAGCATGTCGGTTTCCAGGCGGTCGCCCACCATCAGGCAGTCCGACGCCGGCAAGCCCAGGTGCCGCAGGATGGTCTCCACCATGATAGGGTACGGTTTGCCCGTGATCAGTTCCACCGGCCGGCCGGTGACGCCTTCGATGGCCCCGATGACGCCGGCGGCGTCGGGGATTTCGCCGTCCTCCACCGGGCAGGTGCGGTCGGAGTTGGTCGCGACAAAGCGGGCGCCCCGGCGGATGGCCTGCAGGGCGTGGTTGAGCTTTTGGTAGTGGAAAGTGCGGTCAAAGGCGGCGATGACGAAGCGCACCTCATGGTAGCGGCCGCTGGGGTCTTCCACCACGTGGAGTCCCGCCCGCCGCAGTTCGTCCAGCAGCGGCGGTTCGCCGATGACGTATACGGTGGCGCCGGGGGCTTCCGCGGCCAGCCAGCGGGCCATGACCCAGGACGAGTTGATCACTTCCTCCGCCGGAGTGGGGATGCCCAGGCGGGTCAGCTTGCGGGCGTAGTCGTCCCGGGTTTCCAAGGGCTTGTTGGACAAGAAGACTACCCGCTTGCCCGCGGCCCGCAGGCCCAGGACCGTTTCCCGGGCCCCGTCGATGAGCCGCTCCCCCAGGTAGATGGTGCCGTCCAGGTCGAAGATGTAGCCTTGGTAGTCGGTGAGACGTCGCATGGTCCAGCTCCTTCTTGACCGTCGGGCCGGGCGCACGGCCCAGCAAAAAGACCCTCCGCCTCCCGCGGGGCGGGAAACCGGCTCCCTGACGCCGCGGCGAGAAGCGGAGGGTTTTCTCCAATGTCTCCAACCCTGCCGGAGATATGGGGGTTGCGGATTTTCTTCCACACTGAAGGACCGGTTTCCTTTTCGATTATAATGTCCCCAGAAGGGCCGCCCTTCAGGCGGCCGCTGGCGAGGGGGAGATCATGTCGGCCTTTGTTGCCCGCCTGCGCAAGACGCCGGTCATCGCCGGCGCCAAGGACGTCCAAGCCGTGGCCCAGGCCTTGGAGGCCGGCATCGGCATCATCTTCTTCTTGACGGGCACCATCTTTGATCTGGCCCGGGCTACGGAGCTGGTGCGGCCCTCGGCGGCCATGCTCTTTGCCCACGTGGATTTGCTGCAGGGGGTGGGGCGGGACCCCGCGGGCATCCGCTGGCTCGGGCAGGAGCTGGGCATCGACGGGATCTTGTCGACCCGCTCCAACTTGATCAAGGCGGCCCGGGACGAAGGGCTGCACGCGATCCAGCGGCTTTTCATCCTGGATTCGGAAGCCTTGCGCACGGGCCTCAAGGTGGTGGCCAGCACCCAGCCCGACGCGGTGGAGCTCTTGCCGGGGCTGGTGGTGCCCAACATCCAACACCGGGTGCCCTTTGCGTCGCTGCCGCCGGTCATCGCCGGCGGGCTGGTGGAAACCGAGGCGGAAGTGCGCACCATCCTGCAGACTCCGGCGGTCAGCGTCTCCACCAGCCGCGCCCAGTTGTGGCGGATTTTCGGACAAAGCAGGAAAACCGACGGCGGGGGGGAAATATAGCAAGCAAGCCAGAGGACAATCCCATCAAAGCGGTCATAGGCGCGGGACACGGAGACCCAGGAGAAGTCCCCTTGTTGCTGTCGAGTCGTCCGACGACGGGCTTGCGAGGCGGCTTTCTCCCTGTGTGGTCTCCTTCTTTTTTGCCCGGCGCCGCGGGGGAGGTGGCAAGGGCCGACGAGGGGAAAAAGGGACTCGTTCGGAACTGCGCCTGCAGTGGGAGGCGGCCTGCGGGCCGCGGGCGGGCCCGGCAAGGCCTGTCTGGGAAACCAATCGCTAAGGGGGATTCAGAAACCGATGCGAATCAGACGCGCCCCGGTTTGGCTGTGGCTGTTGGCCGGTGTGGCCCTGGTCCTGGGGATGGGGCAGTGGGCCGCGGCCCAGGAAGACTGCCCGCGGGGGCAGCTGGATGTGCGCTACTGCGACTGGGACGGCGACCTGGTAGCCGACGCGCCTACGGATCCCAGCCAGTGGTTGGATCCGAATCCTATCGTCTTCGCGTACACGCCGGTGGAGGACCCGGCTGTCTACTTTGACATCTGGAAGCCCTTTTTGGACCACCTGGAGAAGGTGACCGGCCGGCAAGTGCGCTTCTTCACCGTGGACTCCTACGCGGCCCAGATCGAGGCCATGCGGGCGGGCCGCCTGCACGTGGCGGGCATCTCCACGGGCCCGACGCCCTTTGCCGTCAACCTGGCCGGGTATGTGCCCTTTGCCATCATGGGCAGCGAGGACGGCACCTTTGGCTACACCCTGCAGCTGTACGTGCGCAAGGACAGCGGCATCAAGTCCATCACGGACTTGAAGGGCAAGGTGGTCGCCCACACGACGCCCACCTCCAACTCGGGCCATCAGGCGCCCATGGCCTTGTTCCCCGCCTTGGGCGTGGTGCCGGGCGAGGACTACGAGATCGTGTACTCGGGCGGCCACGACGCTTCCATCCTGGGGGTCGCGTCGGGGGACTACGATGCGGCGCCGGTGGCGTCGGAAGTGGTGGAGCGGGTGGCGGCCCGGGGGCTGTACGACCCCGATGAGCTGGAGATCATTTGGGAGAGCCAGCCCTTCCCCACCACGTCCTACGGCCACGTGTACAACCTGCACCCGGATCTGGTGGAGAAGATTAAGGAAGCCTTCTTCACCTTCGATTTCCGGGGCACCGCGCTGGGCGAGGAGTTCCAGGGCGTGACCCAGTTTGTGCCCATCACCTACAAGGACGACTGGGCCATCATCCGCGCCACCCAGGAGTACCTGGGCATCGAGTACACCCAGGCGCGACTGCTGGACCTGTAAGCCGGGCTGCGGCCTGAGTTTGGGCCCTGGTGCCGGGCGCCGGCCCCAAGCCGGCGCCCGCCCCGGGGCGCCGTCACAGAGGATGGGTTCCGATGCTGAAAGTGACCAAGTTGACCAAGCTGTACGGCCCGGGGCGGCCGGCCCTGCAAGACTTTGACCTGGTGATTGACGAGCCGGTGGTGACCGCGATCATCGGGCCGTCGGGCGCGGGCAAGAGCACGCTCCTGCGCTGCATCAACCGGCTGGTGGAGCCCACCAGCGGCTCCGTGGAGCTGGACGGCGTCGACATCACCCAGCTCAAGGGCAAGGCCCTGCGGGATATGCGGCGCCGGATCGGGATGATCTTTCAGTCCTTCAACTTGATCGATCGGCTGACGGTGATGGAAAACGTCCTGTCGGGGCGCCTCGGGTACGTGAGCTTTTGGCAGGCCATGACCCGCCGGTTTCCCCAGGAGGACATCGACCGGGCCTACTACTTGCTGGAGCGGGTGGGCTTGGCCCATTACGTCAACAAGCGGGCCGACGCCTTGTCGGGCGGCGAGCGGCAGCGGGTGGGGGTGGCCCGGGCCTTGATGCAGGATCCCAAGATCATCCTGGCCGACGAGCCCACCGCTTCCTTGGACCCCAAGACTTCCATTCAGATTATGGAGTTTCTCGAGGAGCTGTCCGAGGAGTTTTCCATCCCGGTGCTGGTCAACCTGCACAACGTGGAGCTGGCCCGGCGGTACTCCCGGCGGGTGGTGGGCCTGAAGGCGGGCCGCAAGATCTTGGACGGCACGCCTGAGGACTTGACCGAAGACATGCTGGACACCATCTACGGGACGGCGGACCGGGATCCCGAGGGCGTATTGGCGCTGCAAGGTCCGGCCGGGGCCCAGGCGGGGGTGGCGGGCTGATGGCGCAGGCCGCGACCTCCACGCCCCGGCGCTGGCAGAAGCCGCCGGCCATCAAGAGCCCGTGGGTGCGCTACGGCCTCATCGCGGCCGTCATCGCGTACGGGTACTGGGCCTTCACCTTCATGCCCGTCAACTGGGACCGGGTGGCCCAGGGCCTGCCCCGGGCCATGCGCATCCTCAACACCGCGTGGCCGCCGGACTTTTCCCGCTGGCAACTGCTGTACTCCGGCATTTTGGAATCCATCCAGATGGCGCTGGTGGCCAGCCTCTTCGGCCTGCTCCTGAGCGTGGTGGTGGCCATTATGGCGGCCCGCAACATCGCCCCGGCTTTCATCTACGCCATCGGACGGGCCATCATCGTCATGGCCCGCAGCTTTCACCCCGTCATCGTGGCCATCATCTTCGTCAAGGCCGTGGGCTTTGGGCCGCTGGCGGGCATCCTCACCTTGACGGTCTACTCGGTGGGGTTCGTCGGCAAGTTGCTGGCCGAAGCCATCGAGGAAATCGATCGGGGGCAGCTGGAGGCCATCGTGTCCACGGGCGCCAGCTTTGGCAAGACGGTGCTGTACGGCGTGTTCCCACAGGTGCTGCCGCGGCTGGTGGGCCTGGGGATCTACCAGACCGACTCCAACCTGCGGGCGTCGGCCATCGTGGGCATCGCCGGGGCCGGCGGCATCGGCAACACCCTCTCCAGCGCCTTCCGGCGGTTTGACTACGACTTTGCCTTTGCCATCTTGCTGGTCATCATCGCCGTCATCCTGGTCAGCGAGGCGGTGAGCGGCCGCATCCGGAGCCGGTTGACATGAAGACGACTGCAGCTTTGCCAACCTACAAGTGGGAACGCTACACCATGGCCCAGCGGCTGGGCCGGTTCCTGGCGTACCTGTTGACCGTGCTGGTGGTCAGCTGGGCCCTGGTGCGGGTGGACATTTACTGGCCGTGGGCGTGGGATGCCCCGGCGCAGATCTGGGACCAGTTCCAGCGCATGTACCCGCCCGACTGGTCGTCGCTGCCCCGGGTGCTCCAGTCGCTGTTGGAAACCGTCAACATCGCCATTATCGCCACGGCCTTTTCGGTGGTCATGGCGGTGCCGGTGGCCTTCATCTCCGCCCGCAACACCACGCCCCATCCGGTCCTGTTGTGGCTGGGGCGGGTCATCTTGGTGTCCACCCGCTCGGTCAACACCATCGTGTGGGCCCTACTGTTTGTGGCCATCTTTGGCCCCGGCATTGTGGCGGGGATCTGCGCCATCGCGTTCCGCTCCATCGGTTTTTTGGGCAAGCTCCTGGCCGAGGCCATCGAGGAGAGCGACCCGCGGCCGGTGGAGGCCATGACGGCCACC
>DATGPV010000033.1:0-5120 GCA_035304545.1 Limnochordales bacterium | reverse complement strand
ACCATCAAGCCCCGGTCCAGGGCCGCTTCCAGCAGCGCCCGGGCGCCGGGGGCCGGCCGGCCGTAGGTTTCCAGCTTGGGGAATTCGGTTTCATAGTAGGCGTTGAAGCGATCGATGGCGTCAGGGGGCAGCGGCACCCGCTGGCCGAAGTCGTCCAGGAACGCCTGCAGCACCGTGCGCCCCGGGACGTCGTTCACGATCATGGCCTCAAGGGAGGCCACCAGCTCCTTCTGGAACCGGGCCGGGGGAATGCAGTCGGCGAAGTACCGGGCCACCCCGGTCACGTACTCCCGCATGAAGTCATGAAAGTTGATGTCCAAAAGGGTGCCGTCCAGGTCGCACAGGATGGCCTTGATCACGGGGGACTCGCCTCCCTTCGGGCTTTTGGTGCTTCGATCCCTCATTCTTCGGCAGGCACCGCTCTCGCGGGCACCGGGGCCAGGGCGCCTTCGCACCAGCGTCCCGAGGCGAAGCGGATGCCCAGGGTGAGGGCCCGCATGCCCAGGAAAACGGCCTTGCTCCACCAGATGACGGCGAGATCCCGGCCGACCCAGCGCCAGCTTGCCAAAAGCACCGCGGCGAACACCGCGGCGCTGATGAACATGGCGTTGCGCAGGTAGCGGGTATCCGTCGCGCCGATCATGATGCCGTCAAAGACAAAGGCCAGGGCAGCTACGGGCAGGATCACGGCCACCACTCCCGTGAGGCGGCGCACCACCGCTTGGACGGTAGGGTCGTGGGTGAACACCGCCGCCACCCAGTCCACGGATACCCCGTAAAAGGCGCTGGCGGCCAAGGCCAGGCCCGCTCCCCACACGAGGGCCGCCACGGCGCTGGCCTGGGCCCGGGCCCGGTTGCCGTGGCCCAGCCATGTGCCTACCGTGGTCTCGGTGGCATAGGCGAAGCCGTCCACGCCGTAGCTGCCCAGCGTGTACAGCTGCAGCAGGATGGCGTGGGCCGCCAGTTCGTGGGCGTTGTGCAGCCGGGCCGCGAAGGCCGTCACCGCGCCGAGGCTGGCCACCAGGGCCAGCGTGCGCAGGAACAGGTCCCGCTGCACATGCAGAAACCGGCGCCACGGCAGCTGCCGCCATTGGGCCAGCCACTGCCAGCGCCAGCGGGTGCGTACGCGCCGCCAGACCACCACGGCCCCCGCCCCGCAGCCCACGGTATGGGCCACCAGGCTGGCCCAGGCCGCGCCCCGGACACCGTAGGAAGGCAAGCCCCATGTGCCCGGGACTAGTAAGAGATCTCCCACGATGTTGAGGGCGTTGATCAAGACCACCAGCAGCATGGGCGTGATCGCGTCGCCCCGCCCCCGCAGGTAGCCGGTGATCCCGAGGCTGAGCATGAAGGCCGGCGCCTCAAAAATGCGGATGGCGAAATATTGCCGGGCCAGGCGGTCCACCTCGGGCTCCGCCCCGATGAGGGCAAACCCGACCCAGCCGATGGGCCCCTGCAGCACCACCAGCAGCACGGCGACGACAGCGCCGATGGCCAGGGCCTGGAACAGCGTCCGCGCCGCTTCATCCTCATCGCGGCGGCCGCTGGCCTGGGCCACCAAGGCCGTGGTCCCCATGCGCAAGAAACCGAATACCCAAAAGAGCGAGGTAAAGATGGTGTTGGCGGCCGCGGCGGCACCCAGGGGCTCCACCTGGGGCAGCCGGCCCAGCACGATCGTGTCCACCAGCCCCAGCAGCGGGACGGCCAAGGTGGAGACGATGGTGGGCAGCGACAGCCGCAGGAGTTCCCGGTGGACCTCGCGGGAGAGCCAAAGGCGCCGGGAGGGCTCCTGGGAGGCCATCAGCCCTGGCACTCCCCGGCGGGGACGTCCGCCCGGACCGGCCGAGGGCCCTCCGGGGCCGCCGGCCGTTCGTTGGCGGTGGGTTTGGCTTGGACCAAGATGCTGGGCTGAACCAAGGCGCCGGGCATGACCATGGGGATCCCTCCGATGATGGCGCCCCGGGCGGGCGGCGGGATGTCTCGCCCCGCCCTGGCTTCGTGGATGGATTCGACGATCCCGGCCAGGATCCTCATGCCGGTGCGGCAGGATGTCCCCGCCGCCCGCCGAACCCCTCCGGCAGTCGCGCCGGGCGGCGTGGGGGCCGCGCCGCCACGGCAAAGGAGCTGAAGCGTTGATGCTGCGCAGCAGGGGGGCCTTGGGCAGGCCCCTGGTGTACCGGCGCCGCAAGAACCGGCTGGGGCGGCTGCTGCTGGCCGCCGTGTTGCTGGCCGCCATGGGCGCGGTGGGCGTATCGGTGTATGTGGGGTGGAGCCTGAGCCATCCGGCGGCGCGGCCGGTGGACCGCACCCCCGCGGAGCTGGGCCTGGACTACGAAGCGGTGGCCTTTCCGGCGCCCGACGGCTTGACCTTGCGGGGCTGGTACTTGCCGGCAGCCGACAGCCCCTACACCATCATCATGGCCCACGGGTACACCAGCAACCGGCTGCAGCCCTCGCTGCCCGGGCTGGAGCTGGCCCGGTCCCTGGTGGCGGCCGGTTTCAACGTCCTCATGTTTGACTTCCGCAACCACGGCGAATCCGAGGGCCACGTGACCACCTTGGGCTATCGCGAGGCCCAGGACATCCACGGCGCTGTCGAGTGGCTCAAGGGGCAGCGGGCCCAGCAGGCCCAGGGCATCGGCCTCATTGGCTTTTCCATGGGCGCGGCCACGGCTATCCTCGCGGCGGCCGACGAGCCCCGCATCGCCGCGGTCGTCGCCGACAGCCCCTTTAGTGATCTGCGGGCGTACTTGACCGACAACATGCCCGTCTGGACCGGCCTGCCCCCCGTGCCCTTTACGTGGCTCATCATGACCCTGCTCCCGCCCCTCATCGGCTTGGACACCGACGCGGTGAGCCCGCTGGCTGCGGTGCCCCGCTTGCCGCAGCCCCTGCTGCTCATTCATACAGACGGCGACGACGTGATCCCCGCCCGGGAAAGCCAGCGGCTGGCCGCGGCGGGCCACCCCGACCGCACCCAGCTGTGGCTGGCGTCAGGCCCGGGGCACGTGGGGGCCCGCCGGGCGGACCCGGCCGCGTACGACGCGAGGGTCATCGACTTTTTCCGCACGCACTTGGGCCAACCATGAGGAGGGGCGGCGATGACGGCAAAGGAGCGTTTGCAGGGCATTTTTTCCTGGCTGCCCACGCCTTACACCGCGGATGAGCGGCTCGATCTCGACCTGTTTTGTGGGAACGTGGAAAAGCTGGCCCAGGCCGGCGTCCACGCGGTGTACACGGCCATGAACGCGGGGCAAATGCAGGTCGTGACGGGGGAGGAACACCGGCTGCTGGTGGACGCCCTGGTGGCCTGCCGCCGGGGCGCCGCGCTGGCCATGGCCGGGTGCTTCGCGCCCTCCACCGCAGAGGTGGTGGAACGCATCGCCTACGCCGTGGAAGCCGGGGTGGACGCCGTGGCCGTCGCGCTGCCGTGGCCCCTGCCCCTCAGGCGGGAGGAAGCGCGGCGGTTCATGGAGACGGCCTGCGCCGCGGCGGGCGGGATCCCCGTCATCCACTACCAGACGCCGGTGAGCGGCCGCCTCCTGGATGCCGACGACTACCGGCAGCTGGAGGCCGTGGGCAACCTGGCAGCCACCAAACAGACGGGCATCGACTACCCGCAGTTCTTGCGCCTGCTGGCCGCCACCCCGGGCATTTTCCACATGCGGGTGGACAAGCTGGTGCCCGACATGAAGGCCGGGGCCCGGGGGTGCTTCAGCGCGGTGGCCACCCTGAACCCGTGGTTCATGGTGGACTTTTACCAGCGCTGCCAGGCTGGCCGGTGGGATGAGGCCTTGGCCATGCAGGCCCAGGTGGACGCGTTCCTCGCCGACCTGCACCCCTTCATCCAGCGAGGCTACCACATGCCGTCCCTGGACAAGGCCATCACCGACTTGGCCGGTTTTATGAAAGCCGGCGAGCTGAAGCGGCCCTTCTTGCCCATGGATAAAGAGGCCATGGCCCAGCTGGCCCAAGTGATGGAAAAGCACCGGCCCCTGCTGGACTACCGGCCGTCGCCGTGACGGGCCTCGGCTCGTGGGTCGAGAAGCCCCGGCTCGCGGCTGGTGAGGGCCTCCGCGGCGAGGAGCGCCGGCCCTGGGGCAGGTGAGGGCCCTCGCGGCCAGGAGCCCCGGACGGGGGCGGGCTGGGTGCCCGCCCTTGTCTCAGCCCTTGACCGCGCCCACCGTCAAGCCCTTGACGAAGTAGTCCTGGAAGATGAGGAAAACGGCCAGCATCGGGATGAACGCGAAAGTCGCGCCGGCCATGGCCAGCCCCAGGTCGTAGCTGCCCAAGGTGCTGACCAGTTTGGAGACCCCCAGGGGCAAGGTCTGCATGAGCTGGCTGCCGATCATGATCAGCTGCCACAAGTACTCGTTCCAGCTGGAGACGAAGACAAATATGGCGATGGCCCCCAGGGCCGGCCGGGCCAGGGGCATCACCAGCCGGGTGAAGATGCGCAGCTCCGACGCGCCGTCGATGCGGGCGGCGTCAATCAAGTCCTGGGGAATGGTGTGCATGAACTGCTTGACCAGGAAGATGCCGAAGGGGTAGCAGATGTAGGGCGCGATGAGGCCTTGGTACGTGTCGATCCAACCCAAGTCCCGCATCATAAGGTACAGCGGGATGATAAAGGCGATGCGGGGCAAGGCCATGGTGACGATAATGGTCCAAAAGAGCAGCTCCCGGCCGGGAAACTCCTTCTTGCCAAAGGCGTACCCGGCCATGGCGCTGGTGACGACTGCGCCCAGCGTGATGGTGCCCGAGACGAAGATGCTGTTGAAAAACCAGCGGAAAGTGGGCCGGTTGCCGGTCAAAAGCCGGATCCAGTTTTCCAAAGTCGGGTTCTTGGGGAAAAACTCCGGCGGCACGCTCATGGCGTCCCGCTGGATCTTAAAAGAGCCCGTGACCATCCAGTAGAGGGGCATGACCGAAGCCACGGCCGCCAAGGTCACGAGGAGGACCACGATGATCCTGGAAAAGGACGGGATTTTCCGCTTCACCTTGCATCACCTTCTTCCCGCCGCCGCCCGGCGGCGACGCCTCCGGCGGACGGCTGGCTAGTACTCCACCTCGCGGCCCAGAAAACGGTACTGCAGCACGGCGATGAGGCCCACCAGCAC
>DATGPV010000032.1:0-77218 GCA_035304545.1 Limnochordales bacterium | reverse complement strand
CACTGGTTGGCGCAGTCGCCGCACCAGGCGCCAGCCAGAACCAGGATGTTCATCTGGCGCTTGAAGCCGCCCAGCAGCTCCTTTTGGGCGTCGGTCAGGCTCACCCGTTCGTACACCCGCTGCCACCGCTCCCGGTGCGCGTCGGTGCCGTGCACCTGCAGAAACTCCTCATAGGGCAAGGCCCGGGTAAAGGCGGCCCGCCAGTCAATGCTCACCGCTGTCCACTCCCTCGCACAAAGTATATCGTCCAAAAAGGGGGGCTTGCCGTCACGGCTTGAAGTCTTCGGCCACGAGCTCCATAGTCAGCTCGTTGACGCCTTCAAAGACGTCCAGCTCGTACTCATCGACGACGCGGAAGCCCAGCTCCTTCAAGAGCCGCACTCCGTCCACGTCGTTGTCGGGCACTTCCATCGTGATGCGCCGCAAGCCCTTGTCCTCCAGCGCGTACCGCAGGGCTGTGACCAGGATGTCCCGGCGGGCTTCCGGCGTCCAGTAGGCCCGGTCGCCCAAGAGCACCGACAGGGCCGCTTCCTGCCGGACCCGGTCGATGCTGTGCAGGTCGATGTCGCCTACGTAGCGGCCGTCGGGGGCCTCGATGGCCCATTGCTCACTGTATGGATCTTGGCTGAGCATGTAGAACCACGTCTCGAGGGCTTCCAGATCATTCTTGTCCGCCGGCACCCCGATCCAGAGCCGCTGCACCTCGGGATCGTTGATCATTTCCAGGCGCTGGGGCAGATCTTCCCGCCGCAGCGGGCGCAGGCGGCATCGGCGCCCCACGATGAGCTCTCCGGCCATGGGTGGCGCTCCCCTCCCTCACGAAACCACCTAATCAAATCCGGACCCGAACGTCAACCGCCGCCGGCGGGGACGGCCGGGAAATTGACAGCGGCCCATTCTTATGGTAAACTGGTGGCGCAAACAGTGGACGCGGAGGAGTACTCAAGCGGCCTACGAGAGCGGTTTGCTAAACCGTAGCGGGGGGAAACCCCTGCCGAGGGTTCGAATCCCTCCTCCTCCGCCACTTGTTGCCGGCGCTTCCAGCGCCGGCCTTTTTCTCCAGGCACACGGACGAGCCGCCAGGAGGTGACGCTCGTTGCCGGCGGAGATCAACTGGCCCGTCCTAGGCGGGCAACTGGCCCTGGGTACCCTTCTTGGGGTGGCCGTCGGCTTCACCGTCAAGAAGGCGCTCAAGGTGGGCCTGGTGCTTGCCGGCGTCCTCGTCCTGACGGCCCTCGCCCTCCAGCACTTCAACTTCATCACCATCCATTGGAGCAATCTGGAAAGCCTCTACACCCGGGCCATGGAGGAGACAGGCGGCTTGCTGGCTATCCTGAAAGGATGGGCCGCGCACCTGGAATCCCTCATCCCCGTGGCCGGCAGCTTTGTGGTCGGCTTCTTCCTGGGCCTGCGGGCCGGCTGACGGGCCCCAGGCCGGCGCCGCGCGGCCCTTGCCCGACGGCCGCCCTCACTGGGTCAGCTTCAGTGTCACCGGCGGCAGCTTGTAGTCGCCCTCCCGGTCGTTGCGCTTGGCCCGGGCCACATCCGCGCACGTCTCCAGCACCCGGATGAGCTCGTCGATGTCCAGACCGGCATGGTGGGGCCGGTAGGCCATGAGCAGGTCCCGCGCGCCGCGGAACAAGTTTTCCGACCAGTAGTAGCTGGCCTCCTCCCAGTGCTGCAGGGCGCCGGCCAGCTGGATCAGGGCTTTGTAGAACCGGTTGGCCCGGTTGTTGCTCCACGCCTCCGTCAGCGCTTCGTGGCTCTCAAAGTAGCGGCCCTCGTTGAAGAGGCGGATGAACTCCAGGTATTCTGGCGGGTACTGGCCCCACATGCGGATTCCCCCTTTGCGTCACCCCTCCCCTTCAAGTTCGCGCCAGCGGGGCCCGGTCCCTTCCTGGCCGCCCGGCCCCTTTGCGTCCGCCTCGCCTGGATCCTCCGTGCCCCTCCCTGGAGCCCGGGCCTTGCCGCTCCCTTCCGCCTGCTCCATGCCGCTTCCCTCGGGCCGCTCCGCGCCGGTGGCCACCAGCAGCCGCTTTGGGTCCACCAGCCACCACGCCAAGGCCAACACCAGCGCGGCCACGGCCGCCGCGCCCAACAGCGTCGGCGCGCGCCCCAGCTTCAGGGCCAGGGCGAAGGCCGGCGGGCCCACCGCGACCCCGATGAAACGCACCGCGCCGTACAAGGACGTGACCAGGCCCCGCTCTTCCCGGCGGGCCGCGCTGGTGATGAGCATGTTCACGGCCGGCAGCACCGCGCCGATGGCCGCGCCCAGAAACCCCAGCGCCGTCATGAAGGGCACCAAGGCTTCAAACAGGGCGGCTGTGACCAGGGATGCGGCCGCCAGGCCCGTGCCGGCCAGGATGGCGGGCTTGAGCATCCGCAGGTGATCCTGGAAGTACATGCCGGCCCCGTAAGCCATCGCGGCCATGGCGGCCACCGGAATGGCCAGCACCAGCCCGCCGGCAAACCCGCGGATGCCGTAGCGGGGCCCCAGCTCGTCGGAGACGAAGGAGAGCACGCCAAAGAGGAGAAACAGCACCGCCATGCCCGCGAGGTACGCGGCGGCCAGGGGGACCCCCCGGCGCCGGAAGATGCGCCCCAGCGCGCGGGCGTACTCGGCCAGCCCCCGGGCCTCGGGCACCGCGGGCTCCTCGACGAAAAACCATACCAGGAGCGCCGCCGGAATGGCCAGCACGCCGTAGACGAAGAAGGGCGCCCACCAGGCTGCCAGGGCCACCGCGGCGCCCAGGATGGGGCTGGCCACCTTGCCCGCGCCGTTGGCCGCCTCCAGGATGCCCAACACGCGGGTGCGGCCCGCGCCCTGAAAGAGGTCCCCCGCCAGGGCCACCGCCAACAGATACGTGCCGCCCGCACCGATGCCTTGCACGACGCGGCCCAGGAGAATGACCGCGTAAGGATCCCGCAGCAGCACCGCGGCCCCGCCTGCGATGAGGCCCCCGGCGCCGTACACCAACAGGGCCAGGGCGATGACCGGGCGGCGGCCAATGTGGTCCGAGATAATGCCGGCAAAGGGGATGACCAGGGCCGCCGGGGCCGAAAACAGGGTAATGAGCAGGCCCACCTGGAACTGGGTCAACTCCATGGCCTGCTGGAGCTGGGGGAACACCGGGATGAGCATGGAGTTGCCCAGCACCATGATAAACGGCACCGCGCCCAAGATCGCGATGTGCGCCACCCGCCGCCCGTCCATGCCTGCCCCCGCCGTGGACCGCGCCGCCCCCCGGCCCGTGCCTCCGGAGGCTGCCTCCCGCCGCGGCCGCCTGGAATGGTCAACGCTAGCATTGCCCCGGGGGGGCGGCGCCGATTCCCGGACGCGGGTGGAGGAGGCAGGTGGAGATGGGGTGCCGGTAGACAGGGGAAGCCGGCCCGCGGTACAATGACGGCACGGAAGGGTGGCCGAGCGGCCGAAGGCAGCGGTCTTGAAAACCGCAGGGTGACGAGCCCCGTGGGTTCGAATCCCACCCCTTCCGCCACACCCGCCAGGACCGGGGCTCCTGGACCGTGCCCGATGGGCGCACGTTCCGGGGCCCCGGTCAGCCTTTGAGGCCCGTGCTGGCAAAGGTGCTCATGATCATGCGCTGGGCCAGCAGGAACGCGATCAGCGCCGGCAGCACGCCCATGGTGGAGGCGGCCATCATCAGGCCCCAATCATGGCCGGCCTCCGAGTGCATGAACTCCCGCAGGGCGATGGGCAGCGTCATCATGTCCGGGTCCGTCAGCACCAGCACGGGCCAGACGTACTGGTTCCACGCATTGATGAAAAACAGGATGCCCAAGGCGGTGATGAAGGGGCGGATGGTGGGCAGCACGATGCGGAAAAGCACCGTCAGCTCGCCCGCGCCGTCGATGCGGGCCGCGTCCAGCAAGCTCTGGGGAAACAGGCGCAGCTGCTGCCGCAGGAAAAACACGCCAAAGGCGCTGGCGGCCTGGGGCAGGATGGCCGCCGCGTAGGTGTTAAGCAGGCCCCAGTCGGACACCAGCAGGTAGTTGGACACCATGATGACCTGGATGGGGATGAACATGGTCCCCAGGCACAGGTAAAACAGGGGCTCCCGCAGGGGAAACCGGTAGCGGGCGAATCCGTACGCTGCCAGCAGGCTCGTGATCAGCTGGAACCCGGTGGTGACCGCGGCCACGACCAAGGTGTTGCCCATGATGCGGGCCAAATTGAAGGTGCCCATCAGGCGGCGGAAGTGGTCCAGCGTGGCCCCCCGGGGAAACAGCGACAAGTCGCCCGCGAAGATCTGCGACGCCGGTTTCAGCGCGGTGGTGAACATCCACCACAGCGGAAACAGCGCCAGCAGCGCCAGCACCAAGAGAAAGACGAACCACGCCGCCCGGGAAAGGGGCCCGGTTTCCAGGGACCAGCCTTCCTGCACCGGCTCAGCGTTCCTCATAGGAAACCACCCGCTCCGACACCAGCATCTGCACCGTGGTAATGACCAGGAACAATAGGAACACGCAAATCGCGATGGCCGAGGAATAGCCGACCCGGAACCATCGGAAGGCCTGCCGCCAAATCTCAAACACCACGTTGGTCGTGGAGTTGATGGGGCCGCCTTCGGTGAGCATGTGAATGGGCGTGAAGACGTACTCGGCCGCCATGACCAACGTCGCGGACAGGACAAAGACGATCGTAGGCCCCAGCATGGGCAGGAGGATGTGGCGCCACAGCACCCAGCCTTCGGCCCCGTCCACCCGCGCCGCTTCCACGACCTCCTGGGGCACGCCGGCCAGGCCGGCGGTCAACAGCAGGAAGTTGTAGCCAAAGGCCTTCCACGCGACGATCACCGCGATGGCGCCCAGGGCCGTGTTGGGGTTGGAGAGCCAGTTGACGGGAAACTTCCCCAGGGCGTCCCACACCGTGGCCAGAAACCCGCCGATGGGATTGTAGATCCAGAGCCAGATGACGCCGGCGGTGGCCAGGGAGATAATGTTGGGCAAAAACAGCACCACCCGGAACGCCCGCCGCCAGAAGGTGCGCATGTAGGTGAGGGCCACCGTCGCGATGGTGGGCAGCACCAGCACCAAGGCCCCCAGCCAAAGGGCGTACGCGGCGGTGTTGCTGATGGCCCGGCGCACGCCCGGGCTTTCCAGCATCTCCCTATAGTTGCTCCACCCCACGTAGGTTTGGGTGGGGCTGACCATGTTCCACTCATAAAAGGACAGGCGAAGGGTTTCCAGGAGCGGCCTGTACACGAAGATCCCGAGCAGGACCACGGCCGGCAGGATAAACAGATACCCCCGGATGGCCTCGCCCGCGCCCAGGGAAAGGGCGCGCCCCCGCCGGGCGCGCCCCTCCGTCATTGCCTTCACTGGCCCAGCAGCCTCCGCAAAATCGCGGCCGTCTCCCGCAGCGTCGCTTCGACGTCCGCGCCGTTGAGGATGGCCTCCCGGGCCTCGGCCAGGGTCGTCTCGGCCTCAAAGCCCCGCGGCCCCGGGAACGGCGCCCACGGCACCGCGTCGGGCAGCTGCGCCACCGCGGCCCGCATCAAGGGATTCTCGGCAAAGAAGTCGGCCAGGTAGCGGGGATCGTCCTCCACGCCCTGGACGATGGGCAGGTAGCCGGTGCCCTTGACCCAGATGGTCTGGCCTTCCTTGCTGGTCAGGAACTTGATGAACTCGTAGGCCGCCCGCTGCTGCCCGGGGTCGCGGGCCGTGATGAACAAGGCATTGCCGCCCGCGGCCACCCGGCGCGGCTTGTCGCCCCAGGTGGGGAAGGGCGCCGTGCGCAGCTCAAAGTTGGCCTGCTGGGCGAAGTTCTGCAGGATGGCCGACGTCTTGATGTACATGCCGAGGCGGCCGGCCACAAAGGCCTGCTCCTGCTCGGCGTCGGTCACCACCGGCAGGGTGCGGTCCCGCTGGGCCAAGTCCTGCCAGAACTTGTACACCTCGATGACTTCCGGCGAGTCGATGGCGACGCGGCCTTCGGGGTCCAACAGCCAGCCGCCGTTGGACTCCACCATGCTCTGGGGCACCCAGTTGTTGGCGCTGGTAATCTGGATGCCGATGCCGTACTGCCCCGTGCGCTCCCGGATCTGGCGGGCCGCCTGCCGCACCTCTTCCCACGTGCGGGGCGGGTTGTCGGGGTCAAGCCCGGCCTGCCGGAAAAGGTCGGCGTTGTAGTAGAGCAGCGGCACGCTCACCGCCAGGGGGATGGCCCGCTGCACGCCGTCCGCATCCTGCCCCAGGCCCAGCACGCCATCGACAAAGCTGTTGATGAACTCGTCGTACCCAGGATCGCTGTCCCGGAAGGACTCAAAGGGCACGTGGGGCACCTGTTCAAAGGCGAACAGGCGGTAGTTGTAGCCGATCTGCGCCACGGCCGGCGGGTTGCCTGCCGCCAAAGCCGCCTGCAGGTTGTTGAGCAGGCCGCCGTAGTCGCCCTGCTGGAACCGGTCGGTGACCCGGATGTCCGGGTTCAGCTCCTGAAACCGCTCGACGGCTTCCTTGACCGCCGCGCCCCCGAAGGTGGCGGAGTTGATGTGCCAGTACTCGATGTGGATGGGCTGCGCGCCGGCAATGCCGGCCGCGCCCAGCACCAGGGCCAGCAGGCCCAGAACCGCCCAGCCTCTCAGCCGCTGGTTCATCGTCCAAGATCCTCCTTTGGGGTCGTTCCCCGTCATTCCTCGCACGCTGTTCCCTGCGGACTATGTTCCTCCGGATAGGCAGCGGGCTGCGCGCCGCCGGCAATCAGATGGCCGCTTCCCCTCCTCTCACCGCCCTTTCCAGCCGCGCGGCGAGGAGCCGCCGGATCACCGCCAAGGCGTGATCCACGTCGCGGGCGCGATGAAAGGGCGCATCGCCGGCAGCGGGCATGGCGTCCACCGGCCACGTGTCCAGGCCGACCACCGGAATCCCGTGCTTGAGGGCCAGGCTGATTTCAGACAGCGTGCCAAATTCGCCGCCCACCGCCACGACCACGTCGGCCGCCAGCACCACCAGCACGTTGCGGGCTTGGCCCATGCCCGTCGGGATGACGATGTCGATGTACGGGTTGGCCGCATCCTTTTGGATCCCGGGCAGGATGCCGATGGTGCGCCCCCCAGCTTGCCGGGCGCCGCGCGCGGCCGCTTCCATGACGCCGCCAAGCCCTCCGCAGACCAGATCCGCGGGCAGCCCCGCCACCCGCCGCCCCACTTCCTCGGCGACGCGGGCCTCCCCCGGCGGGCATTGCGCCGCGCCGATGACGGCCACGCACGGCCGGCGGCTCCAAGGCGGCGCCGGCCCCGTGGACGGGGCCTCGCCCGGGCTGGGCCGGCCCTCCGCCGGGGGGCTGGAAATGGGAGCCCTCATCGTTCATTCCCCTCGCTGTAGTACTCCTCGCAGTAGTCCAGGGGCACGCCGGATTCCGTGTACACGACGCCCCGCAGCTCGAGGATGGGATCGCCGGGGCGCACCCGCAGCAAGCCCGCCAGATCCGGCGGACACGGAATGGACGCCAGGAAGCGGTCGGCCCGGGTGATGCGCACACCCCAGCGGTCTTCGATCAATTTGTACAGCGACCCCTGGGCCAGGTCTTCCTCCAAGATCCCCGGGCACAAGTCGGCCCGCAGGTGGCTGGTGTTGAGGCCGACGGGTTCGCCGTCCGCGTAACGGATGCGGCGCACCAGCACCACAGGCGTGCCCGGGGGGATCTGCAGGCGCTGGGCGATGGCGTCCGCAGCCGGAATCTCCCGGGCTTCCAGGACTTTGGATGAGGGACGAAACCCGCGCAGGCGCAGTTCTTCGGTGAAGCTGATCATGGAGACGAAGCGCTTGGAAACCCGGGGCGGCGCCACGAAGGAGCCTTTGCCGGGGCGGCGGTAGACGAGGCCGTCGTTGACCAGGGCGCCCATGGCCAGCCGCACGGTCATGCGGCTCACGCCGTAGCGGACCTGCAGCTCGGTTTCGCTGGGCAGGCGGGTATGGGGCGGCAGCTGGCCGCTTTCGATCTGCTCCCGCAGCAGGTCCCGCAGCTGATGATAGAGGGGCACGGAATTGTCCCGGCGCAAGGCCATCCAGCCCTCGGCTCCCTCGGCGTGCTGACCCTTGACGGCGCCGCCCCGGTGGGGGCACGGCCGCCGCCGGTCATAACGACATAACGTTATATCCTTTTCGCCAACAAGGGGGCAGATCCTCCCGGCCGCCTCGGGCGGCGCGGCCCCGCCCCTCCCAAGAAAAAAGCGCCGCTGCCGGCGGCAAGTCCGAGCCGGCAGCGGCGGGACCAGGCTGCTGGGGGCGGCCGCCGGCCCCTACCGGGGCTCGATGCGGGTCATGCCGCCCATGTACGGCCGCAGGGCGTCGGGAATGGTGACGCTGCCGTCGGGGTTTTGGTAGTTTTCCAGGATCGCGGCCACGGTGCGGCCCACCGCCAGTCCCGAGCCGTTGAGGGTGTGCACGAACTCCGGCTTCGCCTTGGGGTGGCGACGGAAGCGGATATTGGCCCGCCGGGCCTGGAAATCCTCGAAATTGGAGCAGGACGAGATCTCCACGTACCGCCCGTAGCTGGGCATCCACACCTCGGGATCGTACTTCTTGGCCGCCGCGAATCCCACGTCCGCGGTGCACATCATGGTCACCCGGTACGGCAGCTCCAGCCGCTGCAGGATGGCCTCCGCGTCGGCCACCAGCTTTTCCAGCTCGTCGTAGGAGTCTTCGGGCTTCACGAATTTCACCAGCTCCACCTTGTTGAACTGGTGCTGGCGGATGAGGCCCCGGGTGTCCCGGCCGTGGGCGCCGGCTTCGGCCCGGAAGCACGCGGAGTAGGCCACGTAGTAGATGGGGAGCTGGTCGCCGTCCAGGATCTCATCCCGGTGCAGGTTGGTCACGGGCACTTCCGCGGTGGGGATCAGGTACAGGTCCTCGCCCTGGCAACGGAACATGTCCTCGGCAAACTTGGGCAGCTGCCCCGTGCCCGTCATGCTGGCCGTGTTGGCCAAAAAGGGCGGCCAAATCTCGGTGTAGCCGTGCTCTTGGGTGTGGACGTCGATCATGAAGTTGATGAGGGCCCGCTCCAGGCGCGCCCCCGCGCCCCGGTACACCGCAAACCGGGCCCCTGCCACCTTGGCGCCCCGCTCAAAGTCCAAAATGCCCAGCCCCGTGCCGATGTCCCAGTGGGCCTTGGGCGCGAAGTCAAACTGCCGCGGCTCCCCCCAGCGGCGCACCTCCACATTGTCCTCTTCGCTCTGGCCGTAGGGCACCGACTCGTGAGGGATATTGGGAATGGTCAAGAGGAGCTGCTCCAGGCGGGCCTCCACGTCCCGGACCTGGTCATCCAGCGCCTTGATGCGGTCGCTGACCTCCCGCATGGCGGCGATGATCTCCGTGGCGTCCTGACCGGCCCGCTTGGCCCGGGCAATCTCCTCCGAAACCTGGTTGCGGCGGGCCTTCAGCTGCTCCACCTCGGTGACCAGCGACCGGCGCTGCTCGTCCAAGGCCAGCACCTCGTCGATGGGCGCGTCCTCGCCCCGGCGCCGCATGGCCTCCCGGACCTTGTCGGGTTCGTTGCGGATCAGCTTGATGTCCAGCACGCTACAGGCCTCCCTGCCCAGGTCCCCGTCGGCCGGGACCCATCCCACGCTGTCTTGACGTACGCTGCCCGCGGGCTCGCCCGTATCCGTCGCGCGCGGCGAGCCCGTTCATGGAAACACGGTAACAACAAAGGCGGGCACCGTCAAGGCGCCCCGTCCGGATCAGTCCGAGGGGCCGCCGGGCAGCGTCCGGCCGCCGCGGCCCACTTCCTTGTCGCGCCCCGCGGCAGGCCCGCGGCCCGGGTTCCGCCGGTTCGGGCGCCGGGCGGCGGGGCGGGGACGGAGGGATACCCGCAGGCGGGTCATGACGGCCCGGGTGCCCATCTGGCGCCACCACTTGACCCACAACGGCAACAGGTCCGCGGCGGTCATGGGCACCATGGGCTGCTCCACGGTGCGGGCAAAGAGCCACAGCCCGACAAACCGCACCACGCCCGACACCACGAGCACCAAGGGGATCCCGGCGGCGGCCGCCCCGAAGCCGCCCAACAGCGGGCCCGCCGTAGCCCCGAGGCCGACGGTGGTATTGTAGAGGGCGACGTAGGTGGTGCGGCGCACCGGCGGCGCCAACTCCAAGAGCAGGTTGAAGCTGGCCAGGTTGTATCCGGCCCAGAAAAAGCCGCCCAGGCCGTTGACGGCGATGGCCAGGGAGGGGACGGGAATCAGCAGCCACAAAAAGGGCAGCACCGCGGCGCCCACGCCGGACAGGAGCATGATGCGCTTTTCGCCAAACCGCTGGGTGAGCAGGCCCCAGTACCGCTGGGCCAGCACGGTGGCGGCAAAGTTGGCCGCGGTGACGATGCCCCAGGCGGCCTCCGCGCCGCCCAGGTCGCGAACGAAATACACGGCAAACAGGGGCGCGGGCAGATGGACGCCGAGGGTCCAGATAAAGGTGGTGCCGCAGTAGCGGTTGAAGTTGGGCGCGCGGCGGAAAACGGCCACGGTCCGCCGCCAGCGGGCCCGCCATGTCCGGGTCTCCGGCGTGGCCGGTTCCGCGGCCTCGCGGCCTTCCCACGGCAGGTCCGGCATGCGGGCCATGTACACGGCCGCCGCCGCGCCCATGACCACGCAAAAGGCGTATATCAGCTGGTAGCCGCCGGGCTCGCCCCCCACCTCCAGGAGCAGGCCCGCCAAGAGGGTCGCCCCCAGGGCGGCCACGTTGATTAAGGCGTTGCGGTTGGCAAAGTAGACGCCCCGCACCCGCCGCGGCACCAGGTCCGCCATAAGGGACGTCCAGGCCGGCCCCGTCATCGCCGCCACGGCCGAGCGCAGGGCCACGGCCGCCATCATCAGCTGGACCGCGGCCGCAGGCGAAGGGCTGATCCACGGCAGGAACACCAAGGGCAGCCACAGGAGCCGGCCCCCGAGGGCGCCGATGAGCATGATCTGCCGCCGCCGCCCCAGCCGCTCCGTCACCAGCGCCCACGGCACCTGAAGCACGTTGCTCAGCAGGTTGGGCAAGGCCGCCAGCACGCCGAGCTGGGCCGGTGTGGCGCCCATGGCCAGCCCGTACAGGGAGAGGAAAGATGTCCCAGCGTTGTCGCTGGCGCTGGCGAAGGCGCCTTCCACCGCGCTGGCCCGCATGGCCGCGCGGGCCGCATCGGGGGACAACTTGGCCGCCACGCTGTTCACCGACCTCGTTCGAGAAACCGTCGGGCCGCTCCGTCGGCCAGCACCCGCGCCGCCCGGAGGGGCGATTTCCTCGTTTCGCGGCTGGCTCCTGACTGCTGCCGGTGGCCGGCAGGCGTTACAATCCCCCGTACAGCGGGTAGGCGGCACACAGCCGGGCCACCCGCTCTCGGGCTTCCTCCCGGACGCTGTCATCGCCGGGGTTGGACAGCACCCGGTCGATGATGTCCGCGATCTCCTCCATTTGCGCCTCCCGCATGCCGCGGGTGGTCACCGCGGGCGTGCCCAGCCGCAGGCCGCTGCACACGGTGGGCTTCTCGGTGTCGAAGGGAATGGTATTCTTGTTCACGGTGATCATGACGTCATCCAACAGCGCTTCGGCCTCTTTGCCGGTCAAGCCCCGGGACGCCTTGACGTCCACCAGCATCAGGTGGGTGTCGGTGCCCCCGGACACGACGCGAAAACCCCGGGACATGAGGGCGGACGCCAGCGCCTTGGCGTTGTTGACGACCTGACGCTGGTAGGAGCGGAACTCGGGCGTCAGCGCCTCTTTCAAGGCCACCGCCTTGGCGGCGATGACATGCATCAGCGGCCCGCCCTGCACGCCGGGAAACACGGCCCGGTCCAGGTCCTTGGCCAGTTCGGCCTTGCAAAAGATCATCCCGCCCCGGGGCCCCCGCAGCGTCTTGTGGGTGGTGGTGGTGACGTACTCCGCGTACGGGATGGGGCTGGGGTGCAAGCCCGCGGCCACCAGGCCGGCGATGTGGGCCATGTCCACAAACAAGATGGCGCCCACCGCATCACAGATGGCCCGCAGCCGGGCAAAGTCGATGATGCGCGGGTAGGCGCTGGCCCCGGCCACGATCATCTTGGGCTTGACTTCCCGGGCCTGCTTTTCCAGCTGGTCGTAGTCGATCTGCTCGGTCTCGGGGTCCACGCCGTAGGCCACGAAGTTGTACAGGCGCCCCGACAGGTTGATGGGGTGGCCGTGGGTCAAGTGGCCGCCGTGGGGCAGCGCCATGCCCATGACCGTGTCGCCCGGCTCGAGGGCAGCAAAGTAAACGGCCTGGTTGGCTTGGGAGCCCGAGTGGGGCTGGACGTTGACGTGCTCGGCCCCAAACAGCTCCTTGGCCCGCTGGATGGCCAGCCGCTCGGCGACGTCCACGTACTGGCACCCGCCGTAGTAGCGGCGGCCGGGGTATCCTTCGGCGTACTTGTTGGTCAGCACCGAGCCCTGGGCGGCCAGCACCGCCTCGCTGACGAAGTTTTCCGAGGCGATGAGCTCGATGTGGGTATTTTGCCGCCGGCGTTCCGCTTCGATGGCTTCCGCGATTTCCGGGTCCACGACCCGCAAGATCTGCTGCATGCGCGCGACTCCTTTCCCTATCGCTGCCGGCGCCTGCCGAAAACGGCGCAGCCGTCCGGCGGCGGCTCGCCAACTCTCGGAGGCGGTCCCACGACAAAGGGGGTCCGCCCGGACCCCCCTGCCACCCGCGACCGGCGCGCCCGAGCGCGCCTCAGACCTGCGGCAGCTCGGCCAGGGCCCGGGTGATCATTTCCTCCGGCAGCTCGTAATCCTCCAGCTGCCCCGACAGATACGCGTCGTAGGCGGCCAGGTCGAAGTGGCCGTGCCCGCTGAGGCCAAAGAGGATGGTCCGCTCCCGACCCTCTTCCTTGGCCAGGAGAGCCTCGTCGATGGCCGCCCGCACGGCGTGGGCCGACTCGGGCGCGGGCAGCAGCCCCTCGATGCGGGCGAACTGCACCGCCGCCTCAAACACTGACCGCTGCGGGTAGGCCTTGGCCTCGATGAGCCCGTGCTCATACAGGTGCGTCACCAGCGGCGCGGCGCCGTGGTAGCGCAGGCCGCCCGCATGGATCCCCGGCGGCATGAAGCGATGCCCCAGGGTGTTCATGTAGAGCAGGGGCGTCATCTGGGCCGTGTCGCCGAAGTCGTACGCGGCGGGGCCCCGGGTCAAGGTCGGGCACGCGGCGGGCTCCACGGCCAGCGCCCGCACCTCCTTGCCGGCGATGCGGTCGGCCACAAAGGGCAGCGCCAGCCCGCCGAAGTTGCTGCCGCCGCCGTGGCAGCCGATGACCACGTCGGGATAGTCATCCACCAGCGCCAGCTGCTTCTTGGCCTCCAGGCCGATGACGGTTTGGTGCAGCAGCACGTGGTTGAGGACGCTGCCCAGGGAGTACTTGGTGTCGTCATGGGCGGCCGCGTCCTCCACCGCCTCGCTGATGGCGATCCCCAGGCTGCCGGGGGAATCGGGGTCTTCGGCCAGGATGCGGCGGCCGGCCTCGGTGCGGTCGCTGGGGCTGGGCACGACTTCCGCTCCCCATACCTGCATCAAGGACCGGCGATACGGCTTTTGGTGGTAGCTGACCTTGACCATGTAGACGGTGCACTCAAGCCCAAACAGCCGGCAGGCCAGGGCCAGGGCGCTGCCCCACTGCCCCGCGCCGGTTTCCGTGGAGAGCCGGCGCACGCCTTCCCGCTTGTTGTAGTAGGCCTGCACCACCGCGGTGTTGGGCTTGTGGCTGCCTGCGGGGCTGACGCCTTCGTACTTGTAGTAAATCTTGGCCGGCGTCCCCAGGGCCTCTTCCAGGCGGCGGGCCCGGTAGAGGGGCGTGGGCCGCCAAAGTCGATAAATATTCAAGATCTCTTCCGGAATGTCGATCCAGCGCTGGCCGCTGGCCTCCTGCTCGATAAGGGCCATGGGAAACAGCGGCGCCAGATCCTCCGGCTTGAGGGGCTGTTTGGTGCCTGGGTGCAAGGGCGGTCGCGGCGGCGTGGGCAAGTCTGCGACCACGTTATACCACTGCCGCGGGATCTCGCTCTCAGGCAGCAGGATTTTGACGTCGCTCAACTCGTCTCCGCTCCTCTCGTCGTGCCGGCCGCCTCGGGCGGCCGCATGCGAAAGGGATTCGCCAGCTCCGCCGCCTCTCCTGCCCTCCCATCCGCCCGGCGTCCCCCGGGGGCCATCCTTGCCCTGCGCCCCTCATAGACATTGACTGCCGGCGTTGCCTCCGCGCCCGGCGGCAGCCCTCCCGGCCAGGAGCGGCCACGGCGCGGGTGCAGCCGCATAGGCATGCCCCGCCGCGGCGGGGTCAAGGGAGGGGCGGGCCATGGGCGATGAAGCGGGCCTGGTCCGGCTAATGGCCGCGGTGCGCATGGTCTCCTCGGCCATCGAGCTGGGCGCCGCGCTGCTCATGCTGCGCCTGGCCCGGCTGGACGCGGCGGTGCAGATCAACGCCGCGCTGGGCATGGTGGGCCCCCTGGTGCTGCTCACCGTCACCTTGCTGGGCATCTCGGGCTTGGCCGGCCAAGTCACGTGGTCCCGGCTGGCCCTCATCGGCGCCGGGGTGCTGCTGGTCATCCTGGGGGCCCGCCGCTAGCGCCGGCCCCGGCGGCTACCTCACGGCTGCCCCGGCACCCACAGGCGGCTCTTGCGGGGCGGCTCCGGCGGTGGGGACGGCCCCAGGACCTGGCCGGCCGGGCCGCCGGCACGCGGGCCGGCCGCCGCGCCTGGGCTTGGCTCGGCCGGACCGGCCTCCATGCCCAGCTGGGCGGCCAGCGCCTGCTGGACCGCGGCCAGCAGCTGGGCCAGGGCCAAGTCCGTCTCCAGGACCGCCCGCACGTAGGGGTTGTAGGAGACGGTTTCCAGCGTCCGTTGCAGCCGCTCCTCATCCTCGGGGGTGATGGCCTCCCCCGCCTGGGCCTTCCGCAGCAGCGCTTCCTGCTGGGCCTGCAGATCCCGCAGCATGACCTGGGCCGCGTGGCGCTGGGCCAAGGCGGCCCGGGCTTCCTGCCACGCGCGGTAGACGTCGGTTTCCCGGATGGCCGCGGCCAGCTCCTGGATTGTGGCTTCCAAGGCCGCGGCGGACTCCTCGGATCGGTTCACCCGGCCACCTCCTCCGCTGCTGGGCGAGCTCATTCCACACCGCGGCCGGGGATTCCTTGCCCGGGCCCCCGGCGGCGCCGGCCCGGGCGCTGGCCGGCCGCCGCGGCGGCGGCCAGTGGTAGCCCCGCTTTTTTCTACATAAAAAGGAAAAGTACTTTCCCGCGTCTAAGGATTTTCGAGCCGTTGACCGGCGCCGTTCCAGCGGGTGCGCCAGCTGGGTCCCGGGTCCCGCCCGCAGCGGATCCCCGGCCGCAGGCAACCTTCTCCATTGCCCCAGGGGACAACTGCCAGAGGAACTGGCCGCCGGCGCCAAGAATGACCCGGCCGTAAAAGCTGGAGAAGGGCGGGTTTCCATTGGTGGAAGTGCTGGTGCTCAGCGCGGGCTACGGACTGTGCTTTCTTGACGGCAGGGTGCACGAGGTCCGGCTCAAGCTGGATGAACCGCTGGCCGGGCGCATTCGCCTGCTGCTGGAGCGGGGCGCCGGCAGCGTTTGCCTGGCGCTGGACCTGGACGCGTCAGGGAAAGGCCGGGTGGTGGCCGTGCGCTGACGGGCCCGGCGCGCCGGGAAGCCCCGGGCGGCCAGCGCCGGGCTCCATGGCAGGAGGTGGCGGCGGTGTCCGACGTGTGGGGCCAGCGCCTCAAAGCGATGGAGCGGCACCCGTGGCTGGGCGCCGGCCTGGTCGCAGCCGGGATCGCGGCGGCGGCCCTCGTCACCTACCTGACGGGCGGCACCGTCAACGTCTTTCCCCACCTCTTCTACATCCCCGTCTTGATGGGCGGCTTCTTTTACGGTCCCTCCGGCGGGCTGGCCGCGGGGATCCTCGCGGGCGTCGTCTGCGGGCCCTTTATGCCCCTGGACGTGGCCGCGGGCATCCCCCAGGCGCCGGCCGGGTGGATCATCCGAACGGTATTTTTCAGCGGCATCGGCGTCACCGCAGGGGCACTGAACTTGTCCCTGCGCCGGCGCATCGACGCGCTGCACCAGCTCGTAGAAGAAGCCATCCTGGCCTTTGTGCGGGCCCTGGACGCCAAGGATCCGTACACGTCCCGCCACTCGGAGAAGGTGGCCGAGTACGCCGAGGGCATCGCGCAGGCGATGAATCTGCCGCTGCCTGTGCGGGAGCGGCTGCGCTGGGCGGCCCTGCTCCACGATGTGGGAAAGATCGCGGTGCCCTCCGCGGTGCTCAACAAGCCCGGCCCCTTGGATCCGGAGGAGTGGGAGATCATGCGGCGCCATCCTGTGGAATCGGCCCGCATCTGCGAAGGCGTCGCGGCCTTCCGTCCCCTGCTCCCGGGTATCCGCCATCATCACGAGCGCATGGACGGGCGCGGCTATCCCGACGGCCTCCGGGGGGACGAAGTGCCTTTGGAGGCCCGCATCATCGCCGTGGCCGACGCCTTTGACGCGATGACGTCCCGGCGGGCGTACCGGGACGCCCTCAGCGAAGAGGAGGCCCTGCGCCAGCTGGAAGCCGGCGCCGGCACCCAGTTTGACCCGGTGGTGGTGGCCGCGATGGTCCGCTGGCGGCGCGCCCTAGCGGCGGCTCAAAAGGAGCCGCCGGCTCGCGTTCCGGCGTGACGCGCCGCGGCCCGCGGCGCCGTTGGATCGGGCCCGGGCTGCGCTGCCGCCCGCCTTGGCCTGCAGGTACTGGTGGATGCCCGCCGCCGCCTTACGCCCGGCCGCGATGGCGTGGATGACCGTATTGGGACCCGTGACGCAGTCCCCCCCGGCGAAGACGCCCGGCCGGCTGGTGGCGCCCGTCTCCTCGTCGATGATCAGCGTACCCCACTTGGTGGTAGCCAGCCCCGCGGTTTCGGCGATGAGGGATTCCTGCTGGTATCCGATGGCCACCACCACCGTGTCCACGGGCAGCACGTACTGGCTGCCGGGAATGGGCTCCGGCCGGCGCCGGCCCGACTCGTCGGGCGCGGTGAGGCGCATGCGCACCAGCTCCACCGCCGCCACGCGCCCGTCGTCGCCGGCGATGAACCGCGTCGGATTGACCAAGTACGTGAAGGTCACCCCTTCCGCCTGGGCGTGCTCTACCTCGATGGGCCGCGACGGGCTGGAGGCCGCGTCCCGGCGGTAGAGCACCATGACTTCTTGGGCCCCCAGCCGCCGGGCGGTGCGGGCCGCGTCCATGGCCGTATTGCCCGCGCCGATGACGGCCACCCGGCGGCCTACCGGCGGCGGCGACAGCCACTCCTCGGGCAGGGCGCCCGCCAGGCGGTCCCGCAGGTTGGCGGCCTGGGCCCGCATGAGGAAGTCCTTGGCCGTCCACACGCCGGGAAGATCCTCTCCCTCGATGCCCAGGCGGGACGGTTCGTTGGCGCCGACGCCCACGAACACCGCCTCGTACCCTTGCTGGAACAGTTCATCGATGGTCACGTCCTCGCCCACGGTGACGCCCGTGCGGATCTCCACGCCCATCCGCTCCAGGCGCCGCACCTCCCGGTCAATGACCTCCTGGGGCAGGACGAATTCGGGGATGCCGTAGGCCATCACGCCGCCCGCCACCGGCCAGCGCTCAAAGACGGTCACGGGATACCCTTTGCGGGCCAGAAAGTGGGCCGCGGCCAGCCCGGCCGGACCTGCGCCCACCACCGCCACCCGCTGCGCCCGGGGCTCATAGTCCGGATCCCGCCAGTTGATGGCGTCGGGATCCTGCTCCAGGCGCTTGAGGGCGTAGTCCGCGAAAAACCGCTCGATGGCGCCGATCTTGACCGGATCTCCCCGGTGATTCATGACGCAATAGCCTTCGCACTGGTATTCCCAAGCGCACACCCGGCCCGTGCAGGCCGGCAGCGCGTTTTGGGACCAGTCCAGCTCCGCCGCCCCCAGGAGATCTCCTTCCGCGACCCGCAGCAGGAACTCCCGGATGGGGTTTCCGTTGGGGCAGCCCTCCTGGCACGCGGGGCTGGGGCACTGCAGGCAGCGCTCGGCTTCCGCGATGGCTTCCTCTAGAGTATAGCCCAGGTTCACTTCCTGGAAACCCAAGAGCCGCTCTTCCAGGGGCAGCTGGCGCGCCGGTACCTGCTCCCACTGCACGAACCTGCTCATCCCGATTCCCCCCTGTCCGCCGCTCCTGCTCCCCCGCGGCCGCGCGGTTTCCCTTTCGGCTGCGCCGGTGCGGCCGGTACGGTATAAGTACGCCGCGGCGCCCGTCCGGACCTTTGCCCGGCGGCGTCTCCGGGGCAAAAGGGGGCACTTGCCGGAAAGATTGGGGCATTTGTCCCTGCGGGAACACTTCGTCTGTCCGGTCCTGGTCCGGGACAGGAGGAAGCCGCGCCGCCACGGCTAATCCATGCCATGAAGGCGCATTGATCGCAATGGAGGCGATGTACATGGCAGTCCAGCAGGAGATGTCGTTCCTGGAGTCGGTCGACCACCACTTCACGCGGGCGGTGGCCCTGCTGGACTTGCCGCCGGGGCTGGCGCAGCTCATCCGGGAGTGCAAGGTCGTCTACCAACTGCGGTTCCCCGTGAAGATCCGCGGCGAGTACCGGGTGTTCCGGGGCTGGCGGGCCGTGCACAGCGAGCACCGGCTCCCGGCCAAGGGCGGCATCCGTTACGGGCCCATGGTGCATCAGGACGAGGTGGAGGCCCTGGCCGCCCTCATGTCCTACAAGTGCGCGATCGTGGACGTGCCCTACGGCGGCGCCAAAGGGGCGCTGGACATCAATCCCCGGGACTACACCGATGAGGAGCTGGAGGCCATCACCCGCCGCTTTGCCGCGGAGCTCATCCACAAGGCCGGCATCAGCCCCAGCACCGACGTGCCCGGTCCGGACATGGGCACCGGTCCGCGGGAAATGGCCTGGATCCTGGACGTGTACCAGACGCTGCGGCCCGACGACATCAACGCCATCGCCGTGGTGACGGGCAAAGACCCCACCATGAGCGGCATCGCCGGGCGCCGGGAGGCCACCGGCCGGGGCGTCGTCTTTGCCCTCCGGGAGTTTTTCCGCCACCCCGAGCACGTCCGCCGGGCGGGGCTGGACGGGGGGCTGGCGGACAAGCGGGTCATCATCCAGGGCCTGGGCAATGTGGGCTACCACGCGGCCAAGATTCTGGCGGAGGAAGACGGCGCCAAGATCATCGGCATCGTGGAGTGGGACGGCGCTCTCTACGACGAGAAGGGCCTCGATGTGGAAGCCGTCAAGGCCCACCTGGCGCAGCACCGGGGCGTCAAGGGGTTTGCCGGCGCGACCTACATCGAAGACGGGCGGCGCCTGCTGGAGGAGGACTGCGACATCCTCATCCCGGCGGCCCTGGAAAGCCAGATCACCGCGGAAAACGCCCCCCGCATCCAGGCCAAGCTCATCGTGGAAGCCGCCAACGGCCCCACCACCGCCGCGGCCGACGAGATCTTGCGGGAGCGGGGCAAGTTCATCATTCCCGACATCTACGCCAACGCGGGCGGCGTCACCGTTTCTTATTTCGAGTGGATCAAGAACCTGTCCCACATCCGCTTTGGCCGGCTGGAGCGGCGCTTTGAGGAGATGCGGGGCCTGCAGGTCATCGAAGCGCTGCAGTCCCTCACGGGCCGGCCGGTGCCGGAAGCGGTGCAAAGGGTGCTCACCACGCCCGCGAGCGAACTGGATCTGGTGCGGTCGGGGCTGGACGACACCATGCGCACCGCGTACCAGCAGATTTGGGAGGTCATGGAACGCTACCCGAAGGCACAGGACATGCGGACCGCGGCCTTTGTCCTGGCCATCGAAAAAATCGCCCGGGCCTACCTGCAGCGGGGCATCTGGCCCTAGGCCCGGCTCTCTTGGAGGAGGTGGCCGCTTTTGCCCACCGGCAAGGGGCCCGTCCGCAACTACACGCCGCTGGTGGCCGCGGTGTCCATCCTCATCGTCGCGGTGGTCATGCTCCTCTTTTTCCTGCGGGGCGACGCCGCCCGCGACGTGGGTTTCGATCTGACCGTGCTGCCGCTGGCCAACGCGATCTTCAACAGCTTCACCTTTGTGTTTCTGCTGGCCGGCTACATCGCGATCCGCCGCAAGCAGCGGGAAACCCACCGCCGCTTCATCTTGGCGGCCTTCGCCACCACGGCGCTTTTCCTCATCACCTACCTGACCTATCACACCCTCGCGCCCTCCACGCCCTACGGCGGCCAGGGATTCCTGCGGACGGTGTATTACTTCATCCTCATCACCCACGTGGTGCTGGCGGCGGTCATCGTGCCTTTGGCCCTCTTTGCCCTCTTCACAGGCTTGAATCTGGAGGTGGCCCGCCACCGGCGCATCGCCCGCTGGGCCATGCCCCTGTGGCTGTATGTGAGCTTGACCGGCGTGCTGGTCTACATCATGATTTCCCCGTACTATTGACCGCATAAAGGCGCCGGCCCCGCCCCCATACTGAAGCGGAGGACGATCCGCGCAAGGGGTGGGGCCGCGTGCTGATCGTGTTTGTGCGGGTGATGATCCTCTATTTCACCCTGCTGCTCTTCCTGCGGGTCCTGGGCAAGCGCCAGGTCACCACCCTGCAGCCCTATGAGCTGGTCACCCTTATCCTCTTTGCCGACGTGGCCGCGATCCCCATGGCCGACACGGGCACGCCGCTGGTGAACGGGCTGGTGGGCGTTTTCGCGCTGCTGGTGGCGTCTTTCACGGTTTCCTACATCTCCCTCAGGAGCACCCGGGCCCGGGCCCTCATCAGCGGCCGGCCCACGGTGGTGGTGGCCAACGGGCGCATCGTCGAAGCGGCCATGCAGGAGCTGCGCTACAACGTCAACGACCTCTTGGAACAGCTGCGCATCGGGGGGTACCCCCATGTGGAGGACGTGGAGTTCGCGGTGCTGGAAACCAACGGCCAGCTCAGCATCGTTCCCCGCTCCCAGCGCCGGCCGGTGACGCCCGCCGATCTGGGAGTACCGACCCAGTATGAGGGGCTGCCGACGCCCCTCATCGTGGACGGCGAGGTGGACCACCGCAACTTGGCCCGGATCGGGCTGGACATGGATTGGCTGCAGGGGCAGATGCGGGCCCATGGCATCGAGGATCCCCGGACCGTGCTCTACGCCGCGCTGGACACCCAGGGCCGCTTCTTTTGCCAGCCCAAGGGGAGCCCGCGGGCATGACGCGCCGCCGGGCCAGCGACTGGATCTTCTGCACCCTCTGGCTCATCACCGCGCTGGGCGTGGCCGGGGTGTACGGGCTTATCGGGGCGCAGGCGGCCCTGGCCCGGGATCTCGCCGGCCGCCTGGACCGGGGCCACGCGGCCCTGGCCGAGGGCGACTGGACGGCCGCCCAAGAGGCGGTGGCCCAGGTGCGGGACCAATGGGAGCAGGCCCGGCGCTGGCTGGCCCTGCACACCGAGCACGACCTGCTGCAGCAGATCGCCGAAACCCTCCTGGAGGCGGAAACGCTGGTCCGGGCCCGGGACCCCGCCGCCTTGAGCCCTCTGCTCTTGGCCCGGGAGCGGATCCTCAACCTGCCCGAGCGGGACCGGCTGCTGTTGCGCAACTTGTTTTAGCGCCGCGGCCTCAGCCGGGAAAAATTAAGGGGGACCGCCGGTCCCCCCGTCCTCAACAAGCCGCTCAAGTGAAGCCCGACCCCTGGACGGAGCCGCCGCCGGTGCTGCCGCCCGACGAGCCGCCGGTGGTCAAGAACCGGTAGCGGCCAAAGAGCTCCTTAAGGTCGCCCGCGCCGCACTCGGGGCATACCACGTCGGCCTTGGCCGACCAGGACGTCTGCACTTCAAACTCGTGCCCGCACCCGTTGCAGCGAAAGGCGTAGTTGGGCATGGCTCCTTCTCCCCCCTTTCCCAGGCAGCCTTCCAGGCAAGGCGTCCCCGGACCCTTCATGTTGCGGTCCGGATCCGCCCGGGGTTGCGCGTCCCCGGGCCGGCGCTCGGCGGCCAGGCGCTGCCGGCGCCGGCCGCTTCATCGCCCATCGGCGAAGGGCGATGTAACCTGTGCAAAGAGGCCAGGTCAGCGCAGCCGCGGATCAGAGGGCGACGGCGCCCCCTGCCCGTGGGAAGGGCCCGCGGCGCCCCGCCTCCCCGCCGACCCTCAGAGCCCGATGGGCTCGCCCAAGATTTCCCGCACCAGGTTGCACACGGCCGCGCACCGCTCCCGATGGACCCGGTAGCAGGTGGCCGGGCCTTGTTCCTCGCCTTCGATGAGGCCGGCTTCCCGGAGGATGCGCAAATGGTGGGAAACGGTGGACTGGGCCAAACCCAGCAGCTCCACCAGATCTCCGCAGTAGGAGCCCTCCAGGCCCAGCCGCCGGAGGATGCGGATGCGCACCGGATGGGCCAAGGCGCGTGCGGCTACGGCCAGCTCCTCGTCCCGGGCGTCCGCGGCCACCGGGGCCGGCTCCAGGACGGCGGGAGCATCGGTTGCCGTGCCTGGCCTTATATCGCGCGTCATGGCCGCTTCCTTTCCCTCCCCGATTCCTCTCCCCCGGCAGCAAGACAGTCCTTAAGGGCCGTCCGGGCCGGGTTTCGCACTAAATCGACAGTCGACGATGATGAATATAGCACCGCGGGCGGCTACGTGTCAACCTTGGCCACCGGGCTGCCCGGCCGGGTGCACCAGTCGCTCCACCCGCCCACGTACAGGCGGGGCTGCACGGGCACGCCCGCGTAGGCCATGGCCAGCAAGTTGGCGCAGGCCGTCACGCCGGAGCCGCAGTACACCACCACCGGCTCCTCCCCGACCAGCCCCGCAAAGCGGCGGGCCAGCTCCCCGGGATGGCGCCAGCGGCCGTCCGCGTCCACGTTGTCCATCCAGGGCAAGTTGCGGGCGCCGGGAATGTGCCCGGCCACGGGGTCGATGGGCTCCAGCTCCCCCCGGTAGCGTTCGGGAGCCCGGGAGTCCACCAGCACGCCCCGGCCCTCCTGCACCAGGCGCTGCACGTCCTCCGCGGACGCGACCAGCTCGGGCCGCGGCGCGGGCACAAAGCGGCGGGGCGTTGGGTTTGCCGGCGCGTCGGTGACGGGGAGCCCCGCCCGCCGCCACCCGGCAAAGCCGCCGTCTAAAACGGCCGCCGCGTCGTGGCCCAGCCAGCGCAGCATCCACCACAGGCGAGCGGCCATCGCGCCCTGCTGGTCGTCGTAGCACACCACCGTCACGCCAGGACCGATGCCGGCCTGGCCCAGCTGGCGGCAGAGCTCGTCCACGTCCGGCAGGGGATGCCGGCCCCCGGGCCGCTGGGCCGGAGCCGACAAGTCTTCCTCGAGATCAAAGTAGACGGCACCGGGGATGTGGCCCGCGGCATAAGCCCGGCGGCCAGCTTCGGGGTCCGCCAGGTCAAAGCGGCAGTCGGCCACCACCACGTCGGGGTCCCCCAGCCGCTGGGCCAGCCACTGGGGGCTCACGATGGGCTGCGGCGGCGCGGTCACGGGATCGCCTCCCTCGCATGCTGCGCGCCCCGGCGGTCCGCGGTGCGCCGGGACGCCTCCGCCGGGACCTGTCCCTTTTGTCCTGCTTGTCCCACGGGCGGCCCTCAGCCGCCGGCGCCGGGCGCCGGGCCGCGGCGGACAGGGCGGGGGCTGGGCCGCGCGCTGTGGACGTACGCGGCCACCAGCGCCCCCAGCCCGCTGGCGAAATGCGCCACTAACACCCAGGGCACGGTGCCGGGCAGCTGCATGTGATACACGCCCGACGCCAGCGCCAGGGGAAACGCGACGGAAACCGCCAGTCCCGAGCGGGTGGCCGGCCCAAACCCCCGGGTCCGCCAGGCCGGCAGCCCGTGGCCCACCACGGCCACGACAAAGGGCACGGCCGCCGCGAGGCTGATCCAGCCGTGCAGGACGTGCACCTGGGGGTACACGGGGAAGATGAACACCGAGACCGGGGGCACCGACAGCATGACGCCGGTGCCGGCCGAAACCAGGGTAGCCCAGGCCGCTGCCCGCAGCCACCGGCGTCCTGACGAAGCCACCCACCTTCACCCCCGGGTTGGCCCTCCGCGGACCGGCGCAATGAAAAACGCCTGCCGGAACGGGTCCGGGAGGCGTTCATGGTGGAGCCGAGCGGGCTCGAACCGCCGACCTCCTGCGTGCAAGGCAGGCGCTCTCCCAGCTGAGCTACGGCCCCTTAGGCGCTTGGTGGGCTTAGGTGGATTCGAACCACCGACCTCACCCTTATCAGGGGTGCGCTCTAACCTGCTGAGCTATAAGCCCGCTGCGCTTGTAGATGATAGCACACGTCCGCAAGACCCGTCAAATCGCAGGGCCCGTCCGCCCCGGCCCGGCCGCGCCCCGCGGCTTAGAGGAGCCGCCCCTGCCCATCCTCGCCGTCGTCGTCCTCGTCGGCGATGAGGGCCGCCGCCACGGCGTGGTCGCCTTCGTCCAGGCGCATGACCCGCACGCCCTGGGTGGCCCGGCCTTGGCGGGAAATGTCGTCCACCGGCATGCGGATCATAATCCCTTCGGCGCTGATGAGCATGACCTCATCGCCGTCCCGCACCACCTTGCAGGCGACGATGGGACCGTTCTTCTCGGTGATCTGCAAGGTGCGGATGCCCTTGCCGCCCCGTCCCGTGACGCGGTACTCATCCAGGGGCGTCCGCTTGCCAAAGCCCTTCTGGCTGACCACCAGCAGGTCCGCGTCGGGCCGGACCACGTCCAGCCCCACCACGTGATCCCCCGCGGCCAGCGCGATGCCCCGCACGCCCCGGGCGGCGCGCCCCATGGGCCGCACGTCTTCTTCGGGAAACCGGATGGCCTGGCCCTGGGCGGTCACCAGGAGCACGTGCTCGGTGCCGTCGGTGAGGCGCACGCCCACCAGCTCGTCCTCCTCATCCAGCAAAATGCCGATGAGGCCGTGCCGGGGGCTGTCAAATTCCGTCAGTACCGTTTTCTTGACGATGCCCCGCTTGGTGGCCATAAAGAGATAGTGGCCCTCGTCGTACTCCCGGATGGTGATGGCTGTCTTGATGCGCTCGTCCCGGGGCAGCTGGATCAAGTTGACGATGGCCGTGCCCCGGGCTGCCCGCCCCACCTCGGGCACTTCGTGGGCCTTGATCCGGTAGACCTTGCCCTTATCGCTGAAGAACAGGATGTAGCTGTGGGTGCTGGTGACAAACAGCTGCTCCACAAAGTCCTCTTCGCGGGTGCTGATGGCGGTGATGCCCCGGCCGCCGCGGCGCTGGGAGCGGTAGGCGGTGAGAGGCAGGCGCTTGATGTAGCCCAAGTGGGTGACGGTGACGACCACGTCCTCGTCCGCGATCAAGTCCTCCTCGGCCAGCTCCGCCGCGGCGCTGGTGATCTGGGTCCGCCGGTTGTCGCCGTACTTTTCCTTGATCTCCAGCAGCTCTTCCTTGATGACCTCGTACACCTTGCGGATATCACCCAGGATCTCCCGCAGGCGGGCGATGGTCTTAAGCAGCTCCTGGTACTCGGCCTCGATCTTCTCCCGCTCCAGCCCCGTCAGGCGCCGCAGCTGCATGTCCAGAATGGCCACGGCCTGCTTTTCCGTCAGGCCAAACCGCTCCATAAGGCCCTGCTTGGCCTCGTTGTCGGACTTGGAGCGGCGGATGAGGGCGATGATCTCGTCGATATGGTCCAGGGCGATGCGCAGGCCCTCCAGGATGTGGGCCCGCTCCTCGGCCCGCCGCAGCTCAAAGCGGGTGCGCCGGACGACGACCTCTTCCTGGTGCTTCAGGTAGTGCTGGAGGGCTTCCTTGAGGCTGAGCACCTTGGGCTCGCCGTCCACCAGCGCCAGCATGATGACACCAAAGGTGTCCTCCAGCTGCGTATGGCGGTAGAGCCGGTTGAGGACCACCCGGGCGTTGGCGTCCCGGCGCAGCTCCACCACGATGCGCATGCCGGTGCGGTCCGACTCGTCCCGCAGGTCGGTGATGCCATCCACCTGCTTGTTGCGGTGGAGCTCTGCGATCTTGGCGATCAAGCTGGCCTTGTTGACGTTGTAGGGGATCTCGGTGATGACGATGCGCTGGCGGCCGTTGCCCATCTGCTCGATACGGGCCTTGGCCCGCACCTTGATGCGGCCCCGCCCCGTCGCATAGGCTTCCTTAATCCCTTCCCGGCCCAGGATGAGCGCGCCGGTGGGAAAATCGGGGCCCTTTATGACCTTCATCAGGTCCTTGAGGTCCGCGTCAGGGTTGTCGATGAGGAGAACGAGGCCGTCCACCACTTCCCGCAGGTTGTGGGGCGGGATGTTGGTGGCCATGCCCACCGCGATGCCCGCCGCGCCGTTGATAAGCAGGTTGGGCACCCGGGAAGGCAGCACCGCGGGCTGCTCCATGGTTTCGTCAAAGTTGGGGACGAAGTCGACGGTGTCCTTGTCGATGTCCCGCAGCATCTCCATGGCCAGCTGGGACAGGCGGGCTTCCGTATAGCGCATGGCCGCGGGCGGATCGCCGTCCACGCTGCCGAAGTTGCCGTGGCCGTCCACCAGCGGGTAGCGGAAGTTAAATTCCTGGGCCATGCGCACCATCGCGTCGTAGATGGCGGCGTCGCCGTGGGGATGGTATTTCCCCATGACATCGCCCACGATGCGGGCCGACTTGCGGTGCTGGCGGTCGGGCCGGAGGCCCAGCTCATACATGCCGTACAGGATCCGCCGCTGCACCGGTTTCAGGCCGTCGCGGACGTCGGGCAAGGCCCGGTCCACGATGACGCTCATCGCGTAGTCGATGTAGGAGCGCTTCATCTCCTCGTCCACGCGAACCGGGAGGATGCGCTCTTCGCTGAACTCAAGGGCCATGGCTGTATCTCCTCATGTCAAGTCCAAGGGCGCCGGCCCGCCGGGGCCCGGCCGGCCCCCAACGGCGCGCCGTCACACGTCCAGGTTCTGCACTTCCCGGGCGTGGGCCTGGATGAATTCCCGCCGCGGCTCCACCTGCTCGCCCATGAGAATGCTGAAGATCTCGTCGGCCATCTCCGCGTCCTCCAGAGTGAGCTGGCGGATGGTGCGGGTTTCGGGGTTCATGGTCGTCTCCCACAGCTGCTCCGCGTCCATCTCGCCCAGGCCCTTGTACCGCTGGATGGTGACGCCTTGGCGGCCGATGCGCTCCAGGAGTTCGTCCAGCTCCTGGTCGCTGTAAGCGTAATGCATCTCCTTGCCCTTGCGGACGCCATAGAGGGGCGGCATGGCGATGTACACCCGGCCCGCCTCCACCAGCGGCCGCATGAACCGGTAAAAGAAGGTCAAGAGCAGCGTGCGGATATGCGCGCCGTCCACGTCGGCGTCGGTGTTGTGGCAGCAGATGCCCCCCATGCCGGCGATGAAGTTTTCATCGCCGGCCACGGAGAAGTCGTACACTTGCCCGCGGGTCGGATCCACCGGCTCCACCCTAGCCACCCGCAGCGCCTCCAAGTCGCCGCCGGGTCCGGTCTGGTTTCCGCCCGCGGACCCTTGGGGCCGCCGGGGCTTGCCGATGACCCAGTACAGCTCCCGGCCGCTGGGCTGGCTGGATCCTCGCCGGATTTCCACCGCCATCCCCTGGGCCAGCACCAAGTACGCCAGCTGGCCCGCGACGTCCCGGGAGTCCGTCCGCAGGATGAGCCGCTGGCCCCGCTGCCGGCGCCTCCGGGGCCGAAAGCGCTCCAGGTAGGCCCGCTGCACCGCGGGGGGCAGGTTGAAGATGCGGTCCGGGATCCCGCCCCGGGCCGGCCAGAAGGGTCCCGCCTCCTCCTGCAGTCCACCGCTGGAAGGGGCCTGGCCTGGCCCGTCCGACGCCCCCCGCCCGCGGGCCGCGCCCCGCAGCCCGCCCGCCACCGCGATTTCCGCGGGTCGGCGCAGGCGCGCCATGGCCGCCCGGCCCACCGGCGCGCGGGTAAAGCGGATGGCCAGCGGCCCGTCGCCCGCCGGCGACGCGCCGCGTACCCCGCCCGCGGCGGCCACCTGGACCACCGCCCTCTCGCCGGGGCCAAAGGTGAGGCGGGCCGGCGCCAACACGTAGTCGCCGGGTTTGATCTCGTCGCCCCGCTTCAGCCGCCGGCGGCCGCCTTCCCACACAAAGACGCTGTGGGAGGAGGTGACCCGCACCGAACGGCCGCACTCGGTAGTGATTTCGTACAAGGTTTCCGACAGGGGGTGCCGGATCACCCGCTGGATGGGCCGGAAACGGCACGAGTGATCGTCCAGCCCAAAGCAGAGCACTTCAAAGCGCCGGTAATCCAGCTGCCCGTCCAGGCACGCGTCGATAAAGTCGCCCACCTTGACGCTGCGGACCACGCCCCGCTCGTCCCGGACGAAGGCCAGCTCGTCGCCGTCCACGGACATGATGATGACTTTCCCGTAGCGGGCCTTGGACAGGTCGAAATCTTCGCCGATGCCCGTGCCCAGGGCGCTGATCATGGCCCTGATTTCGTTGTTGGCCAAGATCTTGTCCAGGCGGGCCTTCTCCACGTTGAGGATCTTGCCCCGCAGGGGCATGATGGCCTGGAAACGCCGGTCCCGGCCCTGCTTGGCGGTGCCGCCCGCGGAGTCGCCCTCCACGAGGAACAGCTCGCACACCTCGGGGTCCGTCAACGTGCAGTCGGCCAGCTTGCCGGGAAGCGACGTGTCCTCCAGCGCGTTTTTGCGGCGGGTCAGCTCCCGGGCCTTGCGGGCCGCTTCCCGGGCCCGGGCTGCCTGGATAGCCTTTTCCACAATGCGGCGGGCTTCCCGGGGGTGCTCTTCGAGGTAGACGGCCAGCCCCTCGCCCACCACCGACTCTACTTGGCCCCGCACTTCGCTGTTGCCCAGCTTGGTCTTGGTCTGGCCTTCAAACTGGGGCTCCCGCACCTTGACGCTGATGACCGCGGTCAGGCCTTCCCGCACGTCCTCGCCGGTCAGGTTCTCCTCGCTCTCCTTGAGCAGGTTCAGCTTGCGGGCGTAGTCGTTGAGGGTACGGGTCAGCGCAGCCCGGAAACCGCTCAGGTGCGTGCCGCCCTCTTGAGTATTGATGTTGTTGGCGAAGGTGAGCACCTGCTCGCTGTAGCCGGTGTTGTACTGCAGGGCCACCTCCACCCGGTTGTCCCCGACCGTCTTGTCCACGTAGATGACGTCGGGGTGCAGCGGTTCCTTGTTGCGGTTGAGGTGCTGGACAAAGGACATGATGCCGCCGTCGTACTGGAACTCTTCCCGGCGGCCGTCCCGCTCGTCGTGGAGGGTCAGCCGCACGCCCTTGTTGAGGAAGGCCAGCTCCCGCAGGCGGTGGGTCAGCACGTCCGCGTCGAAATCCACCGTTTCAAAGATTTGCGGATCGGGCTTGAAGGTGACCCGGGTGCCCGTGGTGTCCGTCTCCCCCACGACCTCCAGGTCAGTGACGGGCTGGCCCCGGGAGAACCGCTGCCGGTACACGTGGCCGCCCCGCCGCACCTCCACCTCCAGCCACTCGGACAAGGCGTTGACCACCGACACGCCCACGCCGTGTAGCCCGCCGGCCACTTTGTACCCGCCCTCGTCGCCGAACTTGCCGCCGGCGTGCAGGGTGGTCAACACCGTCTCCACCGCGGGCCGGCCCGTCTTGGGGTGGATGCTCACCGGGATGCCGCGGCCGTTGTCGATGACCGTCAGGGAGCCGTCCGAGTGGATGGTCACATCCACGCGGTCGCAGAAACCGGCCATGGCCTCGTCGATGCTGTTGTCCACCACCTCGACGAACAGGTGGTGCAGCCCGCGCGCGTCGGTGCTGCCGATGTACATCCCCGGCCGCCGCCGCACGGCTTCCAGGCCTTCGAGCACCTGGATCTGTTCAGCTTCGTAGGCCTGGTAGCGCTGCTCCTTCTCCAAAGGCGGGTACCTCCGTTTCCAGTCAAATCCTGAGTTATTATAGCACAACGGCCGGAAAATCCGCTGGGAGCGCCCCCTGCGCCGCCCTGGGCCGCCCCCGGCGGCGCCTGGACGACAAAGGCGAGCCCCTTTAGGCGGCCGGCGCCGCGCTGCCCCGCTCCACGTGGAAGACTTGCGCGCGGCGGCGCAAATCCCCCGGCAGCGGATCCAGGTGGGCCGCGGTGACGAAAGTCTGCACCGTCTCCCCCACGGCCTCCAGCAGGTAGGCCCGGCGGCTGCCGTCCAACTCCGACAGCACGTCGTCCAGCAGCAGCACGGGATACGCGCCGGTCTCCGTCCGCAGGAATTCCAACTCGGCCAGCTTGCATGCCAGGACCGCGGTGCGCTGCTGCCCCTGGGAAGCGAAGGTGCGCGCATCGGCACCATCGATGAGGAACTGCACATCGTCCCGCTGAGGCCCCACCAGCGAGACGCCCCGGGCCAGCTCTTCTCCTTGGCGGCGGCGCAAGACCTCGGCAAACCGCTCCCGCACCGCGCCCGCCTCCTCCCAGCCCGGATCCGGCCCCTCACCCTCCCCGGCAAAAAAGGGCCGGTACACCAGCTCCAGTCGTTCCCGCTGCCCGGTGATGCGCCCGTGGATGGCGGCCGCCCACTCCCCCAGGCGCCGCACGGCCTGGGCCCGGCGCACCAGGATAGGCACCGCCTCGTTCAGCAGCTGCTCGTTGAACACGTCCAGCAGCGCCGCCCCGTGGCGCTGCCCCTGCAGCGCCTTGAGCTGTACGTTGCGGTGGCGCAGCACGCGCAGCAGGCGGGCCAGGTGCCGCCGGTACCGCCCGTCGGCCTGGCACAGCAGCACGTCCAGCAGCCGGCGCCGCCCCGCCGGGGCTCCCTTGACCAGCTCCAGATCGTCGGGGAAAAAGCTGACCGCGGTCAAAATCCCCAAGGCCTCCTGGGGCCTTAGGACCGCCCCGTTCCAAAGGATGGCTTTGGGCCGGTCCTGGCGCAGCCGCACTTCCAGCCGGCCGGTGGCCTCGCCCCGGGCCAGCACCGCCGCGGCGTGGGCCTCCGCGGCGCCCCAGCGGATCAGCTCCGCTTCCCGGGCGGCCCGGGGAGAGCGAAAGACGGCCAGGAACAGGATGCTCTCCAGCAGGTTGGTCTTGCCCTGCGCGTTGGCGCCCACCAGCAGGTTAAGGCCCGGGGCGGGCTCCAGGTCCAAGTGGGTGTAGTTGCGAAAATCTTTGAGGAGCAGCCGGCGAAGCTTCAAGGGCGCCCGGTCCTTCGGGTCGGCGGGGCCGTCAGCCCAGCCGGATGGGCATGATCAGGCACACGTAGTCTTCCCCGTTCACCGGCTTGACAGTGGCCGGCTTGTCGCCCTCGGTGAAGTCGAACTGCACCTCATCGGTGTCCACCACCCGCAGCACGTCCAGCAGAAACCGGGCCTGGTAGGCGTTTTGCCCCGCCTCGCCCTCGTGGGCCACTTCGATCTCCTCCTGGGAGCGGCCCACGTCGGCCTCCCGCGCGCTTATGGTCAAGGTCGAATCGGCCACGTTGACGATCACGACGGCCGGCCCTTTGCGGGACAGCAGCGCCGCCCGCTCCACAGCGGCCTGGAGCACGTTCCGGTCCACCCGGGTGCGGATGGGCTGCTCTTGGGGCAGGACTTGGCGGTAATTGGGGTACGTCCCCTCCAATAGGCGCGACACCACCCGGGCCTCGCCGGTTTCAAAGGCGATGTGGCTGTCGGCCACGGCGATATCCACCGTGGCGTCGCCCTCGGCGTGCAGGATCCTGGCGACCTCGTGGGCCGTGCGCGCAGGCACGATGGCCTGCCGGGGCGCCGCGGCCGGCTCGGCGAGGACACCCTTGCGGAAAGCCAGCCGGTTGGAATCCGTGGCAACGAGGCGCAGCTCCTGGCCCTCCACCTCGAAAAGGACACCCGTGAGGTAGGGACGGGTTTCATCGGCGGCGGCCGCAAAGGCCGTTTGGCGGATCATGTCCCGCAGCAGGCGCTGCTGCACCCGCCAGCGGTCCTGCGCGGGCTTGTCGGGCAAGGGCGGAAAGTCGTTGGCCGGCCGGATGTGCAGCGAGAATTCGGCCCTCCCCGAGCGCACCACCGCCAGCCCTTCCCCCTCCCCCAGCGCCAGCTGCACCTTTTCGCCGGGCAGCTTGCGGACCAATTGCCCAAGGAGGCGGCCATCGACGACCACGGCGCCCGGGCGCTCGGTCTCGGCGGGCACGGCGCTTTCGATGCCCAGCTCCAAGTCGGTGGCCACCAGCTTGAGGCGCCCTTCCTGCGCCTCCAGCAGGATTCCCGTCAAGAGAAACATCGCGTCGCGGGTCGCCACCGCCCGCTCCACCAACGAGACCGCATGGACGAGGCTCTCCCGGTCGCACGTGAACTGCATCGTTCCGCCACTCCTTTGGACTGCTTCACTATCCATCAGATTTCGTAGGTCGCAGAAGCATTAGCAGGCGCTGTGGGCGGTGGGGATAAGTGCCTTGCGGCCCGTCGTGACGGCCTTTGAGGCTGGGGAAGGCTTGGGGAGGAGCGCCCACGGTCTGTCCACATGACCCCAGGCGCCCCGGCCGCGGCGGCGGCCATCCCCGGGCCGTCCACCGCCCGTCCACCGGCCATGCACAGGCTATCCCCAAGGCACCAACAGCCTGGACTATCCACCGTTCGAGATCTGGGCCTGGAGCTCCTTCAACGTGGCCGCCAGGCTGGGATCCGTGGCCAGTTGGGCCTTGATCTTCTCGCACGCGTGCAGCACCGTGGTGTGGTCCCGCCCGCCAAACTCCTCGCCGATGGCCGGCAGCGAGGCGTCGGTGAGGATTCGGGCCAAATACATCGCGATCTGCCGCGGGAACGCGATGTTGCGGGAACGGGACTTGGAAATCAAATCGGAAGTGCGCAGGCCGAAGTAGCGCGCCACGCACTGCTGGATGGCCGCGATGGAGATGGGCTGCGGCTGCTGGGCGGGCAGGAGGTCCTTGAGGGCCTCGGCCGCCAGCTCCACCGTCAAGGGCCGGCCGATGGCGCGCGCGTAGGCCACCACCCGGGTCAAGGCCCCCTCCAGTTCGCGGATGTTGGACTGGGCCTGCTGGGCGATGTACAGCAGCACGTCCTGGGGGACGTTCAAACCTTCGTCGGCCGCCTTCTTGCGGATGATGGCCGTGCGGGTTTCAAAGTCCGGGGGCTGCACATCGGCCGCCAGGCCCCACTCAAAGCGGGAGCGCAGCCGCTCCTCCAGGTGGGGAATTTCCCGGGGAGGCCGGTCGCTGGAAATGACGATCTGCTTGTTGACTTCGAAGAGGGCGTTGAAAGTATGGAAAAATTCCTCTTGGGTGCTCTCCTTGCCGGCAATGAACTGAATGTCGTCGATGAGCAGGATGTCCACGGACCGGTATTTGGCCCGGAAGGCCGGCATGGCCTTATGCTGCAAGGCGTTGATGAGCTCGTTGGTAAAGGTTTCGGACGAGACGTAAACCACTCGCCGGTGCGGGTGGTAGGTGCGGCTGTGCTGGGCAATGGCCTGCATGAGATGGGTTTTGCCCAGGCCGACGCCGCCGTAGATGAAAAGGGGATTGTAGGCTTCCGCGGGCGCCTCGGCCACCGCCAGGCAGGCCGCGTGGGCAAAGCGGTTGCTGGGGCCTACGACGAAGCTGTCAAAGGTATAGCGCGGATTCAGCGGGATCTGGTAGTCGTCCGCGGGTTCCGGCCGGGGCGCAGGGTTCGCACGCGGCGGCCCTGCGGCGGCCCGGGCAGGCGGGTGGCCGTTGGCCCCGGGTTCCGACGCCAGCGGGACGCCGGGCGCGGTGGGCCCGGGGAACGGGCCGGGACGCGCGCCAGACAACGGCGCCGCGGCCGGGGCCGGGGGAGCCTCCGGCGGGTAGCCGCCGGGGGTGACGAAGTGCAGATCCCATTCGGTGCCGGACACGGCCCGCAGCGCGGCCTGCAGCGCGGACCGGTAGCGAACCTGCACCCAGTCGCGGGCCCAAACGTTGGGCATCTGCACGACAAGCCGCCCGCCGTCCAGATATAGGGGCTTTGCCTGGCGCAGCCAGATGGCGAAGCTCTTGTCGTCCAGATCCTCCGCCAGCCGGTTGACCGCCTCGGACCAGATGGGTGTCAACTGCTCAGTCATGTCCAGGGGCAGGCTCAAGGTGCGCGGGGCCTGCGGCTGCCTCCCTCTCGCGAGTAGTTCCCAGAGACAGTCCGCGGGACCCCCGGGGAGCCCGGGATGTCCCGCGTGAAGCGCCGGCTGCCCCGGCGCGAGGTGCACGGCACATATTCTTGGCCCTTCTGACCATCTCCTGCCGTGGTCGAAAGCGGCGCAGAAAGCCGATATTCACAAGTTATCCACAGGCTGGGGGCGCGTCATAAAGCCCCTGGTCGGATGCGGGCTTCTGTACCTGGGGTTTCGGAATTCCACAGGTTGTCCACAAGGGCCAGGAGGCGTCGTCATGCGTTTCCGGCGGATCGGGACTAGCGGGGTCCCCGAAGGAAACCGGCCTGTAGCTGGGATTTTGCTTTCCAAGGCGCGGAAAGGCGGCAGTGAAGCGGCACGGGGCCGCCTTTTCCCCAGCCGGGGAAAAGGTTATCCACAGAATTCTCCACAGGCCATGGGGCAAAGATTTTTTTTGCGCGCGCCGCGCGGCGCGCGGCCCGGGACGGAACACTGATCGGGGAGGGCGGCCTGGACGCGGGGCCCGGCCGGGGGCCGTGAAGGCGCGGAGATTGACGCTCCATCTGGGCGTAGTCTATAATCGAGTCAGTCTTCAGGAGAGGTGAGCGCAGTGAAGCGCACGTTCCAGCCCAATCGTCTGCGCCGCAAGCGGACCCATGGATTCTTGCAGCGGATGTCCACGCCGGGCGGGCGGCGGGTGCTCAAGCGGCGCCGGGCAAAGGGGCGGCATCGCCTGACGGTGTAAAGGCGCAGGTGTCGCCGTTGGAGCGGTTGCGGCGCCCGCAGGACTTTGCGCGCTGCTACCAGTCAGGCCGGTTTCGAAAGAACCGTCTGGCGGTGTTGCACGTGGCGGACGCGCCGGACGGCGTCACGCGGGTCGGATTTGCCGTCAGCAAGAAGCTGGGCAAGGCGGTGGTGCGCAACCGGGTAAAGCGGCGGCTGCGGGAAGCCGTGCGGGCCTACGCCGAGCAGCTCAAGCCCGGCCTGCACCTGGTGTTTTCCGCGCGGGTCGCGGCCAAGGATGCGGAGTTTGCGCAACTGAAGGAGGCGGTCCAGCAGCTGTTGGCCAGTGCCGGCGCGCTGCGGGACCGCCCGGCGGCGCCCGAGGAGGCGGAGGGGGGCCAGTGACGGGGGAACAGGGAAACAGCCGACCGGTCCACATTATCCAGCTCCTTCTTATCGGCGTGATCCGGATCTACCGGACCGCCGTGTCCCCCCTGCTCCCGCCCCGTTGCCGCTTCTACCCTTCTTGCTCAGAATATGCGGAACAGGCGCTGCGCCGGCACGGGGTGCTGCGCGGCGGTTGGATGGCCGTCGTGCGGCTGGCCAAATGCCATCCGTGGCACCCCGGCGGCTATGACCCGGTGCCGTAAATGTCCAGAGATACGGGGGCGGCTTGCGTTTGATTGAGTTTTTCCAGAACATCCTGCTTCAGCTGCTCGTCTTCTTTGCCGACCTGACCAACAGCTCAGGACTGGCCATCATCCTCCTGACCGTCACCATCCGCTTGGCCCTTTACCCGCTTACTTTGAGCCAGACCAAGTCCCTGGCGGCCATGCGGGAGCTGCAGCCCAAAATTCAGGAGCTGCAGAAGAAGTACAAGGATAAGCCGCAGGAATACCAAAAGCGGGTCATGGAGCTCTACCAGGAGCACAAGATCAACCCGCTGGGCGGCTGCTTGCCGGTGCTCATCCAGCTGCCCTTCTTGTGGGCCCTGTTCCGGGTGCTGCAGGACTTTCCGCTGGAGCAGAGGGACTTTTTGATCTGGGACCTGGCGGGGCCCGCCGGTGAGCCGCTGTGGATCCTGCCGATTCTGTCGGGGCTTACCACCTACGGCCAGATGATGCTGACCTCGACGGACCCCAGTCAAAGGGCAATGATGTTGATCATGCCCCTTTTCCTTACCTGGATCAGCATCCAGTTCCCGGCGGGCCTCGTGCTCTACTGGGTGGTCAGCAACCTGTTCTCCATGGGCCAGCAGTACCTCATCAACAAGCAGCTGGAGGCCGCCAAAAAGGGGGATAAAGCGGGCTGATGCGGGTTGTGGAAAAGACGGCGCGGACCGTCGAGGAGGCGGTGGCCGCGGCCCTGGCGGCCCTGGGCGCCAGCCGGGAGCAGGTGGAAATTGAGGTGCTGGAAGAGGGCAACAAGGGCCTCTTTGGGCTGCTGGGCGCCCGCCAGGCGCGGGTGCGGGTCCGGTTGAAGGAAGAAGATGAACCCGCGGCGGTGAGGGCCGCGGCCAACGCGGGGGCCGCGACGGAAGCGGCCGGTCCGGGCGAGGCCATCGCCCCCGGGGGCGGTGGGGAGCCCCCCGAAAGCGCCATGCCGGGCCCCGGTGCCGGGCAGGAGCCAGGAGAGGACCCGTCGTGGGCCGAAGCGTGGAAGGAGGAAACGGCGGGCGACGGAGCGGATGCGGAGGAGCCCGGAGCCGCGGCCGGGCCCCCGGATGAGCGGCGGGTGGCCCGGGCCCGCACGTTCCTGGCCGGGGTGCTGGAGCGGATGGAAGTGGACGCGGCGCTGGAAAGCCGCATCGACGAGGAAGGCACGGTGCACATCAACATCGTGGGCGGCGACCTGGGCCTCATCATCGGCCGGCGGGGCCAGACGCTGGATGCCCTGCAGTTCCTGGTCAACCAGGTGGCCAACCGGGGGGAAGGCCGGCGGGTGCGCATCGTGCTGGACGCGGAAGGCTACCGGGCGCGGCGGGCCGAGGCGCTGGCGGCGCTGGCCCGGCGCATGGCGGCCCGGGCCCGGCGGCAGGGGCGCAAAGTCGCGTTGGAGCCTATGAACGCGCTGGAGCGGCGCATCGTGCATTTGGCCCTGGCCGGGGAAGCGGGCGTGGAAACCTACAGCGAGGGTGAAGAGCCGCACCGGCGGGTCATCATCGTACCCCGGCAGCCTTGACCGGGGCAGCACGTCGGGTCTGCGGTCAGAGGAGGGCGCGAAACCGTCGGTTTCGCGCTTTTTGCTGGAGGGAGGCGAACATACGTGCTGGTGGGGTTGGAGGAGTTCTGCGCTGAAATGGGCATCGCCCTCGCGCCGGCAGCTGCCGAGAAGATGCGGGCCTACTGGCGGCTGGTGCTGGCGGCCAACGAGCGCATGAACCTGACCCGCATTACCGGCGATGAGGAAGCCACCCTCAAACACTTCGTCGATTCCCTGACGTGCCTGCTCACCGGGGTGTTTGCACCTGGGGCGCGGGTGGTGGATGTGGGCACGGGGGCCGGCTTTCCCGGGATTCCCCTGAAGCTGGCCCGCCCGGACCTGGGGCTGACGCTGGTCGACGCCACCCTGAAGCGGGTGCGCTTTCTGGAAAGCGTGGTGGAGCACTTTGGCTGGCAAGATGTCCAGGTGGTCCACGCGCGGGCCGAGCGGCTCGCCCGGGAGCCGCAGAGCGCGCACGCCTTTGATGTGGCGGTGGCCCGGGCGGTGGCCCCTTTGGTGCGGCTGGTGCGATGGTGCGTGCCGCTGCTGCGGGCCGGAGGCCACCTGGTGGCCATGAAGGGCCCCGACGTGGACGCGGAAGCAGCGGCGGCCCAGGGGGCGCTGCGGGGCCAGCGGGCGCGGATCGCGTCCATCCAGCGGCTGTCCTTGCCCCAGGGCGCGGGGCGGCGCAGCCTGGTGATCATCGTGCGCGAGGGATGAAGGCGGGGAGCGGGGTCACCTGCCGGCGAGAGGGGGAGGCGGGGCCGCCGCAGGCGCCCGAGGCAGGAGGCCCTTTGGCGGGTCACGAAGTGAAGGAGCACCGGAGGCGGGGAGGCGGTGATGCCGGCGTGCGGCTGAGCGAGCTGCTGAAGGGCAGGGCCAGCGAAAGCGGGGCACGGCGGGACCGGGAACTTCCGGTACCTGCGCAAGATGCGGAGCGGGTGGAACACATCCCCATCCAGGCCATCGTGCCGTCGCCTTTCCAGCCCCGGAGCCGGGTGGACGAAGCCGCCCTGGCGGAGCTGGCCGCCTCGGTGGCCGCCAATGGCCTGCTGCAGCCCGTGGTCGTGCGGCGGCGCGCGGGCGGCTACGAGCTGGTGGTGGGCGAGCGGCGCTGGCGGGCGTGCCTGCAGCTGGGCTGGAGCACCATCCCGGCGGTGGTGCGGGACCTCAGTGATGAGGCGGCCGCCTCTCTAGCCATGATCGAAAACTTGCAGCGCCAGGATTTGACGCCGGTGGAGGAGGCCGCGGCTTACCGGCGGCTGCTGGACCGTTTTGGCTGGACCCAGGAGGAGTTGGCCCGGCGCATCGGGCGCAGCCAGAGCGCGATCGCCAACAAGCTGCGGCTGCTGCGGCTGCCGCCCGCGGTGCAGGAAAAGATCGCCGCCCAGGTCCTGAGCGAGCGCCACGCCCGGGCCTTGCTGCGGCTGGAGGATCCGGCCGTTCAGGAAGAGCTGGCGCGGGCCATCGAAGCGGGCGGGTGGACCGTGGAGGAGACGGAGCGACGGGTCCGGGAGCGGTTGGCGCGGACCGGGCCCGAGGGCCGGGGCCCCGGCACGGGAAGCGGCCGGCCGGGCAGGCGGGCCGCGGCTCGGTCCCGGGCGGCGGCCGGCGCCGAGGGCGCCGGGGGGGAGGCCGGCGGTGCGCAGGGACCGGGCGGCTGGCCGCCTTTCCGGCAGCGGCTGCTGCAGATGGTCCGGGCCATGGAGGAGAGGGGCCTGGCCGTGGAGATGGAGGAGCAGGTGGCCCAGGAGGAGGAAGGGGACTGCTGGGAGATCCGCCTCAAAGTGCGCCGGGTGAAGGAGCGGAGGTAACGGCATGGCCAAGGTGATCGCGATCGTGAACCAAAAGGGCGGGGTCGGCAAGAGCACGACCGCGGTCAATCTGTCGGCCTACTTGGCGGTGGACGGGGCCAAGGTGCTCCTGGTGGATCTGGATCCCCAGGGCAACGCCACCAGCGGCGTAGGGGTGGAGAAGGCCGGCCTGGAGCGGTGCATGTACGACGTCTTGGTGCATGAAGTCCCGTTGGCGGAGGTTTGGCACCCGTGCGCCATCGAGGGCATGTGGGTGGCGCCGGCCACCATCGAGCTGGCGGGGGCCGAGATCGAGCTGGTGGCGGCCATGTCCAGGGAGTTTCGCCTGCGCCGGGCGGTGGAGGCGGTGAAGGGCGGCTTTGATTATGTCATCATCGACTCGCCGCCGTCCCTGGGGCTTCTGACATTGAATGCCCTTACCGCGGCCGATGCGGCGCTGGTGCCCATCCAGTGCGAGTATTACGCGCTGGAAGGTTTGAGCCAGCTGGTCAAGACTTTGCGGCTGGTCCGGGACCACCTAAACCCGGCGCTGCGGGTGGAAGGCGTCGTGATGACCATGTACGACGCCCGCACCAACCTGGCGCAGCAGGTCATCGAGGACGTGCGCGCGTTTTTCCAGAGCAGCGAAGCCCGGCGGTACATCCCCGAAAAGGTGCGGGTGTTCGAGTCCATCATCCCGAGGAACATCCGCCTCAGCGAAGCGCCCAGCTTCGGCAAGCCCATCGTGCTCTACGACCCCCGCTCCCGGGGCGCCAAAGCCTATGAGGGGCTGGCCCGGGAGGTGAAGGCGGGGTGAGCCGGCGAGCCTTGGGCCGGGGGTTAAAGGCCCTCATTTCCGCCGACGTGCCGGAGGGGCTGCGCGCGGAGCTGATCCCGGTAGAACGCATCCGGCCCAATCCGTATCAGCCCCGCACGGAAATGGATGCAGCGGCCTTGCAGGAGCTGGTCGAGTCCATACGGGCCCACGGTGTGCTGGAGCCGGTCATCGTCCGCCCCGTGGAGGGCATCTACGAGCTGGTGGTGGGCGAGCGCCGGTGGCGGGCGGCCCAGGCGGCCGGGCTGGCGTCCATCCCCGCGGTCATCCGGGAGCTGACGGACCAGGAAGCCGCGGTGGTGGCCCTGGTGGAGAACTTGCAACGGGAAGACTTGAATCCCATCGAAGAGGCCAGGGCGTACCAGCGGCTGCTGGGACTGGGCATGACCCAGGAGGAAGTGGCGGCCCAAGTGGGCCGCAGCCGGCCGGCAGTGGCCAACAGTCTGCGGCTGCTGAGCCTTTCGGAAGACCTGCAGCAGGCGGTGGCCCGGGGCGACGTGAGCGTGGGCCACGCCAAGGTGCTGCTGGGCGTCGACGATCCCCGGGCGCGGCGCCAGTTGGCGGAGCAGATTATGCGTCAGGGGCTTACGGTCCGGCAGGCGGAGGAGTTGGCCCGGCGGCAGCGAAAGGCGCACGGGAAGAGCGGCAGGACCCTCCGGCGGACGGCCGTGCCGGACCCCGTCTGGGCCGATGTGGAGATGCGTTTGTCGGAGGCCTTGGGGACGCGGGTGAAGGTGCAGCCCCAGGGCCAAGGCGGGCGCATCGTCATCGAATTCTACACACAGGAGGACATCAGCCGGCTGCTGGAAATGCTTGTTCCACGTGGAACATAAGCGCCGCAAAACGTCCCAGTGTTCCACGTGGAACATCCGCCGGCGACGCGGGAGGGGCGCCCATGACACAGCAGCGAGACGATGCCCTGCCCACGCCCGCCATAGGGTGGGCGCTGCTGGAGCCCGGCCAGCCGGTAACCTTACGCGCCGCATCGCCGCTCCACAAAGGCGCCTACCAGTGTTCCGTATTGGAGTCCTCCGGGGACCGCTTGCGCATCACCATGCCCATGGAGCAGGGGAAGCTCATCCTCGTGCCCGTAGGCACGGCCGTCCAGGTGGAAGCGGAAACAGCGGAAGGTCCCGTAGAAATTCAAGCGCGGGTCATTGACCGCCAGGGCGGGGCCAACCGCAGCCTGCTGCTGGGCCCGTTGCCGGAACCCCCCGGGGCGCTGGCGTCCCGGGCAGGCGCGCCGCCCGCCCGCACCATAGCCGTAACCAGCGGCAAGGGCGGCGTCGGCAAGACCGCGTTGGTGGTCAACCTGGGCGTGGCCCTGACCGCATTGGGGAAGCGGGTTTGCGCCATCGACGTGGACCTGGGCACTGCCAACATCGACGTTATCCTCAACCTGACGCCCCGCTGGAACCTGGCCCACGTCATCGCCGGCGAAAAGGACATCTTCGAGGTGCTGGTGGAGGGCCCCGGAGGCCTGGTGGTGCTGCCCGGCGGCGCCGGACTGCAGGAGTTGACCGCCCTTAGCGACCGGCAGTTCGCCAAGCTGCGATCCCAGTTTCAGCAGCTGGAGCGTTACGCGGATATTCTCCTTTTGGACACGGGCAGCGGCCTGTCTCGTTCGGTCACGAACTTCATCCTGGCGGCCCAGGAGGCCGTGTTGCTCACTACTCCGGAGCCCCACGCCATCACCGACGCCTACGCCCTGCTGAAGGTGTTGTCCCAGTACACCGACCAACTGCCCTTGCAGTTGGTAGTGAACCGGGTGCGGGACGCGGAGGAGGGCGAGGCCATCGCCCGCAAGATGATTTTCGCCAGCCAGCGCTTCTTGGGAGTGGACATGGGCTACCTGGGCCATCTCTCGGAGGATCCCGCCGTCGGGCACGCGATCCGGCGGCAGGAGGATCTGCTGCGGGCCTTTCCCAAGAGCCGTGCAGCGGCCGACATCCGGCGCCTGGCCGCGGCGCTGCTCGAAGAGGAAGGCGCACCGCCCGCGCCGGCCCGGCCCCACAGAACGCTGGTCCAGCGTATCCGCAGCCTGTTCACCCGCGGCGGCCCGCCGGCATAGGAAGCGGGGCTGGCGGCCGGCGGCCTGGGCTCCGCCGCGGAGGGGCTGTGGCCCCGCCCGCCCTGTTAACGGTCGAAGACTAGGGCTGTGGGGATGAGACGGGACTGGCCGGCGAGGCGGGACGCGCTGCGGCCGCTTCGCGGACCGCCGACCACTGCTCCAAGCCTAGGCGGAGCCCCTCGGCGATGATGTTGGCCATGCGCATCACCAGACTCAGGCGAGTGTTCTGCAGGACGAAGTACTCCATAAAGCCTCCGACGTTGACGATACCCATAATGTGGAAGTCGCCCACCGCGGGCAGTTCCTTGTGCACGCCCGTGCCGGGGCGCAGGGGACCGGGCTTCATCGCGATCCATCCGACGCTTTCGGTGCGGCCCAGGCACGCGTCCACCGCGATGACGACATGGTCCCGAGACGCGGCGCGCCGCTGCAGCCCCTCCAGCACTTGGTGCAGGTTGGCGGCGTGAACCGGGTCGTCGAGGGTCCCCATGATCCGCGCCCGGGGACAGCCGACGTCCAGCAGACGGGTGCCCACCAGCGGGCCCAGGGCGTCGCCGGTGGAACGATCGGTGCCGATGCAGAGGACCGTCACCGCGGCGGGCGCGGGCCGTCGGGACACCAGACCCTCCAGGATGGCCGCGGACAGGCGCTGGGCCGCCAGCGGGTCGTCCACATGCACCCGCCGGGTGCCGCCGACCGGCCGGCGGGCCCGTTCCAAGGCGAAAGACAGACGCTGCCACATGCCGCTTTTCCCTCCCCGCTGGCGCCGGAGGCCGCTGCCAGCAGGGACAGTATATGAGGAAGGAAGACGGGCTATACCGGGCGGCGGCGGCTGCAGGTCCCGCCGGCAACGGACAAGGGACCGCATCACGAACATGCGTTCCCTCGTTTCGGACCTGCGCCGCCGCCAGCTCCTCCTATTTCCCGGGAAATAGAGCCAACGGCGGCCGGGAAATTGACAAGGCCCCGGCGGTACGGTAAGTTAGGGCCACAAAGCCCACAGGAGCCGAGGTGTCGCACAGCCTCCATGGAACCGTCGTTGACCAACCCCAATCCCAGGCTTGACCCGGAACGCGCCCAGGCGCTGCTGGAGGAAGCGGAGGCGCTCATGGCCCGGGGGCTTCTCCAGGAAGCTTTGCCGCTGCTGCAAGAAGCCGTGCGCCTGGATCCCCAGTCGGCACCTGCTCACAACAAGCTGGGGGTCTGCCACGCCCGCCGGGGAGAGCTGGAGCTGGCTCGTCAGGCCTTTGCCGCGGCGATTGAAGTGGACCCCCGCTTTGCCCCCGCGTACAGCAACTTGGGCAACCTGCACCAGGAAGCGGGGCGCTTGGAGGAGGCGGTAGCCGCCTACCACCAGGCCCTCCAGCTGGATCCCGACTACTATATCGCCCACCACAACCTGGGTGTGGTCTACAAACGGATGGGGCGCATCAGCGAAGCGGTCGATCATCTCAAGCGGGCCGCTCGCCTGGAGCACGGCCGACCCGCGGCGCGCGGGGGACAGCAGCCCGCGGCGGCCCGCTGGAGCGGTCTGCTCTGGGCAGCCATCCTGCTGGGCCTCGCCTACCTGCTCTTTGGCCGGTGACGCTCCGCTCCGGCCCGCCGTCCCGCGCGGCCGCGGCAGGCCGTCTGGCCTGCACCGGGCCGGACGGAGGAAGGATCTGGCCCTCTGCACGTGGAAAGTTCGTCTAATTCCCGCCGGACAGACCGCCGGCCATGTCCGCCTCCCGGCCCCACGCGCACAGGTCCCGCAGCGGGCACGGGCCGCAGCGGGGCCTTTGCTTGCGGCAGCAGTCTTTGCCCAGGGTGACCAGCAAGGCGTGGTACTCGCCGTAGAGGGCCGGGTCTTGGGGCAGCTGGCGGTGAAAGATGTCCTGCAGTTGGTGGTATTCCAGGCGGTCGGCGGGCAGCAGGCCCGCGCGGGAAAAGATGCGGCGGGTGTACGCGTCGATGACGAAAACGGGGCAGCCTGCGGCGTACAGCAAGATGGAATCCGCGGTTTCCGGCCCGATGCCCCGCACCTGCAGCAATTGGCTTCGCAGGATCGGCCCGGGCGCCTGCAGCATGCGTTCCACGCTGCCGCCGTACTGGTCGAACAGCAAGGCCAGGACCCCGTGGAGCGTGCGGGCTTTGGCCCGGAAGTACCCGGCGGGACGGATGGCGTCTTCCAGTTCCGCCACGGGCGCCTCCCGCAGGGCGGCAGGCGCCAGGAGCCGCCGCTCCTTGAGGCGCTCCAGGGCCAGCTCCACGTTGCGCCAAGCGGTGTTCTGGGTGAGCACCGCGCCGACGATCACTTCAAAAGGAGTTTCCGCCGGCCACCAGTGCTGGGGGCCGTAATGCTGAAACAGGCGATCGTATACCGCCTGCAGCGGGCCTTGGGTCACGGATGCACCTCCTCCGGTGGCCCGGGTCTGCCCGGATGCGCCTTCATTATGGCAGAGGACCCTGGGGGTTGCAAATCCCGCCGGCCCGCACCCGCGGCGGGCGGGAAGAGATACAAAAGGGGCACAGGAAGAGGAGGCGGCATTCGACATGGGCAGATACGCGTACTTGGAAGGCCGGTTCGTGCCTCTGGAGGATGCAAAGATCAGCGTCCAGACCCACGCGTTCATGTACGGCACCGCGTGCTTCGAGGGCATCCGGGCTTACTGGAACGCGGACGACCAGCAGATGTACGTCTTCCGCATGACCGAGCACTACCAGCGGCTGCTGAACTCCTGCAAGATCCTGCGCATTCAGCTTCCCTACACCGTCGAGGACCTGAACCGTATCAGCGTGGAACTGCTGCGCAAAAACGGCGACCGCCAGGACATGTACCTGCGGCCCATCGCCTACAAATCAGGACCCCAAATCGGCCCCATCCTGGTGGGCATCCCCGACGACTTCCTGCTGTTTGCCATCCCCATGGGCGCCTACCTGGACGTGAGCAAGGGCCTCAAGGTGTGCGTGTCTTCCTGGACCCACCTCAGCGACAACATGATCCCGATGCGGGCTAAGGTCAACGGCGCCTACGTCAACGCGGCCCTAGCCCGGACGGAAGCCGCGGACAACGGCTGCGACGAGGCCATCTTCCTGACCCGGGACGGCAAGGTCTCCGAGGGGACCGCCGAGAACCTCTTTTTGGTGCGCCATGGCCAGCTCATCACGCCGCCCGTCACCGCCGACATCCTCGAGGGCGTGACCCGGTCCACCATCATCGAGCTGGCCCGGGACGAACTGGGCCTCCCGGTGGTGGAGCGGGAGGTGGACCGCACCGAGCTGTACGTGGCGGACGAGGCCTTCTTTGTCGGCACCGGCGCGCAGGTGAGTCCCATCGCGGAGATCGACCGGCGCCCCGTGGGCGACGGCGGCATCGGCCCCATCACCCGACAGCTCCAGAAGCTGTACTTTGACGTGGTCCGGGGCAAGGTGGAGAAGTACCGCCACTGGTGCACCCCCGTCTTTTGAGCAGGGGCGCGGAGGCCCGGCGCCGGCGCCGCTGGGTCCGGTTTCCTTTTCCCAATCGTTGGGGTATAATTCCGCCGGATCGCTGATTGCGACCGCGAGGAGGTCAAAGGCAAGGTGAAGCTCATCGAAAGCCAGGCGAAGGCCATCTTCGCCGAGCACGGCATCCCCGTGCCCACCGGGCGCGTCGCGCACACTCCCGAAGAGGCCCGGGCCATCGCCCAGGAGATCGGCGGGCGCGTGGTGGTCAAGGCGCAGGTGCCCATCGGCGGGCGCGGCAAGGCCGGCGGCATCCAACTGGCCGACGATCCCGAGGGGGCCTACCATCAGGCCAGCCGCATCCTGGGCATGGACGTGCGGGGCTACAAGGTGGAGCGGGTCCTGGTGGAGCAGGCCGCCGACATCGTCCAGGAGTTCTATCTGGGCATCACCGTGGACCGGGACCGCCAGGCCAATGTCGTGATCCTTTCGGCCGCGGGCGGCATGGACATTGAGGAGATCGCCGAAAAGCATCCCGAAAAGGTGGCCAAGCTGTGGCTCAACGCGGGGCTGGGGCTGCGGGATTTCCACATCCGGCAGCTGGCGGTCCAGGCGGGGGTCGCCCCGGAGCTGTTGAAGCAGCTGGCGCCTATTATGAAGACCGTCTACCAAATCCTGCTGTCCCACGATGCGACGCTGGTGGAGATCAACCCCCTGGCGCGGCTCGGCGACGGCCGGCTGGTGGCCCTGGACGGCAAGATGGAGATTGACGACAACGCCCTGTTCCGCCAGGAGAAGCTGGCCGCCCTCAAGGAAGACGAGGGCGACCACCCGCTGGAGCTGGAGGCCCGCCGGCGGGGTCTCGCCTACGTCAAGCTGGATGGGTACGTGGGCGTCATCGGCAACGGCGCGGGCCTGGTGATGACCACCTTGGACATGATCCAGCGCAGCGGCGGCAAAGCCGCCAACTTCCTGGACATCGGCGGCGGGGCGCGCGCCGAAGTGGTGCGCAACGCGCTGGAGGTGGTGTTGTCGGACCCCGACGTCAAGTCGGTGCTCATCAACGTCTTTGGCGGCATCACCCGCTGCGACGAAGTGGCCCAGGGCCTGCTGGACGTCATGCGGTCCATGGACGTCAAGGTGCCCGTGGTGGTGCGGCTGGTGGGCACCCGCGAAGAGGAAGGGCGGCGGCTGTTGGAAGGCACCGAGCTGACCCCGGCCGCTACGTTCCAGGAGGCGGCCCAGAAGGCTGTGGCCGCAGCCCAGGGGTAACGGGGAGGACGGGAGCAGCCAATGAGCATCCTTGTTGACAAGAACACGCGCCTGATCGTCCAGGGAATTACCGGCCGGGAAGGCCAGTTTCACACCAGCCAGATGCTGGCCTACGGCACCCAGGTGGTGGGCGGCGTCACGCCGGGCAAAGGCGGGCAGGAAGTGCTGGGGGTGCCCGTCTTTGACACGGTGCGCCAAGCGGTGGACGCGACCGGCGCCAACGCTTCCATCATTTTTGTTCCTGCCGCCTTTGCCGCGGAAGCCATTTTGGAGGCCGCGGACAATGGCGTGGAGCTGATCGTCTGCATTACCGAAGGCATCCCCGTGCAGGACATGATCGAGGCCGTCCAGTACGTCCGCCAGCGGGGCGTGCGCCTCATCGGCCCCAACTGCCCGGGGCTCATCACCGCCGGCCAGGCCCTGGTGGGCATCTTGCCCGGCCGCATCTTCACGCCGGGGCCCGTGGGGCTCGTTTCCCGCAGCGGCACCTTGACCTACGAGGTGGTCAACGAGCTGACGGCTCGGGGCATCGGCCAGTCCACCTGCGTGGGCATCGGCGGGGACCCCATCATCGGCACCCGCTTCATCGACGTGTTGCGCATGTTCGAAGAGGATCCCCAGACCGAGGTCGTGGTGATGATCGGCGAGATCGGCGGTTCCGATGAGGAAGAGGCGGCCGAGTACATCAAGCAGATGAAGACGCCCGTGGTCAGCTTCATCTCCGGCCGCACCGCGCCGGAGGGCAAGCGCATGGGCCATGCGGGCGCGATCATCTCCGGCGGGCGGGGCACCGCCCAATCCAAGGTGGCCGCCTTGGAGGCCGCCGGCGTCCCCGTGGCCGAGACCATCAGCGACATCGTGGACAAGGTCGCGGAGCGCCTCGGCCGGGCCTGATGCGGCATCATCTGCTTCATCCCTCGATCTGACGACGCGATCGACGGCAGGCGCGGCCGGACCTACCGGCCGCGCCGCCAGATCAGGATCATGGTCCTTCCCCGGCGCTTGAGCACCGGGTTCAGCACCAGCTGCAGCATGCGGCACACCGTGCCCACGACCCCCACCCCTGACTAGAAACAGCGTTGTCCGGAGAAGCTCCTACCCAGTATATCCCCAGGGGCCGCACCGTGTGCCGATGGGCCCGAAGCGCCAGGCGTCCGGGCCCCGCCGCGGCACGTCAAGCGGAAGGCGTGTCGATCTGCGCCCGCTGCAGCCGGCCCGAGTAGTCGATGTAGATGGACTTCCACTCGGTGAACGCGTCCAGGGCCTGCACCGCCGCCTCCCGGTGGCCGTTGCCGGTGCCCCGGGTGCCGCCGAAGGGCAGGTGCACCTCGGCGCCCGTCGTCCCGTGGTTGATGTACACGATGCCCGTGGTCAGGTCCCGGGCCGCCTGCATGGCCCGGTTCACGTCCCGGGTGTAGATGCTGCTGGAGAGGCCGTAGGGCGTATCGTTGTTGATCTCGATGGCTTCCTCCAGGCTGTCGCACGGGATAATGACCGCGGTGGGGCCAAAAATCTCTTCCTGGGCGATGCGCATGCGGGGATGCACGTCGGCAAACAGGGTCGGCCGGTAGAAGTACCCCTTGGCGCAGTCGCCCTCCCGGTAGATCTCGCCTCCGCACAACAGCCGCGCCCCTTCTTCGATCCCGACGCCGGTGTAGCGGTGCACCCGCTGCAGCTGCTTCTCGTTGACGATGGGCCCCACCTGGGTGGTTTCGTCCAGCGGGTTGCCCAGGCGCAGCTGCTGCGCGCCCGCCACCAGCCGCTCGGTCAGCTCGCCGATGACCTTGCGGTGGACGATGAGGCGGCTCGCGGCGGTGCAGCGCTGCCCGCTGGTGCCAAAGGCGCTCCACAGGATCCCCTGCACCGCCAGATCGAGATCCGCGTCGTCCATGACCGTGATGGCGTTCTTGCCCCCCATCTCCAGCAAAACCCGCTTGCCCCGGCGGGCGCCTTCGGTGGCGATGAGGGTGCCGGTGGCCGTGGAGCCGGTAAAGGCGATGACCCGCACCCCCGGGTGCTCCACCAGGGGCGCGCCGGTCTGTGGACCCGGGCCCAGCACCACGTTGACGACACCCGGCGGAATCCCAGCTTCCTCCAACAGGCGGGCAAACTCCAGGGCCACCATGGGTGTGTCCTCGGCCGGTTTCCACACGATGGTGTTCCCGGCGATGAGGGCCGGCGCCAGCTTCCAGGAGGGCACCGCCACGGGAAAGTTCCACGGCGTGATGAGGCCCACGACGCCCACAGGGTCCCGCACGCAGCAGGCGAACTTGTTGGGCATCTCCGACGGCGTGGTGAAGCCAAAGAGGCGCCGCCCTTCGCCGGCCATGTAGAAGAATTCGTCAATGGCCTCTTGCACTTCGCCTCGGGCTTCAAAAAGGACTTTGCCCATCTCCCGGGACATGAGCCGGGCCAGGTCTTCCTTGCGCTCCGCGATGAGCTGCGCAGCCCGGAACAGGATCTCGCCCCGCCGGGGCGCCGGCATGGCCCGCCAATCCTTGAACGCCGCCTGGGCCGTGCGCACGGCCCGGTCCACTTCGGCAGCGCCGGCCACCGACGTCTGGGCCAAGAGCTCGCCCGTTGCCGGGTTGATGTCGGGGTACAGCTCGCCCGTAGACCCCTCCACCCACTGGCCGCCGATCCAGCTCTTGAGGACCGGCGCGTCCCCGGGCACGTCTTGGCGCGTCTCGTGGTGCGTTGCCATCGATCCCATCGCCTCCTGGACGAGATGTTCCCGGCGGCGGCCGCCGCCGTGGGGATAAACTTCGGAAAAGGCAGAGCTTTTCCTTGCCCGGCGGTCCGGGGCCACGAAGGAATCCCTGTTGGTACCGCCAAAATACAGCAGGGGAGGAGGCTGCCCATGAGCCAGCAGGAGCCGGCGGGGAAGCGCACCCCGCTCTACGATGAGCACGTGGCCGGCGGAGCGCGCATGATCGACTTCGCCGGCTTCCGTATGCCGGTGGAGTACTCCGGGATTTTGGAGGAGCACCGGGCGGTGCGCAGCGCCGCCGGCCTTTTCGACCTGTGCCACATGGGCGAGCTGCGGGTGGCGGGCGCAGGCGCGGCCGCGTTTCTGGACTGGGCCCTGACCAACCGCATCGCCGACATGGAGCCCGGGCAGGCCCGCTACGCGCTGCTGTGCAAACCCGACGGCGGCATCGTGGACGACGTGGTGGTGTACCGCAGGAGCACGGAGTTTCTCGTGGTCACCAACGCCGCCAATACCGCCAAGGATTTCCAGTGGCTCGACGACCTGCGGCGGGCCGGGCCCGGAGACGGCGGGCCGCCGGTGGCGCCCGAAGACGTGGTGCTGGAGGACGTGTCCGACGCCATGGCCCTGCTGGCCATCCAGGGCCCCCGCTCCCAGGAAATCCTCGCGCGGCTGACTTCGGCCCCCCTGGCAGAGGTGGGGCCCTTCCGCTTCGTGGAAGACACCGTGAACGGCCACCCGGCCCTCATTTCCCGTACGGGGTACACGGGCGAGGACGGCTTTGAGCTGTACGTGGCCCCGGACGCGGCGGTGGCCTTGTGGCGGGCGCTGCTCGCGGCCGGCCGAGACCAGGGCCTTTTGCCCGCGGGCCTGGGAGCCCGGGACACGCTGCGCCTGGAGATGCGCTTCCCGCTGTACGGCAACGATATCGACGAGAGCACCACGCCCCTGGAGGCAGGCCTGGCCTTTGCCGTCAAGATGGACAAGGAAGCTTTCGTGGGCAAGGAGGCGCTGGCGCGGCAGCAGGCGGAGGGCGTGGCCCGCCGCCTCATCGGGTTTCGCATGCTGGGCCGGGGCATCCCCCGCCAGGGCTACCCGCTGCTCGCGGGCGATGAGGAGATCGGCCGCGTGACGTCGGGGACCCACTCGCCGACCCTGGGTGAGCCCATCGGCATGGGCTACGTCCAGGCTCCCTACGCGGCGCCGGGCCAGCAGCTGGCCGTGGGGATCCGCGGCCGGGCCGTGCCCTGCGAAGTGGTGAAAGGCCGGTTTGTGCGGCCTGGAAAATAGCGTCGCGGCATGCAGCGGGCGGAGCCGCGGCCCTGCCCTGGGGCCGGCGCACCGAGCCCGGCAACAATTGAAGGAACAGGTAGGGGGGCGCTTCCATGTATCCTGAGGATCTGCGGTACACCAAGGATCACGAGTGGGCGCGGCAGGAAGGCAGCCGGGTGCGGGTGGGCATCACCCACTACGCCCAGGCAGAGCTGGGCGACGTGGTGTTCGTGGACCTGCCCCAGGAGGGCAGCATCCTGCAGGCCGGGGAAGCCTTTGCCGTGGTGGAGTCGGTCAAGGCGGTGTCCGACATTTATGCTCCCGTCAGCGGCCGGGTGGTGGAGGTCAACCACGAGCTGGCCGATCGGCCCGAGCTCATCAACGAAGATCCCTACGGCGCCGGCTGGATCGCGGTGCTGGAGATGGAAAACCCGGCGGAGCTGGACGATCTGCTGGACGCCGCCGCCTACCGGCAGCTGATCCAGGAATAGGAGGTCCCGGGGCATGACTTTTGCGCCCATGACCGACGCGGACCGGGAGGCGATGCTGGCCGCCATCGGCGTCAGGAGCGTGGAGGAGCTCTTTGCCGATATCCCGGAGGACATCCGGCTCCAGCGGCCGCTGGACTTGCCGCCGGCCATGGCCGAGGCCGAGGTGCGGCGCCACTTGAGCGCGCTGGCTGGCCGCAACGCAGACGTGGATCGCTACGCGTGCTTTCTCGGCGCAGGCGCCTACGATCACCTCATCCCCGCGGCCGTGAGCCAGCTGGTTTCCCGGTCGGAGTTCTACACGTCCTACACGCCCTACCAGCCGGAGATCACCCAGGGCGTGCTGCAGGCCACCTACGAGTACCAGAGCATGATCGCCGCCCTGACGGGCATGGACATGGCCAACGCGTCCATCTATGACGGCGCCACAGCCATGGCCGAAGGGGCCCTGGTGGCCTGCGCCCACACGGGCCGTGACCGGGTGGTGATCCCCGCCGCGGTGCACCCCGAGTACCGCCAGGTGGCCCACACTTACTTGCGCCACCAGGGGCTCGAGGTGGTGGAGGCGCCGTACCGGGACGGCGTGACGCCCCTCGCGGAGCTCAAAGCCCGCATGGACCAGCGGACCGCGGCGGTGGTGGTCCAGCAGCCCAACTTCTTTGGCTGCCTGGAGGATGTGGCGGCCATCGGCCAACTGGCCCGGGAAGCCGGCGCGCTGCTCATCGTGGCCATCGCGGATCCGCTGACTTTGGGGCTCCTCGCGCCCCCGGGCGCGGCCGGGGCCCATCTGGCTGTAGGCGAAGGCCAGCCCCTGGGCAACAACTTGAGCTTCGGCGGGCCGTACCTGGGCTTCTTTGCCGCCCGGGCGGAGCTGGTGCGGCGCATTCCCGGGCGCATCGCTGGCGCGACGGTGGACCGGGAGGGCACCCGGGGCTACGTGCTGACCCTGCAGACCCGGGAGCAGCACATCCGCCGGGAGCGGGCCACGTCCAACATCTGCACCAACCAGGCCCTCAATGCCTTGACGGCGGCCATCTACCTGAGCCTCCTGGGCAAGGAGGGGGTGCGGGAGGTGGCCGCGCAGTCCCTGCAGAAGGCCCATTACCTGCAGCGGGCCATGACGGCGCTGCCGGGATTTGAGGCGGCCTGGACGTCGCCTTTCTTCCACGAATTCGTGGTGCGCACCACCGCGGACCCCGAGGAGCTGACCCAGCGCCTCTTGGACTACCAGATCATCGGCGGGCTGCCCCTGGGCCGCTTCTACCCGGAGCTGTCCGACTGCATACTCTGGTGCGTCACCGAAAGCCGCACCCGGGAGGAAATGGACCGCCTCCTGAAGGCCCTGGAGGGGTTGACATGACGGCGTACCTCTTGAAAGGCAGCTTCCCCCTGATCTTTGAGCGGGGCGCTCCCGGCCGCCGGGGCTACCGCCTGCCGGCCCTGGACGTGCCCGAGGAGCCCGTGGAAAACCTCATCCCTGCGGCCCAGCTGCGCAGCGACCCGCCCGCGCTGCCCGAGGTGAGCGAACCCGAGGTGGTGCGCCACTACGTGGGGCTTTCCCGGCGCAACTACGGCGTGGACGTGGGCTTCTACCCGCTGGGCTCCTGCACCATGAAGTACAACCCCAAGGTCAACGAGTGGGCCGCCGCCCTGCCCGGGTTTGCCCGGCTCCATCCGTACCAGCCCGAGGAAACCGTCCAGGGCGCCTTGGAGCTCATCTGGCGGCTGGAGCGCTACCTGTGCGAGATCGCGGGCCTGAGCCGCGCCACGCTGCAGCCGGCGGCGGGCGCCCACGGCGAGCTCTTGGGCCTCATGATCATGCGGGCTTACCACGAAAAGAACGGCGACGGGGATCGCCGCACCGAGGTCATCGTGCCCGACTCGGCCCACGGCACCAACCCGGCCAGCGCGGCCATGTGCGGCTACCGGGTGGTGCAGGTGCAGACCAACGAGCGGGGCGGCGTCGATGTGGAAGCCCTGAAGGCTCTGGTCAGCGACCGCACCGCGGGGCTCATGCTCACCAACCCCAACACCCTGGGGCTTTTTGAAGAGGACATCGTGGAGATGGCCCGCATCGTGCACGAGGCCGGCGGACTGCTTTACTACGACGGGGCCAACGCCAACGCCATCCTGGGCATCTGCCGGCCCGGGGACATGGGCTTTGACATCGTGCACTTCAACCTGCACAAGACCTTCTCCACGCCCCACGGCGGCGGCGGGCCCGGGGCGGGCCCCATCGCGGTGCGGGACGACTTGGTGCCCTTCCTGCCCGTGCCTGTGGTGGAGCGGGACGGCGACCGCTATTACCTGGACTACGACCGGCCCGAGTCGGTGGGGCGCATCAAGGGCTTTTTGGGCAACTTCGGGGTGCTGGTGCGGGCTTACACCTACATCCGCATGCACGGCCCCGACGGGCTGAGGGCCGTCAGCGAGCAGGCGGTCCTCAACGCCAACTACCTGATGCGGCGCCTGGCGAGCCTCTTTGACCTGCCTTATGATCGCCACTGCAAGCACGAGTTTGTGGTGTCCGGCCGCCGCTACAAGCGGCACGGCGTGCGGACCTTGGACATCGCCAAGCGGCTGCTGGACTACGGGCTGCACGCGCCCACGATCTACTTCCCCCTCATCGTCGACGAGGCCATCATGATCGAGCCGACGGAAACCGAGACCAAGGAGACGCTGGACGAGTTCGTCGCGATCATGGAAGCCATCGTCAAGGAAATCGAAGAAGACCCCGAGCTGGTGCGCACGGCGCCCCACGAGATGCCTGTGCGGCGCCTGGACGAAGCCCGGGCAGCCCGCCAGCCCGACCTGTGCTGGTGCGCGCCCGCCGCCGTGGCCGGGCCCGCAGCGGGGGCCGGGGGCGCGGCCGGAGGCGGGGACGGCTGAGGATGGCGGAACGGTCGCGCCTGGGGTTTTTGGGCCCCCGGGGCACTTTCAGCGAAGAGGCCGCCCGGGTGCACGCCGGCCGCCGGCCCGCGGGCCAGGGGGGGACGGAGCTGGTGGCCTACCGGGGCATTCCCGAGCTGCTGGCCGCGGCGGAGCGGGGCGAGGTGCAGGAGGCGGTGGTGCCCGCGGAAAACTCCATCGAGGGCACCGTGGCCGTGACCTTGGATACCCTCGTCCATGACGTGCGGCTCAACATCGTGGGCGAGGTGGTGATCCCCATCCGCCACCACCTGCTGGTGCGCCGGGGCCATGAGGACGCCCCGGTCACCACCGTCATTTCCCACCCGCAGGCCTTGGCCCAGTGCCGCCACTACCTGCAGGAGCGCCTGCCCGGGGTGGCGGTGCAGGCGGCCTTCAGCACCGCGGAGGCGGCCCGCCTGGTGGGGGAAAGGGACACCCCGGGCCTGGCGGCCATCGGCAACGCGCTGTGCGCAGACCTGTACGGCCTGGCAGTGCTGGATTCGGACATCCAGGATGTGCCCGGCAACGCGACCCGCTTCTTCGTGGTGGGCCACGGGCAGCCCGGCCCCACGGGCCGCGACAAGACCACCATCGTGTTTGCCTTCGCGGTGGACCGCCCTGGCAACCTGTACGGCGCCCTGGGCGAGTTGGCCCAGCGGGGCATCAACCTCACCAAGCTGGAGTCGCGTCCCGCCAAACAGGCGCTGGGCGACTACATCTTCTTCGCCGACATGGAAGGGCACAAAGACGATCCGGCGGTGGCCGCGGCTCTCCGGGGGCTGGCCCGCCGCTGCGCGTACGTGCGCATCCTGGGCTCATACCCGCGGGCCGACTACCCGCGGGCGTCGCCGGCTTGAGGGCTTGAGGGGTTAAGGACCGGAGGCCCGGAGGCTTAGGAAGCGCCGGCCGCGGCGGCCAAGGCGCCCGCAAGCCGGGCCGCGGAACAGCCCCCCGCGGCGCTGCAGCCGCCGCACCCGCCGCCCGCGCCGCATCCGCAGCCGCCGGCGCTGCCGCAGCCGCCCCCGCGGAGGCCGCCGCTGTCCCGCCGCACCGCGCCAAAAAGGCGCAGGAAATGCTTGGCCTTGGCCTCCATCATCCGCCGCCGCAGCGGGTAGGCTTCAAAATGGTGGCAGGACGAGGCCTGGCAGTCCAGGCAGCTGGTCCCCTTGAGCTCGGCGCAATCCCTGATGATGCACTCGCCGGTTTCCAGGCTCGGGCACCCCGGACACGCCCCGGTGATGTATGCGCTGCAGGTGTTGCACAGCAGCCCGCAACGGGAGACGATGTCGCCCGGCCGCAGCCGGGGGCCGAGCGCCGTCTGTCCCTGAATCGTCAATGTATAACCCCCTGCTCCCATCGGGTGCGGGATGCTACCCAGTATAACAGAAACGGTTTAAAGGCGAAACCCGCGGTCCAATAGCACCAGGTAAAGCAAGGTGGCCGTGGCCGGGATCATGGCCGTGGCCGCGGCCACTACGCCGGAATCGTTGGCCGCCAGGGCCACCAGGCTGGCCACCGCCGCCCCCCGGATCCCCCGCACCAAATAGGGATGGCGCTGCTCCAGGCGCTGGATCAGGGCGCCAGGCCGGTGCAGGGCCACCGCGGTGATCCCGAGGCTGACCACCAGCACCTGGGCCCAGATGGTCCAGCGCAGCAGGCGCACGTTCAGCTGCACCTTGCGCGCGGCGATGTGGCCCAGCGCGGTCCAGTCCCCCGCGAGGAGCAGCTCCGCCGCCCGGCCCAAATGGGAAGGCTGGTCCGGATGCAGGGCCAGGTCCGCCGCGGCCGCGCCGGCCACGGCCCCGAGGACGAGGCCCGCGGCCAGGAGGCCCTGCCGCCATCCGAGCCGCAGCCGCCAGAGGAGCAGGCTGGCCACGGCAAAGCCGCTGACCGCCGCGATGGTGCCGCCCACGTTGACGCCCAGCGACGGGGCGGCCAGCACCGCGGCCACGAGGGCGTAAAGGCCAATGACCGCCCAGCGCAGCCACGGCCGGCGCGGCATCAGGTCCAGGAGCCCCGTGGTCCCCACCAGCGCGGTCCCGATGAGAACGCCCATGTACTCGTTGCCGATGCCGTAGAAGCGGGCGCCGGTAATGGGATCGTAGCCCAGCACCGACGACTTGATGAGGGGCGCCCCTCGGACCGTGTCCCACACCAGGGCCAGCACCGTGGCCAAGGACAGTAAGATAAAGGAAGCGATCTCTTGCCGCCGCCCGGCGGCCGCGGCCAGGGCCGCCAGGACCGCGGCCAGGAGGCCGGCGCCGGCCATGGCGGTCGGCGGCGGGGCCAGCGCCGCCCGGGGCAGCAGCAAAGGCAGCAGGAGCAGGCTCAAGGGCGCCGCCAGGAGCACCAGCAGGACCCAGCGCCACCAAGTCCGGCGGGTTTCGGGCCCTGGCACCCCCAGCAGCGCGGCCGCGGCCAGCCAGCCGCTCCAGCCGACGAACACCGCGATGGCCAGGCCGATAAAGGTCCGGACTATCGGCGGGCGCAGGCGGTGCACCGCCACGGCCCGCTGGTAGATGAGGGCCACGGCTTCCCACGGGTCGGCGGGGCGGGGCGCGGTGGGGGGCCCGTCGCGTGCCAGCGCCGCCAGGGAGACGCCCGCGAGGGGGCGCCCCGTCATGGCCGAGGGTGGCGGGATTCCCAAAGCCGCCAGCAGCGTGGGCGCCACGTCGGTGTTGGTGACGATGCCCGCCCGGCGGGTCGTGGGCGAACTGGCCAACAGGGGCCCGGCCGCGCCGGCGGCCTGGTCCGCTGCCGCCCCAGCGTTGCCCAGCGGGATCCAGGCGATGGGGGTAAGGAGAAAGTTGTGCCGCAGGGCCGTTGCCGGCGGGGTAGGGGACACTACCAGCAGGAAGGCGTCCCCCGCCGGTCCGGCCCGGTTCTCGGCCCAGGCTGCCAGGCGGCCGATGAAGCCGTCCATGCCTTCGCGGGCCTGCTGCCGGAGGGTTGCCAGGCGCGCCGGGGGGATCAGCTCCGCGGCGGCGTCCAGGCGGGCGAGATCCCCCAGCTCGATCACGATGAAGTTGGCTGCAGGGGCGGCGGCGGCAAAGGCATCCCAGAGTCGGTCGTAGTCGGTCCGCCAGCCGAAGGGCCAGTGGGGGTCCGAAAGGAGCGTCTCGCGCCCCACGGCGCCCAGGGACACGGTGCCCCGGCGGTCCATGGCCAGCAGCACGCCGTGGCGGCGAAAGGCCTCATGGGTGTCCGCGTTGCCGATGGCGGCCGTCCGGCCGCCCGCGTCCCGCACCGCCTGGCCCAAGGCCCCGGGCGCAACCCGGTCGGGCAAGTCGCCGTTTTGGGCCGCGAGTTCCGCCAAGCCCAAAAACAGCACGGCTTCGCCGGCGGCGTCCAGGCCGGTGAGAGCCGAGTAGAGCTCTGCCGCGGGGCGGCCCTGGAACTGTGCGTCCGCATCGAATGCGAGCCCGCTGGCCGCCCCGGCCCGGGCCCGGGCGCCGGCGCCCAGGGTAGCGTGGGCGGCAGCCGGTGTGGTGGGGCCGGCGGTGCGGGCGTTCATCAGGCCGATCATCCCGCCCCGGGCCGCCAGGCGGCGCAGGTGGGGCCAGCCGGGCCCGGTGAAATCCTCCACGGGCAGGGCGTCGATGACCAGCACGATGACTTGTTTTCCTGCCAAACTTGCCGGGGCGGCGTCTCGGGCAGGGGGGACCGCCGGCGCAAGAGCTGCCGGTCCAGGTGGGGGCGGGCCTGCCGCGGTGGGGGCGGCCAGGCCGGCCGGGGTGGCCGGAGCGGCCAAGGCCCCAAAAAAGGGAAATGCTGCCTGGGCCAGCAGCGACGCTGCCCCAAGCAGCATTTTCCACCCCATGATGGCCCGCCAACGCCGCGGGCCGCCGCGCGCGTTACCGCGCGTAGAACTCCACCACCAGGGTTTCGTTGACCTTGATGGGGATCTCGTCCCGGGCCGGCAGGCGCAGCAGCTTGCCCGAGCGGCTTTCCGGGTCCACTTCCACGTAGGGCACGGTGGGCGGACCCGCCTCCAAGGTGCTGACCACCAGGTCCAGGTTGCGGGACTTCTCCCGGAGGCCCACCACCTGGCCCGGCTTCACCTGGTAGGAGGGGATGTCCACCTTGCGGCCGTCCACGGTGACGTGGCCGTGGTTCACCAGCTGCCGTGCCGCGGGCAGCGTGGGCGCGAGGCCCAGGCGGTACACCACGTTGTCCAGCCGCGTCTCAAGCAGCTGCAGCACCAGCTCGCCCGTGCGGCCGCGGTAGCGGGCCGCCTTCGCGAACAAGTTGCGCAGATACGTCTCGGAGACGCCGTAAATGGCCTTGAGCTTCTGCTTCTCCAAAAGCTGCCGGCCGTACTCGGACATCTTCCGCCGGGGCGCCCGCCCATGCTGGCCCGGCGGATACGGGCGCTTCAACGCGGGGCACTTGGGCGATCCGCAAATGGGCTCGCCGACCCGCCGGCAGATGCGGTGCTTGGGTCCGGTCAGTCTTGCCATCCTCTGCTGATCCTCCAATATCCACCTGTAATGTTCGCCAGCAGCCACGGGAACATACGGGGATCCACCCTAATACCTTATACCTTTGCGGCTCGCGCATCAAGAGCTTTTTTCGCGCATCGCCCCGGGATGACCGCCGATGGCGGCAGGATTTTTTGGTTTTAAGGCCAATAGTCCAGTCATTAGACGTCCAACGACTGGACTTGTAGAAACATTACGGCCGAGAACCAGGTTCTCCCGAGATGCACGGCCGCACCCCGGGGGAGGAAAATGCGAAAGCCAAGGCTCGCGCAACTGGTGGCGGCGCGACTGCGGGAATGGATCGAGTCGGGCCAGCTGCCGCCCGGCAGCCGGTTGAAGCCCGAGGCCGAACTGGCCGCGGAGTTGGGCGTTTCCCGCACTACGCTGCGGGAAGCGCTGAGAATCCTGGAAGAGGAAGCCCTCATCACCCGCCACCACGGGATCGGCTCCTTTGTAACACCCCATACCCAGGCCATCCGGGCGGGCCTGGAGCGGCTGGAAAGCTTCACCGAAGCCATCCGCCGCTCGGGCCACCGGGCCGAGGACCGCGTGCTGGACATCCGGCCGACGGCCCTTCCCGAAGCCATCGCCCGGGCGCTGGGCGTGGAGCCCGGCAGTTCCGGCCACCTCATCATCAGCGTGCGCACGTCCGACGGCGTGCCCGTCATCTATTCGCGGGATTACGTCCCGGCCGGCGCGCTGCCCGAGGCGGTGAAGATCGAGGGGCGCCGCCGCTACGACTCGTTGCTGCGCTTCTTTAGCGAGGAGGTGGGCGCCGCCGTGCAGTACGCCATCCTTTCTATCCGGGCAGCCATGCCGGACCCGGAAACCCAGGCGGCCCTCGGGGTGGCGGCCGGGACGCCTTTGGTCGTCCTGGAAGGCACCGCCTACGACGCGGGAGGCAAGGCCCTGTACTGGGCGCAAACCAGCGTCCGTTCTGAAGTGTACCAGTTCACCTTGGTTCGCCGCCGGTGAGGCGGCTTCCATGCCAACGATGCGGAGGGAACGCCATTGGAATCGTTTCAGCGCCAGCGGCTGGCGGCCGCCATGGAGGCCCGCGGGCTGGATATCCTGATTGCCGCCACGCCGCCCAATGTCCTTTACTGCTCCGGGGTGTACAGCCTGGGCCAGTGGCTCATGGCCAACGTGCAAGCCTACGCCCTGGTGCCCAAGGACCCCGCGGCCCCGCCCCTGGTCGTCCTGCCCATCTCCGACGCGGATCTGGTGGCCGAGCGCCGTCCCCCTTTGGGGGGCGTCTGCGCCTACGGCACCTTCTTTGTGGAACCCCCGGGCGTCGCGGGCATCGAGCCAGCGCCCGGGGCCTTGGCGGCCGAGGATGAGGAACTGGCCCGGCTGGCGGTCCAACGCCCCGCGGCCAGCCCCCAAGACGCCCTGCTGGACGCGGTGCGGGCCCTGCTGCCCGCGGCCCGCATCGGGGTGGACGAGGCGGGAATGCCCGCCAGCGTCCGGGCCCAGCTCGCGGCGGCCCTCCCCGGCGTGGAGATAGTGCCGGCGGCCGACGCCATCATGCGGGCCCGGATGGTGAAAAGCCCGGCGGAGCAGGCCCGGCTCCAGCGGGCCGCCCACATCACCGAGGAAGGCATGATGGCCGTCATCGGCCGCCTGCGGGAGGGCATGACCGAGCGGGAAGCCCAGCGCATTTTTGAGGAGACGCTGGTGGCCCACGGCGCCCGGCCGGTTCTATCGGTCATCGGGTTTGGCCCCCACAGCGCGTATCCCAACGCGACGCCCGGGGAACGCCGCCTGGCCCCCGGCGACATCGTGCGCTTTGACGTGGGCTGCATCTATGAGCACTACTGGGCCGACTTGTCGCGGTGCGCCGTCTTTGGGGAGCCGGGCCCGCGGGTCACCGAGTACTACCGGGCTCTGGTCATCGGCGAGGATGCTGCCATCGCGGCGGTCCGGCCCGGGGCCACGGCGGGCCAAGTGTTTGCCCAGGCGGTGGAAGCCGTCCGCGAAGCCGGGATTCCCCACTACCGGCGCCAGCACGTGGGCCACGGCATCGGACTGGAAGTTTACGATCCGCCGGTCTTGCGCCCCGGCGACGATACGGTGCTGGAGCCGGGCATGGTGCTCAACGTGGAAACCCCCTACTACGAACTGGGCTTCGGCGGACTGCAAATCGAGGACGTGGTGGTGGTGACCGAGGACGGGTGCCAAGTGCTCACCAAGACGCCCCGGGAGCTGTACGTGGTGGAAGCAGGTGGGCGGCGGTGACGGCCTTTGCCGGGCTGCGCTGCATCCGGTGCGGGCGGGAGTTTGACGACGGGCCCGCGAGCCTGGCCGGGTGCCCGGCGTGCGCGACGGAGAAGTCCCGCTCCAACGGAACCTGCGTCTACGATTACGACGCGCTCAAGGGCCGGTTTCCCCATGAGGCCGTCGCCGCCGGCCAGCGGGGCCTGTGGCGCTGGGACGCCCTCCTGCCGGTGAGCCGGCGGGCCGCGGTGACCTTGGGGGAAGGCGATACGCCCTTGTTGCGGTGCGACGGCTTGGCCAGGGCGTGGGGGCTCAAGGAGCTGTACGTGAAAGACGAGACCCGCAATCCGACCTGGTCCTACAAGGACCGCCTCTGTTCGGTGGCCATCTCGGTGGCCCGGCAAAAGGGGGCGCGCGTCATCGTCGTCTCCTCCACCGGCAACCACGGGGCCGCGGCGGCCGCGTACGCCGCCAGGGCGGGCCTGCGGTGCGTCGTGCTCACCACCGTGTCGGTGCCGACGACCATGAAAACGCTGATGCAATCCTACGGCGCGGCGGTGGTGGCGCTGCCCACCTTGGAAGACCGGTGGGCCGTGATGGCCCAGGCGGCCCAACGGTTTGGCTGGTTTCCAGTGAGCAACGGATTTTATCCTCCGGTGGGCAGCGTCCCCTACGGCATCGAGGGATACAAGACCATTGCCTTTGAGATCGCCGAGCAGTTTGACTGGCAAGTCCCGGATTTCGTCATCGTGCCCACCGCGTTCGGCGACGGCCTGTACGGCACGTGGAAAGGGTTTTGGGAACTGCGCCGCCTGGGCGTGACCCAGGCGGCGCCGCGCATGGTCGCGGCGGAGCCCTTTGGCCCCCTGGCCGCGGCCTTGGAGCGGGGCTTGGAGGAAGGGGAGCCGGTGCCCGGGGGCCAGACGGTGGCCTTTTCCATCGGCGGCACCCACTCGACCCACCAGGCGCTGGCCGCCCTCAAAGAGTCCGACGGGCTGGCTGTTACCGCCGATGACGACGCGATCATGTGGGCCCAGGCGGAGCTGGCCCGGCACGAGGGGCTTTACGTGGAAGCCAGTTCGGCCTGCGCGCTGGCCGCCCTCCACAACGGGCTCCAGGCAGGGCGCATCGATCCCGGCAGCCGCATCGTGGCAGTGCTGACATCCTCCGGGCTGAAGGATCCGGCGGCCACGGCCCGGCGGCTTCCCCCGGTCCCGGAGTCCGGGCCCGCCCTGGCCCAGGTGATGGAGGTGTTGCGGGAAACGTACGGGTTCGACGCGGAGGGAGCCTGAACCAGCGATTCCGTGGGCAGAGAAAGGTCTCCAGGTCCAAGCAGGGAGGTTAGTCCAGTGGTCAAGTCAGCAGTCAACAAACCGATCCTCGTCGCGCTGCTGGCGGTGTCGATGCTCGTGACCGCCGGGGTTCAAGAGGGCTGGGCCGCGTGACCATTTTCGCCGCCAACAACGACTTCGGCCGGGGCGCGGCCCAGGAATACCGGGAGCGCTTTGCCGAGCTGGGCGTCCAAGTGGTGGGCGTCGAGTACTTTGAGCAGGGGCAGGCGGACTACCGTCCGACGCTGACCAAAGTCAAGGCCCAGAACCCCGAGGCGCTGCTTCTCATCATGGAAGCCAAGGACGGGGCCGTGTTCGTGCGCCAATTCCACGAGGTCGGCATGACCCAGAGGATCTTTTCCCGGGGCAGCCTGGTGACCGCGGAGTTCATCGAAGCCATGGGGACCGACGTGGCGATGGGCGAGGGGATTGAGGAAGCGACGCTCTGGGCGTTGGGCCAGGATCCCGAGCTGGACCGGCTGCACCAGGAGCGCTGGAACACGCCGCCGCGGGCCCACGGTGCCATGGCCTACTACGCCATGCACGTCCTGGCCGCGGCCATCGAGCAGTCGGGCAAGACCGACCGGGCCGGGATCCGCGAGGCGCTGGCGGCCGTCAGCGTCGAGTTGCCGGGCCTGGGCAAGATCGAGTTTGACGACTACAACCAGGCCCATCCCAACATGGTCATCACGCGCCTGGAGGGGGGCCAGGTGCGCCTCATCCAGACGCTGCCCACCGCTCCGTAGCCGGTCCCGCCGGATGGGGGTGCCCGCGGCTGCTGGCCGCGGCACCCCCCCTGCTTCTTTGAGGGAGGAAGAGGGGAACGTTGGCGTTGCTTGGGGAGCAGGTGCTGAACGGAATTACCCTCGGTGCCCTGTACGCCATGGTCGCCGTGGGATTAAGCTTGATCCTCGGCGTGACGGAGATCGTCAACTTCGCCCACGGCGAGCTGTTCATGCTGGGATCCTTCGCCTTTTTCATGGTGTACGGGCCGGGCGTGCTGCCCTATTGGCTGGCCATCGTGCTGACCATGGCCATCATGGCCGCGGTGGGGGCGGCCTTTCATGCCATCGTGCTGCAGCGGGTCATGGCCAAGCCGCTGCAGGTGCAGTTGATGGCCACCTTGGCGGCTTCGATCGTCATCGCCAACGCCGCCATTCAAATTTGGGGGACAACCCCTCGCCAGGTGCCCACCGATTACTCGCGCCAGCTGCTGCACGTCTTTGGCCTGACGGTATCCAGCCAGCGCCTGCTGCTGTTGGTGGGGACCGTCGTTGCCTTTGGGGTGCTGATGGCGCTGTTGCGCCGCACCAAGATTGGCAAGGCCATGCGGGCCATGGCCCAAAACCGCGAAGCCTGCAGCGCGGTGGGCATCGACCCCGTCGTGGTGGCCCGCATCGCCATGGCCATCGGCGGCGCGCTGTGCGGCTTGGCCGGTGCTCTGATCTCGCCGGTGTTCCAGGTCTATCCCGGCATGGGGCTGCTGCTGACCCTCAAGGCCTTTGCTGTCGTCATCGCGGGCGGCTCGGGCAACGTGGCGGGCGCTTTCGTCTCGGCCTTCCTCATCGGCTTGGCCGAGGCCATCACCGCGGGCTACATCTCGTCGGATTACCGGGAAGTGGTGCCCTTCGCGGTGTTGCTGCTCGTCCTCACCTTCCGGCCCCACGGATTGTTTGGGCGCAGGGTGGGAATATGAGGATGGGACGCACTGTCCTGGCGGCCGCGGCGGCCGCGGCCATGCTGGCGCTGCCCCACGTCATCACCGTGCCCTACTTGGTCCACCTGTTGGTGATGACGTTCATCTACGTCATGCTGGCCCTCAGCTACGATTTGGTCGTCGGGCACCTGGGGGCGCTTTCCTTGGGCCACGCGGCTTTTTTCGGCGTGGGCGCGTATACCGCCGGAATCTTGAGCACGCGGTTTATGACGGGCTTCGGCACGGAACTCGCGGCGGCGGCGGCCCTGGCCTCAGGGCTCGCGCTGGCTATGGGGTCTCCCGTGTTTCGGCTGTCATCCCGCTCGCTGTCGGTGGGGACTTTGGGCTTTGCCATGATCGCCCAGTACGTGGCCCACAACTGAGATCTTACCCGGGGACCGATGTGCATTACGGGCATCCCGTATCCGAGCCTGTCCCTTCCTGGTTTCGGCCAGTGGCGGGCTGTCACGCTGGCGGATCAGTACTACGTGGCCTTGGCCCTCTGCGTGGTGGTTGTCGCGGTGATCCGCCGCGTCATCCACTCCCGGGTGGGCCGTTCCCTGCACGCGCTGCGGGACGACGAGGCCCTCGCCGCTTCCATGGGCATTCCGCCCTTGCGGTACAAGATGGTCGCCTTTGCCCTCGGAGCGGCCATCGCCGGCATCGCGGGCGCCTTTTGGGCCCGCTATGTGACCATCGTGTGCCCGACGGAGATGTCTTTGAACTTGACCATCGACCTGCTGGTGATCGTGTTCCTCGGGGGTGTGGGCAGCGTGCGGGGCGTCGTGATCGGCGCCGTCCTGGTCGCGTTTCTGCCGGAGATGCTGCGGATCACGCCCAGCCTGCGGCTGGTCATCTACGGGGCGCTGCTGCTGGTGCTCATCCTCCGCATGCCGGAGGGCATCGACGGCATGATTCGCCGTTGGGAGCAGCGCTGGCGTGCACGCGGCGCGCCGCCCGGCGGCGGCGGGACCGCCCCGGCGTGGGAGCCCCGGGATGGGGGGCAGATGGCATGAGCGGGGACGGCAAGGACGCCCTGCTTTCCATCCGGGGGTGCGGAAGCGGTTTTACGGCGTTCAGGCATTGGACGGGGTGGACTTGGATGTTCGCCAGGGCGAACTGGTCAGCCTGATCGGCCCCAACGGTTCGGGCAAGACGACGCTGTTCAATTGCGTGTCGGGCTTCATCTCGCCCGACGGGGGCACCGTGCGGTTCAAGGGCCAGGCCATCCAAGGGCTGCCGCCCCACCGCATCGCGCTGCTGGGCATGATCCGCACCTTCCAGACGGTCAAGGTGTTCACGCGCCTTTCGGTCATGGACAACATGCTGCTGGCCCTGCAGCAGCACCAAGAAGACAGTTTATGGCGGCGGCTCGTCGCGACCCGGTCGCTGCAAGCCCTGGAGCGCGCAGCCCGCGAGCGGGCCGAGCATTGGCTGGAGCGGTTTCGCCTCATTCACAAGCGCCACGATCCGGCGGGAAGCCTGTCCTACGGCCAGCGCAAGCTGCTCGCGTTCGCCGCGGCCATGATGCCGGACCCCGACCTGCTGCTGTTGGACGAACCGGCCGCGGCGGTCAACCCCACCGTCGTGGAGGCCATGAAAGAGCATATCGTCGAGCTCAACCGGCAGGGCAAGGCGTTTTTGCTGGTGGAGCACAACATGGAGGTGGTGATGGACATTTCCCACCGGGTCGTCGTCCTGGATCGGGGCCGGAAGATCGCTGAAGGCCTGCCGGCGGAAATTCAGCAAAACGACAAGGTGTTGGAGGCGTACTTTGGACACTGAAGTCTTGCTCGAAGTGGAGAACGTGGTCGGAGGGTACGGGGAAATCCAGGTGCTCTCCGGAGTGTCCTTCGCAGTGTGCCGGGGCGAAGTGGCGACCATCATAGGCGCCAACGGTGCGGGCAAGTCCACCACCCTCAAGGCCATCTTTGGCCTCGTACCGGTCTGGTCGGGGACCATCCGCTTTGAGGGGCAAGAGATCCAGAACCGGAGCCCAAAGGAGCTCCTGCGCCGGGGCATCGCCCTGGTGCTCCAGGGCCGCGTCAACTTTCCCCTCATGACCGTTGAAGAGAATTTGGAGATGGGGGCCTTTCTCCGCAGCGACCCCGGCGTCCGGCAGGACATCGAGGCCATGTACGATCGCTTTCCCATGCTGCGGGAAAAGCGCCGGGAGCTGGCCGGGAACCTTTCGGGGGGCCAGCAGCAGGTGCTGGAGATGGCCATGGCCCTCATGCTTCATCCCAAGCTCCTGATGCTGGACGAGCCGTCGCTGGGCCTGTCGCCCCGCATGATGGACGAGGTGTTCCAGACGGTGCTGGAGATTCGGGAGCAAGGCGTCACCGTGCTCATGGTGGAGCAAAACGCGAAGAAGGCCTTGTCCATCTCCGATCACGCCATCGTCATGGACTTGGGCAGGAAGCGCTTCGAGGGCACGGGGGAGGCCATCCTCCATGACCCCGAGGTAAAGCGAGCCTACCTGGGCGGATAGGGTGCAGTCCCAAGGGGCCAGGACCGCTGGGGCAGGAGTGGGCCCTTGGGCCGGGGAAGATCGATCCCCGGAGGTCTTCATCGGCAGGGGCCCGGCGGCGGGAACCCATCCTGGCGCGGGCCCGGGGGAGGCGGGGCGACTTAGGGTGGCCACCAAGTTCTACTTGGGCGACGTGGTGCAGATGCGCAAACCCCATCCTTGCGGCAGCGACCAGTGGGAAGTGCTGCGCACCGGGATGGACTTTCGTATCCGCTGCCTGGGGTGCGGCCGCGTGGTGATGCTGCCGCGCCGCCGCTTCGAGCGGCAGGTCAAGGCCATCGTCCGCCGGGTCATCGAGGAGGAACCGCTCCCGTAGTCCCTCGTCCCTTCGGCCGAAACGCGGATTGCCGGGGCGTGCCCCCGGTGTTATAATACACAGGCGATATCCCTGCTCCAGACCGGCAGCGTCTGGGGCCACAGTCCAAAGGGAGGAGGTGAGGCCGCGGTGCGACCTTACGAGGCCATGGTCGTGCTGGAGCCCGGCCTGGACGAGGAGGCGCTGGAGGCGGCCTTGGAGCGTTTTGCCGGCGCGGTCACCGGGCAGGGCGGGCAGGTGACCCACATTGACCGCTGGGGCAAGCGCCGGCTGGCCTACGAGATCGCCGGGCACACCGAAGGCTACTACGCGCTGCTGAAGTTTGAGGGCAGCCCGGCGGCCGCCATCGAGCTGGACCGGATCTTGCGCATCACCGACGGGGTTCTCCGTCATCTCATCGTGCGCGAAGAGAAGAAGCGGACCCAAGGGGCCGCCGGAGTCTCGGCAGCCGCCGCGGCACCGGCGGCGGAAGAAGCCGCGGGCGCGGCGGAAACGGGGGCCCCACAGGACGCCGGCGAGGCCGGCAGCGGGCCCGCGGCGGGTGCGGAGCCTGCTGAGGCTTGAGGCGACCCGCGGGCGGAGATGCCGGACGGGCGCGTCCGGGCGCCGTCCCGGTTGACCGCCATGTTGCGGGGGAGGGAAACCCTTGCTGAACCGGGTGATTCTCATCGGCCGGCTGACGGCCGATCCGGAGTTGCGCTACACCCAGCAGGGCGTGGCGGTCACCAACTTTCGCATCGCCGTGGACCGGCCCTTCACGAACCAGCAGGGCGAGCGGGAAACCGACTTCTTCCCCATCGTCACCTGGCGCAAGCTGGCGGAGACGTGCGCCCACAACCTAAGCAAGGGGCGCCTGGTGGCCGTGGAAGGCCGCCTGCAAACCCGGTCGTACCAGGCGCAGGACGGCAGCACCCGCTGGGTCACCGAGGTGGTGGCGGACGATGTCCGCTTTCTCGACTGGCCCAGGGACGGGCGGCCGGACGCGGCGGACGCGACCTTTGACGGATTCGAAGAGGACGAGGTTCCCTTTTAGCGGGTTCCCCGTTGGACGGGAGGGAAAGGCATGCGACGGGATCGCAGGCGCAAGAAGAAAGTTTGCGCCTTCTGCGTGGACAAGATCGATTACGTCGACTACAAGGAGACCGGCCGCTTGCGCCGGTACTTGACGGAGCGGGCCAAGATCCTGCCGCGGCGCATTACGGGCAACTGCGCCCGGCACCAGCGCCAGCTGACCCGGGCCATCAAGCGGGCCCGGCAGGTGGCCCTGCTGCCCTACACCACCGACTGACGGCAGCAAAGGGGCCTGGGTCCCGCGGGTTCCGCGGGCCCACACCCCGCCGGTTTGTTGGCCAAGCGCCCGGCGCCTGACCTGCGCCGGGCGTTTTGCTCTTCACGGGATTCCTGCCGGCGGCCCTCGGGCGCCGGGGCCGCCCTGTGACGGCTCCGCTCCTGGGAGCCGTGGACCCCCGGGGGTGCTGCAGCCAGGCTGAAGGATAGGGCCCCATGGGCGCCGAAGTTCGGGCGAGGACGGAGGTGGTGGCGGTGAGCCGCGCCGACGGGGTGGGGGCCGACATCGCCCGCAACCTGCAGGCCATCGAACGCCTCAAGGCGGACCTGGCGGCAGGCGTCGCCGCCCTTTACCAAGGCATGTACCGCAACGAAGACGCCGCGATCGAGGACGCGCTGGCCGATGTGGTGGCCAGCGCCTTCCTGCTCAGCCAGCGGCTGGGCATCTCCTATGCCAGCCTGGACGGGGCCGTCCTGCGCCGCCTGCGGGCCATGGCGGAGCAGGGCCACGAGGCCGAGGCGTGGTTTGGCGACTGCTCCACTCTGATGAAGTACCTGCAAGACGGGGCGGGGTGAGGGCATGGACCCGGAGCGCCCGTCCCACGATCAGGGCTGGTCAGCGGACGGCATCGTGCTGGCCATGGCCACCGTGTTGATGGCCTTGACCGGCGCCTTTTTCCCGCTGCCCCTGTGGCTGGTGGTGCCGGCGCCCCTGGCCGCCCTGGCCTACCGGCACGGATACCGCCTCAGCGTCGGGACGGCGGTCCTGGCGGTCATCCTCGTGGGCTACGTGGAGCAGCAGGTGTTCGCTGGGCTGGCCCAGGCGCTGCCCGCGGAATCCCTGCGCTTTTCCCTGCTGGGCGTGCTGGTGGTGCCCGTCACCCTGGGCCTGATCGGGCTGGTCATCGGCGGCGCTTGGCGGGAAGGGGCGGGAGCCGGGCAGACCTTGGCGCTGGCGGTGCTCGCGGCGCTTTTGCCCGGAGCGGCCTTGTGGACGGGAGTGCGCCTGGCCCATGGGATCGACCTGGTGGCGGTGCTGGTGGACAACTGGCTGCAGTTGGCCCGCACCATGGCCGATCAGGCCGCCGCGGGCGGCGTGGCGCCCGAGGCCGTCGAAAGCCTGCGCCTCATGATCACGGAAACGGAGCGCAGCTTCGCCGCGATCCGCCCCTTTCTTCCGGGGTTCGCGGTGGCGGCCGCTTGCGGGGCGGCCGCCCTCAACCTGGCCTTGACCCGCGTGCTGTTGGTGCGCCTAGGGGAGGCGCCCCCGTGGTTTCCGCCCTTCGCCCGCTGGCGGTTTCCTTGGCCGCTGGCCTTGGGCTTCATCGCCGGCCACGGCCTGCTGGTCGCGGGGACGGTGGCGGATCAGGAAGGGCTGGTGGTTGTTGGCGAAAACCTGCGCATCATGTTCCACCTGCTTTTTACCGTGCAGGGGCTGGCCGTGGGCTGGTACTGGCTGGAGGTGCGACGCCTGGCGCCCCTTTGGCGCTTCCTGCTCCTCGCGCTCCTCTTGCTGTGGGTGCCGGCAGTGGTGGCGTGGGCGGGCGTGCTGGACACTTGGTTTAACTTCCGCCGCCTGCCGCTGCCCGACAACGGCAACGATGACGGCGGCGATGGCGCCGGAGACGGCAGGCGCGAGGATGGCGGTCTGGCCGGCACCATCTAGCGGCCGCACCCATCGCGGCGCCGGGCGGGACGTGGAGCTGGGAGGGAGACGGGGACCGATGAAGGTCATCCTTTTGCAAGACGTCAAGAATTTGGGCAAGAAGAATGACCTGGTGGAGGTGGCCGAGGGCTACGCCCGCAACTACTTGATTCCCCGCGGCCTGGCCGCGGAGGCCACCGCGGCCAACCTGCGCCAGCGGGACCACTCGCTGAAGGCTGAAAGCCGCAGGCGCCAGCGGGAAGAGGAGCAGGCCCAGGCCGCGGCAGCGAAGCTGCAGGGCCAGCGCATCGTCATCCGCGTCAAGGCCGGCGAGGGCGGCCGCCTGTTTGGTTCGGTGACCAGCGCGGACATCGCCCGGGAGGTGGAGCGCCAGGCCGGGGTCAGCCTCGACAAGCGCCGCATCGAGCTGGAGGAGCCCATCAAGGCGGTGGGCACCTATGAAGTGCCGGTGAAACTGCACCCCGGTGTGCAGGCCACGCTGGCGGTTCAAGTGGTGGGAGACGCCTGATGAGCCTTTGGAAGCGGCCGCGCTCCGGGGCGGCCGCCCCCGAACTGATGCGCCGGGCGGGCGAAGAGGCGGTGCGCCGCCGGATTCAGGCCCTATGGGAACTGTTGGCCCGCATCTACGGCTCGGACCGGCTGGTGCTGAAGGCCGGCAAGCTCAACGCCTTGCAGGACATGCGCGCCGAAGACCCGGGCCGCCAGCTGGTGGCCCTCCAGCGCCTGGTCCATGAGGATCCCACCATTGATCAGGCGCCCCATCCCGACGAGTTTGTCCAAGCCCTGGACGAACTGGAGGACGCGGTGGCGGACCTGTTGGCCCGCCGTCACCTGGAGGCCCAGATCGAGCAGCGGGTGGCCGAGCGCATGCAGGTCCGCCACGAAGAATATCTGCAGGAGCTCCGGCTGCAGGTGCTCAAGGAGGAAAGCGGGCCCGACAACGCCCATACCCTGAAAAAGTTCGCCGCCCTGGAGAAGCTGGAGCAGCGCCGCTTGTCCCCCTCGGTGGCCGAGGCGCTGCGCCCCCGCCGGCTCGAGGAGGTGGTGGGCCAGGAGCGGGCCATCGAGGCCCTCATGGCCCGGGTGTGCTCGCCATTCCCTTCCCACGTGCTCCTGTACGGGCCGCCCGGCGTCGGCAAGACGACGGTGGCCCGGCTGGTGCTGGAGGAGGCCAAGCGGCGGCCCTACACCCCCTTTGCCGAAGACGCGCCTTTTGTGGAGGTCAACGGCGCGACGCTGCGCTGGGACCCGCGGGAGGTGACCAATCCCCTGCTGGGTTCGGTGCACGATCCCATCTACCAGGGCGCCCGGCGGGAGCTGGCCGACAGCGCCGTGCCCGAGCCCAAGCCGGGGTTGGTCACGGAAGCCCACGGCGGGGTGCTGTTCATCGACGAAATCGGCGAGCTGGATCCCCTGCTGCAAAGCAAGCTCCTCAAAGTGCTGGAGGACAAGCGGGTGTACTTCGATTCGGCCTACTACGATCCCGACGACCCCAAGGTGCCCCGCTACATCCGCAAGCTCTTTGAGGAGGGCGCACCCGCGGACTTCGTCCTCATCGGTGCCACCACCCGAGCGCCCGAGGAGATCAATCCGGCGCTGCGCTCCCGCTGTGCCGAGGTGTTTTTTGATCCGCTGTCCGAGGAGCAGGTCCGGGAAATTGTGGTGCAGGCCGCGTCCCGCCTCGGGGTGGCGCTGGAGGACGACGTGCCCGCCCGCATCAGCCGCTACACGGCCGAAGGCCGCACGGCGACGCGGCTTTTGGCTGACGCGTACAGCTTGGCCCTGCACAGGGCCGGCGGCCAGCCGCCGACCCTCATCCGCAGCCGGGACGTGAACGAGGTGGCGCAGCACAGCCGCCTGACGTCGGTGGCGCCGGTGCGGGCGGGCCAAGGGGTTGAAGTGGGGCGCGCGCTGGCCCTGGGCGTCAGCCGCTACGTGGGGTCCGTGGTGGAGATCGAAGCCGTGGCCTTTCCCGCCCGGGAGCCGGGGCAGGGACAGGTGCGCTTCAACGAAACCGCCGGCAGCATGTATAAGGACTCGGTCTTCAACGTCGCGTCGGTGCTGCGCAAGGTGGCGGGCATCGACCTTGCCGACTGGGACGTGCATGTCAACGTCGTGGGCGGCGGGCGCATCGATGGCCCGTCGGCGGGGGCGGCCATCTTGGTGGCCGTCTTGAGCGCCGTCCAGGAGCGGCCCGTGCGGCAGGACACGGCCCTGACCGGCGAGGTGTCCATCCAAGGCTTTATCCGTCCCGTGGGCGGCGTCTACGAAAAGCTGCACGGGGCCCGCCGGGCGGGGCTGAAGCGGGTCTTGATCCCTGCGGACAACGCCGCCGACCTGCCGGGCGGGGTGGACGGGCTGGAGGTGGTCGCGGTGGCCACGGTGGAGGAGCTTTTGCCCCAGGTTTTCACCAGGAGCGACGGGGGGCGGCCGGCCGGTGCGTGACCTTTCGGGCGAAGCCGCGGTGGTGGGCATCATCGGCTGGCCCGTGGCCCATTCCCTCTCGCCGCGCATGCACAACCGAGCTTTTGCCCATTTGGACATGAACTGGGTGTACGTGCCCTTTCCCGTGCATCCCAGTGAGCTGGAAACCGCCGTCCGGGGCTTGCGGGCCTTGTCGGTGCGGGGCTTCAACGTGACCATTCCCCACAAAACGGCCATCGTGCCGCTGTTGGACCGCCTCACCCCCGCGGCCGCGGCCATCGGCGCCGTCAACACCGTCATCAACCAGGACGGCTACTTGGTGGGGGACAACACCGACGGCATCGGCTTTGTGCGCAGCCTGCGGGACGAGGCGGACTTTGACCCCGCGGGCAGCCGCGTCGTGGTGCTGGGCGCGGGCGGCGCCGCCCGTGCGGTGGCCTTTGCCCTGGCCGACGCGGGGGTAACCCGGCTGGTCATCGCCAACCGCACCCCGGCCCGGGCCCAGGAACTGGCGGCTGCGGTGGCGCGCCCGGGGCTGGAGACCGGGGCCCTGGGGCTGGACAGTCCTGAACTGCGGGAGGAGCTGGCCGGTGCGGATCTTTTGGTGCAGACCACCCCGGCCGGCATGGAGGGCGGGAGCGGGGCCGCGTTGCCGGTGCCGGAAAACTGGCTGCATCCGCCCTTAATCGTGTGCGACATCGTCTACACGCCGCCGCTGACGCCTCTGTTGGCCGCGGCCCGGCGCCGGGGCCTGCGGATCGTGCCGGGGTGGGGAATGCTCCTGTACCAGGGCGCAGCGGCCTTTGAGCGCTGGACCGGCCGCCCGCCGCCGGTGGCCATTATGCGGGCCGCGCTGCTGGAGGTCTTGGGCTGAACTCAAGAAATCGGGTGCCGACATGGAGACCAGCCGCCGCCGGCCACGGGCGGCGCAGACAAGGAGGGGCAACGGGCATGTCAGACAGTGGAATCGGCGAATTGCGGCCTGGAGAGCGGGTGCTGATGGGGCCGGGCCCCAGCGCCCTGGACCCCCGGGTGCTGCGGGCGCTGGCCACGCCCGTGGTGGGCCATTTGGATCCGGATTTTCTGGCCATCATGAACGATACGCGTGCTCTGATCCGGTCGGCCTTCGCCACCGACAACGAGCTGACGGTGGCCATGTCGGGCACGGGCAGCGCGGGGATGGAAACGTGCCTGGTCAACCTGCTGGAGCCGGGGGACCGGGCCCTGGTCTGCGTCAACGGCGCCTTTGGCCAGCGGATGGTGGACATCGTGGAGCGCACGGGCGCGGAAGCCGTGGTCGTCCGGGCGCCGTGGGGCCGCGTCATCGACCCGGCGGACGTGGAAGCCGCGCTCAAGCAGGGCGGGATCAAGCTGGTGGCCCTGGTGCACGTGGAAACCTCCACCGGCGTCTGGCAGCCCGTGGAGGACATCGCGGCCCTCGCGCGGGCCCACGACGCCCTGGTGGTCCTGGATGCCGTCTCGTCCCTGGGCGGAGTGCCGGTGCCCGTGGACCAGTGGCAAGTGGACGCGGCCTACAGCGGATCCCAAAAGTGCCTGGGTGCGCCGCCGGGCCTGGCGCCGGTGACGATGAGCCCGCGGGCCCGGGAGGCCATCGGCCGCCGCCGCACCAAGGTGCAGAGCTGGTACCTGGACCTGACCATGATCGAAAACTACTGGGGCGAAGCCCGGGCATACCACCACACGGCGCCGATCTCTATGGTGTACGCCCTGCGGGAGGCGCTGCGCATCGCCGTGGACGAAGGCTGGGAAGCCCGCTGGCAGCGGCACCTGCGCCTGGGGCGGGCCCTGCAGGCGGGCTTGGAAGCCATGGGGCTCTCCCTCGTCGCGGAGGAGAACCACCGGGCGCCCATGGTCACCGCGGTGCACGTGCCCGACGGGGTCAATGAGGCCCAGGTGCGGCGCCATCTGCTGGCCGAATACGGCCTGGAGATCGCCGGCGGCTTGGGCGAGTTCAAGGGCCGGGCGCTGCGCATCGGCCTCATGGGCTATTCGTGCCAGTGGCGCAACGTGGTGTTGTGCCTGACGGCTTTGAGCGACGCCCTCCAGGCCCAGGGCTATAAGGCGTCGGTCGACGACGCGCTGGCCGCGGCCCAGGAGGCGGCCCGGGCCGGCAGCGCCGGCTGACGCGCCCGCCGGCGCGCGCCGCCCGCGCGCGGGGCATATAACTAGGCATGGGCCCCAAGGCGGTAGGAGGGTTGTCCTTGCGGAAACTGCGGGTAGGGGTTATCTTCGGCGGGCGCTCGGGGGAGCATGAGGTGTCCCTCATGTCGGCCCAGAGCGTCATGGAAGCCATGGACCGGGAGAAGTACGAGGTGGTGCCCATCGGCATCACCCGGGACGGGCAATGGATCGCGTCGGGCGATCCGCTGCGGGCGCTGCGGGAGGGCGAGCCCCGGCTGGCCGCGCCCGCGGCCATCCTGCCCCAGCCCGGACCCCGGGCCCTGGTCCCCTTGGCCGCGGGCGCGCCCGCGCCGGCGGCCGCCGAGGCGCCGCCCCCTGCCGCGGCCGGGCCGGCGGTCCCTGGGCCCGAGCGGTCTCCGGGCCAAGGCCTCGGACCCATTGACGTGTTTTTTCCGGTGCTGCACGGCCCCTACGGCGAGGACGGCACCATCCAGGGGCTGCTGGAACTGGCCGGCGTCCCCTATGTGGGATCCGGGGTGGCCGCCTCGGCGGTGGGCATGGACAAGGCGCTGATGAAGGCCCTGTTCCGCCAGGCGGGCCTGCCCGTCGTCGATTACCTGGTGGTGACCAAGGCCCAGTGGCGGGCGGATCCCGCGGGGGTGCGGGAAAGGGTCGGCCAGGAGCTGGGGTTTCCGTGCTTTGTGAAACCGGCCAACCTGGGATCCAGCGTCGGCATCAGCCGGGTCCAGCGCCCCGAGGAGCTGGATGACGCCCTGGCCTTGGCGCTGCGCTATGACTTGAAGGCCCTGGTGGAGCGGGCCGCGGCCGGCTGCCGGGAAGTGGAAGTGAGCGTACTGGGCAACGACGATCCCCAGGCGTCCATCCCCGGGGAAATCGTGCCCGCGGCCGACTTCTACGACTACCAATCCAAGTACTTTGACGACCGATCGCAGCTCATCATCCCGGCCCGGATCAGCGATGCCGCCGCGGCCCAGGTGCGGGCCATGGCCATCGACGCCTTTCGGGCCATCGACGCCGCGGGCCTGGCCCGGGTGGATTTTTTCGTCCACAAGGAAACCGAGGAAATCTGGGTGAACGAGATCAACACGATGCCCGGCTTCACCCGCGTGAGCATGTATCCCAAGCTGTGGGAAGCGTCGGGCCTGCCATACCCGCAGCTCATCGACCGCCTCATTGAGCTGGCCCTGGAAAGGCACGCCCAGCGGGCCCAGCTGGAAACCCAGCCGCCCGCCGGGCCCGGGGCCCCGGCATGAGGGGCGGACGCCTCGCCATCATTGCTGCCGGCCTGGGCCTGTGGGCCTGGTGGGGCTGGTCGCGCCTTTGGCACCCCGCCGTGCCGGCCTACGGGCCGGTGGCCCACCACCTGGCCGCCCTGCATCGGCACACCGTTATCTTCCTGATCTCGGGCGGGCTGCTGCTGGCCGCCCTGGGATGGGAGCTGTACCGCCGCGGGCGGCGCCGCCGGCCGGGCGCGCCCCGGGGGCCGGCGACGGTCCGTTCGGAAGGAATCCGGCCCCGGCGGGCCGAAACCCGCGTCCACGCCTCCGGGAGGTGACACGGTACATGTCCATGGAGGGTATCCGCCTGGACGACGGCGGTGCCAGACGGAACTGGCCGCTGATGGTGCCGCGCGCCCTCTTGGAAGCTTACCAGCCGTTGATCGGTCCTACCGCCACCGTGTTGTGGCTCCACCTTTACAGCTTGGCGCAGGCAGCGGGCTCTCCGGCAGCCCAAGGCGGGAGCGCCGCCGCGCCGGGGACAAGCCCGCCGTTGCTGGACGAGCTGGCCCGGCGCATGAATGTGCCGCTCCCGGATCTGCAGCGGGCTTGGACGGCCTTGGAGGGGGTGGGGCTGTTGCGGCGCGGGGACGAGGGCTGGGTACTGGGTTGGCCGTCGGCCCTCGGGCCGTCCGGCTCCGCTGGCTCCCTGGGGACGGAGGCCGGGGAGGGCCTAGGCGAGGCCCCGGCGCTGGCCGACGGCGTCGCGCCCGCACCTCCCTGGTCCGAGCAGGTCCCGGCGGCGGCAGAGGTGCCGACAGGCGCCGTCGCGGTGGAAACGGCGGAATGGCCGGCGGCCGGAGCCGCGGCCCCAGCCAGGGCAACGCCGGCAGCCGACGGGACCCCGGCGGGCGCTGCGCCGGCGGCGGCCGCCGAGCCGGTGCCGGCGGGCCCGGGACGGCGTACGGCCATCGAGGAGGCTTTGGGCGCGGTGGTGGCCTTCTACCACCAGCGCATCGGGCTGTTGGGCCCTTCCCAGTTTGAGCGGCTGCGTTTCTGGGTGGAAGAGCAGGGCATGTCCCCCGATGTGGTCGCGCTGGCCATCGAGGAGACGGTGCAGTCGGCCCGCACGCCCAGGATGAACTACTTGGAGGGCGTCCTGCGCAACTGGTACAACGAAGGCATCCGCACCCTGGAGGACCTGCAGCGCAGCCAACGGGCCCGGGTGATGCGGCAGGCGGCTCCGGTGGAGGGCGCGCCCAACGCGGGCGCCTACCAGACGGTGGACGCCGATGCGGTGCGGCGGTGGAAGGAGATGTTCGCGGATGAGTATGACGGCTGAGGCGCAGCGTCTGGGCCAGCTGGCCGACGTCGACGCCGAGCGCCGCGTCATTGGCATCCTGCTGAAACACCCGGAAACGATCGATACCGTCGTCGACCGGATCCGGCTGGACCACTTTTCGGACCCGGCCCACCGGCAAGTGTACGAAGCCGTGCTGGACCTCTACAACCGGGGCGGCCGGGTGTCCTACACGCAAGTGTACAGCCGGCTGCGCCAGATTGCGGGGATCCCGTGGAACGACATCCTCATCGGGATCACCCAGTCCTTTGTGAGCAAGGCGGAGCTCGAGCCCAGCATGGACCTGCTGGACGAGCGGCTGGCTCGCCGGCGCCTGCTGGCGGCGGCGGAGGAAATCCAGCGGCTGGTCCTGACCGAACACGATGAGCCCTTGGAGCGGCTGCAGGCCCGGGCCCAGGAGCTCATCTTCCAGGCCACGGCCAAGACGGGCGGCGGCGATGACGTCAAGGACCTCATCGAAGTGCTGCGCAAGTGCTACGTGGAGCTCTTGGAGCGCCGCGAAGGCAGGAAGCCTTCCGGGCTCCTGGTCAAGTACCCGTCCATCGACCTGGTGACCACGGGTTTCAAGCCCGGGGACTTGATTATCCTCGCGGCCCGCCCTTCCATGGGCAAGACGTCGCTGGCCCTCAACTGGGCGGTCAACGTGGCCAAGTCCCGCCAGCGCACGCCGGTGCTCATCTTCAGCCTGGAGATGGACGACGTCCAAATCGGGGACCGGCTGGTCATCAGCGAGCTGTTCCGGTTTAAGTCCGAGCCGGGCGCTGAAGTCACGGCCCGGGACTACGCGACGCGCCTCAGCGACGACCAGCTCCAGCGCACCCAGTCCATCTTTAACGAGCTGTACCAGCTGCCCATCAAGATCGTCGACCGG
>DATGPV010000031.1:0-8892 GCA_035304545.1 Limnochordales bacterium | reverse complement strand
TTTACGCGGTCACCATCCTGCGCTGGGACATCAACATCCGCGAGTCCACGGTGTTGGGGCTGGTAGGCGCGGGCGGCATCGGCATGATCTTGAACAGCGCGGTGGACTTTTTGGCCTGGCAGCAGGCGGCGGTCATCCTGTTGTCCATCCTGGGCGTAGTCGTCCTGGGCGAAGTGGTGTCGGGGTGGCTGCGCCGGCGGGTGCTGTAGTTGTGCTGCCCTTGGGCGGCGGATGGTCGGTGAACGAGCCGGTGCGGCAAGCCGGTGCCGCGGCGGGGCCGTGGGACAGCGCAGGCGCCCGGCGGCGGCCGCACCCCAGCGGTCCCGCCGGGCGCCCGGGCAGGCAGCGAGGCTTCACCGGGCTGTCCCGGAGAGGATGGTCTGGAGCTGGGACAGGATGGAGAGGATCTCTTGCGAGGTGGCCACCACCTGCTGCATCAGGGTGGTGGCTTCCTCGTGGTGGCCCGCGTTCCAGGCCGCGACGGTCTTGGCTGCCGTTTCGTGCAGGCGCCGGTGGGGCTCCTCCAGGGAGCGAAAGACCGCGTCGTGCCCCAGGCGCTGGCGGCCCCGCCCGTAGTACCAGCGCCCCAGCCGGCACCGGGTGTGATCGGCCACTTGCTCCTCGCGGATCTGTTGCCGGCCCAGGATCATGCCGTGCAGCCGCTGCACCCACAGGACGTGGTCGGCCTTGGCCAGCTCCAGCAAATCCTCGTCCTGGAGCTGCAGCTGCATGGTGCCCGCGCTTTCCCGCAAGCCTCCTAACGTGGCTTGCAGGTCGGCCACCATCTCGGCCAGGGAGGCGGCGCTGTCCTTGATGCCGGTGGCGGCCAGGGCGATCTTTTCGGCGCTTTCGGTGGCCTGACTGACGGCCTGGGCTTGCTCGTCCGCGGCGGTGGCGATGTCCTTGATGGGGCGCAAGCCTTGCTCCAAGTCCGCCCGCATCTGCTGCAGGGCCTGCTGGCCCGCCTCGGCCAATTGGACCCCTTCGCTCATGCGGCGGCCCATCTCCTCCATGGCTTCGCCCACCCGGGTGGTGCCGTCCTGCAGGGCGTCGATGCGCCGCTGTACGTCCCGCACCGCCTCGTTGGTCCGTTCGGCCAGGCGGCGGACTTCGTCGGCCACCACCGCGAAGCCCCGCCCGTGCTCGCCGGCCCGGGCTGCCTCGATGGCCGCGTTGAGGGCCAGCAGGTTGGTCTGATCCGCCACTTCCCGGATGAGGCCGAGGACGTCCCGGATGGGATCCACGGAACCCGCCAAGTCCTGGACGTGGCTGCGCAGCTCTTCGACGGCCCGGCCCGACTCCACCATGCCGGCCAGGGCCCCTTGGATGCGGTCCATGCCCGATTGGACCTGGTCCAAGGCTTCCTGGGCGCCCCGGGCCGCTTCGTCGGCGCTGGCGGCCACTTCCGTCACCGAGGCCGACAGTTCCTCGGAAAGGGCGGCCAGCTGCACGATCTGCTGGTCCAGCATGCGGGCGTCGGCCGCGAGCCGGTGCGAGGCCAAGAGGGGGCGGGCCCCCTGCTCGATAGCTTGGGAGACGGCCTTCTGCAGGTCCACCAGCCGCAGGTTCCAGCTGCGGGCCGCCCGCAAGAGCGCCTCGCCCACGGCCCCGGGCAGGCCCGCGCAGACTTCTTCCAGTTGGATAAACTCAGCGGCTTCCAAGCATTCGAAGGCCCGCAGCAGTTGGGCTTCCAGCTCCGGATCCATCGACCCGCCGCCGGCGTTTTGCGCCCGAGAAACGGCGGGGGCTATGGCCGCCGCGGATGGGACCTGGCCTGCCGGCTGCGGCCGGTGGACAGCCGCCGGGGACGCACCGCCCTCCTGGGATGTCCCGTCCGGGGGGGACGCGCCGGCGCCTGGCGGCGCGCCGTCGGCCGGGGGGACTTTGCCGTCCGCCTCCTGGGCCTGAGTGTCCCGGCCGCTGCCGTGGCGACGGTCGAACCAGCCGTCCAAGTTCAAATCCCAATCGTCTTCAGGCTCTTCCTGTTTGCCGAAGGGCCACCAGCGCATGACCCGAGGAACCCCCCTCCACCCGGCTCCCGCTGCCTACCATTTCCGGGCCGCACCGCTGAATCCTGCCGGCGGGCGGGTCCCCTCCCAGGACCGGGGCGGCAGGGCGGAAGGGGCGTTCCCGGCGGGCCGGCGGGCTGGATACAGGGCGGGTCAAGCCCCCAGGTATGCCCGGCGGACGGCCTCGTTTTCCCGCAAGGCCGCGGCGGTGCCGCTGAGGGCGATGCGGCCGGTTTCCAATACGTAGCCTTTGTGGGCCACGGACAGGGCCAGGTTGGCGTTTTGCTCCACCAGCAGGATGGTGGTGCCCTGCTTGTTGATGTCCTCGATGACCTGAAAGATGCTTTCCACGATGATGGGCGCGAGGCCCATGGACGGCTCGTCCAGCAGCAAGAGCCGCGGCCGGGCCATCAGCGCCCGGCCGATGGCCAGCATCTGCTGTTCACCGCCGGACATGGTGCCCGCGAGCTGGGTGCGGCGCTCAGCCAGGCGGGGAAAGAGGGTGAACACCCGGTCCAGGTCCTCCTGGATGGCCCGCGCGTCGCTGCGGGTGTAGGCGCCCAGCTCCAAGTTTTCCAGCACCGTCATAAGGGGAAATACCCGCCGTCCCTCCGGGACGTGGGCAATGCCCAGGGCCACGATGCGCTCGGGCGGCAAAGCGGTCAAGTCGTGCCCCTCGTAGGTAATGGTGCCCCGGGTGGGGCGCACCAGGCCCGAGATGGTGCGCAAGGTGGTGCTCTTGCCGGCGCCGTTGGCGCCGATGAGGGTCACGATTTCGCCCTGGTTGACGTGCAGGGTAATGCCTTTGAGGGCCTCCACGGGGCCATAGTGGGTGACTAGGTTTTCAATGGCCAGCACGGGCGCTCGCCCCCAAGTACGCGGCGATGACCGCTTCATGCTGTCGCACTTCGGCCGGCGTGCCCTCGGCGATTTTCTTGCCGTGGTCCAGCACGACGATGCGCTCGGAAATGTCCATCACCATGCGCATGTCGTGCTCGATGAGGATCACCGTGATGTCCTGCCTTTTCAGCCGCCGGATGAGGTCCATCAGCTCCGCGGTTTCCGCGGCGTTCATGCCCGCGGCGGGCTCGTCCAAGAGCAGCAGGCGGGGCTCCGCGGCCAGCGCCCGGGCGATCTCCAGCCGCCGCTGGGCGCCGTAGGGCAACTGGCGGGCCTTGGTCGTCTCCAGACCCCTCAGGCCCACAAACTCCAGGTGCGCGTAGGCCCGCTCCCGGGCGGTGCGCTCTTCCCGGCGGGTGCCCGGCCCTTTGAAGATCGAGCTGAAAAAGTCACTTTTCAAGCGGGTGTGGGCGCCCACCACCACGTTTTCCCACACCGCCATCTCCCGAAACAGGCGGATGTTTTGGAAGGTGCGGGCAATCCCCAGGGCCGTGATCTGGTGGGGTTTGAGGTCGTTGAGGCGGTGGCCTCGAAACACGACCTCGCCGCCCGTGGGGCGGTAGATGCCCGTCAGCATGTTGAACACGGTGGTCTTGCCGGCGCCGTTGGGCCCGATGATGCTCAGGATTTCGCCCTCATGCACGTCAAAGGTGACGCCGTCCACGGCCCGCAAGCCGCCGAACTCCATGGTCAGGTCCCGCACTTCAAGCAGGGCCACGGCCGGCACCTCCCGTGGAGGCCGGGGGCGGCGTTTCCCCGGTGGCCACGCCGCGGGCGGCCTGGGGCCCGGAGCGCCGGCGGGCCAGCCAAATTTCCAGCCATCCCTGCTCGGAGCTGGTGCCCAACAGCCCGTTGGGCCGCAGGATCATGACGATGACCAAGAGGGCTCCGTAAAACACCAGCCGCCGCTCGGCGATGGCCGGGGCCACCGTCCGCAAGAACTCGGGCAGGTACGTCATGACCCCCGCCCCTACTACGGAGCCCAGCAGGTTGCCCAAGCCGCCGAAAACGACCATGGCCAGCAGTTCGATGGACACCATGAAACCGAAGGACGACGGGTTGAGGTAGCGGAACCAGTACGCGAACAGGGCGCCCGCGATGCCGGCGAAAAACGCGGCCAGTGTAAAGGAGGCTACCTTGAGCCGGGCGGTGTCGATGCCCATGGTCTGCGCGGCCACCTCGTCCTCCCGGATCGCGATCAGCGCCCGGCCCATGCGGGAGTGGACGAGGCTGCGCAACACGAGAAAGGTGAAGAGCGCGGCCAAGATCACGATGGGCAGGTTGGTCTGGCGCGGGATGCCCCGCAGGCCAAAGGGTCCACCGGTGATGTCCAGGTTCAACAGGGTGATGCGCACGATCTCCCCGAACCCCAAGGTCGCGATGGCCAGGTAGTCGCCCCGCAGCCGCAGGGTGGGCAGGCCGACGATGACGCCCGCCACCGCCGCCGCCAGTCCTGCGGCCAGCACCGCCGGCGCAAAGCTGACCCCGGCTTTGGTGGCCAGCAAGCCCGCGGTGTAGGCTCCGATGGCCATAAAGGCGGCATGGCCCAAGTGCAGCTGGCCGGTGAAGCCCGTGACCAGGTTGAGGCTTAAGGCCAGGATGATGTTGATCCCGATGGTCACCAGGATGCCGTAATAGTAGGGGTTGATGAATCCCCGCAAAAGCCCGTCGGCCCAATCCAGCATGGGCGGCTCACACCTTTTCCTGCGTGCGTCGGCCAAGGAGGCCCGACGGCCGGTAAAGCAGCACCACAATCAGAATGGCAAACGCGACGGCGTCCCGCCACTGGGAGCTGAGCAGCGCGACGCCCAAAACTTCCGCCATGCCCAAGAGCAGCCCGCCCAGCATCGCGCCGGGGATGTGGCCGATGCCCCCCAGCACCGCGGCGACGAAGCCTTTCAGGCCCGGCATGACCCCCATGTTGGGCACGACGGCGTTGAACAGCATGCCCACCATGACCCCCGCCGCGGCGGCCAAGCTGGAGCCGATGGCGAAGGTAAAGGCGATAGTGCGGTTGACGTTGATCCCCATCAGGGCGGCGGTTTCCCGGTCCTGGGCCACGGCCCGCATGGCCTTGCCCAGCTTGGTGCGGGTGACCAAGAGGTGCAGGCCCACCATCATCAACAGCGCCAGCGCGAGGGTGAGCAGCTCCAGGGTGTTGGTGCGCAAGCCTCCCAGGGACAGGGGCGTGACGGGAAAGGGAGGCCGGAAGCTGCGGGTGGACGGCCCCCAAATCCACAGGGCGACGTTTTGCACAAAAATCGACATGCCGATGGCGCTGATGAGCACCGAAAGCCGCGAAGAGCGCCGCAGCGGCCGGTAGGCCAGGAATTCGATGGTGACGCCCAAAAGGGCCGTGATGCCCATGGCCAGCAGGAGCGCCACGGGGAAGGGCAGCTGGGCCACGGTGACCAACAGCAGGCCCGCGAAGGCGCCCACCATGTAGATCTCGCCGTGGGCGAAGTTGATCAGCTGCAGCACACCATACACCATGGTGTACCCCAGTGCGATGAGGGCGTAGGTGCTCCCCGTCACCAGCCCGTTGATCAACTGTTGTGCAAACAAGTGCGCACCCCGTTCAGCGGTATCCCTCTGGGAAAAGCCCCTCTTTGGTCCAGGGCACAAAGGAGAAGGGTGGACGCCGGTCCTGGGCCGGGCGCCACCCGCTCCTTGTCACATCATAACTGTTTCCTTCGCGCGGTGTAAACCCGGAAACGCATCCCGCCGCGGCCGTGGCCGGCCGCGGCGGGAAAGGCCCGTCACGGGCTGATTACCGCTCCTGGACGAAGGCCCCGTCCTGCACCCGCAGGATGTACAAGGGTTTGACGGCGTCGCCCTTCTCGTCAAAGGTGGTGGGGCCGGTCACGCCGGGGAAGTTCTCCACCGAGGCGATCCAGTCCCGCACCGCCGCCCGGTTGGGGCCCACCGCCTGGATGGCGGCCAGCAAGATCCGGGCCGAGTCGTAGGCGTTGGCCGCGAACATGTCGGGCTCGCTGCCGTAGGCTTCCTTGTACTTGCGCACGAACTCCGCGGCCACGGGCTCGGTGGTGCCGGCGTAGAAGCCCGAAGTGAACAGGGCGCCCTCCACCGCCTCGCCGCCCAGGTTGATCAGCTCGGGCGAGTCAAAGCCGTCGGGGCCCAGGAGGCGCACCTGGAGGCCCTGCAGGGCCGCCTGCTGCGCGATCTTGGCCGCCTCGGTGTAGTAGCCGCCGATATAGAGGGCCTCGGGATTCTGGGCGGCGATGTTGGTCAGCTGGGCGCTGAAGTTGCTGTCGCCGTCCAGGTAGGACTCCACCGCGACCACCTGGCCGCCGTGATCCCGCACGCCCGCCTCAAAGGCCCGCCGCAAGGAAACGCCGTAGTCGTTGTTGGCGAACAGGATGGCAAAGCGCTTAAGCCCCAGCTGGGTGATGGCGTACTCGGCCATCTGCAGCGCCTGCACGTCGTCGGTGATGACGTTGCGGAAGATGTAGTCGCCGATCTCCGAGATGCCGGAGGCCGTGGCCGACGGGGTGATGGTGGGCACGCCCTCGTCCTGGGCGGTGGGGGCGGCGGTATGGGTTTCGCCGCTGAGGACCGCACCCACGATGGCCGTGACCTGGTCCAGCTCGATGAGCTTGTTGATGGCGTTAAGGGCCTGCGTCTGGTCCCCGCGGGTGTCTTCCTTGCGCAGGACGAACCGGTAGCTGTACTGCCCCGACGCGTTGGCCTCATTGATGGCCAGCTCGACGCCGTTGGCCACGCTGGTGCCGTAGGTGGCGTAGTCGCCGCTCAAGGGCCCCAGCATGCCGATGACCACCGTCTCCTGGGCCAGGGCCAGCCCGCTGCCCATGACCAGCAGGGCCGCCAAGGCTGCCACGAGCCCGGCACCGAAGGCACGACGAGAACCCAACCGCGCAAACTGTCTAAATTGTGCCAAAAACAAACCCTCCTATCATGAAATTAGGACGCTGGGCGTCCTTTCATCGACGATTTTCTACACCATTCGGCGCGCTTGCGCAAGTTCCCTTCGTCTTTCGCGGGTTTTGCTGTCCAAAGGCCGGGAAGGCCGGCAGGGCGGCGGGCAGGAAGCGGTGCCCCGCCAGTGAAGCACTCCTCTAAAGGTTCGCGGCCCGTCGGCCGAAGAACGTATTAGGATAGTATTTTGGCCGCCAGCGACTCTTCGGCGGCCGGCCGCACGCGAGGTGAACACCATGCGGGTTCCGGAAGTTTCGGCGGCCAGGGGCGTCGTGTGGAATCCTTCCCTGCCGTCGCGCCAGTTTGCGCCGCCCGGCAAGCAGCGGCAGGAGGAGCGGGCCCAGTGGCCGGAGCCCGCTGACTGGCGCGGGGCGTACGACCGGCCCATGCTGGAGCAGCTGACTGATGGGCTCAACCGGACCTTAAAGGCTTTCGACAAGCGGCTGCAGTTTTTGGTGCACGAGGAAACCGAGCGGATCTACGTCAAGGTCATCGACGCCGAGACGGGCGAAGTGATCCGGGAAATCCCGCCTGAGAAGATCCTGGACCTCGTGGGCCACATCCAGCAGCTGCTGGGCCTGCTGATCGACGAGTGGGCGTAGACGGGTCCTTCGGGAGCCTAAGGGAGTGCGGCCGCGCCAGCCGCATCAGCAAGATTTCCACCCAAGGACTGCTGGCGGCAGCCGACTTGGGGCGGCACAGGTGCGCCGAGGGCGGCGCACGCGGGGGTGAACGGGCATGAGCATGTATATCAGCGGCATCGCATCGGGCCTCGACACCGATGCATGGATCGAGGCCGTCATGGCCCTGGAGAGGCGTCCCATCACCCAGCTGCAGCAGCGCAAGAACGCCTTGCAGCAGCAAAAGGACGCCTGGCGGGACATCAACAGCCGGCTCAACAATTTGTCCAGCCGGCTGTCGGACCTGCGTCTCTCCAGCACGTTTCTGAACCGGACGGCCGCCTCGTCCAACACCGACGTGTTGACGGTTTCCGCAGGGACGGGCGCCATCCCGGGGCACTATGAGATTACCATCGAACAGCTGGCACAGGCTCACCGGGTGCGCTCGGACCAGTTTGAGCCCGACGCGGCGGTCGGTGTCGGCGGGACGATCAAGATCAATGGGGTAGAGATCGACATCGACGCCAAGGACACCATCGCCGATGTGGCCCGCAAGATCAATGAGAAGGACTCTAAAGTTTTGGCCACCGTCGTGGACGGACACCTGGTGCTGACCGCGGCGGAAACCAACCAGAAGATTGAATTTGAAAAGTCCGACGTCCTGGTCGAGCTGGGAATTTTGGACGACAACGGCCAAGACGGCGACCCCGTGCCCAAGCACGAACTCCAGAGCCCTCAAGAGGCGGTGATCTGGGTAGACGGTATCCGGGTCACCCGGGACAGCAACACCATCTCCGACGTCATCCAAGGGGTGACGCTGACCCTTAAGGAGACCGGCACCGTGACGGTGGAGGTCCGGCACGACGTCAACCGAGTGGTCGACCGGGTGCGGGCCTTTGTGGACCAATACAACTCGGTGCAGTCCTTCATCAGCGACAAGACGTCCCGGGGCCAGATCCTGCAGGGCGACGTGCTGTTGTCCCGCATCCAGATGGAGCTGCGGCAGCTCACCATGGCGCCGGTGCTGGGCAGCGACGGGCTGGCCATGATCGGCATCACCATCGACCGCCACGGCACCATGAGCTTGGACGAAGCCAAGCTGCGGGCGGTCCTGGAGGAGGACCCGGAGGCCGTTCACCGGCTGTTTGCGGCCACCCAGGAGGAGGATGGCTTCGACGGGGTGGCGGTGCGGCTGGGGCAGCGGTTGGAACAGTGGCTGCGGTCCAACGAGGGCCTTTTGGCTTCCCGGCAGCAGCTGTTTGACGACCGGATGAAGGACATCGACCGCAGCATTGAGCGGTTGGAGGCCCGGCTGGAGCTGCGGGAGCAGACCCTCCGGCGCCAGTTCATCGCGCTGGAGGAAGTGTTAAGCGCCTTTCAGACCCAGGCCATGTGGCTGGAGGGGC
>DATGPV010000030.1:0-33435 GCA_035304545.1 Limnochordales bacterium | reverse complement strand
AACTTTGGCCACACCATCGGCCACGCCATCGAAGCGTTGACGGGATACGGGCAGTTTTTGCACGGCGAGGCGGTGGCCATCGGCATGGTGAGCGCGGCCCTTCTTTCCCACAGGCTGGGGCGGCTTTCCCAGGACGCGGTGCTGCGGCTGGTGCAGATCTTGCGGCGGGCCGGCCTGCCCACAGCCCCGCCGCCCCTGGACACCGAGGGGCTGCTGGCGGTGATGCAGCGGGACAAAAAAGTGCGGGACGGGCGCTGGCGCTTTGTGCTCCTGGACGGCATCGGCCAGGCCTTCGTCACGGATGAGGTGCCACGGCAATGGATCAAGGACGTGCTGGCGGAGCAACAGGTTCTGTAGATTCCGGACCTGTGCGGGTGCTGGTGCTTCACGGCCCCAACCTCAACCTGCTGGGTGAGCGGGAACCCCATATCTACGGCACGGTCACCCTGGCGGACATCGACCAGCGGCTGGCCGCATCCGCCCGAGAGCTGGGCGCCGAAGTGCGGACGCAGCAGTCCAACCACGAAGGCGCCCTCATCGACGCGATCCACGGCGCGCGGGGCTGGGCGGACGCCATCGTCATCAATCCCGGCGCCTTTACCCACTACAGCTACGCCCTGCGGGACGCCATCGCCGCGGTGGGCCTGCCCACCGTGGAGGTGCACTTGTCCAACGTGCACGCGCGGGAGGAGTTTCGCCGCGTGTCGGTCATCGCGCCCGTGTGCACCGGCCAGATCAGCGGCTTTGGCCCCGACAGTTACCTCTTGGGGCTGATCGCCGCGGTGCACCAAGTGCGTCGCCTGCGGGAACAGGGAGGCAGGTAACGTTGTCGACGCGCCTGGAACGTTTGCGGGCCCGGTTCGCCGAGGCCGGCATTGACGCGCTGCTGGTGACCGGTGCCGCCAACCGCCGCTACTTGAGCGGTTTCACCGGCAGCGCGGGGACGCTGCTCATCACCCGGGACAAGGCCTTGCTGCTCACCGATTTTCGCTACGTGGAGCAGGCGGGCCGGCAGGCGCCCGATTTTCAGATCGTGCACTACGACGACCCCATCCAGGCCATCGGAGAACAGGCGGCAAAGGTGCCGGGCCGGCGCATCGGGTTTGAGGCGGAGCACGTGACGGTGGCCCAGATGGAAAAGCTGCGGCAGGCGGCCGATGTGGAATGGGTGGCCACCCAGCGGCTGGTGGAAGAAGTGCGGGGCAGCAAAGAGCCCGGCGAACTGGCCCTCATCGAGGCCGCCGTCGCGCTGGCCGACCGCTGTTTTGAGCACATCCTGCCCCAGCTGAAACCAGGGGTCACCGAGCGGGAGATCGCCTGGCGCATGGAGGTGTTCATGCGGGAGCAGGGAGCGGAGGGCCTGGCCTTCCCCTCCATCGTGGCCTCGGGGCCCAACGGCGCCATGCCCCACGCCCGGCCCACCGACAAGCCCCTGGCCGCCGGCGAGTTCGTGACGCTGGATTTCGGCTGCATTTGGCAAGGCTATTGTTCGGACATTACCCGCACCGTGTTCCTGGGTGAACCCACTGCCCAGCACCGGGAGCTGTACGACCTGGTGCTGCGGGCCCAGGAAGCGGGCATCGCCGCCGTGCGCCCGGGGCGCACGGGTAGGGAAGTGGACGCGGCGGCCCGGGAGGTCATCGCCCAGGCGGGGTACGGGGACCGCTTCGGCCACGGCCTCGGCCACGGCCTGGGGCTGGAGGTCCATGAGGAAATCCCGCGCCTTTCCACCCGCAGCGAGACGGTGTTGGCCCCGGGCATGGTGACCAGCGTCGAGCCGGGGGTGTACCTGCCCGGCTGGGGCGGCATCCGCATCGAAGATCTGGTGGTCGTGACGGAGGACGGCTGCCGCGTTTTGACGAAGTCTCCCAAACAGCTGCTGTGCCTGCCCGTGTAGGCCGCAGCGGCAGCGGGATACAGGGAGGTTGCTCAGGTGATCTCGGTCAACGACTTGCGCAAAGGCTTGACGATCCAGGTGGACGGCGAGGTGTACAGCGTCGTCGACTTTCTCCATGTGAAGCCCGGCAAGGGCGCGGCCTTCGTGCGGACCACGCTGCGCAACGTGCGCACCGGCGCCGTCATGGAGCGCACCTTCCGCGCGGGCGAGCGGGTGGAGCGGGCCCACATCGAAACCCGCGAGATGCAGTACTTGTACAACACAGGCGACGAGTACGTCTTCATGGACACGGAAACCTACGAGCAGGTGACGTTGACCGGCCAGCAGCTGGGCAACGCTCCCAACTTTCTCAAGGAAAACATGAACATCCTGATCCAGTTCTTTGAGGGACAGGCCATCGGCGTGGACCTGCCCACCGCGGTGGAGCTCAAAGTGGTGCACACCGAACCCGGCTTCAAAGGCGACACCGCCCAAGGGGCGACCAAGCCCGCCACCCTGGAGACGGGCCTGGTGGTGCAGGTGCCCCTTTTCGTGGAAGAAGGGGACGTGGTCAAGGTGGACACCCGCACCGGCGAGTACTTGTCCCGGGCGTGACCCGGCGGGCGCCGGCTGATAGGGCCGCCCGCCAGCGGGGAGACTACAGCCGACATCAGGACAGCCAGGGAGTGGTGGTTAATGGCGACGGTCAAGGAGAAGATCGCGTACCTGCGGGGCCTGTTGGAGGGGTCCGACTTCTGGGGCCAGGACGCCCAGGCCCGGGCCGTGTGGGAAAAGATGCTGGAGATCTTTGACGATGTGGCCGATCACATCGACGAGCTGGAGGCCGGCCAGGAAGAGGTGGAAGAATACCTGGAGGCCATCGACGCCGACCTGGGCGAGCTGGAAGAGGAGATTTACGGGCACCGCCACGACGAAGATGATGACGACGACGATGACGACGATGACGACGAGGAGACCAACTTCGTCGAGATGGAGTGCCCCAACTGTAAGGAGACCGTGTACTTCGAAGAGGATTTCCTCTACGACGACGATGTCGAGGTGGCGTGCCCTGAGTGCGGGGAAACCATCTACACCACCGGTGACGGGAGCGCCGGCGGCGACGCCGGCGACGACGACACGGGCCGCCGGGCCGCGTCGTCATGAGCGCCCGGGATCCACCGGTGCTTGATCCTTCGTGGCCCGCGACGCGGCAGTGGCCAGCCCCTGACCAGCGCCTATCATGCCACCACGGATCCCGGTCTGAGACCGACCGCGCCCGCCATCGCCGGCGGGCGCTTTTTTTGTCGGCAGGACCCGTACGGGCATAGACCGGCGTCATGGCCTGTCCCGCCGCCGCATAGGCTGGTGGCAGGGAGGGACGCCGGCCATGGCCGCACACGGGCACCCGCTGCGCCGCGTCGACGACGCGGATCCCGCTGCCGTCGCCCGCCGCATTGATCGGGAGATCCTGCCATACTTGCCGCCTCGCCTGCGCCCGTTGCTGGCGGCCTTGCCGGCTGTCCAACGGGGCCGGCTGGTGGAGATCCGGCTGCGCATCGGGCAACCCATGGCTGCCCTGCTGCAGGGGGACGAGCATTGGTTTTTCGGCGCCGGGGGACTGGTGCAGGACCCCCGGCAAGGGGTGCAGGTCACCGCGGAGGACGGCGCGCGGCTGCTGGTGGCCCTCACCCGATCGTCGGTCTACGCCCTGGAGGAGGAGTTTCGCCAAGGCTACATCACCTTGCCCGGCGGCCACCGGGTCGGCTTTTGCGGCGAAGCCGCGGTGGAGCAGGGGCAGCCCCGCACGTGGCGCCACGTGGGCGCCTTCAACATCCGCATCGCCCGGCCGGTGCCCGGGGCGGCCGACGGGGTGCTGCCGCGCCTTTTGGCCCCGGGCGGGCGGGTGCGCTCCACGCTGGTGGTCTCGCCGCCCGCCTGCGGCAAGACGACGCTCCTGCGGGATCTGGCCCGCCAGATCAGCTGGGGCGTGCCGTCCCTGGGGTTGGCCGGCACGACGGTGGCCGTCGTGGACGAGCGGTCCGAGATCGCGGCCTGCTACCAGGGCGTGCCCCAGTATGACGTGGGCCCCCGCACCGATGTGTGCGACCGCTGTCCCAAGGCCTTTGCCATCGGGCAGCTCTTGCGGGCCATGGCGCCCCGGGTCTTGATCACCGACGAGGTGGGGGCTGCTCCCGACGTGGCGGCGCTGCTGGAAGCCGTTCACGCGGGGGTTACCGTCATCGCGTCGGTGCACGGGGCCAGCTGGGCCCAAGTCGCGGCCCGACCGGCACTCCGGCCTCTAGTGGAGACGGCGGCCTTTGAGCGGGCCGTCCTCCTAAGCCGGCGCCGGGGTCCCGGCACGGTGGAGGCCATTTTGGACCTGGCCCCGCCGCGGCGGGCAGGCATAACTCCGGCACCGGACCCGTAAGTATGTCCTGGGTGGACAAGAGGTGGTGCCGTCATGGGGAGCCGGCTGGGAGCGGCGCTGGTGCTGGCCGCCGCGGCGCTCTTGGGGGCCACGGTGGCCCGGGCTTACGAGGAGCGTCTCCGGACGCTGCGGGTGTGGCAAGGCGCCTTGTCCATGCTGATGACGGAAATCGTGTACGGCTCGACGCCGCTTCCCGAAGCCCTCCAGCGGGTCGCCCGCCATACCTCCTCCCCCGTAGCGGAATTTCTCGCGGACGTGGGCACGGCGCTGCACGCCCAGCCGGCCACCCCAGCCGGCGAATTGTGGCGCCGGGCGGCTGCGGGCCGGCCCGGGTGGTGCCTGGCGCCCGAGGACGAGGCGGTGCTGGTGGAGCTGGGCAGCTGCCTGGGCCAGTCTGCTGCGGCGGACCAGGAACGGCACTTGCGGCGGGCCCTGGCGCAGCTGGCCCACCTGCATGACCAGGCCGAGGCCCAGCGGGACGCCCACGGCCGCCTCTGGCGCTACTTGGGCCTTTGCGCCGGCGGCTGTCTGGTTCTGCTGCTTTACTGAGGGGGCGAGGGGCCGGTGGACATCACCATGATTTACCAGATCGCCGGCATCGGGATCATCATCGCGATCCTCAACATCTTCCTGGCCCAGGCCGGCCGTCAGGAGCAGGCCCAAATGTTGAGCCTGGCAGGCGTCGTCATCGTCCTGCTGTGGCTCATTCAGCTCATCGGGCAGCTGTTTCGCGACGTGGAAACGGTGTTCCGGTGGTGGTGAGGGAGGCCCGGGCCGGTGGAAGATTTGGGCCGCATCGTGGGCGCGGGTCTGGTGGTCACCATCTTGCTGGCCTTTTTGCGGGAGCGCTATCCGGCCCTGGCGGTGCAGCTGATGATGGCCTTCGTGGCCGGCGTGCTCTTGCTGTTGATGCCCGCCCTGGGCCGGGTGCTGGGCGTGTTCGCGGACCTGGGGCGCCGGGCCCAGGTCCACGGGGCGTACCTGGACATCGCCCTGCGGGTCATCGGCGTCGCGTATTTGACAGCCTTTGGCGCCCAGATTTGCAGGGACGCCAAGGAAGAGGCCCTGGCCAGCGTCATCGAGCTGGCGGGCAAGGTGGTCATCCTTCTGTTGGCTTTGCCTGTGGTGATGGGAATTCTCGACGCCCTCCTGCGGCTGTTGCCCTGAGGGCGGGGCGCGGCCCCATGGCCGGCGCCCCGGGATACCGGCGGGAGCGGTGGTGCAGCCATGACAAGGCGAGGCGCCGGGCAGGCAGCGGGGAGTTGGGCGGGGCGGTGGGCGGCCGGTGTGGCGCTGATACTTGGAGCGCTGGTGGGCGGGGCTTCCGGGGCCTGGGGGCAGGGCGCGGCGGCCCAGGAACCGTGGGCGGCGAACCCGCTGTACGAGGCCGTGGAGGAGCAGCTGCGCCGCCTGGACACCGGCGAGCTGGACGCGTTTTTTCAGGGGCTGGACGAGGAGATCCGCCGCCAGCTGCCGGTGCAAAGCCTGGGGGACCTGCTGCTCGATCCCGGGGGCGACCTCCGGCTGGACCCGGTGGCTCTGGCCCGTGACCTGCTGCAGTACTTGTCCCGGGAGGTGCTGGTCCAGTCGCGGCTGTTGGCCCAGTTGGTGCTGCTGGCGGTGCTCTGTGCGCTGCTGCAAAACTTGGCCAGCTCCCTGTCCCGGGCGGCCACGGACTTGGGTTTCCTGGTGGCCTACATGGTGGTGATCTTCTTGGGCGTGCAGAGCTTTGCCCTGGCCAGCGGCATCGGGCGGGAAACCATGGCGGATATGCGCAGCCTCATGCTGGCCCTCCTGCCCCTGTTGTCCACCATGTTGGCCGCGGTGGGGGCTTTTTCCAGTGCGGCCCTGTTTCACCCGCTGCTCATCACCGCGGTGAACCTGGTGGTCCACGTCATCGACCAGGTGGTGTTTCCGCTGTTGCTCTTGGCCGCGGTGCTGGGCGTAGTGGGGCGGCTGGCAGCCGAATTTCCCGTCTCCCGGCTGGCGGGCCTGCTGCGGCAGGGAGCCGTCGTCTTCCTGGGCCTGGGCTTCACCCTGTTCTTGGGCGTCATGGTCATCCGGGGCGCCATCGCGCCGGTGGCTGACGGCGTCGGGCTGCGGGCCGCGAAGTTCTTGGCCGGCACTTTCATTCCTGTGGTGGGCGGCATGATGGCCGACGCGGTGGAAGTAGTGGTGGGGGGCTCCCTCCTGGTCAAGAACGCCCTGGGGGTCTTGGGCATGGTGACCTTGCTGGTGCTCTTGGCCTTTCCCATGATGAAAGTCTTGGCTTTGGTCGTCATCTACCGCCTGGCCACCGCCCTGGCCCAGCCCATCAGCGATCCGCGGCTGGTGGACGCGCTGGGCACCATGGCCGACACATTGACGGTGCTGGTGGTGTCGGTGGCCACCGCGGCCTTGATGTTCTTCGTCGCCATCGTGGTGGTGGTGGGCGTTGGCAACTTGGCTGCAGTGGTAAGATGAGGCCCGCCGGGCCGCGGGCGCTGGGCCAAGGCTTCGGGCCCCGGGGGCGGGCCAGGGCGGCGGGGTTTGCGCGACGGACAAGGGCTAGGCAGCTTAGGCCACGGGCGGACAAAGGAGGGCGGCAAGGTGCAGTGGCTGGTGGACGTGGCGAAGGGTCTCATCATCGTGGTGTTCTTCGTGCAGGTGGCCCAGCTGCTGCTGCCCGAGACAGGCCTGCGGGGTTATGCCCGCCTGGTGATGGGGCTGTTGGTGGTCGTGGCCCTCCTCAACCCCATCTTGACGCTGCTGGAGGGGGATCTCCCGGTGGAGCCGGCGCGCTGGGGTCTCCAGTCCGGTAATGCCGAGACCTACCTGGCGGCCGGGCAACGGCTGGCAGCCGCGGCCCAGGAGCGGATCACCGGCGGGGCCCGCCACCGGTTCACCCAACAGGTGGCCAGCGTCACGGCCCTGGCCGCCGGAGCGGAACCGGATCGCGTCGAGGTGGAGTGGGGGCCCGAGGGAGCGCCCGCGGTCATCCGGGCCGTCTTCGGTGCCGGGGGCCGTCCCGTGTCCGATGCTGACCGCGTCCGCCGGGTCGTGGCCCAGTTTTTTGGCTTGGCACCGGAGCAAGTCGAGATCCGCATTACCCCCTTCTAAGGAGGCGCGCCGACGTGGGCAGGCTGTCCGACGCGTGGAACCGCTGGGTGGGGCAAGGGGGACCCGGCAGCCGCTGGCCCCGGCTGAGCGCCGGCCAGGCCCAGTTTACCCGCTATCTGGTGCTGCTGCTGGCGGTGGGCGTCCTCTTGATGAGCTTCAGCTCCCGGGATGGCCGGCAAGGGGCCGGGGAGCTGGCGCCGGGGGGAACGCCTCGCGCCGCGCTGGGCCCAGGCGCTGCCATGCCCCCACCGCCGGACGGTGCGGTCATCCCGGCGGCCGCCAGCGGGGCGGCCGCAGCCTATGCCCGGGAGCTGGAGGCGGCGGTGCGGGCCTTCTTGGCCGAACTCCACGGCGCCCAGCGGGTGCACGTGAGCATCACATTGGCTGCGGGGCCCGAGCTCATCTTGGCGGAGCAGGTCAGCCGCGAGCGGCGGGTGAGCCAGGAACCCGCCCAAGGGGCCCCCCGCACCGTCACCGAGGAACGCTACAGCGCCCAGCCCGTGCTGGTGCGCCGGGATCAGGGCCGCCAGGAGGAGGCCCTGGTCCTGATGGAGCGCACGCCCCCGGTGCAGGGGGTGGTGGTGGTGGCCGACGTCGCGGCCGACAGCCGCCTGCGCCTGGAGATGAGCCGGGCCGTGGCCACGTTCTTGGGCATTCCCGTGCACAAGGTGTACGTGCTGGCCCCTGCACCGTGACGGGCCCGCCGGGGACGGGGACCGGGCCGGGGTGCCCTCCGGCCCCACACACAGTGAGGAGGGATCCGTTTCATGTACAGCGATCCGCGGACCCATGCGCAGCCGGCCGCCCGGCGGCCGGCCGCAGGCTGGCCCATCGTGATCCACGCGCTGAGCCGCCCCCAGTGGCTCATGGCGCTGGCGGTGGTATTGGCCGCCTGCTGTGCCGCTTGGTTCGCCCTCAAGGCCGAAATGGCCCGGCGGGACGCCCTGGGGCTGGAGCCCCCGGCCGTACCCGCCCTCGCGCCCGGCCCGGCCTTGTCCATTCGAGAACCGGCGGCGGGGACCGCTTCGGCCTCCGAGGAGGGCCCTGGGCCCATGGAGGCTGGGCCCGGGGCGATGGGGTCGCCGGAGGCACCAGCGTCCGGGCCGGCGGGCGCCCCGGCGGCGACCGCCGGCGCCGGGACGGCGGCAGGACCGGTGGCCGGCGCGGCGCCGTGGCTGGGGTCCCGGCCGGCGGTGGTGGTGCAGGCGGTGCAGACCAGTCCCTTTGATGAGTACCGGCTGGAGCGGGAGCGGCTGCGTTCCCGGCAAGCCGACGGCCTGCAGGCCATCGTCCACGATCCTGCCGCCACCCCCGAGCAGCGCCAAGCCGCCCAGGAACGGCTGCTGGCCCTGTGGGCCGCGGAGGCGCTGGAGGCGCAGGTAGAGCACATGCTGCGGGTGCAAGGCCACGAGGCGCTGGTGCTGGTGTCCGGATCAGGGGCCCACGTGGTGGTGGACGGCGTACTGGACGCGGTGCAGGCCCAGGCCATCGGCGAGCTGGTGGCCCGGGTGGCGGGCGTCCGGAGGGAGGCCGTCAGCATCGTTGACGGCGCATCGGCAGGAAGGTAAGATTGTTAGGAAGGACTTCCATGGCGGCAGCTGCCAAGAAGGCAGGGGAGGCAGGCCTTTTGAACCTGGACCCGATCAAAGAGCTCATCGAGCTCGTCTCCAACAGCAACATCGACGAGTTCGAGCTGGAAACCGAGAATATGAAGGTGGCCATGCGCAAGCTCAGCGCGGTGCCCCGGGCGGTCCCCGCGGCGCCAGTCGCGGAGCAGGCGCCGGCGCCGGCGGCAGCCGCTCCCGACGGCCAGGCGGCGCCCCGCGATGACGATCGGTTCGTGCAGATCACGGCCCCCATGGTGGGCACCTTCTACCGGGCGCCGGCCCCCGACGCGGAACCTTACGTCAAGGTCGGCGACGTGGTGGAGGTGGGCCAGACGTTGTGCATCATCGAAGCCATGAAGCTGATGAACGAGATCGAGTCGGAAGTGCGGGGGCGGGTCACGGAGATCCTGGTGGAGAACGCCGAGCCGGTGGAGTACGGGCAGCCGCTCTTTGTGCTGGAAAAGCTGTGAAGGCGGCTGCGGGGGGACAAGCTCTTGTTTGAAAAGGTGCTGATTGCCAACCGGGGGGAGATCGCCTGCCGCATCATCCGGGCCTGCCGGGAGCTGGGCATCCGCACGGTGGCCATATATTCGGAGGCGGACCGAGAGGCGCTGCACGTCCGGCTCGCGGACGAAGCCTACTGCGTAGGCCCGGGACCGTCGGCCCGCAGTTATCTCAACATCCCCAACATCATGAGCACAGCCGTGCTGGCCGGCGTGGACGCGATCCATCCGGGTTACGGCTATTTGGCCGAACAAGCCCATTTTGCCGACATCTGCGAGCGCCACGGCATCAAGTTCATCGGCCCCGCGGCCCACACCATTGAGCGCATGGGCGACAAGGCTGTGGCCCGGGAGACGGTGCGCCAGGTGGGCGTGCCCACCTTGCCCGGCAGCCAAGGCCCGGTGACGGTGGACGCGGAGGCCTTGGCCATTGCCGAAGAGATCGGTTTCCCCGTGCTGATCAAGGCCGCGGCGGGCGGCGGCGGCAAGGGGATGCGGGTGGCCGCCAGCCGCAACGAGTTGGGCAAGGCCCTTCAAATCGCGCGCAGCGAGGCGGAGACCGCCTTTGGCAGCCCCGCGGTGTACATCGAAAAGCTCCTGGAGCAGCCCCGCCACGTGGAAATTCAGGTGCTGGCCGACGAGTATGGCAACATCATCCACCTGGGCGAACGGGAATGCTCCATCCAGCGCCGCCACCAGAAGGTGGTGGAGGAGGCGCCCTCGCCGGCCATCACCCCGGAGCTGCGGGCCCGCATGGGCGAAGCCGCGGTGCGGGCGGCCCAGGCCGTGGGCTACGCCAACGCGGGCACGGTGGAGTTCCTGGTGGACCGGGACGGCAACTTCTATTTCTTGGAGATGAACACCCGCATCCAGGTGGAGCACCCGGTGACCGAGATGGTGACGGGCGTCGACCTGGTCAAGCAGCAGATCTTGATCGCCATGGGCGAGCCGCTGCCCTGGCGCCAGGAAGACATCACGTGGAACGGGCACGCCATCGAGTTTCGCATCAACGCGGAAGACCCCGACCGCAATTTCATGCCGTCGCCGGGGCGGATCACGCTGCTTTCGCCGCCGGGCGGGCCTGGGGTACGGTTTGACAGCGGGGCGTACAGCGGCTATGCGATCCCGCCCTACTACGATCCCATGTTCGCCAAGCTCATCGTCCACGGCCGGGATCGGCGCGAAGCCCTGGTGCGGGCCCGTGCGGCGCTCATGGACCTGATCGTGGAAGGCGTCCGCACCAACGTGGATTTCCACCTGCGGCTGCTGGAGGACGAGGCCTTCCAGCGGGGCGAGCTGTCCACGGATTTCATCGAACGGCGCAGACTGGTTTCGGCCTCATAACCGGTGGAGGTGGCCTTTGGGATGGCGGAGACGGAACGGACCGAGCTGGGCGAGCTGCGCATCGCCAATGAGGTGGTGGCCATCGTCGCGGGGCTCGCGGCCACGGAGGTGGAGGGTGTCGCCGGCATGAGCGGCGGCATCGCGGGCGGCATCGCGGAAATGCTGGGCCGCAAGAACTTGTCCAAGGGCGTCAGGGTGGAAGTGGGCGAGGAGCAGGCCGCGGTGGACTTGTTTGTCGTCGTCGACTACGGCGTCCACATTCCCACCGTGGCTTGGAATATCCAGGAGAACGTCAAGCGGGCCATCGAGAGCATGACGGGCCTGCAAGTAGTCGAGGTCAACGTCCACGTGCAGGGCGTCCATTTCCTGCAGAACAACGAGGAAAAACCCGAGGAACCGAGGGTACGCTGATCTATGAGCTGGCTGGAGCGGCTAGTGGCGAGCCTGACGGCGCTCATTACCCTGGCCGCCGGCGTAGTCGGGCTGGCGTTGGTGAGCGGCTGGAACGGGACGCCGTGGCTGTTTGATCTGGTCGCGGCGGCCCGGGGGCCGGCGCGCCTGCAGCTGGGGCTCGTCGCGCTGCTCCTGGTGGGCTTGGCCCTGTTTTTGCTGGCGCAGGTGTGGCAGCGGGAGCCGGTGCCCGACCGGCTGCGCCGGACGACGCAACTGGGGGACGTCAGCATCTCGCTGCGGGCGGTGGAGTCCTTGGTCCACCGGGCCGCTCGCCAGGTGAAGGGCATTGCCGAGGTGGACGTCCAGGTGGCCGCTGCCGGCGAGGAGCTGCACATCGACCTTTCGCTCATGGTGCAGCCGGACATGCGCATCCCCGATGTGACCCAGGCGGTGCAGGAGCGGGTGGAGGCCTACGTGCGGGAGACGGTGGGCCTGCCCGTAAGCCGGGTGGGGGTCGAGGTGCGCAACATCGCCCGGGACGCCCGGGGCCGGGTGGAGTGAGGAGCAGGGTCCCATGCAGCTGGACGGGGAACGCATCATGGCCACCTTGTGGGCGCACCGGGGCAAGATCATCGGCGGCCTCGTCGGCCTGTTGCTGGGTTGGCTGACGGTCCGCTACGGCTTTTGGCGGGCGCTCTTGTTCACCCTGTTTGTGGCAGCGGGCCTGGGGATCGGAGCCATGATCGATCGGGAAGGCCTGGACGGTTTCTTTGAGCGGTTCGCGGGCCGCCGGCGCTGACCTGCTGGCTGGGCGGCGTGGAGGGAATTGGAGGAAGGATGCGGTGAGGCGGAGGCTGGCCCGGGAAGTGGCCCTCAAGGCCTTGTTTGCTGTGGACCTGGGGAAGGTCAGGCTGGAACGGGTGCTGGAGGACTTGTTGGCCGAGGCCGATCTGCCGCCCAAGGACGCGCAGTTCGCCCGCGAGCTGGCCACCGGCACGTTGGCCCACCGCGCGGAAGCCGATGCCATCATCGCCCGCCAGGCGGTGGGGTGGACCATCGAGCGCATGGCCACCATCGACCGGAATATCCTGCGCATGGCCCTGTATGAGATATTGCATCGGGAAGACATCCCCGACAGCGTGGCCGTCAACGAGGCGGTGGAGCTGGCCAAGCGGTACGGCGACGCGGAGTCCAGCAAGTTTGTCAACGGGATTTTGGGTGAGATCGTGCGGGCCCGGTCCTCCGTCCAGCCATGAGGAGCCTAGGGATGGGGCCGGCGCCCCTTGGGGCGCCAGAGCTGTCGGCAGCGGGCGGCGCGGCCGCTGGCCCCGGCACGGCATCGGCGGGGGCCGCCCTGGGCATCGATACCAGCGCGTATACCACTTCGGTGGCCTTGGTGGGCGTGGACGGCCAGCTCTTGGCCGACGCCCGGACGGTGCTGGCGGTGCCCGCGGGCAGCCGCGGGCTGCGCCAGTCCGAAGCGGTATTTCAGCACATCCGCCGCTTGCCGGAGTTGATGGAGCGGGTGATGGGCTCGGGGCGGGCGCGGGTGATGGCCGTGGCCGCCAGCACTGCCCCGCGGCCAGTGCCCGACTCGTATATGCCCGTCTTTAAGGCCGGTGAGGCCGTGGCCCGGGCGGTGGCCGCGGCCCTGGGCGTCCCCTTTGTACCCCTTTCCCACCAGGAAGGCCACGTGTGGGCGGGCCTCTGGTCGGCGGGCCTGGGCCCGGTGGACCGCGTCCTCGCGCTGCACGCTTCGGGAGGCACCACCGAGCTGTTGCGGGCCACCGCAGCCGGCGGCGGCCGCTGGCACGTGGAGCGGTTGGGGGGCACTGAGGACCTCAACGCGGGTCAGTTCATCGACCGGGTGGGGGTCGCCTTGGGGCTGCCCTTTCCGGCGGGGCCGCACCTTGAGCGCCTCGCGGACGCGGGTGCGCCTCAAGCCTTGCAGCTGCCCGTCGCGGTCCGGCCCGGCCGCGTGAGCTTTTCGGGGCCGGCCACGGCGGCATTGCGGGCCCTGGAGCAGGGCGCGCGTCCAGCGGATCTGGCCGCCGCGGTCCAGGAGTGCGTGGCCGAGAGCCTGGCCCGGCTGGTAGTCCTGACGCCCGGGGCTTTGGCGGAGCCGCTCTTTCTCGGTGTCGGCGGGGTGCTGGCCAACGCGCGGGTGCGGGCCCGCTTGGAGGAAGCGCTGGCCACGGCCGGGGTGCCCGCCCATTTTGCCGCCCCCCGCTACAGCGTGGACAACGCGGTGGGTGCGGCCCTGGCGGGGGTCGCGGCGGTGCGGGAGGCGCAAGCCCGCTAGGCGCGCGGGAAAGGTGGACCAGATTTGGAGACGCGCCCCATCTACACCGTCCAACAGCTGACCCGGATCATTAAAGACCGGCTCGCCACCGATCCCCGCTTGAGCGGGGTGCTGGTGCGCGGGGAGATCTCCAACTTCAAGCACCACGGTTCCGGCCACATGTACTTTACCCTCAAGGATGCCCACAGCCGGCTGCGCTGCGTCATGTTCCGGTCGGACAACGTGCGCCTGCGGTTTCGCCCCGAAGACGGCATGACCGTGGTCGCCCAAGGGGACATCAGCGTTTATGAGGCGGCCGGGGACTACCAGCTCTATGTGCGCTGGCTCATGCCCGCGGGCCAGGGCGAGCTGGCCCTGGCCTTTGAGCAGCTGAAGCAGAAGCTCGCGGCCGCGGGCCTGTTTGATGCGGCCCGCAAGCGGCCCTTGCCCCTGCTGCCCCGGCGGGTGGGGGTGGTGACGTCGTTGCACGGCGCGGCGCTGCGGGACATCTTAAGCGTCATCCGCCGCCGGTTTCCCGCCATGCCGGTGCTGGTTGCGCCGGCCATCGTGCAGGGCGCGGAAGGCCCCGACAGCGTCGTGCGGGCCATCGAGCTCATCAACCGCGTTCCCGACGTGGACGTGCTCATCGTGGGCCGGGGCGGGGGCAGCCTGGAGGAGCTGTGGACTTTCAACGACGAGCGGGTGGCGTGGGCCATTTACCGGTCCCGCATTCCCGTCATCTCCGCCGTGGGCCACGAAACCGACGTGACCATCGCCGATTTTGTGGCCGACCGCCGGGCGCCCACCCCGTCGGCCGCGGCCGAAATGGCCGTGCCCGAGGAGCGGGTGCTGCGCCAGACCATCGCCTCCTTGGCCGCCCGGCTGGAGTCGGGTGTCCGCCGGCGGCTGGAGGACGGGCGGGTGCGGCTGGAGCTGCTCGTCGGCCGGCCGGCCCTGAGCCGGCCCCTGGACCTCTTGGCCCAATGGCGCCAGCGGGTCGACGACGCGGTCAGCGCCGCAGCCCGGGCCGTGCGGCAGCGCATCGACGGGCATGAGCGCGAACTGGCGTTTCTTGTCGGCAAGCTGGACGCCTTGAGTCCCTTGGCCACGCTGGCCCGGGGCTATGCCATCTGTCGCCGGCGGGACAGCGGCGAGGTGGTGCGCTGGGGCCGCCAGGTGGCGCCGGGCCATCCGGTGGCCGTCCGGGTACAGGACGCAGAGATCTGGGGCCGGGTGGAGCAGGTGGTGCCCACCGCCGCGCCCCAAGGGGAGGGAAACCGGCCATGAGCAGCCAGCCCCGCATGACTGACGAGGCGGGCCCGGGGCACGTCCCCGCGCCCGCGGCCTTGAGCTTCGAGGAGGCCCTGGCCCGGCTGGAACAGATCGTGCTGCGCATCGAGAGCGGCGAGGCGGGATTGGAAGAGTCGTTGCGCCTGTTTGAAGAAGGGGTGGCCTTGGCCCGCACGTGCCGGGCCCAGTTGGATCGGGCAGAGGCCCGCATCCGGGTGCTGGTGGAGGGGGCCGATGGGGAACTTTTGGAACGGGAGCTGGCCGCCGCCCCTGGCGACGCAGCGGAACGAGGCCTAGAGGGAGAGGGCGATGGGGCATGAGGGTGGCCGCATACTTGGAGCAGTGGGCGGCCCGGGTCGAAGCGGCCTTGGACGAGCTCCTGCCCCCAGTGCACCAGCCGCCGCCCGTCATCCACGAGTCCATGCGCTACAGCGCCCTGGGCGGGGGCAAGCGGCTGCGGGGCGTGCTGGCGGTCACGGCCTGCAAGGCCGCGGGCGGAGAGCCTCAACAGGCGCTGCCCCTGGCGGCGGCCCTGGAAATGATCCACGCCTACTCGCTGGTGCACGACGATCTGCCCTGCATGGACGACGACGACCTGCGGCGGGGCAAGCCCACCAACCACAAAGTGTTTGGCGAGGCCATCGCGGTGCTGGCGGGCGATGCGCTGCTGACCCACGCCTTTTGGGTCCTGGGCCGCCTGCCGCAGCTGGCGGGGATCACGCCCGCGACGGCCTTGGCCATCATCGAGGAGGTGGCCGCCGCGGCCGGGACGGCGGGGCTCATCGGAGGCCAAGTGGCCGACTTGGAAGCCGAGGGACGGGCGGGCCAGGTGAGCGGCGAGGAGCTGCGCAGCATCCATGCCCGCAAGACGGGGGCGCTGTTCCGGGCCAGCGTGCGCGCGGGCGCGCTGCTGGGCGGGGCGACGGAACCGGTGCTGGCGGCGCTGACCCGCTACAGCGAAGAACTGGGCCTCGCGTTTCAAATTACCGACGACATCCTGGACGTCGTGGGCGATCCGGCCGCGATGGGCAAGGCCGCGGGACGGGACCAGGCGCGGGCCAAGGCCACATACCCGGCCGTGTACGGGCTGGAGCGGGCGCGGCGGATGGCAGCCGAGGCCATCGACCGGGCCTGTGCGGCGGTGGAGCCTTTGGGGGACGCGGGCGCGGTGCTGGTCGACCTGGTGCGCTGGCTGGGGACCCGGGACCGCTGAAGCCCTGGGGGCTGGGGCGGGCCGGCTGGGGCCGTTGGCGCGAAGATTGTGACAGGCCCCCGCGTGTGCTATACTCATGCTAGGGGCAAGTGGCGCAGTATCCTAGTCAGCCCCGCGTTCCTGAGGCCGGGCCTAAAAATCCGGTAAGGGCACATCGATGAAGTCCCTGGTGGTGGCTGCCGACGCCCAGTCGGGGGTTGCTGCTGGGGGTTAAGGGAGTGGGGCGATCTGCAACGGCATGCAGGCGTTGACCCTGCTCCCGCGGAGACCCAAGTGCGTGGTGAAAACCGGGCGCCCGGGCGACACCAGATACAGGCGTGTCCGGGGGCGGCTTGGGGACCGCTACGGCTTGGGAAGAACCTGCACAGCGATGCGGGCGCCAGGAGTCATGGCGCACTGCGTTGGGTGCAGCGTAGCCTGCCTTGAGCGGGGCGGGTGGGAGAGCGGGTTCAGCGTCGTCGCCAAAGGCCACGGCGGCGATGTCGGTGCCGCTCGAAGCGCGTCCCGCAAAAGAGGCTAGGGAACGCTGGGAGCTGTCGAGGAAAACTCCTAGGCTGTTCCCTCCCGGGAAGCGCTCCGGGGATTGCGGTGTGGACTAAGTGGTAATCCAGCCCTGCGCGCGGTGACGCGGCAGAGCGCCCGGAAAGGGGAAACCGCCGCTGCGGCGACGCGGCGGAGGGGCGTTGGGAAAACCTGCTGGACCTAAGCCACAATGTTTACCCGGGGCGTGGCCACTTGCCGGTCCTTTTTTTGTTGCCCCGGCCCGCGGGCCATCGTCAGGCCCGCGGGCGTTTTCCGCCGGTCCAGCCGGCCAGCCGCAGCCAGCGGCCGGCGTAGTGCATGGCCTTGCCGGCCAAAAGCAGCACAGAGGTCGAGGACCGGACCGCCAAGGGCTTCTCGGCGGCCTTTCCACCGATGGTGAAAAACGCGATGGCCCCCAGCACGGCCATCGTGATGACGGAGATGGGCACTGCGGGATAGGCGCTGTGGATGGACAGGATGATCGGTGTGGCCACGACACCGCTGATGGTGCCGCAGATGTCGCCGATGACGTCGCCGCAGATGCTGTTGACGCGGCTCGCGTTGCGCACGATGACCAGGGCTTCCCGCGCGCCCACCACTCGATCGGAGGCCATGGCATTGAGGGGCACTTCATCCCCGGCCGCGGCCGCCACCGCCAGGATGTCCGCCAGGATCGCGAAGCCGATGACGCCAGCGAGGATAAAGGATCCCGTCAGCCAGCTCACGTTTTGGAGGACGCCGCCCAGCGGCCCGCCCAAGGCCGCGGCCACCACAAAGGCCGCCAGCCCGATGGATAGGCCGTTGCGCAGGCCAGAATCGGCCCGGCGGGCGTTCTTGTCCCGGTGGGCGGGTTTTTCGCGCCGTCGCGCCATGCCCAATATCCTCCCCGGTTTCGTGCTGCCGGGGCGCCGCGGGGGGCGGCGGCCCCGTCGTGTTAGTTCGTGGCCCGCGTGCCCTTTCACTGCCAGCCGATGGTCATGCCGGGCGTCGCCCGGACGCGCGACCGGTCGGACAGCCCGGTTTCCTGTGGGCCCGGACGGCTCACTGGGGGCGGGCCGATGAAAACCCGCCTGGACGTCCTTTTGGTGGAGAAGGGCTTCTTTGCCAGCCGGCAGCAGGCCCAGCGGGCCATCATGGCAGGCCTCGTGCACGTGGATGGCCAGCGGGTGGACAAGCCGGGCACCATGGTGGCCGACACCGCCGCGGTGGAAGTGCGGGGCAAGCCCTTCCCCTATGTGAGCCGAGGAGGCTTGAAACTGGAGCGGGCCTTGGACGTGTTTGGCGTGGATGTGCAGGGGCTGGTGGCCGTCGATATCGGCGCCTCCACCGGCGGTTTCACCGACTGCCTCCTGCAGCGGGGTGCCCGGCGGGTGTACGCCATCGACGTGGGCGCGGGGCAGCTGGACTGGCGGCTGCGCCAGGATCCCCGCGTGGTCGTCATGGAGCGGGTGAACGCGCGGCACCTGCGCCCCGCCGACCTGCCCGAGGCGGTGGACCTGGCCGTCATCGACGTATCCTTCATCTCCTTGACCAAGATCTTTCCTGCGGTGCGGGGGCTGCTCAAGCCCGAGGGGCGGATGATCGCGCTGGTGAAGCCCCAGTTTGAGGCGGGGCGGGCCCACGTGGGCCGGCGCGGGGTTGTGCGGGATCCTGCCGTGCACCGGGCGGTGCTGCGGCAAGTGTCCGCGGCCCTGGGCCCCAACGGCTTCCGGCCCCTGGACGTGACGCCGTCGCCCATCCGCGGGCCCGAGGGCAACATCGAGTATCTGCTGCTGGCCCAATGCGTGCCGGTGCCCGCGGCACCGGCGGGCGCTCCCCAGGACCCGCCGGGGGACGCCTTGGAGGACACGAAAGCCGCGGCGGCCCTGGACCCGGCATGGGCCGCGCGCCTGGACCGGGCCGTCGACGAGGCCCACGGGGCCGGGGATGAGCAGGACGGGGCCGGGGGTCTGTAACAAGGCCGGGGATCGTGCCACGGGGCCGGACCTGGTGGAGCTGGCGACGGGCCCAGGGCGGGCAGGAATCGGACCCGCGCAGCCGGAAGGTTGTTGGCCGATGGACAAGGTGCAGCACAAGCGATTTGCATTGATGCCCCACACCGAGAAGGGCCAGGCCATGGCCGTGGCGGACCAGGCCTTGCAGCAGCTGCTGGCCGCGGGCGCCGCGGTGTGCCTGGAGCCCCCGGTGGCCGCCGCGTTGGGCTGCCCCCAGCTGGGGCGGCCGGTGGAGGAGTGGCGGGACCTCGACGCCGCGGTGGTGCTGGGCGGCGACGGCGCCGTGTTGAGGGCCGCCCGCCTTTTGAGCCCGCGGCGGGTGCCTTTGCTGGCCGTCAACGTAGGCCATTTGGGCTTTTTGACGGAAGTGGAGCATGGGGAGTTGGACGCAGCCCTCGGACGGCTCTTGGCTGGCCAGTACGCCATCGAGCAGCGGATGATGCTGACCGCCACCGTGGTGCGGGACGGCCGTGCGGTGTGGCGGCTTGCGGGCCTCAACGATGCGGTCATCACCCGGGGCACCTTCGCCCGCATCATCCGGATCCAGGTGCGGGTCACGGGGCAGACGGTGCTGGACTACGCCGGCGACGGCATCATCGTGGCCACGCCCACGGGCTCCACCGGCTACTCCTTGTCGGCGGGGGGCCCCATCGTCCATCCCCACATCGAATCGCTGCTCTTGACGCCCATCTGCCCCCACGCCCTGGCCACCCGCTCCATCCTGGCCCGGGCCGACGAGCAGGTGGAGGTGTGGGTGGACGCTTCCCACACGGACATCATGTTGACGGTGGACGGGCAGGTGGGCTACGGGCTCCAAATCGGGGACATGGTCCGGGTGGGACGGGCGCGCCACCGGGTGCGGCTGGTGCGGCTAGGTCCGGATCGTTTCTACCGCGAGCTGCGGGTCCGGCTCGGACAAGGCGGCCCGGGCCGGGGACCGGCGGAAGGCGAGGCAGAGACACCGTGAAGGAGCAGCGTCAGCAAGCCATCTTGCGGCTCATCGAAGACCACGAAATCGAGACCCAGGCGGAGCTGCTGGAACGGCTGCGGGCAGCCGGGTTCAACGCGACCCAGGCCACCGTTTCCCGGGACATCGCCGAACTGGGGCTCGTTAAAGTGCGGGGTGCGGGCGGCAAGAGCTACTACACCCGTCCCGTGCAGCCGCCGGCGGGCGAAGTGCTGGAGCGGACCCGGTGGGCGTTGCGGGAGTACGTGGTGGGCATGGAGTACACCGGCCCGTTGGTGCTGCTCAAGACCCTCTCCGGCCGAGCCCACGCGGTGGCCGCTGCCCTGGATGAATATTCTTTGCCCGGCGTGTTGGGCACCCTGGCCGGCGACGACGCGGTGCTGATCCTGGTGCGGTCCCGGGAAGCGCAGCCGCCCGCGCCCGAGGTGGCCGAGGTGCTGCGGGTGCTGCAAGAACTGCGGGGCTAGGGACGGGGTCGCCGCGGGGCGCCGGCCGCGGGGCGGCGCCGGACGGCCCCGCCGCGGAGCAAGGGGGGACGGCCTGTGCTGCTGGAACTGCACATCCGGGACTTTGCCCTCATCGACCGGCTGCACCTGGACTTTGCCCCCGGCCTCAACGTCCTCACCGGGGAAACGGGCGCCGGCAAGTCCATCGTCATCGACGCCTTGCAGACGGTCCTGGGCGGCCGCGCCCGGGCGGATCTGGTGCGTTCCGGATCCGACAGCGCCATCATCGAGGCGGCCTTTCACCTGCCCCCGGCCAGCCCCGTGCTGGCCCGGTTGGACGAGATGGGCCTGCTGGACCGCTCCGAGCCCGAAGGCCTCGTGCTCCGGCGGGAGGTGCTCAAGACGGGCCGCTCCCGCTGCTGGATCAACGGCCACCCGGTCACCGTCACCCAGCTGGGGACCGTGGGGGCGGAGCTGGTGGATATTCACGGCCAGCACGAAAACCAGTCGCTGCTCATCCCCCAAAGGCAGTTGGAATTGCTGGACGCCTACGGCGGGCCCGCCCTCGTGGAGCTGGCCCGGGACTTCGCGGTCCACTGGCGCCGACTCCAGACGGCCCGGCAGGAACTGGCGGCCATCTTGGCGGGCGAGCGGGAGCGGGCCCGGCGCATCGATCTGCTGCAGTTTCAGGTGGACGAGATCGAACAGGCCCGGTTGATCCCGGGCGAAGAGGAGGAACTGGAGCGGCTGCGCCGGCGCCTGGGGCAGCTGGAACGCCTCCGCCAGGAGACGGCCCGGGTCTACCAGCTCCTCTACGAGGGCGCCGCGGGGCAGGCCGCGGCCGCCGACGCCTTGGCCGAGGCCGTGGGGGCCCTGGAGCCCTTTGCGGATGTGGAGCCGGATCTGGCCGAAGCCGCGCGCCTGCTGGAAACCGCCGCGGTGCACGTAGGGGAGGCCGCGGCCATGGTCCGCCGGTGCGCGGAAAACTTGGACGCGGACCCGGCGCGGCTGGAGGAGGTGGAGGCCCGGCTGGCCCTTATCGGCAACCTGAAACGCAAGTACGGCGCCACCACCGCGGAGGTGCTGGCCTTCGCCGAGAAGCTGCGGGCCGAGCTGGAGACCCTCCTCAACAGCGAAGCGCGGGCGGGCGCGCTGGAGCGGGAGCTGGCGGCTTTGGAGGAGCAGGCCGCTCGCCTGGCCGGCGAGCTGAGCCGGGCCCGGGCCGAGGCGGCCCGCCGTTTGGAACAGGCGGTGGCAGGCGAGCTGGCCGGACTGCATATGGGCCCCGGCCGGTTTTTGGTGCGCTTGGAGCACACCCCTGATCCCGAGGGATTGCCCGTGGGCGGCCAGCGGCTCGCGGCCACGGCCCACGGCATCGACCGGGTCGGTTTCTACCTGGCCGCGAATCCCGGCGAGGAGCCCCGGCCTTTGGCCCGGGTGGCGTCGGGGGGTGAGCTGTCCCGGGTGGCGCTGGCCATCAAACGGGTCCTGGCCGCGGTGGACGCGGTGCCGGTGCTGGTCTTTGACGAAATTGACGCGGGCATCGGCGGGCAGACGGCCCAAGGGGTGGCCCAGCGTCTGCGGGCGGTGGCCGGGGAGCGGCAAGTCATCTGCGTCACCCACCTGGCCCAGATCGCCACGGTGGCCGATCATCACCTGCACATCCACAAAGCCGTCACCGGTGGCCGCACCACGGTCCATGTGGAACCGCTGGCGGGCCAGCGGCGGGTGGAGGAGATCGCCCGGATGCTGGCGGGGGTGCTGACCGAGCATACGGTGGAAAACGCCCGCGAGCTGTTGCGCATGGCCCAAAAACCCAGCGCCGCCAGCTAAATCGGTCCATTCCAGCGTTCTGGTTTCATCGGCCGGGGCCGGCCGGGCACCCTAGGAAGCAGCGGCGGATGCCGCTGGTTTGCCTGGGGAGCGTGACCGGCCCGTGCCGTGGCTTAGACCGTCCTTTCGCCGTCTTGCGGCCTTCTTGGCCGTCCTGGTTGCCCTCGGCCTTTCATGGCAAGTGCGGGCGGCCCTGCGGGTGCCAGCCCAGGTGCGCCTTTTGCCGGGGCAGGAGTTTGCCGTCCCGTTGGGCCGTTTCATGACGCTGGTGGACGTGTCCGCCAGCGGCTGGCTGGTGCAGGCCGATACCGGCGTGCCCACCATCCGCGCCGCCCAGATGGGCGATGCCCAGGTGCAGGTACGCCTCCTGGGCTTGGTGCCCCTGCGCAGCGTGCGGGTGAGCGTGGTGCCCCGCCTGGCGGTGGTGCCCGGCGGCCAGGCCATCGGGGTCATGGTCAGCGCCCACGGGCTGGTCATCGCCCAAACGATGCAACTGGTGGACACCGACGGTGTGGCCCGGTTTCCCGCCCGTGAGGCGGGCTTGCGGCCCGGGGACCTCTTGCTGGAGTTGGCAGGGGTGCCTCTTTACAGCGTGGACCAAGTTCACGAGCTGGTGGAGCGCTACGGGCGGCACGGCGCACCCCTGGAGGTGACGGTGGCGCGCAACGGCGTCCGCCTGACCCGCACCATCGTTCCGGTCCCCATCGAGGTGCGGGAAGGGGGCCAGCGGACCGTCCGCTACCGGCTGGGCCTGCGGCTGGAGAGCCCCGCGGCGGGCGTGGGCACCCTGACCTTCTACGATCCCGTTCACATGCGTTTTGCGGGCTTGGGCCACATGATCACCGACGGCTTCAACAACCGGTTGGCCGTCAACGAAGGCCGCATCGTGGAAGCCGTCATCCGGGGCATCCAGCCCGGCGCGCGCGGCTACCCGGGGGAAAAGATCGGAGTGTTTGAGAGCCGGGTGGGCGAGATGGGCACCATCGAGAAGAACAGTCCCTACGGCATCTACGGCCGGCTCCACCGGCTGCCCCGCCACGGACTGCACCAGGAGCCGGTGCCGGTGGCCTTGGCCCACGAAGTGCGGCCCGGGCCCGCGCAGATGCTGACGGTGGTGGAAGGCCGGCAGGTGGAGGCCTTTGACATTCGCATCGTCCAGGTGCACCCCCACCGGCGGGCCGACGGGCGGGGGCTGGTGCTGGAAATTACCGATCCGCGCCTTTTGGCCTTGTCCCGGGGCATCGTGCAGGGGATGAGCGGCAGTCCCATCCTGCAGGACGGCCGGCTGGTGGGCGCGGTCACCCACGTCTTTGTCAACGATCCCGCCCGGGGCTACGGCATCCTGGCCGAGTGGATGGCTTACGAGGCCGGCATCGTGCCGGAATCGCCGCCCGCCGGGGAGGAATCGGCCGCTGTCAGGCGAAACTAAAATTTTGCCATGGTGCGCTTGGTTGTTGTCGATTCCAACACCAGCTTTTGCCAGCGCATCCAAGACGAAGCCCGCCTCGCCGGGGACATCGACGTAGTGGCGGTGGCCCACGACGGTGCACTGGGGTACCGGCACATCCGCGAGCACGCGCCGCATGCCGTGGTGCTGGAGCTTTTCCTTCCGGTCTTGGACGGTTTTGGTGTGCTGGAACGCTTGGCCAAAGATCCGCCCACGCCCCGCCCTCGGGTGGTGCTGACCACCGTGGCCGCCCACGAGCACCTGCTGAGCAAGGCCTTGAACCTGGGTGCCGACTACTGCGTCATCAAGCCTTTTGACGCCAAGACGCTGCTGGAGCGGGTGCGGCAGCTGGTGGAGCCCGACGGGGTCAGCGGGCGGAGCCGGGACGCGTTTCAGCAGGCGGTGCTGCAGGAGATCACCCGGCGCCTCGCGGAGCTGGGCGTACCGCCCCACTTCAAGGGGTACCAGTACTTGCGGGATGCCATCAGCATCGTGGTGCAGGACATGGGCATGCTCAACGGCGTGACCAAGTTCCTGTATCCCACCATCGCCCGCCGGCACGGCAGCTCGCCCCAGCGGGTGGAGCGGGCCATCCGGAACGCCATCGAGGTCACCATGACCCGGGGCAACCTGGAGGAGATCCAGCGGGTCTTCGGTTACTCCATGGATGCGTGCAAGGGCAAGCCCTCCAACTCCTCCTTCATCGCGCGCTTGGCCGATCAGGTCCGGCTGGACGTGCAGGTCAGCTGAGCGGCCCGACCCCAGGGCGGACGGCGGGTCAGGCGCGTCGGCCGGGGGCACACTAACCGCGTGATACGCGGCACAGCGCGGGTGGGCCCCCGCACCAAGGCCCTCATCCGCCGGCTGCGGGCCGGCGACATCGCGGTCATCGACCATCCCGATTTGGACGAAGTGGCGGCCGACGGCTTGCGCCAGGCCCGGGTGCGGGCCGTGATCAACCTGGCCCCGTCCATCACTGGCCGCTACCCCAACCTGGGGCCGTCGCTGCTCCTGGCGGCGGGCGTGCCGCTCCTGGACGCGCCCCGGGCCCTGGCGCGGCGGGTGCGGGATGGCGACGAGCTGGCCATCGACGAGGCCGGCCGCGTGTGCCGGGGCCAAGAGCCCCTGGCGGCGGGGACGTGGCTCACGCCCCAGTTGGTGGCCCAGCGCCTGGAAGCGGCCCGCACCAACTTGCCCGCCGAGGTGGAGCGCTTCATCGACAACACGCTGGAATACGCCCGGCGGGAAAAGGCCTTTGTCGTGGAGCCGCTGTCCTTGCCGCCGCTGCAGGTAGACCTTGGGGGCCGCCACGCCCTGGTGGTGGTGCGGGGCCACAACTACCGGGCCGACCTGGCCGCCCTGGCCTCCTATATCCACGAAATGAAGCCCGTTCTCATCGGCGTCGACGGCGGCGCCGACGCCCTGCGGGAAGCCGGCTGGCCGCCCGACATCATCATCGGCGACATGGACAGCGTGTCCGACGCCTCCTTACGGGTGGCGCGGGAAATCATCGTCCACGGCTACCGGGATGGCCGCGCGCCCGGGTTGGCCCGGGTGCAGGCCCTGGGCCGGTCCGCCCACGTCCTGGCCGCCCCGGGCACCAGCGAGGACTTGGCCCTGCTGGTGGCCTACGAGGGCGGTGCGGACCTGATTGTGGCCGTGGGCACCCACTCCAACCTCATCGACTTCTTGGAGAAAGGGCGCGCGGGCATGGCCTCCACCTTTCTGGTGCGCCTCAAGGTGGGGGCCCGCCTGGTGGACGCGCGCGGCGTGAGCCAGCTGTACCGGGGGCGTCCCCGGCCCCACTACCCGGTGCAGATCGCCTTGGCGGCCCTGGTGCCCGCCGGCATCGTCGTCGCCTTGGGGCCCTCTTTGCGGGACTTGGTGCGCTTGGTGTGGCTGCAGGCCCGGATTTGGCTGGGGTGGTGATGGGGCTGCTGGTGGACATCCGCTATCATTTGGCTTCCCTCATCGGGGTGTTCTTGGCCTTGGGCGTTGGCATGCTCATCGGCACCCAACTGGCCCAGGGGGGAGCCCTGGAAAACGAACAGCAGCGGCTGGCCCAGCGCCTGGAAGCGCGCCTGGAGGGGCTGCGGGCCGAAAACCGCGCCCTCTTGGAGGCCGCCGCCGCCCTGGAGGAGCGGCTGGCCCGGGAGCGGGACTTTGCCGATCTGGTGCTGGGCGCGGTGGTGTCCGGCACGTTGGCCGGGGTCCCCGTGGACGTGTACGTGCCCCCGGGGCATGGGGCCGCGGCCCAGCGGCTGCAGCGGGTGCTGGCCCAGGCCGGGGCCCGGGCGCAGGTGCGGGAGGAGGCGCCCGCGGCCGCAGCCGCTGACCCGGAGGCGGTGGCGGTCGTCTTCTGGCCCGCGGAGGCGGGGGATGGGGACGGCCCGCCGGTGGCCGTACCCCGCGGCGCGGTGGTGGCGGTGCCCGGGGCCCTGCCGGACCCGCACCCCGCGGCGGCCGCCGCGGCCGAGGCCGGGGACGTGGTGGCCGCGGTGGACACCCCCCTGGGGCTGCTGGCCCTGGTGGAGCGGCTGCGCACCGGGGAGCTGCCGGCCGACGCCGAAGCGCTGCTGCGGGAGCGGCTGCAGCGGTGAACGCCCCTACCTTGGTTTCGGCCATCATCCCCGCCTACAACGAAGCGGCAATCCTTCCGGCCACGGTGGCCGCCTTGCGGGCAGTCCCCGGTATCCACGAGGTGGTGGTGGTGGACGACGGCTCTACCGACGAGACGGCCGCGCTGGCCCGCGGGCTGGGCTGCCGGGTGGTGCAGTTGGGCCGCAACCGGGGCAAAGGCGCCGCGCTGGCGGCGGGCGTCGCCGCAGCCGCGGGCCAGGTGCTCCTCCTCTTGGACGCCGACCTGGGCCCGTCGGCCAGGGAAGCAGGACGGCTGCTATCGCCCATCCTGGCGGGCGAGGCCGACATGGTTATCGGCCGGCTGCCGCCGGCCCGAGGGCCAGGGGGCTTTGGGCTGGTGAAGGCCTTGGCCGGGGCAGGCATCCGGTGGCTAACGGGCCTGTCCCTGGCCGCCCCCTTGTCGGGCCAGCGGGCCGTGCGCCGAGAGGTGCTGGCCGCGCTGCCAGGCCTGGCCGGCGGGTTCGGCGTGGAGGTGGGCCTGACCATCGACGCGGCCCGCGCCGGCTTTCGCGTGGTGGAGGTGCCGGTGGCCATGGAGCACCGGGAGACGGGCCGCGACATGGCAGGCTTTTGGCACCGGGGCCGCCAGTTGTGGCACGTGGCCGGTGCCCTGGCCCGGCGGGTGGGCCGTCCGGCGGGACGCCGGTGAGGGGGCGGTGGCGGGATTGGCGGTGCTGGTGACGGTGGCGGCCGCCGGGGCGGCGTGGGTGCTCCTGCCCAGGTTCTTGCCCCTCATCGAGGGGGCCGGGTTGGTGCGGTCCAACTTCCGGGGCCAGCCGGTGCCCGCGGCGGCCGGCACCGCCCTGGCCTTGATTTACGGCGCCAGTCTCTTGGCCTTGGTGGCCGCAGGGGCCTGGCGCGGCCTGCCCCGGGGAGAAGCGGGGCTCGGCGGAGGTCCGCCCGACCCGGTGCTGGTGTCTTTGTTCGTGGTCACGGCGGGTATGGCCTTGGTGGGCCTGGCCGACGACGTCTTTGGCGACCGCACGGCCACCGGCCTTGGCGGGCACTGGCGGCGCCTGTTGTCCGGCCGGGTGACCACCGGGGCCCTCAAAGCCCTTTTTGGCGGGATCGTCGGCTTGGCGGCGGGATCGCTGCTGGCCGAGACACTAGTGGACTTGATCGCCAACGCCCTCCTCATCCCGCTTTTGGCCAACGCCGTGAACTTGCTGGACGTGCGCCCGGGGCGGGCGGTCAAAGGCTTTTTTGGGGCCATAGGGCTCTTCTGGATCGCGGCCCCGGGCCATCCAGGCTGGCCCTACGTGGCGCCCCTCCTCGCGGCCGTGGCCGTGTACCTGCCCTACGACCTGCAGGCCCGGGCCATGCTGGGTGACACCGGCGCGAACCTCTTGGGTGGGGTGGCCGGCGTTGCGGCGGCCGCGGCTTTGTCGCCCCTGGCGCGGGCAGCTCTTCTCGCGGTGCTGCTGGCGGTGCACGTGCTGGCGGAACAGCGGTCCTTGAGCGACGTCATCGAGCGGGTGCCGCCCCTGCACTGGCTGGACCGGTGGGGACGGGAATGACGGACGCCGCATACCCCCGCCGCCGGGACGCATAGGGTGTGCCGGAGGGGAATCGGGTGGCAAGGTTCGCAAGGCGGCTCTTCCGCCCCCGTGCCGTCAGGTTCTACGCGGCGGCGGTGGGGCGCTGGCGGCGCTGGGCCGGGTTAGGGCTGGCCGCGGCCATCATCGGATGTTGGGCGGTGGCGGGATCGGGGCTCGTGCCGCCAGCGGGGCCTGCGGCTGCGGGGTTTGGGGCATTGCCCGCTTCCGCGGGGCTGGATCCCCGCAAACCCGTGTACGCGGTGCCCGTGGCCCAGCGGGTCGTCAGCTTCGGCGTCAACGTGGACTGGGGCGACGAGCACTTGCCCGCAATGCTCGCGGCCCTGGCCCAGCGGGACGTGCGGGTCACCTTCTTTCCCACGGGTCGGTGGGCCCAGCGCCGGCCCGACCTGGTCCGGGAGTTGGTGGCCCGCGGCCATGAGTTGGGCAACCACGGCTACCGTCACGATCACCCCCTGGCTCTGGCCGATGAGGAGCTGGCCCAGATGATCGGGCGGGGACAGGCGGTGCTGGAGGAGATCGCCGGGGTGCGCACCAGGCTCTTTGCGCCGCCCTACGGCGAAGTGGACGGCCGCGTCGCCCGGATCGCCGCGGCCATGGGCCACTGGACCATCATGTGGACGGTGGATACGGTGGACTGGCGGCGTCCGCCGCCCGAAACCATTGTCCAGCGGGTGCTGTCCCGGGTGCAGCCGGGCGCCATCGTCCTCATGCATCCCACCGCCCCGACGGCGGCCGCGCTGCCGGTCATCCTCGATGCGTTGCTGGCCGATGGCTGGCAGGTGGTGCCCGTGGGGCAGCTGCTGGCGGCGGCAGGCTCCAACGTCGATGTCCCGGGCGGGGGCCCCGGCCCGCCCGGGCCCTAAGCAAGGCTAGGCCTGTCTCCGGGGCAGGGCCCCGGAACCGGGCCGGACCCTGGAGCAGGGGCGGCCCCCCGAACGGGACCGGACCCTGGATCAGGGCAGGGGCCTGGAACTGGGTTGGGCGCTAGAGCAGGGCCCGGCGCATGAGGTCCCAGGTGTCGGGGTCTTCTTGACCCAGCCGCCACAAGGCCACACCCGCCAGCTCGTACTCCAGGGCCAGCAGCAGCTTGTGGCCGATGCTCTGGTGGTTCTCAAACCACACCTCCCGGCCGTCGTAGCGGAAGGTGGGCACCTGGAAGCGGGCATGCCACTCTAGCCGCACGGCCGGATCCCGGGCCTGAGCCGCCGCCAGCCGGCGCATGGCGTCGGCATGGGCGACGGCGTCGGCCCAGCGGGTGCCCGCGGGCCAATCGTACCCGTAAGCGGGGATGCCCAGCACCAGCTTGTCCGGGGGCACCGCGCCCCCCGCGGGGTCCAGCGCGTATTCCACCACTTCCCGCACCCAATCTAAGGCCGCTACGGGCCCCGGATCGCTGCCCCGCCAATGCTGGTCGTAGGCCATGATCATGAGGAAGTCTACGTGGGGAGCGAGGCCGGCGTAGTCGTAGGCGGCCGTCCACGGCTCGCGGACAGTGCGGTGGGTCACCGCGGGCACCGCCATGCTCACCTTAAGGCCCCGGGGGCGGGCTTCGGCCGCCAGCGCGGCCATAAAGGCCGTGAGGGCGTCCCGGTGGGCCCGGGGCACGTTTTCCAGGTCAATGTGGACGCCGGTCATGCCCCAGCGTTCCACCACGTCGACGATGTTTTGAATGGCTCGGCGCTGCACGGCCGGGTCGGTGAGCAGCGCCTCCACGATCCGCGCGTCAAAGGCGCCCAGATCCGGATTGAAGTTGTGGATCAAGGCGTGGGTTTCCACGCCCCGGCGGCCGGCAAAGGCTAGGACGTCGGCGAGATGGGTTTCGCTGGTGTAGACCGGGCGCAGTTGTCCCTGGGGGTCCAGTCCCCATGCCCACGGGGCGATGGCCGTGATGACGTCGGTGTTGCCCTGCAAGGCCGGCCACGCGGGGCGGCGGGTGTCCTGCATGTAATAGCCCAGGACCATGAGGTCGTCCGGGATGCGGCCGGGCCCCACGGCCCGCACCAGATAATCCTGAACGTAGCCCTCCTGTCCGTCGGCGGTGCGCACCCGGTACCAGCCTGCCTCCCGGGCCAGCACCGTGAGGGGATCGCCCTGGCGCAAGTGAGCCACCGGATGCCGCTCTTGGGGCGAGCGGTACAGCGCCACGTCTTGTCCTTCCACCGTGGCGAGAATGGCCGCAGGCAGGTCCGCGGCCGGATCGGCGGGGTCGTCTTGGGGACCGCTGGCGAAGGGGCCCCACGCCACCAGCAGAGACAATATGAGGAAGAGGATAGTTTGGACCGTCATGCCGCGCCTCCGCAGATATCGCGCAAAGCGATGATGGCTCGCCCGACGGTTTCCCTGCGGGCGTCGGGGGATCCTGCCGACAATATCCGGTGAAAGGGGCAAAGCCCGGCAGCGGCGGCAACGGGTGGGGCCTGTCCGGATGCGGGGGATCGGGGCGCTGAGGGCCGGTTTGCAGCCCTTCTCACGGGCCGGTATAATGGGCCTGCAGACAGCGGGAGGGGGACAGCGGCTTTGCCCAAGAAGGCGGTATTGCCCAACGGGATGCGTGTGATCACCGAGCGGGTGCCCGGCGTCCGTTCGGTGGCCGTCGGCGTGTGGGTGGGGGTGGGTTCCCGGGACGAAGCGCCCGAGCAGAACGGCATCGCCCATTTTGTGGAGCACATGTTGTTTAAAGGCACCCGCCGCCGTACGGCGCGGGACATTGCCGAGGCCATCGACGCCACCGGCGGGCAGCTTAACGCCTTCACCACCAAGGAGACGACGTGCTACTACGCCCGGGTGCTGGACGAGCACCTGCCCTTGGCCTTGGACATTTTGGCGGACATGCTGCTGGAGCCGGCTTTCCGCCCGGAGGACCTGGTGCGGGAGCGGGAAGTCATCCTCGAGGAGATCCGCCTGGTGGAGGACACCCCGGAAGATCTGGTGCACGACCTGTTCGAGAAGGCCCTCTTTGGCGCCCATCCGCTGGGCCGCCCGGTGCTGGGCACCCAGCGGACGGTGGCCGGCTGTACCCGGGCTGACCTGGTGCGGTTTGTGCAGGCCCATTACACCCCGGCCGACTTGGTTATCGCGGCGGCCGGCAGCGTGCATCACGACGCCCTGGTGGATCTGGTGCAGCAGCTGTTTGACGGGCCCGCCGGCCCCGGCGCGGGGCGGGGTCCGGTGCCCTTCGCGTACCGCCCCGCCTATTTGATGGTGGACAAGGACATCGAGCAGGTGCACCTGTGCGTGGGCGTGCCGGCCTTGCCCCGCAGCCACCCGCAGCGGTTCGCCCTGCACCTTTTGGATACGCTGCTAGGGGGCGGCATGAGTTCCCGCCTCTTTCAGGAGCTGCGGGAAAACCGCGGCCTCGTCTACTCCACTTACTCCTACCACTCCGGCTACCGGGACACGGGCGTGCTGGGGGTGTACGCCGGCACCAGCCCCGACAAAGCGCCGGATGTGCTGGAACTGATCCGCGCGGAGCTCGCGGCCGTGCACCGGGGGGAGATCACTGCGGAGGAGCTGGAGCGGGCCAAGCAGCAGACGAAGGGATCCCTCATCTTGAGCTTGGAAAACACTGCGGCGCGCATGAGCCGGCTGGGCCGCAGCCTGCTGGACGGCCAGCCTTACCTGAGCCCGCGGCAATTGATGCGCAAGATCGACGGGGTGACCTTGGAGGACGTGCGGCGCCTGGCTGCGGAGCTGTTGCCCCCCGAACGCCTGACAGTGGTGGGCCTGGGCGCGATCCCGGCGGCCCTGCGGCAGGAGCCTTGGGCGGAGGCGGTGGGGTAAGATGGGCGAGCTGAGGGAAACCGATACCGCCGCCCGCCCCCTGCAGGTGGCCGTGCGCCGGGTGTCCGACCTGGCCCGGCGCTGGCCGCTGCCCGCTTATGCCACGCCGGGGTCGGCCGGCCTGGACCTGCGGGCGTGCGTGGCGGAACCCGTCCAGCTGGCGCCTGGCCAGCGCCGCCTCATCCCCACCGGGATCGCCATCGCTTTGCCGTCGGCCCACTGGGTGGCCCTGGTGTTTGCCCGCAGCGGCCTGGCGTCCAAGCACGGGATCCAGCTGGCCAACGGGGTGGGCGTCATCGACAGCGACTACCGGGGCGAGATCATGTGCGCCCTTTACAACGCGGGCGCCGATTCCTTTACCATCCAGCCCGGCGACCGCATCGCACAGCTGGTGGTGGTGCCCGTGGCCCGGGTCGTGTGGCAAGAGGTGGACGACTTGGCCGCGTCCGAGCGGGGGGCGGGCGGCTTTGGCTCCACGGGCGCTTAAAGCCCGCCCGGCCCGTTGACACGGGCTGGCGCAGACTGCTACGATACGCGTGCCGACCATGCCCGGGGTGAGGAAGGGATGATGAGGGCGTGGGTCGGCGTGCGCGCGTGTTGGCCCCGGGCGGCCTTGTCCGGCGGCCGAGGCTGGGGTCGCGGGTGCGCCTCGGCCGGCTCCGCCGGCCCCCGGGCCTTCGCCGGCGGATCCAGCACCGGCGGCCCGGCGCGCGGCACCGGTTTTGCCTCCCGTTTCCTACGAGGCTTTCCCACAGATTTCCACCTAGGTTCAAGAAGGGATTCCGAGCCGTCGCGGGCCTCGCGGTGCTGTTGCCGGTTTGGCTGCAGGCGGGGGCGATGCCAGCCGCGGCATTGTCGTATTGGGCGGAAGTGGTGGCGCCCGTGGAGGCGCCCGGCGGCTTTGTGCTGGACCAAGGGCTGCGGGTGCCCTTTGCCGGCCCCGGTGGCCCTTTGTGGGGCGGCGTCGCAGGCGAGCTGGCCCTTCGCCAGCGCACGTTTCCCGGCGACAGCACGTCGGCCTGGGCCGGTGGGCTGCACTTGGCGGCGGGCCCCTTCCGCGGCTATCTCGTCCACAACGACCATCACCGCTCTTCCACCGAACCCTTCCGTCTGGTGCATTATAGCGCCTGGTCTCCCGGTGCCTGGGCGGGGGGTGTCCAGTGGCTGGGCCGGTGGTCGGGGCTCGTGCAGTTCGTGGAGGCGGTGCCCCTGCGCCGGCAGGCGGGTCCCCTGCTGGTGGGCCAGCTGGCCGGCCCGGCCCCGTGGCCCCGCTTGACGTGGGTCGGCTACGGGACGACCCAGCTGCGGCACCACTTTTATGTCCTCGACGGCGCTCTGGACCTCTCGCCCGGGGCGCGGCTGCGCTGGGGCGGGGCGTGGCAGCAGGGCCTTGAGGTCGCGGCGCTGGCGGGCCCCGTCGCCTTTGCATCCGTAGCCGAAGGTGCCGCCTTTGCCCGCCTGGAGGCCTCACGGGGGCGCCACCGCTACTGGCTGGCCTTGCACGGCACGTCCCCGGGCTTTCGCTCCCTGGTGGCCGACGATTACCCCTTCCTGCGGGGCCGGGCGGCCATGGAGGGCCGCTGGCAGTTCCGTCTCCAGACCAGCCGCCTGCTCAGCGTCTACGGGCATGTCGCGGAGCCCCTCGATGGCCGGTACGCGCCGTCGCGGGAGGTGGAAGTCCGCTACAGCGCGGCGCCCCGGCGGCAATGGGCGTGGCATCTGGGCGGGGCCTGGCGGTGGCGGGAGGGAGAAGGCACCATCCTGGGATGGGAGGCCGGCCTAAGGGATCCGGCCCGGCGGCTGGACCTGTCGGTGGAGATGGAGGCCGGGGGCGCCGGGGTCCGCTGGCGCCCGCGGGTGCAGTGGCGGGCACCGGACTGGCACCTGCGGGTCGCGGCCGACACCGCCTTGGCCGGCTGGCGGCTGCAGTGGGTCCACACGGGCCATCCCCTGTGGGAGCTGACGGTGGTGTACAAGCAGCGTTGGGACCCGGCCGGTGGCTTGCCGGTGCGGGACTGGTTGTACCTGCGCGTCGCCCGCCGGCTGCCGGATCGGGGCCAGGTGTGGCTGCGGTGGGGCGACCACGACCAGGGCCGGCTCGATGTGGGCTGGGCCTGGCCGGCGGAGGTGGCCGTCGGGATTGACCTGGCCTTGTAGGGCATACATTGTAGCGCGGGGGGCTGGCAATGCGCTACAGCGACCTGGCCGGCAAG
>DATGPV010000029.1:0-23035 GCA_035304545.1 Limnochordales bacterium | reverse complement strand
GGTGCCCGTCAGGTACAGGCCCACGGTCGGGGGCAGCAGCAGCAGCGTATACAGGAAGATCTGGCGGCGGGTTTCCTCTTCTCCCCGCACCACGGGCATCATGGGCACGCCGGCGCGGACGTAGTCCTCGTTCTTGAGCAGCGCCAGCGCCCAGAAGTGGGGTGGCGTCCAGAGGAAGATGATGGCAAACAGCAGGATCGCGGGCCACTCGACGGTGCCCGTCACCGCGGCCCAGCCGATGAGGGGCGGCACGGCGCCGGCAGCGCCGCCGATGACGATATTTTGCGGCGTACGGCGCTTGAGCCCCAGGGTGTACACGAGGACGTAAAACAGGATCCCTGCCACGGCCAGGACGGCGCTGAGCAGGTTGACCGCGGTGGACAGGAGGACAAAGGATGCGATGCCCAGCACCACGCCGAACACAAAGGCGTGGGCGGGCTCGACCCGTCCGGCCGGCAGCGGCCGGGACCGCGTCCGGGTCATGATCGCGTCGATGTCCCGGTCAAAGTACATGTTGAGGGTGTTGGCCGAGGCCGACGCCAGGGCCGTCCCCAGCACTGCTGCCAACAACAGCGGGAAGGGCGGCAGCCCGTCGGCTGCCAGCAGGATCGTCATGAACCCCGTGGTCAGGATCAATGCCATGATGCGGGGTTTCGTCAAGGCCCAAAAATCCCGGGCCAGCGGCCGGCCCATGGGGCTGGTGGCCGTTCTCACACTGCTCATCGCGCAACCTCACCTTCGCGGCGGATGCACTTCTATTCGTCATTCCACACCGGGCCGTCGGGGTCCTGCCCTAGCCATCGCCCCCGGCTTTCCCGTCACGAAGCGGCCAGGGCCAGCTCCTCGCCGCAGTCGATGATCCGGTCATCCTCGACGGCGATGACGAACTGGTGGCCGCTCTTGGAAACCTGCAGCCGCCCGTGCTCATCGGTGGTCCCCTTTTGCCACAAGGGCAACAGGGCCAGGGCCACCGCCAGGGGGCTCGTCCGGCCAAACCGGCTCAAGTACCAGGCGTAGGCCCGGGGTGAGACGGCGTGCACCATCTTGACCAAGTACAGCGTTTGCCGGCGGCCCCGCTCCTCCACCAGCACGTGCTCGCCCTCCCACTCCAGCAGGCGGAAATGGCCCTTGGGGCCGCTCGCCTCCGCCAGCAGCGTTCCCTGGCTCCGGGCGGCGCTGGCCCGGGCCCGGGGCAGCTGCTCCAGGGTGCGCAGGCTGGCCGTGCGGGCCGCCCAGTGGGCTTCCCGGGACAGGGCTTGCAGCTGGCCCAGCGTGGCGGCCTGCACCGCCGCGAGCCATACAGGATCTTCCGCTGCTCCTTCCTGAGGCCCATGCCCGGGGGCCCCGCCTTCGGGCTGGGCTTCTGGGGCCTTGGGGGCCGCCGCTGCGTCTGGGCGCGGCGGCTCCGGCGGCTTGGCGGCGGCTACAGCCGGTTCCGCGGGCGCGGCGGCCGTGTCCGGCGTTGCGGCGGCCGGCCCCGCCGCCGGGGGCGCGGGCGCCGTTGCCTCAGGTGGCGCGGGCGCAACGGCCCGCTCCGGCTTGCTGGCGGGGCCGGGCGCCTTGGCGGCCCCGCTGGGCATGGGCACCGGCACGTCCCTGGGTTGGGCCTGGAAGGCCGCAGCCGGCGGGACGGCGCCCCGCTGGCGGCCGTAGCGGCCCCGCCCGTTGCGGCCGTTGCGGGCCCTGCGGCTGGCCCGGTCGTACCACCCGGCCGCCTCATCCCCCGGCCGGGGGAAGAAGGGCGGGTACTGTTCCGGCAGCGCGTTGCCCTTCAGCTCGTTGCACGAGCGGTGGGCCAGCTGCACGTTGGCCAGGGCATCGGGACCGCCCTGGCTGACGGGAATGATGTGGTCTTGGGTCGCTTCCTCCAGGGCGGCGATGGGACCGCCGCACAGGCCGCAGATCAGCTCGACGCCGAGGACATGCACGAGAATGCGCTTGCGGGCCTCGCCGTGGGGGATGACCCAGTGGCCGCTGGGATGGCGATTGAGGTAGCCCAGCTCCAGCGCCTTCTGCGCGTCGGCCGGCGACAAAATGCCCTCGATGAGCCGCAGGGTGGAATGGTAGATGAGGAGCCCCGAATCCCACCAGGGCAGCGTGCCCGGCAAGGTGCGGCGGTTGAGGGTGACCCAGCGGGCCGACAGCCGCGACGTGCCCCGGGGCAGCACCCCGGGATGGATCCGGGCCAAGTAGCCCAGGAGCGCGTGGCGCTGGCGGGGCGGCGACTCCTCGCTGTTCCAGGCCTCCGGCCCGTCGATTTCGCCCACGGCCAGCACGTCCGCCACCCAGGTCAGCTCGCCTTCGGCATTGCGGAGAAACACGGTATCGCCCACGTGCAATCCCTTGTTGGGCGGCACCAGCAACACCCGCTGCTGGTCCGCCACCGGAAGGGATGCGGCGAAAAAGACCGAATCCAATAAAACGTGTACGCTCAAAAAACAGCCTCCCCCTGTGCAGCGCGCCAGGGCAACGCCCCGCCGCGCCGCCGGTGCAACATCTCCACCCCGTCATTATAGCTGATTGTTCAGATAGATCCCAGCGGAAATTGGGTCCGGGCCCCGGAGGGGCGGCCGGGCCGGGGGGGCGTCCCCGGCGCCCCTCGACATGGCCCGCTCGCGCGGGCTACACTAAGATGGGTTTCGTTGTGGAGACCGGGAGGGGGAGGGCCCTTTTGTGGATGCGCGGGTGCAGCGCCTGCTGGAGCAGCACCTGACGGGGACGCATTACCGGCAGCTGGTGGAGCTGACGGGCACATGGCGCAGTATGCCCTTCTACTTCGATCCGGAGCTGGACGCCTTTCAGATTCGCGACGAGTGGCTGCTGGAGGCGTTTCCCGATCCTGACGCCATCCCCGATGAGACGGTAGACCTCTTGCTGCGGGCGGCGGAGATCCTCACCGAACACCGGGAGGAGCTGGACAGCCAGCGGTTCGCAGAAGCGCCGGCCCGGGAGGAGGAAGGCGAGATCACAGTCCATTTCGAGCCGGCGGAGCTGGTGGCCGCGGCCCATCTGGAGGAGCTGCTGGAGCACCACCACTACCGCTTCGAATCCCGGGACACGCCGGCAGGCTACACCATCACCATCCATTATCGCTACAGGACGGACCACGAGTTTGCCAGCCAGCGGGGACACATCCAATGGCTCATCGAACTGGCCCGGCGCCTGGGCGGCGGACGGCGGTACAAGGCGTGGCGGGTGACGTGACGGGCTCGCCGCGGGTCCCGGCCGTGCGGGCAGGATGGCCCACAGCCAAGGCGAAATAGGAACTGTTGGACAGGGACGTCCAGTCGCACAACCCACGTCAGTGGCTTTTGTGGAGGTGGCCAGTGTGCCGGTGAGAATTGAATCGGATTCCATGGGCGAGGTGCGGGTTCCCAAGGACGCCTACTACGGGGCCCAGACGCAGCGGGCGGTGGACAACTTCCAAATCAGCGGCCTGCGCATGCCCCGGGAGTTCATCCGGGCGCTGGGGCTGATCAAGTGGGCGGCGGCCCGGGCCAATGCGGACTTGGGACTCTTGGACCGGCGCTTGGCGGATGCGATCATGCAGGCGGCCGACGAGGTCATCGAAGGCCGTTGGGACCAGCACTTCCCGGTGGATGTGTTCCAGACCGGGTCCGGCACGTCCACCAACATGAACGCGAACGAGGTCATCGCCAACCGGGCCATCGAGATCCTGGGCGGCCAAATCGGGACAAAGGATCCCGTCCACCCCAATGACCACGTGAACAAGGGGCAGTCCAGCAACGACGTCATCCCGACGGCCCTGCATGTGGGCGTGATGGAGGTGGTGGACCGGGAGGTCCTGCCGGCCCTGGAGCAGCTGCACCGGTCGTTGGCCCGCAAGGCCGAGGAGTTCTGGTCTATCCTCAAGATCGGCCGCACCCACCTAGCCGACGCGACGCCCATCCGCCTGGGCCAGGAGTTTTCTGGGTACGCGCGCCAGGTGGAGTTGGGCATCGAGCGGGTGAAGGCGGCCCGGGCCGGCATGCTGGAGCTGGCCCTCGGCGGTACCGCGGTGGGGACGGGGATCAACACCCACCCCGAGTTCGCGGGCCGCGCCATCGCCTACCTGCGGGAGCGCACCGGCCTTGAGTTTGTGGAGGCCAAGAACCACTTCGAAGCCCAGGGCGCTCAGGACAAGATGGTGTTTATGAGCGGTGCCCTGCGCACGGTCATGACCAGCCTGATGAAGATCGCCAACGATATCCGCTGGCTGGCCTCGGGGCCCCGCTGCGGCATCGGCGAGCTCAAACTGCCCGATCTGCAGCCCGGCTCGTCCATCATGCCGGGCAAGGTCAACCCGGTCATTCCCGAGGTGGTCATCCAGGCCGCGGCCCAGGTGGCCGGCAACGACGTGGCCATCAACATCGGCGGGCAATGGGGCGTGCTGGAGCTCAACACCATGCTGCCCATGATGGGCTACAACTTGCTGCAGTCGGCCCGCCTGACGGCTGCGTCCGCCCGGGCCTTCGCAGAAAAGGCCATCGACGGCCTCAAGGCCGACGAGGAGCGTTGCCGCGCCCTCATCGAGGGCAGCCTCGCGCTGGTGACGCCCCTGGCCACCCGCATCGGTTACGACCGGGCGGCGGCCATTGCCAAGACCGCGTACGAAACCGGCCGCACCGTGCGGGAAGTGGCCCGGGAGCAGCAAGTGCTGCCCGAAGACGAACTGGACCAAATCCTCGACCCGCTGAGCATGGTCGAACCCAAGGGGTGAACCGGGGATGGATTACGCCGAACTGCGGGCGCGCGTCGTGGGCGCCCTCGATGAGCGCCGCCGCAATACCGAAGACCCCTACGAGGAGAAGGCCCTGCACCGGGTGACCTCCATCGCGGTGTGGGTGCTGGACCAAAACCGCTACAAGCCCGGGGTCGAACTGGCAGACCTGCGGGACATGGCCTTGGAAGAGATCGACATTTATCTGCACAAGATGCTGGTGGACGGTTTTGGCGACCGGGAGCTGGTGCGGGCGGTGCAAGAGGCCCGCGAGGTGGTGGCCGCCCTTTTCGCCCAGTTGATCCGGGAAGCCGGGGCCGCCCAGCCCGCGGGCAAGGCCGCCGACTAAAACCCCGCCGGAGGGGCCCTGCCTGCGCCAGGCCCCGGCGGCCCGTGCCGGCGCCGGGGCCGCCTCTTGGCCGGACTCGGGCGGTGTCCGGGTCCCGATCACGCACCGGCGGTCCCGCGGCGGGGCCGCCGGGCCCGTCAAGGATCCCGAGGAATGGAGGTCACGCCCTTGAAGGTGGCGGTGCGGGGCAATCCGCAGGTGTTGGGCAATACGCCCGAGGAGATTCTCGCCGACCTGTTGGAGCTGGGGTTTCACGCGCCCAAGGCGGGCGCTGGGATGGAGGCGTACGTGGCGCACCTGGAGCAGCTGCTGGCCCAGGACCATGGCATCCGCATCCCGGCAGGGATTGCGCCCGAGGAACGGGCCGAGCGCATCGTCCTGGGCTTGGTGGAAGCCGGCCAGTTGGACCTCTTGGAGGACTGAGCCCGGCCCGCCGGGATCGGGCGGGACCGCAAACCGTGGGCGCGCGGTCCGGCCCCGGCGGTGGCGGCCTTCCGGGCGCCCGCAAGGGGAGGCGGCTGACCGTTGATCCGGATCCTCCACCTGGCCGACCTGCACCTGGGGTGGACACCCCAGTTCCTGGGCCCCCGGGCGGAAAGATGGCAGAGGGAGCGGGATCGGCTGCTGACCCGGGCCGTGGACCGCGTCCTCGCGGGCGGCGACATCCACATGGTCATCATCGCGGGCGATCTGTTCGAAACCCACCGGCCGCCGCCGGCCCTCGTCGACGAGGTGCTGGCCGACTTGGAGCGGCTGGTGCAAGCCGGCGTCGCTTTGGTCACCGTCCCTGGCAACCACGACGAGATTACCTACCACGACTCGGTCTACCGGCAGCACGGCGCCCGCTGGCCGGGAGTGCTCATCCGGCAGCCCATGCCCGCCCACGCGGCCACCCTCACGGTGCACGGGGTGCCCGTCCACGTGTACGGGTTGGCTTACACCGGCGGCGTCACCCGCACCCAACCGCCCATCCGGGAGTTTCCCCGCCTAGAGGCCGACGGCTTGCATGTGGCCGTCTTCCACGGTTCCTTGGATTGGGACGCAGGCGAGCGCAGCCTGCCGCTGACGTCGGAGGGGCTGGCGGCCGCCGGCTATGACTACGTGGCCCTGGGCCACATCCACCGTCATCAAGTGCACCGGCTCGGGTCCACGCTGGCCGTCTACCCCGGGGCCATCGAAGGCAAGGGATTTCACGACCCCGGCGTGGGCTGTTGGACGGTGGCCATCCTGGGAGCGGCGGGTCCGGCCCGGGTCGACACGGAGCCCGTGGCCACTCGGCCCGTGCGGGTGGTGGAGCTGGATGTCACCCCTTGCCTCGACGTTGGGGCGGTGGAAGAGCGCATCCAGGCGGCCCGGGATCCCGAGGCCTTGGTGCAAATCCGCCTCACGGGCGCCGCGCCGGCGCCGCTTCCGGCGGCCCTGTGGCAGGAGCGTTTCCAGAACGACTTCTACTACCTGGAAATCGTGGACGAGACCGCGGCCCTGGACGCCGCGGTGCTGGACGCGTGGGCCCGCGAGCCCACGGTGCGGGGGCAATTTGTGCGCCGGATGCAGGAGGCCCTGGCGGCTGCGGAGCCTGCCCAGCGGCCGGTGCTCGTGCGGGCCCTGCGGTACGGGCTGGCCGCGCTGGAGGGACAAGTCCGCTGATGGAACGGTCCGGGAAGGGGCACAGGGTGGCGCGGTCGGGCGGCGGAGGAACGGGCCCGGTGGCGGCTTTCGCGGGAAAGGGGCACCGTCCGTGACGGGAGTGGCTTGGTGCCGGTTGACGCTGCACGGGTTCGGCCGGTTTCGCGGGTCGGTTTCCCTCACCCTGGGGCCGGGCATCAACGTGTATGTCGCGCCCAACGAGGCGGGCAAGTCCACGCTGGTGGCCGGGTTGGCGGCGGTCCTCTTTGGGTTGCCCTCCACCACCGATCCGGAGCGTTTTGGCACCGGCCGCTGGCGGCATTGGGCCGGCCCGCCCCGGTTTGCGGGGGAGCTGGAGTTTGTGGCCGGTGGGACCCGGTACCGCATCCGGCGGGACTTCGACACCCACCGGGTCCGCATCGCCCGCATGACCCCCTCCGGCTGGGAGGAGCTCCTCACGGGCGAGCACAACCCCGCGGCGCGGCGGCGGCTGGCCCGCTACGAGGAATTCCTCCAAGGAACCTTTGGCCTCGCGTCCCGGGACCTGTTCATGAGCACCTTCGCGTTGGGCCAGCCCCTGCCGGGGCCCCAGCAGTTGGATGATCAGGTGCAGCAGCTGCTGTCGGGCGCGGGCGCGGCCCCGTATCACCGTGCGCTGGAGCAGTTGGTGGCGGCGGTGCGGGCGCGGACCCGCTTCAGCCGGGAGTTGGGCGTCACCGAGCGCAACGCCCACAAGGACGGCCAGCTGGAGGAGCTGGACCAGGCCATCCGCGAGCTGGAAGCGGCGGTGGCGGCCAGCCGGGGGGCGGCGGACGCCCTGGAAACCGTTGGGCGGGAGCTGGAGCGGCTGCAGCAGGCAGAAGCCGAGGCCCGGCGGCGTTGGCAGGAGGCGGAAGCCGCCCTGGGCGCGTGGAGCCACTGGCGGTCCCTCTTGACCCGGCGCCTGGCGCTGGTGCGGGAACAAGGCCTGCTGGCCCGGGCTTGGGACAGGCTCCAGCGGCTGGACGCGGCCGTGGAGGAAGGCCAACGTCGGCTGCAGCGGCAGTTCCCGGACCTGGCGGATTTGGAGGACCCGGAGGGGGTGGGCCCTCAGCTGGAGGAGCTGCAGCAGCTGGAGGCCCGCCTCGCCGCGGCCAGGGACGGGGTCGTCCGGGAGCTGGCCGGCCTGCGGGAGCGGGCCGCGGAGCTGCTCCGGGAGTGGCAGGCCTATGCCGCGGAGCGGGCGCGCCTGCGGGCCCTGGAGGCGGAGCTGGCGGCGGAATACGGGGTGTTTGCCGCGGCCGACGACGTCCAGCGGGACCGCCTGGCCCACTACACCGCCCATCGGCTCCGACTGGAACGGGCGGTGGAGGAGGCCCACCGGCGGCTCGCGGCTTGGAGGGCGCCGCAGGAGGAGTACGCCCTGGAGCAAGTCCGCTTTCAGGAAGCCTTCGCCGACTTGGCCTCTTGGGGCACCGACGCGCTGGACCAGCTGAACGCGCGGCTGGCCCTGCTGGATCAGCGGGCTGCGGGGATGGAACGCCTGCGGGAGCTGGCCCAACGGCTGCAGGCGTCCCGCCGCCGCGCCCGGGCCCAGCAGTGGGCCGTCTGGGCTTTGGGGATGCTGGCGGGCGCGGGGCTGGCGGCCTTAGGCTATCGGTCCTTTGGATGGGCCGGCGCCGGCGGGGCGCTGGTGCTGGCCGTCGCGGCGCTGGCCGCCCTGGCCCGCCGGCTGGGGGCGCCCGCGGCGGCCCTCCAGGCCCAAGTGCAGGCCGCGGAGGCGGACCTGGCCGCCGTGGAGGAAGCTCTGGCGGCGGACCCCCGGTTTGCCGGCGTGCAGGGCGCGGCCGAGCTGGGGGCCTTGCGCCAGCGGCTATTGGCCCGGGCCGAAGCGGCCGCGGCCTTGGCAGAGCTGCGGGCCCGGCTGCCCGATCCCGCGGAAGAAGCGGCCCTGGTGGAGGAGGTGCGCCGGGCCGAGCAGGCCCTGGAGGAGTTCCAGACCGCCACTGCCCCAGCCCGGGCGCGGTTTGGGGACGACATCGAAGGCGCCTTTCGCCGGTGGATGAGTCTTGAACAGCAGGCTGAGGCGGCGCGGGAACGGCTGCGGGATTTCGCCCGGCGCTATGCGGGCGTGGACGCGGTGGCCGTGGAGGATGTGCCGGCCGAGGAACTGCCCGGCGCAGGAGGGCAGCTGGCCCGCCTGCTGGCCGCGACGGGCCGGCCGGTGGCCACCCTGGGCCAGATGGCCGACCAGCTGGCCTCCTTGCCCGATGGGTTTTGGACCGAAGCCCTGGCCGCGCGGCAGCGGGAGGAGCCCCTCGCGGGATGGGCAGCCCGGGCCGCCGCGCTGCGGGCCCGCTTGGAAGGGATATTGGCGGCCAGCGCCGGCGACGTGGATACGGCCCGGCAACGCTGGGAGGCATGGCGGGCGGCCCGGGAGGAGCTGGCGGGCCTGGAGCGGGAACGGGCGGGCGTTTTGTCCGCACAAGGCGTCCCATCGCCCGAGGCTTTGCACGAGCGCCTGCTGGACGTCCAAAACCAGGCGGCCGCGGTGTGGCGCCAGCTGGAAGAGTGGAGCGCGGCCCACCCCGGCCTGCCCCATCCCGACGATGCCGGAGATCCGGCCGCCCTGGAAGCCCGCCTGCAAGCGCTGGCGGGCGAACGGGACCGTTGGCGGGCGGAAGCAGCGTCAGCCCACGACGGGATCCGCCGGCTCTCGGAGGAGCAGGCCCGCCTCATGGGAGCGCCGGTAGTCAACATCGCCCAGGCCGAGGAGGAACTGCGGGAGCTGCGGCGCCGCCGGGAAGCCCTGGCCCTGGAAGCCCAGGCGCTGGCCCGGGCCCACCAGGAGTTGGCCGCGGCCATCCGGGACTACCAGGAGACCCACCGCGTCCGCCTGGCCGAGGCCGCGGGAGGATACTTCCGCCGCTTTACCGGGACCGACCGCCGGGTGGAGCTGGACGACCGCTTCGCCGTGGCGGTGCGGGAGCCCGACGGCGCCTTGTGCTCGGTGGCCCAGCTCAGCCAGGGGACCCAAGATCAGCTTTACCTGGCCTTGCGGCTGGCCATCGCTGACCTTGTGGGCGGGGAAGTGCCCTTGCCCCTTATCCTGGACGATCCTTTTGTCCACTGCGACGCGGACCGCCTGGCGCGCATCCAGGAGGCGCTGCGCCAAGCGGCGCGGGAACGCCAGATCATCCTCTTTAGCCACCGGGCCGACCTCGCTGCCTGGGGTTCCCCGGCCCGGGTGGAGGAGGGTCCCGCCGGGGCCGCGGGGAACGGGATCCTGAACGGCACGGGCCCGTGAAGCCGGCGCAGCCGGGGGTCAACCCCAGCCCCGGGGGCGCTGCCGCGCGGCGCGACGGAGGAGCGGGCCGCGGGAGGGAGGTGGGGCCATGGCGGCGCAGTTGCGGTTTCTGCTGGGGCGCGCGGGGAGCGGCAAGACCTTTGCTTGCCTGGACGCCATCCGTCGCGAGGCGCGCCAGGGGCCCGACGGGCCGCCCCTCATTCTCCTCACGCCGGAGCAGGCTACGTTCCAAATGGAGCGGGCCTTGCTGGCCGGGCCGGAACTGACGGCCACCCACCGGGCCCACGTGCTGAGTTTCCAGCGGCTCGCGGCCCGGGTCCTGCAGGCGATGGGCTTGGGCGCGCGGCCCCTTTTGGGGGAACTGGGCAAGCGCATGGTGCTGCGGGCCCTCATCCACCGCCACGGGTCCCGGCTGCAGCTCTTCGGCAAGTCGGCCCGGCAGCCCGGCTTCGTGGACAAGCTGGCCAACACCCTCAAGGAGCTGCGGGCGTACCAGTGCCGGCCCGAGGATCTGGAAATCCGGTGCCGGTTGCTGGGGGACAGCCCCCACCGGGTGCTGGCGGCCAAGCTGCACGACCTGGCCGTCATCTACCGGGCCTTTGAAGAGCACGTCACGGGGCGCTTCACCGACCCCGACGAGCTGTTGTCTTTGGTAGCCGCCCACCTGGCGGCCAGCCGCGTCGCGCAGGGGGCGCGGGTCTGGGTGGACGGGTTTGCCGGTTTCACGCCCCAAGAGCTGGCGGTGCTGCGGGCCTTGTGGCGGGTGGCGGAGCGGGTGGAAATCGCCCTTTGCCTGGATCCCGACACTGCCGCGGGCGGCGCGGGTGAGGGGCCTGATCTGTTTGCCCCCACCCGGGAAACCTATCAGCAGCTGCTGGCCATGGCCCGGGAGGACGGCCTTGAGATCGCGGAAACCCGGGTGCTCTCTGCGCAACCGCCGCCGCGTTTTGCGGGCGCGCCGGTTTTGGCCCACGTGGAACGGGAGCTGTTTCGCGCCAAGGGTCGGACCTTTGCCGGCCCCGTGGATCCGGACGCGCTGCGGGTGGTGGCGGCGGCCAACGCGCGGGAGGAGGTAGAGGCCGCGGCCCGGGAGATCCTTCGCCTGTGCCGGGAGCGGGGCTGGCGCTTCCGGGACATGGCCGTCATCGTCCGCCAACTGGAGCCCTACCGCGACCTCATCGCGGCCGTCTTTGCCAGCTACGGCATTCCCCATTTCATCGACACCCGCCGGCCCCTGACCCACCATCCCCTGACGGAGCTGGTCCGGTCCGCCCTGGAGGCGGTCGCGGCCGGCTGGCCCACCGAAGCCGTGGTCCGGTGCCTGAAGACCGACCTGTTGCCCGTGTCCCGAGACGAAGCCGACCGGCTGGAAAACTACGCCTACGCCCACGGCATCGACGGACCTGCGTGGGTGCGGGACGCGCCCTGGACCTACGCCCGCCGCTACACCCTGGACGGAGACGACGGGCCCGCGGCAGCCGGGGCGGAGGCCTTGGCCGAGATCGATGCCGCGAGGAGGCGGGCCCTGGGCCCGCTGCGGCGGCTGGCCCAGCGGTTGGCCGCGGCCCGGTCCGCCCGGGAGATGGCCGCTGCCCTCTGGGGCATGCTGGAGGAGCTGCAGGTGGCCGCCACCTTGGAGCAGTGGATGGAAGCGGCCCGGGCCGCGGCGCGGCCCGAGGAGGTGCAGGAGCACGCCGGCGCCTGGCAGGGGGTGCTGCAGGTCCTGGACGAGCTGGTGGCGGCCATGGGCGAGGAGCCGCTGACGGTGGCCGAGTTCCGGCTCCTGGTGGAGGCCGGCTTGGAGTCGCTGCGCATCGGGCTGGTGCCTCCGGGCCTCGACCAGGTGCTGGTGGGCTCCGTGGAGCGGTCCCGCCAGCCCGATATTAAGGCGGCCTTGGTGCTGGGGGCCCACGACGGCAACTTCCCGCTGCCGCCCGCCGAAGACGTCATCTTCAACGATCAGGAACGGGACATGCTGGCCGAGAGCCGCCTGGTGCTGTCACCCACCAGCCGCACGTTGCTGTTGCGGGAGCAGTATCTCATGTACATTTCCTTGACCCGGGCCAGCCAGTACCTGTGGATCAGCTATCCTGCCGCCGACGCCCGGGGCCGGGAACTGGCCCCGTCCTACGTCGTGCGGCGGGTGCGGGAGTTGTTCCCGGGGCTGCCCTTGGCCGTGGCCCCTCTGGAGCCCGCCCACGACGAGGGATGGCTGGAGCGGGCCGTGGACGGCGACCGCCTGGTCGCGGTGCTGGGCGCGCGCCTGCGGCGCCACCGGGCAGGGGAGCCGGCCGGGCCCTTCTGGTGGGCTTTGTACCAGTGGGTGACGCAGGAGCCCGTCTTGCGGGCCAGGGCAGCCCGCCTCTTCCCGGCGCTGAACCACCACAACCGCGTGCCGCCCTTGCCCGCGCCGGTCGTCCGGGAGCTGTTCGGATTGACGTTGCGCAGCAGCGTGACGCGGCTGGAGAGTTTCGCCGCGTGTCCTTTCCAGCATTTCGCCGCCTACGGTCTGGGCTTGCGGGAGCGGCCCCAGTGGCGCCTGGACCAGCTGCAGGTGGGGATTTTCCTCCACGCGGCCCTGAGGCGGTTTGTGGAGGCCCTGGCGGCCGGTGGGCGGGACTGGGGCGAGCTGGACGACGCCGCGGCCCAGGCGCTGGCGGACCAGTGCGTGGATGAGCTCCTGCCGCAGCTGGGCAGCGAGCTCATGCTCACCTCCGCCCGCCACGACTTTTTAGGGGAAGTGCTGCGGCGGCGGGTGCGGCGGGCGGTGTGGGCCCTCACCGAGCACGCCCGCCGGGGCCGTTTCCGGCCGGTCGCGGTGGAGGCGGCCTTTGGCCGCGGCGGCGCCGCCTGGGAGCCCTGGGTGGTGGTCCTGCCCAGGGACCGGGAGCTGCAGCTGGCCGGCCAGATCGACCGCATCGACCTGGCCCGGGATGACCGCGGCGGGCTGTGGGTACGGGTCATCGACTACAAGAGTTCCCAGCAGGATCTGCGGCTGGGAGAAGTGGTCTACGGCCTCTCCCTGCAGCTGCCGGTCTACCTGGCGGTCGCCCTGCGCCACCGGGACGCCCTGGCCCGGACGGCGGGGGCTCCGCCCGGGACGCCGGTAGGTCCGGCGGCCGCCCTGTATTTCCCGGTCCGGGATCCCATCATCCAACAGGATGGACCCGTGGAGGGCCTGGCCTTGGAAGGGCTGCTCCGCCGGGAGCTGCGCATGCGGGGGCTGTACATTGACCGGCCGGAAGTACTGGTCTTGATGGACGAGCGCCTGGCCGGCGGCGGGTCCGACCTGGTCATGGTGGGGGTGAAGCGGGACGGCACCGTGGATCGGCGCAGCAATGTGGCCTCGGAGGACGACTTCGCCGCCCTGATGGATTACGCGCGGTGGCGGGCGGCCGCCCTGGCCCAGCGGATCCTGGACGGAGAGATCGCGGTGGCGCCGTACCGTTTGGGGACACGGCGCCCGTGCACCACCTGTCCCTTTCATGCGGTCTGCCAGTTTGACCCGCTGCTGGAAGGGAACAGCTACCGGGACTTGCCGTCCTTGTCCCGCCAGGAAGCGTGGGAGCTCATCCGCGCGGGCGCGGCGGGGACCCAAGGGGCCGGTCCGGAACGGGGGGAGGGCGTGGGATGAGCCCGCAGTGGACCCCGGCCCAGCATCAGGCCATCGAGGCCCGGGGCGGGCATCTCCTGGTTTCCGCAGCCGCGGGGTCGGGCAAGACGGCGGTGCTGGTGGAGCGCATCATCCGCCTCATCACCGTGGACGGCGTAGACATTGACCGCCTGCTGGTGGTGACCTTTACGGAGGCGGCTGCCGGCGAGATGCGGGACCGGATCATGCAAGCCCTGGAGCAGCGGCTGGCCGCCAATCCCCACAGCGGGCACTTGCTGCGGCAGCTGATGCTGCTGCCCAAGGCCCACATCGCCACCTTGCACGCCTTTTGCCTCGCGGTGCTGCGGCAGCACTTCTTCCGGCTCGACTTGGATCCCGAGTTTCGAGTGCTGGATGAGCACGAAGCCCAGCTGCTGCGCTGGGACGTGCTGGAGGCGGTGCTGGAACGGGCCTACGACGAGAGCGGTCCCGACAGCCCCTTCCGCCGTTTGGTGCTGGCCTACGGCGGCCCTGGAGGCGACAGCGACCTGCGGCAGTTCATGCTGGACCTGCACGACTACGCCCGCAGCCTCCCCGATCCTGCCGGCTGGCTGCGGCGGTGCGCGCAAGGTTACCGTCAGCTGACGGCCCAGGCCTTTGACGGGAGCCCTTGGGGCCGGGAACTCGCGCAGCTGGCCCAGGTGCGCCTGGGACGGGCAGCCCGCTGCCTCCGCCAGGCGCTGGACTTGGCCATGGGCCCCGGCGGGGTGCCGGCCCACGCCGGGACGTTGGCGGCGGATTTGGAGCGGATCACGGGGCTGCAGCAGCGGGCCGCCCAAGGCTGGAGCGCCCTCGCGGCCGCGGCCCATGAGCTTTCCTTCCCGAATCTCGCCCGGGCCAAGGCCGGCGAGGGGGACCCGGCGGTGCGGGAAGCCGTCCGCCGCTTGCGGGATGAGGCCAAAGAGGCCGTCGTCCAGCTGCGCCAGCAGCTGCTGGCCCGTCCCCTGGAGCAGCATCTGGCCGACCTGCACGGGATCGCCCCGCTCATGGAGGCGCTGGTCCAGCAGGTGCTGGCCCTGGAGGAGGCCTACACGGCGGCCAAGCGGGAGCGGGCCGCGGTGGACTTTGCCGACCTGGAGCACGGGTGCCTGCGGCTGCTGCAGGATCCCGACGCGGCCCGGGACCTGCGGGAGCGCTTCGTGGAGGTGCTGGTGGACGAGAGCCAGGATCTCAACGGGGTGCAGGAGGCCATCCTGGACCGGATCAGCGGCGCGCCGGCCGACGGTGGGCGGCTGTTCTTGGTGGGCGACGTCAAGCAGAGCATTTATCGCTTCCGCCAAGCCGACCCGACCCTGTTCCTGGCCCGCTATCGCCGGGCGGTGCCCTGGGATCCGGGGGAAGGGAACCCGCAGGCCCCGGCGCAGGCAGCCGGCGAGCGCCGCATCGACCTGCAGGCCAACTTCCGCAGCCGTGCGCCGGTGGTGGACGGGGTGAACTTCCTTTTCCGGCAGATCATGACCCCCGGCGCGGGGGAGATGGCCTACGACGCCGCGGCGGAACTGGTCTGCCAGGCTCCCTACGGCCCCGGCGGCGACGACGCGCCCATCGAAGTGCACCTTTTGGAGAGGGATCCGGCCTTGCTGCGGCAGGCCGCCCAGGTCCCCGCCGCGTTGGAGGCGGCGGCCGCCGGGGAAGGGGCGGAGCCGGCCCATGGCCTGGCCAACGGGTGGGCGGGGGCCGGGATCAGGGGCACCGGGGCAGCTCCCGGCGCCGCCCCCGGCCCGGCGGGCAACGGCGCCGGCCCTTCTGGGGACGACGGAGATGGGCCGGGGGCCGACGAGGACGACGACACCGTGGAGGACTTGACGGCGTTGGAACGGGAAGCAGTGCTGGCCGCGCAGCGCATCCAGGCCTTGGTGCTGGGGGGCGAGGCCCGGGTGTGGGACAAGGCCGCGGGGCGCTACCGGCCAGCCCGGTACGGCGACGTGGCGGTGCTCCTGCGGGCCACCCGCCACAAGGCCAACGCCGTGCTGGAGGTCTTGGCCCGCCACGGTGTGCCCGCCTATGCCGAGCTGGGCACCGGCTACTTCGCCGCCCTGGAAGTAGAAACGATGCTGGCCCTCCTGACCGTGCTGGACAACCCGCGCCAGGACATCCCCTTGGCGGCGGTGCTGCGGTCCCCCTTGGCGGGTTTCTCGCCCGCGGACTTGGCCCGCATCCGGGCCGCAGGCAAGGCCGCAGCGCGCGCGGGCGGGGACGGCGCCGGCCGTGCAGGGGATTTCTACGACGCGGTGTTGGCCGCGGCCCGGGCGGATCTGGGCAGCCTTAGTCAGCGCCTGCAGGCCTTTCTCCAGCGGCTGGACGAGTGGCGCACCCGGGCCCGCCGCGGCCCCTTGTCGGAGCTGGTCTGGCACATTCTCACCGAAACCGGCTATTTCGACTACGCGGGCGCGATGCCCGGCGGCCGCCAGCGCCAGGCCAACTTGCGGGCTTTTTATGAGCGGGCCCGCCAGTTTGACACCTTCGCCCGGCCCGGCCTTGCCCGGTTTCTGCGCTTCATCGATCGCTTGCGGCAGGGCGCGGGGGACTTGGGTACGGCCCCCGCGGTGGGCGAGAGCGACGACGTGGTCCGGGTCATGAGCGTCCATAAGAGCAAGGGTCTGGAATTTCCCATCGTCGTGGTCTTGGACGCGGGGCGGCCCTTCCGGCACCCGGCGGGCCATCGGCACCTGGCCTTCCATCGCGAATTGGGCCTGGGCGCCGCCGTGGTGGACGGCCAGCGGCGGCTGGCCTGGCCGTCGCTGCTGCACGCGGCCGTCAAGGAGCGGCGCCGCCGGGAGGAGCTGGCCGAGGAGATGCGTCTGCTGTACGTGGCCCTGACCCGCGCCCGGGAGCGCCTCATCGTCATCGGGTCCGGCGGCAGGCTGGACCGGCTATGCAGCGGGTGGGCCGCGGCCGCGGAACATCGGGGCTGGCCTTTGCCTGACGACACCCTGCTGGATGCCCAGCACTGGCTGGATTGGCTAGGCCCCGCCTTGTGTCGCCACCGCGCGGGGGCGCCCTTGCGGGCGCTGGGCGGCTTCGGCGGGGAACCGGCTGACCCGGCCGTGGCCCGGGATGGGTCCCGCTGGGCCGTGCGGGTGTGGTCCCCGGCCGAAGTGAACCGTCTCACCCGCGCGGCGGTGGACCGGCCCAGCCCGCCCCTCAGCTGGAGCGCCATCGCGGCCCTCCAGCCATTGGAAGGGGTGGACGACGCCCCGGTGCGGGCCCTGCTGGCCGATCGCATCCGCTGGCAGTACCCGTGGGCGGGCCTCGCGGGACTGCCCGCCAAACAGAGTGTCAGCGAGCTCAAGCGGCGCTGGGATGCCCAAGACGATGGCGAGAGCGCCCCCGCGGTGCCCCTTTCCCTGCGGCTGGCCCGCCGGCCCCGGTTTCTGCAGGCCGGCGGCGGGGCCCTGACGGCCTCGGAGCGGGGCACCGCGGTGCACACGGTGCTGGAGCACCTGGATTTGCAGGGCCCCTTGGACGCCGACGGCATCCGGGTCCAGGTGGAGGCCATGGTCGCGGAGGGGCGGTTGACGCCTGAGCAGGCCGCGGCGGTGGACGCCCACCAGCTGGCCCTCTTCTTCGCCTCCTCCTTGGGGCAGCGGCTGCGGCGCCACGCGGGGCGGCTTTTGCGGGAAGTGCCCTTTACCCTGGCGCTGCCGGCCGCGGAGGTGTATCCGGAGCTGGATCCAGCCCTGGCGGCGGAGGAGCGGGTGGTGGTGCAGGGCGTCATCGATGCCCTGCTGCCCACTGAGCAGGGGCTGGTCCTCATCGATTTCAAGACCGACGCGGTGCCGGCCGCCGGGGTGCCCGCCGCGGCCCGGCGCTACGCGACCCAGATCGCCCTCTACGCCCGCGCCGTCCAGGCCATTTACCGGCGGGCCGTGACCGAGGCGTACATCGTCTTCCTCGCGGCGGGCCAAGCGGTGTCCATGCCTGTGCCCGGGGGAGCAGGGACGGGCGGCCTCACGCCGCCGACGGGGCCCGCGGGGTGAGGCGGGGGCCGCTGGGGTAGGCTGCGACCCGCCACGACGCGGCGGCGCCGGCAAACAGCAACAGGGCCGCCGTCACGAAGGCCCCGGTATAGTCGCCCCACGCGACGAAGGCCCAGCCGCCCGCGTACGCGCCCGCAGCCGCTCCCACTTGGTGAATGAGAAAGAGCAGGCCAAAGAGGGTCCCCACGGACCGGGCGCCGTACAGGTCCGCCGTCAAGGCCGACGTGAGGGCCGGGCTGCCGGCCCACACCAGGCCGCCGATGGCGGCCGTCACGTACAGCTCCCACTCCCGGCCGGCGGCTGCCAGCGCCAGGAAGCCCAACCCCCGGACAAAGTAGATGAGGGCCAGGAACAGCGGCCGGCCCATGCGGTCGGCCAGCGCGCCCAGGGCCAGGGTGCCCCCGATGCTGACCAGCCCGATGAGGCCGATCCCCAGCGACGCCGTCATGGGCGGGAAACCGTGGTGCTCCAGCATGGGCACACCGTTGGTGCCCATCAAGTGCATGCTGAAGCCGCACGTGAACATGCCGCAGGCCAGGAGCCAGAAGGGGACGGTGGCCAGGGCCGGCCGCCACGGCGCCGGGGCCGCCGCGCGCGCCGCGGGCGCCGGCTCCCGCGCGGCGGGGACCGCCGGCGATGGCGCCGTGCCGGCCCCGGCTTCGCTGGCCGCGGCCGGCACGGCGGGCGCCTCCCGGAGGACGCGCCAGGCGAGGGGCAAGAGCACCGCCAGCGCGAAGAGGGCCAGGGCCGCGTACGCCGTGCGCCAGCCCACCGCGCCGATGAGGGCAGTGGAGACGGGCGTCAGCACGGCGATGCCCCCCATGCCGCCGGCCGACAGGAACATCATGGCCATCCCCCGCTGCCGGCGAAACCAGCGGCTGATGACGGGACTCAGGGCCACCTGGCCGGTGGCCGCCAAAGCCAGGGACGCCACCCCCGCGTAGGCGATGGCAAAGGCCAGTCGCGAGCGGGTACCGGCGGCCGCGAGGAGGGCCGCCGCCAACAGCACGATGCCGCCGGCCACCACGGGGCGGCTGCCCCACCCGTCGGCCAGGCGGCCGACGGCGGGCTGGGCCAAACCGAACAGGAGCATGGCTGCCGCCACGATGGCCGACAGCTGGGCGTGGGTGAGGCCCAAATCGCCGGCCACGGGGCTCATGAAAGGGCCCGTGGCAAAGCGCAGGCCCGTGGTGACCAGGGACGTGAGGAAGGCCACGGCCAGGACGGGCCAGTGCTGGGCCAGCTCGCTGGCGCCCGCGGCCGCGCCGGCCGGAGCGCGGGTCGGCTGCACCATGGCCTCAGGTCACTCCTCCAGCGGGGGGCGGCTACGCTGCTCCTCCTCCCAGGCGACGCGCTGCTTGTCGGCCACGGCCCGCCGCAGCTTGTCGGCGAAGGTGATGCCCCGCAGCCGCTCCCACCAGGTCGGCGGGCGCACCGTGGCCGCCAACCGCCTGGGCGCCCGGTAATGCACCGGCATGCGCATGTCGATGGCTTCGACCCGGGCCTCATCACCGTACAGCGTCACGCGGATCCCCCAGCGGCGCCCGGGCTCCACCTCGGTGTACACGGCCTCCTTGTCGCTGGGCCGCTCCCAGCGGCCCCTGGACAAGAGGCGTTGCAGATCGTCAGATGCACCCATGGCCGGAGATCTCTTCAGGATTCTCCGCGCTTTTCCCTGCTGGCGGCAGGCGGGTCCGGTCCCCACCCGGGCCCCGGCGGGCGGCGGGTGGGCGGCGCCCCGGACCCGCCGGCGTCGGGCGGCCCTTACCCGCGCAGCCAGCGCAGGCACGCCCACCCGTTGAGAAGGGCGGTCAAAGCGTAGTCGGCCACGATGGCCCACAGGGCGCCCACAATGCCCAGGTGCGGGTCCGCGGTGAGGACGTAGATGAGGCCCAGCCGCACGACGGTGGTGAGGATGAAGGTCGAAAGCACCAGAGCCGTCTTGCCCAAGGCGTAGAGCACTGACGCGAAAATGTTGGCCGTGAAGGCAAAGGGCGCAGCCAGGCCCGCCACCCGCACCAAGGGCGCGACCTCCGGCATGCCGTACAAGAGCCGCGGCAAGGCTGCGGGGAAGGCCCAGCAGAGGGCGGTGGTGGCCAGCCCCACCGCCAGGGCGCCGGCCGTAGCCAAGTAAAACCGCCGGCGCGCCCGCCCATGCTGCCCCAAGGCCCAGGCGTCGGCGATGGCCGGCGTCAGCACCGTGGCCACGGGAAACACCAGCAGCATGGGCATGTAGAGCAGCGGCAGCACCATCCCCGTCAGCTGGCCGTAGAGCTCCGTGGCCGCGGCCATGGACACGCCCGCGGCCAATAGCCGCCGGGGGATCAGGCCTACGTTGATCATCTGCGCGGCGGTGTTGACCATGGTGGCCACCCACAGAGGCAGGCTGAGTCCCAGCAAGGCCCGGGCCGTCTGGAGGTGGTCCAGCACCAAGAAGACCGGCGGCCGGAGGATCCGGGCCCAGCCGGACCAGGGTGCCCTAGCCCCGCCGCTGGCCGCCGGGCGCGGCAGCCGCCACCAGCCCGACATGATCATGGCGGTAATCAATCCCGCGGTTTCGCCTGCACCTAAGCCCACCACCAGCGCGGCCGCCGCATACTCCACGCCCCGTCCGCCCCACCAGGACAAGCACAGCAGCACCACTGGCACGCGGATGAGCTGTTCCACCACTTGGCCGGTGGCGGTGGACGCCATGTTCTGGCGCCCTTCGGCGAAGCCCCGGAAAATGCCCGTCAGCGCCGAGGGGACGAAGGCCAGGGGCAAGAGCAGGATCAGCAGCCCCGTGCGGGGATCGGTCAGGTAGCGGCCCGCCAGGAAAGGCGCCGCGCCGACCACGGTCAACGCGGTCAGCCCCGTCATGGCCATGATCAGGGCGGCCGTCACCCGCCGGGCCCGGTGCACTTGGTCCAGGCGGCCCCGGGCCAGCGCGTCCGCGGTGACTTGGGTCAAGGCCACCGGCAGCCGCAGAGTGGCCATGGTGGAGGCCATTCGGTACAGGGGCAGCACCATCTGAAACAGGCCTAGGGCCTCGGCACCCGCCCAGCGGACGATGAGGATGCGGTACAAGGTGCCCAGGGCCCGGGTCATGGCCCCCGCGGCCATGAGCATCAGCGCTCCCTTGAGCAGCGGCCGCCTGCGCACCGCTGGCTGTCCCCCCCTCGCGGCCATCATCGAAATGTATGGAAAGGCGCCCTTTCCTATCACCCCTGACTCTGGGCCCAGCGCCGGGCAGGACCGGTCCGGGGCCGCAGAGAACAGTTGCCCAACTGCCCAGGGGAGGCGACGTCCTTGGATTGGAAGACCATGCCCAAAATCGAGCTGCACCTGCACCTGGACGGGTCGGTGCGGCCTGCCACCGTGTGGGAACTGCTCCTGGAGCGGCGCCGGCGCGGGGACCCGCTGGTGGCGCCCTACGCCGGGTTGGACAGCCTGGCCGCGGTGACCGGCGCCATGCAGGTGGGGGATGACTGCCAGTCGCTGGCGGAATACTTGAGCCGCTTTGACTTGCCCCTGGCCGTCATGCAGGACGCGGCGGCTCTGGAGCGCATTGCCTACGAGCTGGTGGCCGACGTGGCCGCGGAGAACGTGGTGCACGTGGAAGTGCGCTTTGCCCCCGTGCTCCACACCCGCCAGGGCCTTTCCATGCGGGAGGCAGCGGCGGCGGTCCTTCGCGGCCTGGCCCGGGGCCGGGAGGACTTTGGCACTAGCACCCGCCTCATCGCGTGCTGCATGCGGCACTTGCCGCCCGAAGACAACGTGGCCATGGTGCGGGCCATGGAGCCGTTTCTGGGCCAGGGATTGGTGGCCATCGACCTGGCGGGCGACGAAGCCGCCTTTCCCGGCATCCGGCACCAGGACCCGCTGCGCCTAGCCCGGGAGATGGGGTTCCACGTCATCGTCCATGCGGGGGAAGCCAGCGGCGCGGAAGAAGTGCGGACCGCCGTGGAGGTGCTGGGGGCCGAGCGTATCGGCCACGGCGTGCGGCTGGAAGAGGACCCGGCCCTCCTGCGGGAGGTGGCGGCCCGGGGCATTGCCTTGGAGATGTGCCCTACCAGCAACGTGCAGACCAAGGCCGTAGCCGGCTGCGGAGCCCATCCCCTGCGGCGCTACCTGGAAGCCGGCCTGGCCGTCACCGTCAACACGGACAACCGGACCGTCTCCAGCACTACCTTGACCGCGGAGTACGAGCGGGCGGTGCAGCACTTGGGCTTGACGCCCGCGCAGGTGCGGCAGACGGTCCTGCACGCGGCCCGGGCCGCGTTCGTGTCCCCCGCGGAAAGGCAAGGGCTGCTGGACCAACTGGGCGGGAATGGGGCCGGCTGAGGGCGGTTTCGGACCCGTCGGGCGATTGACAGCAATTCCGCCCCGCGTATAATGATAGTGAACTTCCCCCGGCGCGGCCGGGCGGAGCGTTTCCCCCGGGCGCGCCGGCGGGGGCGCGCAGGCAGAGGAGGGGAACGGGCCGTGAGGACCGTGGGCCGCGGCCTCGCCTCCTTGAGCGAGGCCGACCTTGATTTCCTCGTCCGCGCCGTGACCGAAACCCGCACCGACTACGACCACATCAAAGACCTCGTCCGGGGCAAAGCCGATCTGCTGCAGGTGATGGTGGACGACGAACGGGTGTTTCAGCGGCTGACGGAAAGCCCGGAAGCCCTGGTGCGGGTCTCCCCGTACCTGCTCTTCACGGTGCTGTTGCGCCGCGCCCAGCGGGACCTGCGCACCCGCGGCTTCACCATGGAAGTCAGCGCCCAGGGGACCTTGCCCGTTTTTGACGCGGAGGCCGCGGCCCGCCTGCTGGAGGACGACGCGGTGCGGGATTACCTGGCCTCCATGCTGGCGGAGTTTACCCGCATCGAGCGGCGCACGGTGGAGCTGTGGGACCGGCGCGGACCCCGCCGGGTCAGCTACAGCACCTTCGCGGTGGAGGAAATGGAAGCCTTGGTCGAACAGACCGAGGAAGCCCAGCGCTTTCCTCTGTACCGGCGCTTGGGAGACCTGTGCCTGTTCTTGACGGGCATGTTCGCCGACCACCTGGCCCGCCGGGCCCGGGAGGCGACGGGGCGCGCCGTGCGCCAGCGGCGGCCCGGGCCAGCAGGCATCGAGGCCTACGAGGAGCTGGGCCGCACGTACTACCGGCGGGCGGCCGAAGCCGATTCCGCGGCCCAACTGGGCTTGGCGGAGCTGCTGGCGCGCCTGGCCGACGACTTTACGCTGGCCCGCAAGCCTTTGACCGTTATTGCCCAGTCTTACATCCCGATGCAGCGCCACCAGTGGTTTGCCGGCCCGGCCCCCGCCCGCTGAGGCCGGGCCGGTGGCGGGCGGACGGGGAGACCGGCGGCTTAAGAAGGTTGGGCCGCCTGGGTGACAGTGGGCGAGGCCGCGCTGGGATGCAGTTCCAGCCCGGTGCGGGCCCGCACTTCCG
>DATGPV010000028.1:0-20054 GCA_035304545.1 Limnochordales bacterium | reverse complement strand
CCCCGGGAGGCGGTGGCCATCGCCAACAGGCTCATTGAGCAGGATCAAGTGGTGGCGGCCGTCAGCGGCTCCTACAGCGGTCCCACCCGGGCCGTGGCGCCCATTTTCCAGGCGGCGGGCATCCCGATGATCTCGGCCTACGGCGTCCACCCCGACATCACCGCGGCGGGCGAGTACATCTTCCGCCAGAGCTTCATCGGGCCTGTGCAGGGCAAGGCCGGCGCCGAGGTGGCGGTGAAGCACCTGGGCGCGAAAAACATCGTGGCCCTGGTGATGGACAACGACTTTGGGCGTTCCATCGGCGATGCCTTCAAGGCCCACGCGGAGTCCCTGGGCGCCACGGTCCACGTGGAACTGTTCCCCCAGGGCGAGATGGAATTCACGCCCATCCTGGCCCGGGTCCGGGGCATGAACCCCGACCTCATCTATACCACCGGCTACTATATGGAAGCCGCCATGACGGTCAAGCAAGCCCGGGAGCTGGGGATCCGCGCCGCCATCCTGGGCACCGAGGGCGCGGACTCCTTCCAGTTCCCTGAAGTGGCCGGCGAAGCCGCGGAAGGCGTCTACATCACCACCAACCTGAACCGGGACGACACCCGCGAAGTGGCCCGCCACTTCATGGACGAGTACCGGCGCCGTTACGGCCATGAGCCCGACATGGTGGGCGCGAGCACATACGACGCCTTCCTGATTCTGTTTGCCGCCATCGAAAAGGCGGGCCCGGAGCCCGCAGCCATCCGGGAGGCCATCGCGGCCACCAAGGATTTCGACGGGGTCACCGGCCTCATCGCCGGCTACACCCCGGGGCGCGAGGTGCTCAAGTCGGTGCAGATTCAGGTCTTCCGCGACGGCCGCTACCGCTACTTCGCGGTCATCGACGACGTCGACCTGATCACGCCGCCGCAGTAACAGCCTTGGCGGGCCGCGCGGCCCCGGCGGGCGGCGCCCGCCGGGGCGGCCCACCCGCCGGCCCTGGGAAGGGGAGCCGGGAATGCTGGCGCAGCAGCTGGTATCGGGCATCGTCATCGGCGGCGTCTACGCCCTCATCGCGCTGGGCCTGACCCTGGTCTACGGCGTCTTGCGCATTTTGCACGTGGCCCATGCCGCCGTGTACGCGACGGGCGCCTATGTGGGCCTCACCACCTATCAGCGGACGGGCAGCCTGTGGCTGGCGCTATTGGCCGCAGCGCTGTTCTGCGGCGCGTTTGGCGTGCTCATCCACCGGTTTGTGTACGGGCCGCTGCTGAACCAGCCCCGCATCGTGCCGCTCATCGCCAGCATCGGCCTGTTCATCTTCTTTCAGGACTTCCTGCGACTGGTCTTTGGGCCCTACGCGCAGTCGTTCCCGGCCCGGGTGCCCTTTGGCCTGCTGGATCTGGGCGCGGCGGTCCTCCCCGGGCGGCAGGTGTTCATCCTGGTCACCACCCTGGTGCTGCTCGCGGCCGCGTGGTACGTGGTCAACCGCACCCGCCTGGGCCTGGCCTGGCAGGCGGTGGCCCAGGACGCGGAAATGGCCCTGGCCATGGGCGTGCCGGTGCCCCGGGCAGTGGCCGTCAACTTCCTCTTTGGCTCGGCACTGGCGGCCGTCGCAGGCATCCTGGTGGGCATTCATTACAACTCCGTCTATCCTGCCATGGGCGAGATGCCCGCTTACAAGATGCTGGCCGTGGTCGTGCTGGGGGGCTTGGGGAGCATCCCCGGCACGGTGGTGGCCGCGTTTCTGCTGGGCTTGGTCGAGACGCTGCTGGTCGGCTATGTCGGCTTTGTGCTGCCCCGGGACGCCATTGCTTTTGTGGCCCTTATCCTCATGCTCTTGGTGAAACCCGAGGGGCTGTTCGGGAAAGGCGGTGCCTGAGGTGTCCATTCCGGCCTATTACATCACCATGGCCATCATCACCGGGATCTACACCATTCTGGCCCTGAGCCTTAACATCATCACCGGCTTTGCCGGCCAGCCCAACATGGGCCACGCCGCCTTTTTTGGCATCGGCGCCTACACCCTGGCCATCCTGACCACCCGCTACGAAGTGGCCTATTGGCTTGCGGCCCTGGCCGCGGCCGTGGCGGCGGGCGCGGTGGGATCCCTTTTGGGCCTCATTTCCCTCCGGGTCCGGGAGGACTTCCTGGCCATCACCACCATCGGCATCAACTTCGTGGTGGTGTCGGTGTTCTTGTACCATCCCTTCTTTGGCCAGGCCTTTGGGATCGGCAACATTCCCATGCCCTCGGTCCTTGGGCAGGCCCTGGGTCGCAGCGGGCTGCTGGTGGTGGTGGTCCTGACGGTGGTGGCAGTGGTGTGGATTTCCCGCCGGGTCGAGGGTTCATGGTTTGGACTGGCCCTGGAGTCCCTGCGGGAGGATGAGGAGGCCGCGGAGGCGGTGGGCATCGACACCCGGCGCTTCAAGGTGCTGGCCTTTGCTCTGGGCACCGCGCTGGCGGGGTTTGCCGGCGCCCTGTACGCCAGTTTCATGTCCTTCATCTCGCCCGGAGACTTCACTTTTCCCCTGTCCATCACCATCCTGTGCATGGCGGTGGTGGGCGGCTTGGGGACCATCCGCGGGCCTGTGGTGGGGGCCATCGTCCTGAGCCTCCTGCCAGAGGTGTTTCGCTTTGTCATGGACTACCGGCTGTTGGTGTACGGCGGGCTCTTGGTGCTCATGATGCGCCTGCAGCCGTCGGGCCTCTTGGGCCGCGGCAGTTTCCTGATGCGCTGCGGGGAACGGTGGCGGATGGGGCGCCGCCGCTCCGCGGCGGTTTCGTAGTAAGGGGGTCGGGCGCCCATGCCCCTGTTGGAAACCCGCGGGCTGTGCAAGGCCTTCGGCGGCCTGCGGGCGGTCAACAACGTCACCATCGCCGTGGAAGAAGGCGAGATCCTGGGCATCATCGGGCCCAACGGCGCCGGCAAGACGACCCTGTTCAACACCATCTGCGGCGTGTACCGCCCCGACGCGGGGGAAGTGCTGTTTGCCGGCCAGCCCATCCACGGCCTGCGCCCCAACCGGATCGCCCGGCTGGGCATCGGGCGCACCTTCCAAGCGTCCCGGCCCTTCCGGGGGCTGTCGGTGGAGGACAACATCCGGGCTGCGTACGGCGTCCGCCGGCACAACGGCTGGCGGGCCCTGTGGGGCTCGCACCGATCCGCCGAGGCGCGCGCCCGGGCCCGGGAACTCCTGGCATGGGTGGGGCTGGCCGACGTGGCTCACCAACAGGCGGGGCAGCTGTCTTTGGGCCTGCAGCGGCGCCTGGAGATCGCCCGGGCGCTGGCCCTGGAGCCGCGGCTGCTTATGCTGGATGAGCCCGCAGCGGGCATCAGCCACGAGGAAGGGCGGCAGCTGATGGAGCTGGTCCGGCGGGTGCGGGAGCAGGGGACCACTGTGGTGCTCATCGAGCACAACATGCAGATGGTCATGAACCTGTGCGACCGGCTGGTGGTGCTCAACTACGGCGAGGTCATCGCCGAGGGCAAGCCCGCGGCCATCGGCCGCCACCCTGCGGTCATCGAGGCGTACCTGGGGAAGGAAGTCGCCCATGCTTGAGATCAGGGATCTGCACGTGGCCTACGGCGACGCGCGAGTGCTGCACGGCGTCAGCCTGACGGTGCGCCAGGGCGAGCTGGTAACCGTTATCGGTGCCAACGGCGCCGGCAAGACCACCTTGATGAAGGCAGTCCTGGGCTTGGTGCCGCGGGTAGAGGGAGACATCCGCTTCGACGGCCGCTCCTTGCTGGACCTGCCGCCGTGGGAACGGGCCGCGCTGGGGATTGGCTACGTCCCCGAAGGCCGCCGGGTGTTCCCCGACCTGACGGTGGAGCAGAACCTGCGCATGGGCGCCTACACCGTGCGGGACGGGAAACGGGTGCAGGCGGGGCTGGAGGAAGTGTACGCGCTGTTTCCGCGCCTGGCAGAGCGGCGGCGCCAGCGGGCCGGTTCCATGAGCGGCGGCGAGCAGCAGATGCTGGCCATCGCCCGGGCTTTGATCAGCCGCCCCCGGCTGTTGCTCATCGACGAGGTTTCCATGGGCCTGATGCCCATCATGGTGGAGCGGGCCTTTGACATCATCCGCACCCTCCACCAGCAGGGAATGACCATCCTGCTGGTGGAGCAGAACGCCCGTCAGGCGCTGGCCGCGGCCGACCGGGGCTACGTGCTGGAGCTGGGCCGGGTGGTGCTGGAAGGGACCGTGGAGCAGCTGCAGCGGGACCCCAGGGTGCAGGCCGCGTACTTGGGCTTGGGAACGGAGGGACACCATGGCGGCGGAGCAGCTTCGTGACGGCCCGGACGGGCCGCCGGCGGCCGCCCGCGGGAAACCGACGGCGGATCTCCTCATCCACAGCGCGGCGGAGCTGGTGACCGCGGCGGGCGCGAGCGCCCGCCCAAAGGTGGGCGCGGCGCTGGCCGACATCGGCATCATCCAGGATGGCGCGGTGGCCGCCGCCGGCGGGCGCATCATTGCGGTGGGCACCACCGCGGCAGTGCGGGCGGCGGTGGGCGTCGATGCCCGCACCACCGTCATCGACGCGGCAGGCAAGACCGTCATGCCCGGTTTCGTGGATCCGCATACCCATTTGGTGTACGCCGGGTCCCGCGAGTTTGAGTTGGGCCTGCGCCTGGCGGGCCGGACGTACTTGGACATCCTCGCCGAAGGCGGCGGCATCCTCCACACCGTGGCCGCGACCCGGCGGGCCAGCCTGGCGGAGTTGGTGGCGTCGGCCCGGCGGCGGCTGGACGTCATGCTGGCCCACGGCACCACCACCGTGGAGGCCAAGAGCGGCTACGGCCTGGACACCGAGACGGAGCTGCGCCAGCTGCGGGCCGTGCGGCAGCTGGCGGCGGAGCACCCGGTGCGCCTGGTGCCCACGTTCTTGGGCGCCCACGCGGTGCCGGTCCAAGACCGCGACGAGCCCGAGCGGTTTGTGGCCCGGGTGATCGACGAAATGATCCCAGCGGTGGCGGCCGAGGGCCTGGCCGAGTTTTGCGACGTCTTTTGCGAGCAGGGCGTCTTCACGGTGGAGCAGTCCCGGCGCATCCTGGAGGCGGGCAAGGCCGCGGGCCTCCGCCCCAAGCTGCACGCGGACGAGATCGTGAGCTTCGGGGGCGCGGAGCTGGCCGCGGAGGTCGGCGCCGTCTCCGCGGACCACTTGGTCTACGCGTCGGAGGAAGGGATACGGCGCATGGCGGAAACCGGCGTCGTGGCGGTGCTGTTGCCCGCGACGACGCTGTTTCTGATGGGCCAGCGGTACGCGCCGGCCCGCCGGATGATCGAGGCGGGCGTGCCCGTGGCCCTGGCCACCGACTGCAACCCGGGCTCATCGCCCACCGAGTCCATGCAGCTGGTGGTGGCCCTCGCGTGCCTCTGCCTGCGCATGACGCCGGCGGAGGCCATCGCCGCGGCCACCATCAACGCCGCCCACGCCATCGGGCGGGCCCATGAGGTGGGCAGCCTGGAGGTGGGCAAGCGGGCGGACATCATCGTCTTGGACGCGCCCAACCACCAGTTCATCCCGTACAAGGTCGGCATCAACCTGGTGGAGCGGGTTATCATCGACGGCCGGGTGGTGCTGGTGCGCTCCGTGGCCGGTTGAGGCGGGACCGGCGGCGGTCCGGTTTCGACGGGTGCGGCGGCTCTGGCGCCGGTTTCCGGAAACCGGGCCGCGGGCGCTGGCGCCAGAAACGGCGGCGGCAAGAGGCAAGCGAGGAGGGGATGCGCCATGGCAAAAGGGACGCCGCGGGTGATCCGGGCGCCGCGGGGCACGGAGCTCTCCTGCAAGGGATGGCAGCAGGAAGCGGCCCTACGGATGCTCATGAACAACCTGGACCCGGAGGTGGCGGAGCGGCCCGAGGAGCTGATCGTCTACGGGGGCAGCGGCAAGGCGGCCCGCAACTGGGAGGCCTTTGACCGCATCGTCGCGGCCCTCAAGGAACTGGAGGGCGATGAGACGCTGCTGATCCAATCGGGCAAGCCGGTGGGCGTCTTTAGGACGCACCCCGACGCGCCCCGGGTGCTGTTGGCCAACGCCCTGCTGGTGCCGGCCTGGGCCACGTGGGAGCAGTTTTGGGAGCTGGAGGCCATGGGCCTCACCATGTACGGGCAGATGACCGCCGGCAGCTGGATCTACATCGGCACCCAGGGCATCCTGCAGGGCACCTACGAGACCTTTGCCGAGTGCGCCGCGCAGCACTTCGGCGGCACCTTGCGGGGGCGCTTCGTGCTGACGGCCGGCTGCGGCGGCATGGGCGGCGCGCAGCCCCTGGCGGTGACCATGAACGACGGCGTCGTGCTGGTGGTGGAGGTGGACCCGGCCCGCATCCAGCGCCGCATCGACACCGCCTATTGCGACCGCATGACCGCGGACCTGGACGAGGCCTTGGCCTGGGTCGACGAGGCCCTGGCGGCCCGTCAGCCCTTGTCCGTCGGCCTGGTGGGCAACGCGGCGGAGGTGTACCCCGAGCTGGTGCGCCGGGGCCGCATTCCCGACGTGGTCACCGACCAGACGTCGGCCCACGATCCCCTCAACGGGTACATCCCCGCGGGGCTCACCCTCGCAGAAGCCGCCGCGCTGCGGCGACGGGATCCCCAGGAGTACGTCCGCCGGGCCAGGGAATCCATCCGCGTCCACGTGCAGGCTATGCTGGACATGCAGGCCCGGGGCGCCGTGGCCTTTGACTACGGCAACAACATCCGGCACCAGGCCCGGGAAGCGGGCCTGAAGCAGGCCTTCGACTTTCCGGGGTTTGTGCCCGCGTTCATTCGCCCTCTCTTTTGCGAGGGCAAGGGGCCCTTCCGCTGGGCGGCCCTGTCGGGCGATCCCGCGGACATCTACCGCATCGACCAGGCGGTGCTGGAGGCGTTCCCGGAAGATGAGCGCTTGGCCCGGTGGATCAAGATGGCGGGCGAAAAGGTGAAGTTTCAGGGGCTGCCGGCCCGCATCTGCTGGCTGGGCTACGGGGACCGGGCCAAGCTGGGGCTCATCATCAACGATCTGGTGCGCCGGGGTGAGGTCAAGGCGCCGGTGGTCATCGGCCGGGACCATCTGGACGCCGGGTCCGTGGCGTCGCCCTACCGGGAAACCGAAGGCATGCGGGACGGCAGCGACGCCATCGCCGACTGGCCCATCCTCAACGCTTTGCTCAACACGGCCGCGGGCGCGACATGGGTTTCGGTACACCACGGCGGCGGCGTCGGCATCGGCTACTCCATCCACGCGGGGATGGTGGTGGTGGCCGACGGCACCGACGATGCGGCCCGGCGGCTGGAGCGGGTGCTGACCACCGACCCGGGCACGGGCGTCGTGCGCCACGCGGACGCGGGCTACCAGCGAGCCATCGCGACGGCCCAGGCCAAGGGCATCCGCTTGCCCATGGTTGGAATAAAGATGAAACCGCTATAGACGAAACCGCCCCCAACCGCCTCGCCTTATGGTACACTTCATCGTGTCGGCCACTTTCAATTTTCATCGCGGCGGCGACGGGCGCAGACAAGGGGCGATGGGGACGTTGCGGGTGTCGTTGTTTGTCACGTGCCTGGTGGACGCGTTCTTCCCGTCGGTGGGACAAAGCACGGTGGAGCTGCTGGAGCGGCTGGGAGTGCAAGTGGACTTCCCCATGCAGCAGACGTGCTGCGGGCAGCCGGCCTTCAACAGCGGCTTCGCCGACGAGGCCCGCGCGGTGGCCGCGACGCTGTTGGACGCCTTTGCCGACAGCGAGTACGTGGTCGCGCCGTCGGGCTCGTGCGTGGCCATGATCCGGCACTATTTTCCCCAACTCTTTGCCGGCACGCCGCGCGCGGCCGAGGCGGAAAGCCTCGCCCAGCGCACGTATGAGTTGTGCGAGTTCATCACCGAGCGGCTGCAGATCACCGATGTGGGCGCCACCTTCCCGGCCCGGGTCACCTACCATGCCTCGTGCCACGCGACGCGGGGGCTGGGCATCAAGGAACCGCCGCTGCGGCTGCTGGAGGCGGTGCGGGGGCTGGAGCTGGTGGACTTGCCCTACGCCGAGGACTGCTGCGGCTTCGGCGGCACCTTTGCCGTAAAGTTTGCCGATCTGTCGGCGGCCATGGGGGCCAAGAAGGCGGGCCACGTGGAAAGTACGGGCGCCGACGTGCTGACGGGTTTGGACATGTCGTGCCTGATGCACTTGCGGGGCCTCATGGAGCGGCGGGGCCGGGGGCCGCGGGTGATGCACGTGGCGGAAATCTTGAACAGCCGAGGGGGTGCCGCCTCTGGCCGCGCCAGTTGATACCATGCGCGCCCGGGTGCGGCGGGCGCTTCAGGACACGGCCCTGGGCCGGGCGGTGTGGCGCACCACCGACGGCATGCGTTCCTCCCGCCGGCGAGCCGTGGCCGCGGTGGACGATTGGGAAGCCAAGCGGGAGCGGGCCCGGCAAATCCGCGCCCACACCTTGGATCATCTGGACTACTACTTGACCATGCTGGCGCAGCGGGTGCGGGCCTTGGGTGGGCACGTGTTTTTTGCCGACACGGCCCAGGACGCGGTGGATTACGTGCTGGACGTGGCCCGGCGCCACGGCGTGCGCTCGGTGGTCAAGTCCAAGTCCATGGTTTCAGAAGAAATCGAGCTCAACGCCCACCTGGCCCGCGCCGGCATCACCGCCGTAGAAACCGACTTGGGCGAGTACATCGTCCAGCTGGGCAACGACCGGCCTTCCCACCTCATCGCCCCCGCGATGCACAAAAACCGGTCCCAGATCGCCCAGCTTTTCAGCCAAGTGGCCGGCGAAGCGCTGCCCGATGACGCGCCCAGCCTCAACGCCTTTGCCCGCCGCACCCTGCGGCAAAAGTTCCTGGAAGCGGACATGGGCATTACCGGCTGCAACTTCGCCGTCGCGGAAACCGGCACCCTCGTCCTGGTGACCAATGAGGGCAACGGGCGCATGGTGACGGCCCTGCCCCGGATCCAGGTGACCCTCATGGGCATGGAGCGGGTGGTGCCCACCATGGACGATTTGGACGCGCTGCTGGACGTCCTGGCCCGCAGCGCGACGGGCCAGAAGATGTCCTCGTACACCACCCTCACCCAGGGGCCCCGCCGCGCCGGCGAACCCGACGGTCCCGAGGAGCTGCATCTGGTCATCGTCGACAACGGCCGCTCCAACATGCTGGGCGGGGAGTTCCAGGAGGCGCTGCAGTGCATCCGCTGCAGCGCGTGCCAAAACGTCTGCCCGGTGTTCCAGCACGTGGGGGGCCACGCCTACGGGTGGGTGTACGGGGGTCCCATCGGCGCCGTGATCACGCCCCTGCTGCGGGATCTCGACCAGTGGGGCGAACTGGCCGAGGCGTCCAGCTTGTGCGGCGCGTGCACGGAGGTGTGCCCCGTCAAAATCCCCCTCCACGACCTGCTCATCGGCCTGCGGCGGGAGACGGCGCGCCGCGGGCAGGCGCCCCGCCCGTACCCGGCGGTGTTTCGGGTTTGGCGCCGGGTCATGGCCGATGCCCGGCGCTGGGAGCGGGGGCTCAAGGCGCTGCAGCTGCTGCAGCGGCCGTTGGTCCGGGATGGGCGCTGGCGCTGGGCGCCGCCGCCCGTATCTGACTGGCTGGCCCACCGGGCACTGCCGGCGGTGGCGCCCCAGTCCTTCCGCCAGTGGTGGCGGGCCCAGCGGGGGATGGGCCGATGAACCGTGATTTCCAGCGGCAGGCGAGGGATTCCAGCCCGGCGGTGGAACGGGGCCAGCCCGACGCCCGCGAGGAGCGTTTCTTGGCCAAGCTGCGGGCCAAGCTCAAAGACCGGCCCAAGGCGCCCCACCCCGGACCCAGGCCCGTGCCCGGAGCGGCCGCCGGGGATGTGGACGGGCTGGTGACGCGGTTTTCCCAAGAGCTGGCCGCCGTGGGCGGCCGGGCGGAGCGGTGCCGGACCCCCGAGCAGCTCGCCGCGAGGTTGGCCGCGGTGTGCCGGGAGGCCGGGGTGCGCACCATCGCCTTGGAGGCCGATCCCCGCTGGGACCAGCCCCGGTGGCAGCCGTGGCGGCGGGCCTTGGATAAGGCGGGCTGCGAGCTGTTGAGGCCCGGGGACGGGCCCTCGCCCAGGGAGATCGCGGCCGCGGCCGACGCGGGGCTGACCATCGCCGATTTTGCCATCGCCGACACCGGCACCATCGGCCAGTGGACGGGGACCGGCCGCTCCCGGGTCATCAGCCTGCTGCCCCTGGTGCACCTGGTGCTGCTGCCCGCCGGATCCCTGGTGGCCACCCGGGCCGTGGTCATGGGCCGCATGGAGGCGGCGGCAGCCCAGCAGGGCTGGCCTTCCCAGGTGGTGTTCATCACCGGGCCCAGCCGCACCGGCGACATCGAAGGGGCCCTGACCGTGGGCGTGCACGGCCCGGGCCAGGTGCACGTCTTTATCGTGGACGTGGAAAGCGGGGAGGACGGAAATTGAGGGGGGCCTGGGCCCAAAAAAGCGGGAAAACGGGGCTGCTGGCAGGACAAAGGGCGCCCTTTGGCAGGAATCAAGCCCCCGGGGATGTATACTATCGTACGACGACGATGAACCGACGCCCATCCCTTTCCGTCTTCGCGCTATCCTTCGCTGCTCGTCGTCGGGCTGCGAAAAGCGAGTAGCTGTTAGCCTGGGCAGCATCAGCACACCGGATCGTGGCTTGCCGCGTCTTGCGGGCGGGCCGGTGAAGGCGGGGCGATGCTGTTTTTAATTTGATGGCCAGCGCTCCGCTGGGCGCACGCCGCCGGCTCCCGGGGGACTGCCCAGATGGGGAGGCACCGAGCGATGAAGCGCAGCGTGAGAATCCAGATGGTCTTGATGGACAACCTCATCTGGGTCATCGTGGTGGCGTTCTTCCTGGTGAACGCGTTTGTGACGCCGCGGTTTGCCACGCCCACGAACATTATTAATATCTTGTACCACTCGTCCATCATGAGCATGCTGGTGCTGGGCCAGGGCCTGGTGCTCATCAACGGGCGGCTGGACTTGTCCTTGGAGTCGACGCTGGCCTTTTCCGTAGGCGGCGCGATCCTGTTGGGCATGAAGGTGTTTCCCGCGCTGAGCAATCCCTACATCGCCATCGTGCTGACGCTGCTGATCGGCGCGCTGGTGGGGCTCTTCAACGGTTTCTGCATCGCCAAGCTCAAGATCAACCCCTTCCTGCAGACGCTGGCCTCCATGATCGTGCTGCGGGGGCTGATGCTCTACTTCGTACCCATGTCCATCTTCCCCCTGGACCGGGTGTACACCTACATTGGCGCGGGCCGCATGTGGGGCAACATCCCGGTGTCGGTGCCTTTGGTCATCCTCATTTTCGTCGGGTTCCACATCTTGCTGCAGCGCACCCCCTTTGGGCGGCAGTTCATCGCCACCGGCGGCAACCCCCGGGCCAGCTACATCTCGGGCGTCAACGTGGACCGGATTACCATCTCCGCCTTTGTGCTGGCGGGGATTTTGGCTGCCGTCGCCGGGCTGCTGGCGGCGGGACGCCAAGGTTCGGTCACCAACACCATGGGGGAAGGCATGGTGCTCTTGGCCTTTGCGGGGGCTCTTTTGGGCGGCGCGAGCCTGCAGGGCGGCGCGGGGACGCCCCTGGGCATGCTGGGGGGCGCGCTGCTGTTGGCCATGTTTTCCAACGCCCTCAACCTGCTGGGCGTGGGCGTGCACCTGGTGTACGCGTCCAAGGGCGCCCTCATCTTTGTGGCGCTCCTCATCGACCAGGCCCGCATCCGGTGGCGCAACCGCCTGCTGCACAGAGAGCAGCTGGAGCGGCTGAGCGCGGCCGGCGTGCAGGAAACCGGCGCCGTGGAGGCTGTGGGCTCGTGAAGCCCCGGCGGGCACGCACGGACCAGGCGGCACCGGCGGGCGAGGCGGGGACGGCAGGAAGGACGGCTGCGAGGAGATGAGCGGGATGCGCGCGGGGGACCTGGCGCGGCTTTTCAGTTTGGAGGGGCGGGTGGCCCTGGTGACCGGCGCCGGCCGCGGACTGGGGCGGGGCCTGGCCCAGGCTTTGGCCGCCGCGGGGGCCTTGGTGGTGTGCGCCGGGCGCACCGTCGCGGATCTGGAGGCGACGGCGGCCAGCATCACCGCGGCCGGCGGCCGGGCCGAAGCCCGCCCGGTGGACGTGTCGGTGCCGGCCCAAACCCGGGCGCTGGTGGAGGGCGTCGTGGCCGATCACGGCCGGCTGGACATCCTGGTCAACAACGCGGGCACCGAGATCGCCAAGCCCGTGTTGGAAGTGACCGAGGCCGACTACGACACCATCATGAACACCAACTTGCGGGGGCTCTACTTTGCCGCCCAGGCCGCGGCCCGGGTGATGGTGCCCCAGGGCCACGGCAAAATCATCAACTTGGGGTCCTTGGCCAGCCAGATCGGCCTGGCGGGCTCCACGGTCTACAGCGCTTCCAAAGGCGGGGTCCTGCAGCTGACCCGGGCCTTGGCGGTGGAGCTCGCGCCCTACAACGTGCAGGTCAACGCCATCGGTCCCGGCTACTACCGCACCGAGATGACGGAGCCCTTTTTCCAGGATCCCGACCACCGGCGCTGGATCGAACAGCGCATTCCCATGGGCCGCGTCGGCACGGCCGCGGACCTGGCGGGGGCCGTGGTGTTTTTGGCCGCACCGGCTTCCGATTACATTACCGGCCAGATTTTGTACGTGGACGGCGGCTGGCTGGCCAGCTGAGCCCGGGCGGCGGGGCCCCGGGCCGCGGGCAAGGGGCCGCGGGCCCGCAACTGGAGGGATTTGCTCATGCGCATTTTTCGCTACGCCACGATGACGCCCGAGGAGAAGCGGGAGATCTTTGGCCGGGCCCGCGCGGACATCGACAGCGTGCGGGACGCGGTGGCCGAGCTCATCGCCGCGGTGCGGCAGCGGGGCGATGCGGCCATCGTGGAGCAGGTGGCCCGGTTTGACGGCGTGGAGCTCACGCCCGACCGGTTTCGGGTGAGCGATGCGGAGATCGAGGAGGCCTTTGCCAGCGTCGGTCCTGAGCTCATCGACACCATCAAGGAACAGATCCGCTGGTCCACCAAGTTTCACGAGGCCCAAAAGACCGACAAGCAGTGGGCCATGGAGCTGGAAAAGGGCGTCATCGCCGGGCAGATCACCCGCCCCATCCCCAGCGTAGCCGTATATGTGCCCGGCGGCTTGGCCAGCTACCCCACGACCACGCAGATTTTGACAGTGCCGGCCCGGGTGGCGGGGGTGCCGCGGATCTGCGTCTTTACCCCGCCCAAGAACATGGTGCCCGAGATCATCGTGGCGGCCCAGCTCGCGGGTGCCCATGAGATTTACCGCATCGGCGGCGTGGCCGCGATCGCGGCGGCCGCCTACGGCACGGAAACCATCCCCCGGGTGGACAAGATCGTGGGCCCGGGCAACGTGTACGTGCAGGCCGCCAAGATGCTGGTGTTTGGGCAGGTGGCCATTGACATGCCCGCGGGCCCCAGCGAGGCCATCATCCTGGCCGATGAATCGGCCCGGCCCGACTGGTGCGCCGCGGACATCTTGGCCCGGGCCGAGCACGACCCCAACGCCGCGGGGGTGCTGGTCACCCACGTGGAGGAGCTGGCCCACGCCACGGCCCGGGAGGTGGAGCGCCAGGCCCAGGTGACGCCCCGCAAGGACATCGTCCTGGAGTCCCTGCGGCGCTACTCCTGCATCATCATCACCGACAGCCTGGAAGAGTCCATCGCGGTGACCAACGAGTACGCGCCCGAGCACCTGCAGCTCATGGTGCAGGACCCCTTCGGGGTGCTGCCCCGCATCGAGCACGCGGGGTCGGTGTTCTTGGGCCACTACGCGCCGGTGGCGGTGGGCGACTACGCCAGCGGCGTCAACCACACGCTGCCTACGGGCGGCTGGGCCCGGGTGTTCTCGCCCATCGGGGTGGACACGTACCAAAAGAAGATCGAGTTTGAATACCTGACGCCCGAGGGGCTGGGCCGGCTGAAGCACATCGTCTACCGCCTCTCGGAGGTGGAAAAGCTGCCGGCCCACGGCGATTCGGTAAGGCACCGGTTTGGCGAATACCGCCGGCTGGACCAGACCGACTAGGCCCACCGGCTCCGGCGGCGGCGGGGCCGCGCCGCGGCCCGCGTTCGTCGGCCGGGAGCGCCCCGGGGCCGGTGCGGGGGGAGGGGTGCCCGGGGGGGCAAAGGAACGTGGCCGCTCGAGGATGCACGGGGCTGTTGTGGGACGCAGGCGAAGGGCAAGGACAATCGAGGCACCGGGAGGGAAAGCGATTGATGTTGCGGGGCAAAGCGGTGGTGGTGGCCCTGGTGACGGCCCTGCTCTTGGGCGCCGTGCCCCAGCTGGCCAGCGCGCAGACTTACGGGATGATTATCAAGTACCCGGGCGTGCCGTACATTGAGGCCTTTATCCGGGCCGTGCAGGACAAGGCCCAGGAGCTCGGGGTCGAAGTCCTGATCCGGGACGGGGCAGGGGACTCCCTGGTCATCATGGAGCTGATGGATACCTTCGCCCTGCTGGGCGTGGACGGGCTCATTATGGCGGGCGCGGTGGACTTGCGGGCCATTGTGCCGGGCGTGCTGCGCCTCAACCAGCAGGGGATTCCCATCGTGGCCATTGACACCTCGCCCGAGGGCGGCCGCATCGAGTACTTCATCACCGCCGACATCGAGGGCAACAGCGCCAAGGCCGCCCGGTACTTTATCGAGGACATCAAGCGGCGCCATGGCGGCGAGGTGCCTGCGGGCGTGGTCATCGAGATCACCGGCGACATCCGGGACATGTTCACCCACGCGGCCAACCGGGGCTTTCGCTCGGTCATCGACCAGTACCCGCAGCTGCGGGTGGTGCAGGGCGAAGGCAACTGGAACAACTTTGACGCCCACGAGCGCACCGTGGACTTGTTGACCCGCTTCGGCGACGAAGTGGTGGGCATCTACGTGCACACGCCGGACATCATGGGCCCGGGCGTGGTGTCGGGCATCGAGGCGTCGGGCTACGACCCCCGGAACTACAGCGTGACGGGCATCTGGATGGCGCCCGAGGGCCAGCAGCTCATCCGCGAAGGCAAGATCCTGGGCGCGGTGGCCATGCCGGCCTACATCCCGGCCCAGATGGCCGTCGAGATGCTGTACCGCATCAACCACGGCCTGCCCACGCCCCAGCTGGGCGACGTCATCGAGGAGGAAGGCGCGCTCTGGTCGCCGGCGGTGGTCAAGGAGAATCCCTTCGCCGACGAGGGGCTGCTCATCGAGCTGCAGGCGCCCTTTGTTCCCTTCGAAGCCGACGTGGACGACCCGCGGCTGTGGGAAAACCGGCTGAAGGACCTGTGGTAAACCGAGGACTCGGGAGAATAGAGGGCCTGCATGAAGGCAGGCCCGCTTTACGATGGCAGGCGATGGCGGTGAACCAGGCGACCATTCTCGCCTTGGAGCGGGTTTCCAAAGTGTATCCGGGCACCCTGGCCCTGCAAGACGTGGACTTGGCCGTCCGGCGGGGCGAGGTGCACGGCATCGTGGGGAAAAACGGCGCCGGCAAGTCGACGCTGGTGGGCATCGTGTCGGGCCTGATCCCGCCCAGCTCCGGCCGCATTCGCCTTAAGGACAAGACCTATCCGTACCTCACCCCCGCCCTGGCCAGCAGGGCGGGGGTGGCCATCGTGCCCCAGGAGCCCCAGGTGGTAGGGGAAGCCACCGCAGCGGAGAACTTGTTCATGCCCCGCTACCCTACCCGGGGCCGGGGGCTGTGGGTGGACTGGAAGCGCCTCTTTGACGAGGCGCAGCGCATCTTTGACCGGGCCCAGGTGCCCATCGACGCCCGCTTCAAGGTAAAGGACCTGCCCATCGGGCTCCAGCAGCTGCTGCTCATCGTCAAGGCGTGCTACGTGGCCGACGCGGACGTCATCATCCTCGATGAGGCCTCGTCGTCGCTGCCCGAAAAGGACAAGCAGACCCTGTACAACATCGTGCGGGCCAAGCGGGACGAAGGCCGCGCCATCCTCTACATCACCCACTCCATCGACGAGCTTTTGGAGATCTGCGACCGGCTCACGGTGCTGCGGGACGGCGTCTCGGTAGCCACGGTGGAGCGGCGGGACGTGGACAAGGACAAGCTGGCGTCCCTCATCGTCGGGGAAACCTTCCAGGCCGACGACGCCGCGTGGGCTCCGGGCCCGCGCCTCCGCGTCAACGGCCGGGCGCCTAAGGCTCCGGACCCGGCGGTTCCGGCGGCCCCAGCGGCGGACGGGCCGGCCCCGGCGGCCTCAGGGGCGGACGGGCCGGCCCCGGCAGCCTCGGGAGGCGTCCCCCTTCTGGCGGTGGAAGGCTTGACCCGCACGGGCCGCTTTTACGACATCACCTTCCAGGTGCACCGGGGCGAAATCGTGGGCCTCGCGGGCCTTTTGGGCAGCGGGCGCACCGAGATCCAAAAGGCCATCGCCGCCATCGAGCCGGCCGAGGCGGGCACCATCCGCCTGGATGGCCGCATCATCAAGCCTTTGAACCCGGCTCAAGCCCTCGCGCACGGCATCGTCTACCTGCCCGAGGACCGGGACGAGGAAGGGCTCATCACCTCCCTGGACGTGCGCACCAACGTGACCTTGAGCTCCCTGCCCCAAATGGCGGAAGGGCCCTTTCTCAAGCGGGCCAGGGAAGACGCGCTGGTGCACCGCATGGTCCAGCGGCTCCAGATCAAGCTGGCCTCCTACGACCAGGAGGTCAAGCAGCTGAGCGGCGGCAACCGGCAAAAGGTGGTGTTTGCCAGGATCGCCGCCACCGAGCCGCGGGTGGTGCTTTTGGATGAACCTACCAAAGGCATCGACATCGCGGCGCGCCGCAGCGTCTTGGAGTTCGTCCGCCACGAACTGTCCCGCCAGGCCGCCGTCGTCATGTCGGCCCCGGGGCTGGAGGACTTGATCGCCATCTGCGACCGCATTTTGGTGCTGTGGAAAGGCCGCATCGTCCAAGAGGTGCACCGGGACGACTTCGATGAGCGCCGGCTCTACAAAGCCATCCAGGGGGCGTAGGCCCTGGAGCGGGGCGAGGGGGTGGCGCCGTGGCGCGGCTCAGCCTGCTGGATCACGTGGGGCACGACATCGGCAAAACGGCCATGCTGGCCGCCTTTGTGGACGGCGACACCGCCACGGTGCTCATGGAGCATGCCCGCCAAAAGGGGTACCGCATGGTGCGGGGCGCGGTCGGCTCCATGCAGGGCGAGAAGGTCATCGCGGCCCTGGAAACCGCGGCCAAGCGGGAGGGACTCATCGACCCCGCCTCCTACCGGGAGGAGCACGCCCTGTACCACGCGATCGTGGAGGCCATGCAAGGCATCGGCCGCGGGCAGGTGCTGTTGCGGGAGGTGCTCAGGACCGTGGGGTTGACCTTCGTCATCGCGCGGGGTCCCCGCTCGGCGCGGCTCGCGGGCGACGGCGACTGGCTGGCGGTGGTTCTATACGGCACCATCGGCGCCCCCATCAAAGGTTTCGAGCACGAAACGCTGGGGCTGGGCATTAATCATTTGTAGGCGTTAGACACAAGCGGAAGAGGCGCAGGCCCCCGGCCGAGTCGGCGCGGCGGAGCCTGCAACGGCCGGCGGTAAGCTGCGCAACCCTGTGAGCTGCCTAACTCTTTTCTCGACCCCCAAGGCGTCAGAGCCATCAGCCGGCAGGGATTCCTTGGGTAGACTCCCCCGTAGGGTCGGCCTGAGGAGGTCTTGTCGTGGTCGTTTTGGATGGGCGTTCGCTGTCTTTGGCCGCAGTGGAGGATGTGGCCCGGCGAAAGCGGCGGGTGGAGCTGTCCCCGGCGGCGGCGGAGCGCATCGCCGCCGCGGCCCGGCTGGTGGACGGGTTTGTGCAGGCGGGGACTAAGGTGTACGGCGTCACCACCGGGGTAGGGGAGCTGCGCACCGTCTTCATCGCCCCCGAACGCAGCCGGGCGCTGCAAAAGAACATCCTGCGCAGCCACGCGGCGGGCGTGGGGCCGCATCTCGCCGAGGACGTGGTCCGGGCCATGCTGGTCCTCCGGATCAACTCCTTCTGCCAGGGCCATTCGGGGGTACGGCTGGAGACGGTGCAGATGCTGGTGGAGTTCCTGAACCGCGGCCTGCACCCGGTGGTCCCCGCGCAAGGATCGGTGGGCGCGAGCGGCGACCTGGCGCCCTTGGCCCACCTGGCCCTGCCCCTCATCGGCGAGGGCGAAGCCTACGTCCAGGGCCGGCGCCTGCCGGGGCGGGAGGCTTTAGCCCGGGTGGGCCTGACGCCTTTGGAACTGGCCCCCAAGGAAGGGCTGGCCCTCATCAATGGCACCCAGGCCATGACGGCCATCGGCGCCCTGGCGTGGGTGGACGGCGCCGGCCTGGCCCTGTGGGCCGACGCCGCGGCCAGCCTCACCCTGGAAGCCCTCAAGGCCAACCGCACCGCCTTTGATCCCCGCATCCACCAACTGCGCCCCTTTCCGGGACAGCAGCGGTCCGCCGCCCACCTGCGGCGCCTCACCGCCGGCAGCCGCCGTCTGGTGGACAACGGCGCCGCTTCGGTGCAGGACGCCTACAGCCTGCGCTGCATCCCGCAAGTGCACGGCGCGGTATGGGACGTGTTGGAGCACGTGCGGGAGCGGCTGGAGATCGAGGCCAACGCGGTCACCGACAACCCCTTGCTGTTTCCCGGCGAAGGCCTGGTCCTCAACGGCGGCAATTTCCACGGCCAGCCCATCGCCATGGCCATGGACTACCTGGCCATGGGTCTGGCGGAGCTGGCCAGCATCAGCGAGCGCCGCATCGAGCGGCTGGTCAATCCCTACCTCAGCGGCTTGCCGCCCTTTCTGATCCAAAGCTCCGGGCTGCACTCGGGCTACATGGTGGCCCAGTATACGGCCGCGGCCTTAGTGTCGGAAAACAAGAGCCTGGCCCATCCCGCCTCGGTGGACTCCATCCCCACATCGGCCAACCAGGAAGACCACGTCAGCATGGGTACCATCGCCGCCCGCCAGGCGGCGGCCATTGCGGAAAACACCCGCCACGTGCTGGCCATCGAGCTGGTGTGTGCCGCCCAGGCCATCGACTTGTCCGGCGGGCCCGACGGGTTGGGGGAGTACACCGGCCGCCTGTACAGGATGGTGCGGGACGCGGTGCCTTACTTGGACCAGGACCGGTTCGCCGCGGGGGATATCCAGGCGGCCCGGGAGCTGCTGGGCGCGGACGCGGCCCGGGACCAGCTGGCCGCGTGGCTGGCCCATCATTCCTCCTGAGCGCCCTGGCCCGCGCCCGGCCGCGGCGCTGGCAGCGGCGAGTAGGTGACCGACGGCCGGCGGTTGGCCTGCTGCGGGTAGAGCTCCATGAGCTTGTAGATCAAAGGCGGCAAGTCGCAGCGCACCGGGATGCCCATGGCCTTCAGCTGTTCGCAGGTGATGGGGAAGTCGTGGGTCCAGCGGCCCTCGGTCAAGGTGCGGGCCAGCTCCCGGGCCTTCTCATCGGGAAACTTGCCCCGCAACAGTTCGTAGACGGTGTCTTCCACCTGGCGCATGGCCTTGCGGGCCATGTCGGCCATGATCAGCGTTTCGTCGTCCAGCTTGTCCTTGGGTTTTTCCTCCACCACCTTGAGGATGGAGGCGGCGGGGTAGCCGCCCAGCTGGGGGTCGATGGGCCCCACCACCGCGTTTTCGTCCATCCAGATCTCACCGGCGGCCAGCGCGATCATGGTGCCGCCCGACATGGCATAGTGGGGAATGAACACCGCGGTGCGGGCCGGGTGCTTCTTGAGGGCCCGCGCGATCTGCTCGGAGGCCAGCACCAGCCCGCCCGGCGTGTGCAGGATGATGTCGATGGGCACATTTTTGGGCGTGCCGCGGATGGCCCGCAGCACCTGCTCGGAGTCTTCGATGTCGATGAAGCGGCGGGTGAGGAAGCCCAGCAGGCTCATGGACTCCTGCCGGTGGATCAAGGTGATGATCCGCGATCCCCGCTCCCGCTGCAGCAGGTGCACGATGGCCTGGCGATTGGCCAGCAGCCGCCAGCGCTGCCACATGGGGACAAGCCAGCTTAAAATGATGAATATCCAAAAAAGCTCGCCCACCGACAAAGGAACCCACCTCGCGCTCGGCGGCATAGTCTTGGCACGGCGTCGCCTTGAC
>DATGPV010000027.1:0-14949 GCA_035304545.1 Limnochordales bacterium | reverse complement strand
TGCTGGGCCAGTTCCGCCGCCTGCACAACGCCGAGGCGCCCGCGGCCAACCGCCGTTCCCGCCACGGGACGGGGACCCTCACCGAGCGGGAGCGGGAAATCCTGCAGCTCATCGTGGACGGCCGCAGCAACGCGGAGATCGCCGCGGCCCTCTACATCAGCGAGAAGACGGTGAAAAACCACGTCACCAACCTGCTGCGCAAGCTGGGCCTGGCGGACCGCACCCAGGCGGCGGTGTACGCGCTGCGCCACGGGCTGGTGGAGTTTCCTGGCGGTTTGTCCCGCGACATGTGAAACCGGCGGCACGGGCCCTGGCGCCAAGGGCCCTGGCGCCAAGGGCGGCGTGCCCATCCCACGGGCGCCGGGCCGTGGCGGGAGCCGGTTTCGTATAGGACCATGATCCCAACCAAAAGTTAAGCCCCGCGGCCGATGTTCGCCCTTGGTCTACCCATGTTATCTTTTCCTTACCGGGAGATGACCCTGGCCTGGAGCAAGCTGCCTGCCGGCGCAACGGCGGGCAGTGCCCAGGCGGCCCGCCGGCAAGGCGTCAGGGTTGTCAGGCGACGGCTGGGTGCGGCCAGCCACCGGGAAATGACGACTGGAAGCAGGGCCCCCCAAGTTTTGGCATCACCACCCCGACCCCCAAACTCCTGCTTCCCGTCGTCTTTTTTATTAGCCCGCCTTTACCGCCCTGCCAGCGCCTTTTACCCACGGCCAACGGGAGACGGGCATAACCCGTCCCCCCGGAATATCATGGGGACATCCTGACCCATCGGTCTGTGGAGGTCCCTGCCATGCCGAGCACTGGCGAAGAGCGCTTGGCCGAGCGCTTTGCGGAACTGTCTTTGCGAGAAAAGGACGTGCTCCAGCTCATGGCCAAGGGCTTGAGCAATCACGAGATCGCGCAGCGGCTGTTCATCAGCCCCCACACAGTCAAGAACCACGTGAGCCGCATCTACCAGAAGCTGGGCGTCGACGACCGCACCAAGGTGGTCCTGTGGGCCGTGCGCCTGGGTCTGGTTTCCCTGGAAGCCGAGGATCCTGAGCCCGAGGCGCCGGGCTGAGGGCGGACGGAGGGCCTGGGCCTTGCGGCGGGGGCCAGCCGCCTCGGGAAAGGCCCGGGCCGCCCACGCAGGAAGCATCCCGTGCCCCGGCGAATGGGCAGGCCATGACCACCAACGGACAGGCCAGCACCCGGAGGCAGCGGGAGCGACCCATGGTGGACAAGCCCCGGCAGCTGTCCCTGGCGGACAGCCCGCTGGCGCCGTCGGATTCGCAGCCGGCGGCCCAGGGCGGGCCACAGGCCCGGGTGCGGCTGGAAGGCATCGTGCAGCGCATCACCTTCCGCAATGACGCCAACGGCTACACGGTGGCCCGGCTGGCCGCCGCGCCCGAGGCCGGCGCTGGGGACGAGGCCCAGCCCTTTTGGGGCCTGTGCACCGTCACCATCGTCGGGCGGTTTCCGTCCCTGGCGTTGGGCGAGCGGCTGCGGGTGTGGGGCCAGTGGGTGGACCATCCCCAATTTGGCCGCCAGCTGTCGGTGGAGGATTACGTTACGCTGGCGCCGGCCACGGTGGAGGGCATCCGCCGCTACCTGGGTTCGGGCCTCATCCCCGGCGTGGGCCCCGTCACCGCCGAGCGGCTGGTGGCCCACTTCGGCGCGGACACGCTGCACATCATCGCCGAGGCGCCGGAACGGCTGGAGGAAGTGCCCGGCATCGGCCCCAAGCGGGCCCGGGCCATCGCGGAAGGCCTTCGCCGGCACCGGGACATCCAGCAGGTGATGGTGTTTTTGCAGGGCCACGGCATCAGCCCGGCCTTTGCCCATCGCATTTGCCGCGCTTATGGCCATGACGCGGTGCGCCGGGTGCGGGAAAATCCGTACCAGCTGGCCATCGACATCCCGGGCATCGGGTTCAAGACGGCCGATGCCATCGCCCAGTCCCTGGGGATCAGCCGCGAGGCGCCCCAGCGCCTGGCCGCGGGGCTGCACCACGCGCTGCAGGAGGCCGCGGGCAACGGCCACGTCTACGTGCCCCGGGAAACCCTTCTGGAGGCGGCGGCCAAGGCCCTGGAGGTGGAACCGGCCGCGCTGGCCGCGCCCCTCGCGGCCCTCGCATCGGGCCCCCATGCGGTGGCCGACGGCGACCGGATTTACCTGAGCGGGCTGTACCGGGCGGAAACCAGTCTCGCCCAGGCGCTGGTGCGGCTGCGGGACGCGTGGAATGCGCTGCAGCCGGTGGGCGCCGAGGCGCAATGGGCGGCGGCCATCGCTGAGGCCGAGGCCGCTGCCGGGCTCACCTTGAGCCCCCAGCAGCGGCAGGCGGTGCTGGACGCGCTGCGCCACGGCGTCATGGTGCTGACGGGCGGCCCGGGCACGGGCAAGACCACCATCCTGCGGGTGCTTTTGGCGTGCCTGGAAGGCGCCGGGCTCAAGGTGGAGCTGGCTTGCCCCACGGGGCGCGCCGCCCAGCGGCTGCGGGAGGCCACCGGCCGGCCGGCCCGCACCGTGCACCGGCTGCTGGAGTTCGGCCCGGTGGAGGGGGAAGGTTTCCGGTTTCAGCGCCACGAAGAGCGGCCGCTGGAGGCCGACGCGGTCATCGTAGACGAAGCGTCCATGCTGGATCTGCCCCTGGCGGCGCACCTTTTGCGGGCCATCGCGCCGGGCACCCGCCTGGTGCTGGTGGGCGACGTGGACCAGCTGCCGCCCGTAGGCCCGGGCTACCCTTTGCGGGACATCATCCGCTCCGGCGTCATCCCGGTGGCGCGGCTGACCCACATCTTTCGCCAGGCCGAGCGCAGCTTGATCGTGACCAACGCGCACCGTATCCTGCGGGGGGAGGAGCCCATCGCCAACCGCGCCGCCGGCGACTTTTTCTTCATTGAATGCGGCCATCCGGAGCAGGTGGCCGAGACGGTGCGGGACTTAAACGTGCGCCGGCTGCCCCGGTATTTGGACTGCGATCCCATTGAGGACGTGCAGGTGCTGAGTCCCATGCGCCGTTCGGTGACGGGGGCCGATGAGCTCAATCGCATGCTGCAGGCGGCGCTGAATCCGGCGGGGAGTGCCGGGCCCGCCGCGGGTGGGGCGGCGCCGGCCTTGCGGGTGGGCGACAAAGTGATGCAAACCCGCAACAACTACGAGAAGGCGGTGTTCAACGGCGACATCGGCCGGGTGGTGGACATGGACCGGGAGGCGGGCACCGTGTGGGTGCGGTTTCCCCAGCCCGACGGGCCCCAGGTGGTGGCCTACGGGCCGGGGGAAACCGACGAGCTGGAGCTGGCCTACTGCATCACCGTCCACAAGAGCCAGGGGAGCGAATACCCGGCCATCATCTTGCCCCTCACCACCCAGCACTACATGATGCTGCAGCGCCACCTGCTTTACACCGCCGTCACCCGGGCCCGCCGGCTGGTGGTCATCGTGGGCAGCCGCCGGGCGCTGCACTTGGCCTTGCGGGGGGCGGGGGAGGCGGACCGGGCCAGCGGCCTCGCGGAACGCCTGCGGGAGGCGGCGAATCCATGAGGCGGGGGCGCCGGAGCCGGGGGGCAGACGCCGCGGTGCTGGCGGGCGCCGTGCTCCTTGCCCTGGCCGTCTTTGGGGGCAGCGCGGGGAGCAGCCCCTTGGGGCTCGCGGGTGCCGGGCCGATGGCGCCGGGGATAATCCTTGAGCCCCAGCCGCTGATCCTGGGCCTCCATACGGGGCCCGACCCGCTGCGGACGGCCGCGTCAATCCCCGTGGCCGCGGCCCTGGGCGCGGCGCTGGTGCCCATCGACTTTGAATGGGCCCGGGCGCAGCCGGCGCCGGACCGGTTTGCCTGGGAAGACTACGATTTCGCGGTGCGCCGGGCCCGGGCCCACCAACTGCGGCCCGTGGGCGTCCTCTACTACCCCCAGGACCCGCCCTGGCCCGGAGAGGAGGGCCGGGGCCCCGGGGGGCCCGCGGCCCACCGCATCGCCTGGCTGGCTTTCGTCGAGCAGGCGGTGGCCCGCTTTGGCTGGGCCATCACCGATTGGGTGCTGGCGCGGGAGGAGCCCGCCGATGCCGACCCGCTGCTGTGGGCCCGGGAGGCGGTGGAGCACGCCCGGCTTGTGCAGGAGGCCGCGGCGGCCATCGGGCGGGTGCAGCCGGGGGCCCAGGTGCGGGCCGCAGCCAGCGCGGCGGACTTGCTGTGGCTGGAGGTGTTCGCCCGCGAGGGGGGGCTTGGGGGGCTTGCAGGCCTCGTCCTCGAGGCCAACCGCTGGCCGGTGCCGCCCGAAGGCTTGCCGGTGGCCATCGACGAGGTGCGGAGCCTGGTGCGGGAATGGGGCCACGACCTGGAGCTGTGGGTGTGGCGCTTTGGCTACCCCACCCACCAGGGCATTTCCCGCACCCCGCCCCACCGGCGGGGGGTGAGCCCGCAGGAGCAGGCCGAGTATTTGGTGCGCAGCCACGTGTGGCTGGCCCGGGCCGGGGTCGGGGCGGTGCTGTATCACGAGCTGATGGACAGCGGGTGGGAGCGGGACGCGGCCGGCAGCAACTTCGGCCTTTTCCAGCGGGACGGGCAAGGGAAACCCGCGGCCCGCGCATACCGGACCCTCGCGCAGAAGCTGGGCGGGCGCACCTACGGCCTGCCGCAGCCGGCGGTGCCCGGCGCGGCCGATGACGTTGCCGTGGAAGCCTTGGGCGCCGTCTTGGCGGCCATCCGCGCGGCGTTTGAGGTGGTGCAGGCCGTGCCCAACGTCGCGGTGCACCCCTTCGCCGCCGGGCCCGGCGCGAGCCTCGTGGTGGTCCTGTGGGCGGCGTCCCCGGCGGCAGAGGACGCGGCCCTGGCGCTGCCCCTGGAGCCGCTGGCGCTGCCGGAAAGGACGGAGGTGCACGTCACCGGCTGGGACGGGACGCCCCTGGACCAGCTGCCCCTGGGCCGGGCGCCGGTGTATGTGGAAATTCGCGCGGGGGCGGCGCCGCCTGCGGAGCCCGGGTTCGTGGAGTGGATGATCCAATGAGCGGCGCGTGGCTGGCCTTCCTTGCCAGCGCCCTGGCCATCGTGGTGGCGGGGACCGCCTTAAGCCGCGCCGCGGACGTCATCGCCGAAAAGTCGCGGCTGGGCGGCTTGTGGGTGGGCTCCATCCTGCTGGCCGGCGCCACCTCCTTGCCCGAGGTGGTGACCAGCATCAGCGCCGGCGTCATGGGCTTGCCCGACATCGCGGTGGGCAACGTCTTTGGGAGCAACGTCTTCAATTTGTTCATCATCGCGCTGGCCGACTTGGTGGAAGGCCGCGGCGCGTTGCTGCGCAAGGTGTCCGCGGCCCACATCTTGTCCGCGGTGTTGGGGATGCTCTTGTCGGCCATCGGGGCCGTCGCGATCTTGCTGCGGCTGCCCGGGGGGATCCTGGGCGTCGGCTGGGCGACCCTCTTGATCGCGGCGGTTTATGGGCTGGGGACCCGCATGCTCACCCTTTACGCCCAGCGGGACCCCGAGGAGCAGGCCATCGTGGCCATCGATCCGCCGCCCGAATGGATCCAGGAGCGGCAGCAGCGCCCCGATCCGGCCAAGGAGATGTCCCTGGGCCGGGCGTACGGGGTCTTCGCCCTGGCCGGCCTGGTGGTGACGGTGGCGGGCGTGGCCTTAAGCCGGTCCGGCGACGCGCTGGCCGAGAGCACGGGCTTGGGCCAAACCTTTGTGGGCAGCATCTTGGTGGCGGCGGCCACCTCCCTGCCCGAAGTGGTGGCCACCATGAGCGCGGTCATGGCCGGATCCTATGACCTGGCCGTGGGCAACGTCTTTGGCAGCAACATCTTTAACATGGTTATCCTGCTCCTGTCCGACGTGGCCTACCGGCCCGGGCCCATCCTGGCGGCGGTGGACCCGTCCCATGCCACGGTGGCCCTGTTTGGGCTTATTATGAGCGGCATTGCGGTCATCGGCCTCTTTTACCGCTGCCGGCGCAGCATCGCCCGCTTGGGGCTGGATTCGGTGGCCCTGGCCGTCGCGTATTTTGCCTCCATGTATTTGCTCTACATCAGCCGCTGATGCTGCCTGGGCGGGCTGGGCAGGCGGGTGCGGATGGGCCGGGCCGCTGCCCGTACGGGTGGGGGCGGGCAAATACCGCGAGGCGCGGGTAGCGGAGCGTAGGCGGCGGCTTCTACTATGGAAACCGGGAGCTGACGGACATGCCACATGACGCGGGGAGGCCCTCCCCCGGCGCGGCGCACCAGGGGCGGCCTGAGTGGGCCGCGGTGGATCGGTTCTTGGCGGTCGAGGGGCTGGCCCTGCGGTGCAGCCAGCTGTTTGAGGACCCGGATCGGCAGCGGCTCAGCGCCCTGTGCTACGTGGTGCACGGCGGCCGCGTGCTCATGCTGCGCCGGCACAAGGAGCCCTTCGCGGGCTACTGGACGGCCCCCGGCGGCAAGCTCTTGCCCGGGGAGGATCCCCGGGAGGCGGTGCAGCGGGAAGTGCGGGAGGAGGCGGGACTGGCCCTGGAGCGGCCCGAGCTGCGGCTGGCCTGCTCGGAAGTGGGCGTGGGGCTGGCCTACAACTGGGTCCTGTTCGTGTTCCGGGCCCGGCCGGTGGTGGACGGGGTGCCGCCCGAGCTGCTGGCGGGCCCCCGCAGCACCGGCGAAGGCCTGCTGGATTGGCTGCCCGTGGACCGGCTGGCCAGCTGTCACATCCCGGACGTGGACCGGCGCCTCTTGCCCTACATCCTCGCGCCGCCGGGGGACCCGCCCTACCACGTCAAGATCCGCTACGACGCCCACCACGGAGTGGCGGACATGCAGGTGCGCCCGCTGGCCCGCGTCAACTGAGCGCTCTGGCGGGAGGTGCCCACCGTGCGCCGGCGCAGCGTGCTCTACGCGGTGCTGCACGGCGACGGCCGGATAAGCTTTGGCCATTCGCCCCGTCCCGAGGTGGACCGCAGCTATTGGCTCAGGGCCGGCGCCCAGCGGCTGGTGCCCCTGGTGCCGCCGTTGCCGCCCGTCTGGGCGGAGCTGGCCTGCCGCGGGCTCGCGGCGGCGCAGGATGGGCCCGCGGGCATCCCTGGAGGCGGGTGGCGTCACCGGTGGTTTCCTTCATGGCTCCGCCGCCACCGCAGCGGATGGTGGCCTTCATGGCTCCGCCGCTCCGGCAACGGACAGGGGCACCCTTGGTCCAGTCACCCACGGCGCCCGGCCGGCCGGGATGGCGACGGGCAGCGGGCCTGGATGGAAGCGGTGCAGCAGGCCGCCGCTCGCGCCCGGCAGCTCCTGCGCGCCGCGGGCTACGACGGCGCTGCGGGGCTGGCCCCGGGCCCGCTGGCTGCGGCCGCTGGGGGAGGCGGCGGGCCCATGGGGGAGCCGTGGGCAGACCCTTTCTTGGGCGGACCCTGGAGCCGTGGCGGGGAAGAGGCCGAGGCCGGCCCGCCGCCCCGCGGGTCCCTGGAGGCGGTGGCGGAGCTGTTGCGGGGCCGCCTGCTGACGGGCGCGGAGGTGGCGCGGCAGGCGGAGCAGGCGGGCGTCCTCCTGGAGCGGTCCCTGGAAGAGTGCCTGACGTGGCTGGTGCTCTTGGGCCGCGTCCAGCGCTGGCCGGGGGTTTATCCCACGGGGCTGGGCGGCTTCCGGTGCGGCCGCTGCGGCGAGACCGACGCCGTGCGGCCGTGGGATTGCGCCGGTTGCGGGGAGCGGCAGTGCTGGCACTGTGAGGCGTGCCGGTCCTTAGGGCTAGTGAGCGGTTGCGTGTTCTTGTACGCGGGCCAGCTGGACGAGGAAGCCCCGGCCGCGGGCTGCGCCCCCGCCCCCGTGGCGAACCCCGTGGCCGTGCGCTTGCCGGCCTTGACCCCCGCCCAGCGGCGGGCCGCTTGGGCCCTGGAAGGGTTCGTGCGGCAGGATGAACGGCGGGAGGCCTTGGTCTGGGCCGTGTGCGGCGCGGGCAAGACGGAGGTGACCTTTCTCGCGGCCAGCCGGGTGCTGGCCCGGGGCGGGCGGGTGCTGTTCGCGGTGCCCCGGCGGGACGTGGTGCAGGAGCTGGGCCCGCGCCTTGCGGCAGCCTTTCCCGGGGCGGAGGTGCGGGTGCTGCACGGCGGGCAGGATCGTGTGGACCGGCCCGGGTTGGCCCCCGGTTCCCTGACCGTCGCCACCACCCACCAGGTGCTCCGGTTTTGCCGGGCCTTTGACCTGGCGATCCTGGACGAGGTGGACGCGTTTCCTTATCGAGGCAGCCCCATGCTGGTGCGGGCCGTGGCCCGGGCGGTGCGCCCTGGGGGCCGGCTCGTCCGCATGAGCGCGACGCCCGACGAGGCCCTGGTAGAGCACGCCCGATCGGGCCAGGCGGTGCTGGTGCCTATCCCCGCCCGCCACCACGGGCACCCGCTGCCGGTGCCGGAACTCCTGGTGGACCGCTCGCTGGTGCCCGGCGAGGGGGGCCGGACGCGGCCCTACCGGCCGTCGCCGCTGGTGCTGTCCCTGGTAGAGCGGAGCCTGGCGGGGACGCCCCCGGCGCGGCTTTTGGTGTTCGTGCCCACCGTGGCCCTGGCCGAGGTGGTCGGCCGGGGGCTGGCCGCGGCGCTGGCGCCCCTGGGATGGGGTGGCCTTGTGGGCTGGTCCCATTCCCGGGATCCAGACCGGGACCGCCGGCGGCGGGCGTTTGTGGACGGCCGCCTGCGGCTCCTGGTGGCTACCACCATCCTGGAGCGGGGGATTACCGTGCCTGACGTGGACGTCATCGTGCTTTTCAGCGACGTGGAGCATATCTTCCAAACCGCCGCCCTGGTGCAGATGGCGGGGCGGGTGGGGCGCACGGCGGCCCGGCCCACGGGCCGGGTGGCCTTTGTGGGGCGGCGCATCACCCGGGCTATGCGGGCCGCGGTGGCCCAGATCGAGGAGATGAACCGGCTGGCCCGGGAGATGGGCTTGCTGAAAGGATAGGGGCGGCGGCCGCTGGGCCCTGGGGGCACGGCTGGTGACGGCTGGTGGAGGATCGGCGGGGGAACCGTGGAACGATCTTCTGGCATTTTGCCTCCACGAGGGGTTGTGGTGCATGACGCTGCGCCGTTTTGCCGGAAACCCCATCCTGACGCCCAAGGACGTGCCGCCGTCCCGGGACGATTACGAAGTCATCGGCGTGTTCAACGCCGGTGCGGTCCGCTTTCGCGATGAGATCATCCTGCTGTTGCGGGTGGCGGAGCGCCCGCGGCAGCTGGACGACCGGCGGGTGCGGGTGCCGTGGCTGGACACCACCGTGCAGCCTGCCCGCTTTGGCGAGTTGTCGTGGGCCAAGGACGATCCGGAGGTGGACGTGTCGGACCCCCGGAGCGTGGCGTACCGGGGCCGCCACTACTTGACCTCCGTGTCCCACCTGCGGGCAGCCCGCAGCCGGGACGGCTACCGGTTCGCGGTGGATCCCAAGCCGGCCCTGTTTCCCCAGGAGGCGTACGAGGCCTACGGCTTAGAGGATCCCCGCATCACCCCCATGGGGGACGAGTACTGGATCACCTATGTGGCGGTGTCCCGGTGGGGGATCGCGACGGCCCTGGCCCGGACCAGGGATTTCGTCCACTTTGAGCGCCTGGGCATTCTCTTTCCGCCCGAGAACAAGAACGTGGTGCTGTTTCCCGGCCCCATCCACGGCCGGCACTACGCCTTCCACCGCCCGGGCGACGCGTCCTTTGGCCCCAAGGTCATCTGGTCGGCCAGCTCGCCCGATGGCCTGAGCTGGGGCCAGCACCGGGTGGCGCTGGATGTGCGGCCGGGCGCGTGGGATTCCCACCGGCTGGGGGCTGGTGCGCCGCCCTTCCGCACGGAGCAGGGCTGGCTGGAGATCTACCACGGCGTCGACGAGGCCGGGCGCTATCATTTGGGCTTGGCCCTGTTTGACCTGGACGACCCGCAGCGGCTCATCGGCCGCTCGCCAGGCCCCGTATTGTCCCCCGACGCGCCCTACGAGGCCCAGGGCTTTTTCCCCGGCGTCGTGTTCGCCTGCGGCGCCGTGGCCGAGGACGACGGCCTCGTGCGGGTGTACTACGGCGCCGCGGACGACGCGATGGCCGTGGCCGAGGCGACCGTCGATGAGCTGCTGGCGATGGTGGAACCGGTGACCGTCCGCGGCTGACCACGGCCCTGAGGGCAAGACAGGCTGCCGTGGGGGCGGGACCACTGGGGCGCGGCGCCCGGCGGCCCGCGGGAAGGGCGGAGCTGGTGCTGAGGGGCGATGGATGCAGCGATGCTGATCATGGATGAGGCGGCGTTTCAGGCCATCGCCGCCCATTGCCAGGAAGGGTACCCTTTCGAGGTGTGCGGCCTGTTGGTGGGGCGGGCCGAGGGCGGCGCCACGCGCATCCTCCGGGCCGAGCGGGCCAAAAACCTCAACACCCAGCGGCCCCACGACCGCTACGAGCTGGACCCCATGGACTGGCTCCGGGTGGACCGCTCCTTGGACGGGACCGATCTCGCCATCGTGGGGGTGTACCATTCCCATCCGGACCATCCGGCCCGCCCTTCGCCCACCGACCTGGAGTTGGCGTGGCCCGGGCTGACGTACTTGATCGTGTCGGTGGAAAAGGGCACGCCCACCGAGGCCCGGGCCTGGGTGCTGGATGAGGCGGCCGGGGCGTTCCGGGAGAAGCCCCTCAGGGTCGAACCCGGGCCGGATCAGAACGGGTAAGGTCGCGTTGGGTACGAACCGGGGGTGAAGGCCCGAGGGGTGCGGGGGCCCGGGGGTGGAGGCCCGAGGGGCAGCGGCCCGGAGGCCATGGGCCCCAAGCCCGGGGCGCGTCGACGTCGGAAACTTGCCGCGAAGGGCCCACGCGACGGGGGTGCTGCCCACGGTGGAACGTGCTTGGACCCCGCTGGTGCAGCGGGTTTGGCTGGGCGCGCTGAACGCCCTCTTTCCGCCCAAGGCGCTGTGCCCCGGGTGCCAGCGGCCCCACCGGCACGGGGGCGGGGGCTTGTGCCCCGCTTGCTTGGCTCGGCTGCCCCTGGTGGCGCCGCCCATCTGCGCCCGCTGCGGCCGGCCGCTGCGGGGCGGCGGTGGGGCCGCTGCCGGGACGGGCGGGGGGCCCGCCGCCCGGAGCGGCCAGGTGTGCACCACGTGCCGCCAGGCAGCCCACCTGTTTGCGGTGGCCCGGGCCCCGGGCGTCTACGACGGCGCGCTGCGGGACTACATCCACCGGGTGAAGTTCGGCGCCGATCGGGCGCTGGGGGAAACCCTGGGGCGCTTTTTGGCCGAGTACGCCCTGCGCACCAGGGAGCTGTGGCCCTTTGACGCGGTGGTGCCGGTGCCGCTGCATGCCCAGCGCCTGGCGGAAAGAGGTTTCAACCAGGCCGAGCTCTTGGCCCGGCCGGTGGCCCACTATTGCGGGCGGCCGCTCCTGCGCCATGTCCTGGAGCGGGTGCGGCCCACCGCGGCCCAGGCCCGCATGCCTGTGGGCGGCCGGCGGGCCAATGTGCGGGGCGCTTTCCGGGTGCGGGCGGCGGCGGCCCTGGCGGGAAAGCGGCTGTTGTTGGTGGACGACGTGCTCACCTCGGGCGAGACCGCCGGCGAAGCGGCCCGGGTGCTGTTGCGGGCGGGAGCAGCGCAGGTCCGGGTCCTGTGTTTGGCCGTGGGGGTGCACGAGGCCGAGTGGCGGGCCCGCCAGCGGGCGGCGACGTCCACCACAGGCCGGACAGCGAATCGGTTATGAGCGGCTGGCCGGGCGCCAGAGAGGAATTTGCCCCGCGGCCGGAGAAGGAAGGCGTGCAATTTCCCCTCAAGACCCGGGCGATTCCCGCCGAAGTTGTGGGTAGAAACGCGGTCGAGGTGGCTGGGCAAGCATGATGGTCTCCGACAAGCAGGTCCATCAGGTAGCGAAGCTGTTTGCGGCCCAGATGCGGGTGCAGCCGGCGGGCAAGCCGGCGGCTCGGCCGGTGCCGCTGCGCCCCGATTCGGTGGAGTTGTCCCGGGAGAGCCGCGAAGTGCAGGCGGCCTGGCAGGCCATCAAGGCGGCGCCCGACGTCCGCACCGAGAAGGTGGCCCGCATCAAGGCAGCCCTCGAAGCCGGCACGTACCGGGTGAGCGGCCGCGAAGTGGCCCGCAAGATGATGGCCCGCTCCTTGGTGGACCGGCTCCGCTGAACCGCTTCCCGCCCTCGCCCGCAGCCCGCGGGGGGAACGCCGTGCACACCGAACAACTGGCCCGCCTGGCGGAGATCCTGACCGCGCAGCACGAACTGTGCCAACAACTGATCGCTTGCGCCGACAAGCAGCTGGACGCCATCCGGGAACGGCGCCCGCCCCTCATCGAGGAAACCGCGCGGGAGCAGGAGCAGCTTTTCGGTGAGCTGACCCGCTGGGAAGACGCGCGCCTGGAGCTTGTCGGTGCCGACGGGCCTGAACTGGCTGCCATCGTGGCCCAGGCGCCGCCGCCGTGGCAAGCGCGGCTGGAGGCCTTGGGCCGCGAGGTGCGGGCGGCCATGGAGACGTTTCTTGAGAAAAGCCGCATCAACCAGAAGCTGCTGGAGCAGGAGCTGGCCCTCATCGGCCTTTACTTGGACGTGCTCAGTCCCGGCGACGGCAGCGCCGCCTACACGCACCCGGGCAACCGGCGCCGGCCGCAGGCTGCGGGGCCCTTGGCCTTCGACGCCCGGGTGTGACGGGCCCTCGCGCCCGATGAGGGACGGCCCTGGATGGCGAGCCCGGGCCCGGCAACGGTGGAAACCTTGGGCGGACATGCCCGCGGGCACGGGGCGGAAAAGGTGATGACAAATGCGACCGACCTTCTTTGGCATTGACATCGCGCGGCGGGCGTTGCAGGCCCAGATGAGGGCGCTGGACGTGGTGGGCCACAACATCGCCAACGCCAACACGGCCGGTTATTCCCGCCAGGTGGCGGTGCTGGCTACGACGCCGCCCTATCCGTCCGCCTCCCTTTCGTCCATGGTGGTGGCGGGGCAGGTGGGCACCGGCGTGCAGGTGGAGGCCATCCGCCGGTTGCGGGACCAGTTCGTGGAGATGCAGCTGCGCCACGAGACCGAGACCATGGGGCGCTGGACCGCCCGCCACGAAGCGCTGCAGCAGGTGGAGCTCATGCTCCAGGAGCCGTCGGACCAGAGCCTGCGGGATGCGCTGGACCGGTTTTGGCAGTCGCTGCAGGACCTGCACCAGCAGCCCGAAAGCGAGGCGGCCCGGGCCGTGGTGCGGGAGCGGGCCCTGATGGTGACGTCGTCCTTTCAGCACGTGCACAAGCAGCTCAGCGACTTGCGGGACGACCTCAACCGGCTGGTGGGCCTGGAGGTCCAGCGCATCAATACGTTGACGACGCAGCTGGCCAGCGTCAACGCGCAGATCCACCGGGTGACCATGTCGGGCCATGATCCCAACGACCTCCTGGACCAGCGGGACCAGTTGCTGTTGGAGCTGGCGGAGCTGGTGGACATCCAGGTGAGCGAGCGGGAAAACCGCACGGTGCAGGTGAGCATCAACGGCTTTACGGTGGTGGATGGGGACCAGTCGGTGGACCTGGTGGCCAAGGCGGACCCCGGCGACACCATGCTGTTCGTCTACTGGGGCTCCTCCGACCAAAAGCTGGCCATCGCCAACGGCCGCCTGGCCGGGGTCTTGGAGGCCCGGGACGAGCTGGTCAAGGGCTACTTGGATGCGCTGGATAAGCTGGCGGTAACGCTGAAAGAAGAGTTCAACGCTGTTCACCGGTCCGGTTATACGTTGAACGACCCCGGTGCCGGTGATCAACCGGACGGCGGCAACTTCTTTACCGGGACTGGGGCAAAGGATTTAGCCATCCACGATGACATTTTGCAGGATTTGAGAAAGATCGCCGCGTCCGGCGATGGCAGCCCCGGCAACGGCCAGAATGCTTTGGAACTGGCCCGGCTGTTCCATGAGCCCTTGGCTGCACTGGGTGACACGAGCATGGCGGATTACCTGCGTTCACTCATCTCCAGCGTAGGCGTGGCCGCGCAGCAGGCCCGCAACATGACGTCCAGCCAGACGGCGCTGGTGGACCACTTGCACAACCGGCGGGAGGCGGTCTCCGGCGTTTCGCTGGACGAAGAGATGGTGGACATGGTGCGGTTTCAGCACGCGTACGCGGCGGCGGCGCGGCTGCTCACCACCATGGACGAGGCGCTGGAAACGATAATTATGCGGATGGGGATTGTAGGCCGGTAAGGGCGGTACCGGCCCGGCATGGGGGTAGCCACGATGCGCGTCACCAACAACATGATCGCCCGGGGCCTGTTGGCCAATCTCAACAACCACCTGGTCCGCATGGAGGCGCTGCAGTATCAGCTGTCGTCGGGGAAACGCCTGCGGCTGCCCTCCGACGACCCGGCGGCCACCAGCATCGCCATGCGCCTGCACACGGCTTTGGTCCAGACCCGGCAGCACCGGGCCAATCTGGACGCGGGGATTTCGTGGCTCGAAGCCACCGACGCCGCGCTGAACGAAGCCGGCGAGGCGTTGCAGCGAGCCAGGGAGCTGGCCGTCTACGGCGCCAGCGACACGCAGCCCCCGGACGCCCGCGAGGCGATTGCGAAGGAAGTCGAGCAGCTCTTTTACCACATGATCGATATCGCCAACTCCCGCCATGGAGGCCTGTACATCTTTTCCGGGAACAAGACGCTGACGCCTCCGTACACGGTGACGGGGGACCCGACGTCACAGGCACTGCCGGAATATGAGGGCGACGGCGGGCTGCGGCTGTACGAGTTCAGCGACGGGGTCACGGTGCCCGTGAACCTCCCGGGGGGCGACATCTTCGACCCCATCCTCAAATCCTTGATTGAGTTGAAGGAGGCCTTGGAGGCCAACGACGGGGAGACCACCAGCGGGAAGATTATCGGGGACCTGGAGAGCGCCCTGGACAATCTGCTGCGGGCCAGGGCTGACGTGGGGGCCCGCATGAACAGGCTGGAGCTGGCCCGGGCCCGCCTGGACGACATGGAGATCAACCTGGAGCAGCTGGTCTCCAACACCGAGGACGTGGACATCGCCCGGGTCATC
>DATGPV010000026.1:0-38385 GCA_035304545.1 Limnochordales bacterium | reverse complement strand
GACGGGCAAGTCGTGGGCGTCCACGGCGATGTCGGGCACGATTTGCGCCGGGTGGACGGTGGTGACGACGGGTACGTGGGGCAGCCCCAGCTCCTGCAACAGCGAGTACTCCATGTCCGCGTAGCCTTCGCCCTTGCCCGCTCGGGCGCCGGTGCGGGCTACGGCCACCGACCCGACGACGATGAGGCCGATGGGCGGCTCTTGAGACGCGCTGACGATTTCCGCGAGGGTCTTCAGGCTCAGCTCTTCGCCGTACTCGAGGCAATGGGACAAGCTCGCGGCGAGCCGCTCTTCGCCCGGCGGCACCCGCTCGGGCCGGATGCGGATGAACGCCCCCCGTAGCCGGGGCGACGGCATATAGAGCGTCTTGCCGTGCCGCAGCACCATGGCCCGCACCGGCAGCTGCGGCGCGTCTGGATTGACTTTGACGCCCCGGGCCGCCTGGTATTCGTCCAGCTCCCGCAGCCGCCGGGCCGCGGCTTCCGCGCCGGCGAAATTGGGAATCCGGCCTTCGATGGGGAAGGGAAAGCGGGCGGCCTTGGCCGCCCGCAAAGCGGCGTAGGCGGCCGCGCGCGCCTGGGCTTTGCTGAGCACGCCGCGGTCATTCATCAGTTGGTCCCCATCAGGATGGTACGCCTCGGTCACGCCCAAAACCTTTGTGCCGCCCGGCCGGCCCAAGGACGCCCACGGCGCGATGACGGCGCCGGGGACGGCCGGCCATGACGGCCAAAAGAAAAGGCCCTCCTGGAGCTACCTCCTGGAGGGCTTTTTGCTGGTGGGCAGAGAGGGACTCGAACCCCCGACCTCTACGATGTGAGCGTAGCGCTCTAACCGGCTGAGCTATCTGCCCCCGGTGCATTTCTAAGTATAGCAGAGCGCGGTTCTGGCGTCAACGGTCAACCGCGCCAGCGGCGGCCCCGGGCGGCGTGCGGCCCGCCCTTCGGCCCCGCTATTTGACATGGTAAGCGGCCAGGCGCAGATCGATCAAGTAGGCCTGCCCTTGCTGCATCACCTGGGCCTGCTCCCGCACCATGCCGATGCCCGCCGCAAACCAGCGCATGGTGTACAGCTCCTCGCCGTCGACAGTGCCCCGGACGGCCACGGGCAGCGCCACAAAGGTGCCGGCGGGGGTTTGCACCGTGTCGGCTTCCAAGACGCTGAAGGTCAGCCGCGCCGTTTGCCCCGCCACCCGGCCTGCCCACGTCCACTGCTGCCCGGCGGAAAAAGGTGTCTTTAAGAACAACTGCGGCGGTTCCAGGGCAAAGGAACCCTGGGGAAACTCCCGCCGCAGGGCCACCACATCGTCGCCGATGACCGCGTAGTACTCCCGCTGCACGACGAAGTCGTTGATCTCTGTGCTCACCACAAACTGGCCGCCCGCGGCTTCCGCGACGGCCAGGCGCAGGTCCAGTCCGGAGCCCGTGTACTGCCACCAGTTGCCGTCGGCCAGGGGAAAGAACTGGGTGGCCGCTTGCGCGGACGCGACCGCCGCGCCGGCCAGGACCGCACCGACCACCGCCACCACCAGCGCTGGGCACCGCTTCATGGCTCTCCCCCCGGCCGTACTGCGATTCGCCTGCCGCCGGGACTGCCTCGGATATATGGCTGTCCCGCCGCCGGATACGCCCCTACCTTACCAATTCAGCGAACCTTTGACAAGCGTCTGTTCCCGGTCGGGGCCCACCGATACGCATACCACCGGCACTTGCGTCAGCTCCTCCAAGCGGCGGATAAAGGCCTGGGCGGCCGCCGGCAAGCCGTCCCAGCTGCGGACATCGTCCAAGGGCTCCCGCCAGCCCGGCAGCTCCTCGTAGATGGGCTGCACCCGGCTCAACTGGCCCAAATGGGCCGGCATGCCGGGCAGAGTCTGGCCGTCCATCTGATATCCTACGGCGATGCGCACCGTGTCCAGCCCGCTCAAGACGTCCAGCTTGGTCAAGGCCAGCTGGGTGATGCCGTTGACCCGCACCGCGTAGCGCAGCTGCACCGCGTCCAGCCAGCCGCAGCGGCGGGGCCGGCCGGTGGTGGTCCCGTATTCCCTGCCCCGCTCCCGCAGCCAGTCGCCCTCGGCCCCCAGGGCTTCCGTAGGAAAAGGCCCCATGCCCACCCGGGTGGTGTAGGCCTTGGTCACGCCCAGCACGCTGGTGACCGCTCCGGGGCCGACGCCCGCGCCGGGCGCCACGCCGCCCGCCGTCGGGGAGGAGGCCGTCACGTACGGATACGTCCCATGGTCGATATCCAGCAGCGTTCCTTGGGCGCCCTCAAACAGGACCCGCTGCCCCGCGGCCAGCGCGTCATGCACCACTTGGCCGGTGTCGGCCAGCAAGGGGACGATGCGCGGCGCATAGCGGCGGCAGTAAGCCAGCATTTCGTCCACCGTGTAGCCGGGATGGCCGTACAGCCGCTGCAGCAGCAGCGACTTGCGGGGCACCACGCTCTCCAGCCGTTCCCGCAGCCACTGCTCATCCAGCAGGTCCACGCAGCGGATGCCTTCCCGGGCCACCTTGTCGGCATAGGCGGGCCCGACTCCCCGCCCGGTGGTGCCCAGCCGCTGGGCGCCCCGGGCTTCCTCTTCGAGGCGGTCCTGGTCCCGGTGATAGGGCATGATCAGGTGCGCCCGGTCTGAGATGTACAGCCGGCCCGTGGGGAAGCCTTGGGCCTTTAGCGTGTCCAGCTCCTGCACCAGCACTTCCGGGTCGATGACCGTGCCGTTGCCGATGACGCAGGCCACGTCGGGGTACAGGACGCCCGACGGGATCAGGTGCAGCTTGACGGTGCGCCCTTCCACCACCACGGTGTGGCCCGCATTGTTGCCGCCCGCATAGCGCACGACCACATGGGCCTGGGCTGCCAGGTAATCGACGATCTTGCCTTTGCCTTCGTCGCCCCACTGGGCGCCGACCACGGCCAACCCGGGCATTTGCCTACGCACCTCGCAGTCGATAGTGCGGCTGGCGGGCCTTTGGCGCCCGGCCTGCCTGCCGCCTTCCCTGTTGTAGCAAAGGCGGCCCGGGGTGTCAACGCCGGGCCGGATAATGCACCGCATGATCTTGTGTATTGTTCGGGGCCCGCCGTCCCGCCATCGGATGGCACAGGCGCCATCGCCTCCCTCGGGTCTGCCGGGAATACCGGGGCGGCCGCCGGAAACACTACGGGCAGAGAGGCCGATAACGCCTGCCGGCCCTGACTCAAACTCGTCGGAGTTGAGCAGCCGGCGCCACCATCGGCTGGTGGTGGCGCTCGCTGCAGGCTGCAGTGCAGCTTGTCAGCGCCCGCAGGCCTCTTATCGGCCTCTCTCGCGCTCCGGCCCCGGCGCGGCGGACCTCATCTCCCGCTGGGGCCGTCCCCGACGGAAGGAAGGCGAAAAAACCGGCAGGCATTGGCGGTGGTCACCGCCGCCAAGTGCTGGGGGTCGACACCCCGCCATTCGCCAAGAAAGGCCACCACGTACTGCACGTAGGCCGGCTCGTTGCGGCGGCCCCGCAGGGGCACTGGCGTCAGGTAGGGCGAGTCGGTCTCCACCAGCAGCCGATCGAGGGGCACCTGGGCCATCACGGCCCGGATGGCGTCCGCGTTGCGAAAGGTGACCATCCCGCCGGTGGAAACCATATACCCCATGGCCAGGCACTCCTCCAGCATCGCCTCCGAGCCGGCAAAGGAGTGCATGAGGCCGGGCAGATCCGGAGCCCAGTCCCGCAGGATCGCCATGGTATCGGCATCGGCCTCCCGGTTGTGCACCACAAAGGGCAAGCCCGTCTCCCGGGCCAGCGCCAGTTGCCGGATAAAGGCCGCCCGCTGCACCGGGCGCGGCGAGTGGTCGTAGTAGTAATCGAGGCCGATCTCGCCGATGGCCACCACCCGGGGGTGGGCCGCCAGTTCCCGCATCCGGCGGTACGCGTCTTCGTTGAACTGCACCGCGTCGTGGGGATGGATCCCCACCGTCGCGTAGACACAAGGGTAACTGGCAGCCAGCTGCACCGCGGCCTCAGAGGAGGCCAGATCTGAACCGATCGTGACGATCCAGCGCACGCCCGCGGCCTGGGCCCGCTGGATGACCGCGTCCAGGTCGCCCGCGAACTGCTCGTGATCCAAATGCGCGTGGCTGTCCACCAAAGGGCCCAAGCCCAGGGGCGCAAAGACGGCCTTGGCCTTCCCCATCAGCGCACCTTGCTGCCCGGCGCGATGGCAGCTTCCGTGGTCAAGATGGCCAGTTTCCCGTCGGGCTGGGTCGCGGCCAGGATCATCCCCTGGGACAGCTCGCCCCGCAGCTTCACAGGCTTGAGGTTGGCCACCACCACCACCTGGCGGCCGACCAGCTCCTCGGGCTGGTAGTGCTGGGCGATGCCCGCCACCACCTGCCGCTGCTCATACCCCAGATCCAACTGCAGCTTGAGCAGCCGGTCCGCGCCCTTGATGCGCTCCGCGGCCACCACCCGGGCCACCCGCAGGTCGATGCGCTGGAACGTTGCGATGTCGATCTCCTCGGCTTGGGGCGGCGGGGCGCCGTCCGTGGGCGCCGGGGAGGCATCGGCGGGCTGGCCCTGGCCGGCCAGGACCCCGGCGCCCTTGCCATGGGCGCCGGCGGGCGAATCCTGGGCGGCTGGACCACGGTCCCGGGCTTCCGCCGGCGCCGCGCCCGCCGCCTCGCCGCCGCCCAGCACTTCCTCCAGATCCAGGCGGGGGAAAAGGGGCTCGCCCTTGTTCACCGCCAGGCCCGGCCGCAGCTGTCCCCACGCCTTGGCCTCATCCCACGACAGCGACGCGGGCGGTTCCATGCCCAGCTGCCGCCAGAGGCGGGCCGGCGTGTGCACCAAGAACGGGCTGATGAGCACGCCGCACAGGCGGATGGCCTCGGCCGCGTTGTAGAGCACCGTGCGCAGCTTCCCGTCGCGCCCTTGCCGCCGCAGCTCCCACGGGGCCTGTTCGTCGATGTACTTGTTGACCCGCTTGGGCAAATCCCACGCTACGTGCAGCGCCTGATCGAGATGGAAACCGTCCAAGGCCTGCTCGACCTGGGCAAAGACCCGCTGGGCGGTTTCCCGCAAAATCCCGTCGTCTTCGGCCGCATCCGGCTCCGGGATGCGCCCGCCGGAAAACCGCTCGATCATGGAGACGGTGCGCCACACCAGGTTCCCCAGATCGTTGGCCAAGTCCGCGTTGATGCGCCGGACCAGGGCTTCTTCGGAGTAGGTGCCGTCGGCGCCAAAGGGCACCTCCCGCAGGAGGAAGTAGCGTACCGGGTCCACTCCGTACTTGGCCACCAACTGGGTCGGATCGATGACCTGGCCGCCGGCCCGGGACTTGCTCATCTTGCCTCCGTCGATGAGCAGCCACCCATGGCCGTACACGCACTTGGGCAGCGGCACCCCCAGGGCCATCAGGATGGCGGGCCAGATGATGGCGTGGAAGCGCAGGATATCCTTGCCGATGAGATGCACGTCCGCCGGCCAGAAGCGCTGGTACAGCTCGCCGTTGGGATAGCCCAGGGCGGTGATGTAGTTGGACAGGGCGTCCACCCAGACGTAGATCACGTGGTTGGGGTCAAAGGGCACCGGAATGCCCCACTTGAAGGACGTGCGGGACACCGAGAGGTCCTCCAGCCCCCGCTCGATGAACCGCACCACCTCGTTGCGCCGGGTTTCGGGCTGGACAAAGCCGGGGTTTTGGCGGATATGGTCCAAGAGCGCCGGCCCGTACTTGGACAGGCGGAAAAAGTAGCTCTCCTCCTCGACCCACTCCACCGGCTTGTCGTGCACCGGGCAAATGTTGCCCTCTTTCAAGTCGCTCTCGGTGTAGAAGGCCTCGCAGTTGGCGCAGTAAAGTCCCCGGTACACGCCCTTGTAGATGTCGCCCTGGTCGTACAGCCGCTGAAAGATCTGCTGCACCACCCGGGTGTGCCGCTCCTCGGTCGTGCGGATGAAATCATCATAGCTGATGTCCAAGGTCTTCCACAGCTCTTTGATCCAATCGACGATGGGATTGACGTACTCCAGCGGCTCCTTGCCCGCGTGGCGGGCGGCCCGCTCCACGTTGAGCCCGTGCTCGTCGGTGCCGGTCAAAAACCAGGTGTCGTGGCCCCGCAGCCGGTGATAGCGGGCCAAGGCGTCCGCGGCCACCGTGGTGTAGGTGTGGCCCACGTGCAGCTTGTTGTTGGGGTAGTAGATGGGCGTCGTGATGTAGAAGGTGCGTCGCGCCATCGTGGCAACCTCCTCCAGACAGTAATGGCCTGACCCGAGCCGTCAGCGGTTTCCGGCAGGCAAGGGCAGCAGGGCATCAAAAAACGCCCCCGCGGCCCTCCCGGCCAGCAGGGGCGAAAGGCGACCTTTCGCGGTACCACCCTGGTTCGGCGACGCCTCGCGGCCGTCGCCCTCCGCAGGTACTCCCGGTGCCACCCGGTCCATACCCTGGCGCTGTAACGGGCGCCGCGGCTGGGCAGCCAGCCTGACGGCGGGCGGCACAGCCTCCCGGCCCCACCTACTGGCGGCGCGGGAGCGCCGCGTTGGGCGGGCTGCTCCGGGGCCATCTTCAGCGGAACCTCCGACGCCGGCTTGCACCAGACCCGGCTCGCTGAGGTCGGCGGACCTCCGCCTACTCCTCCCCTTCATCGCGTGCATCCGGTTCAATTGCCTACGATTGTAGCCAACGGGCCCAGGCGTGTCAACCGGCCCGTCCAGCCTTTCCCGCAGCATAGAGATGAACGGGAGGCGACCAGGGGTGGGCCAAGGCACCGTTGTGCTCATCATGATCTTGTTGGCCGGCCTTCTGGGCGGCAACCAACTGGTGTCCGCGGCGGCCGCGGTGATGCTGCTCTTGCGGGCCAGCGGCTGGGGCGACGTGTTGGGATTCCTGGAGCAGCACGGGCTGGATGTGGGCATCATCTTCTTGCTGCTAGGGCTGCTGCTGCCCTTCGCCACCGACCGCCTGGGCCTGGCCGAAACCTTGTCCAGTCTGGTTAAACCGGCCGGCCTCATCGGCGTAGCCGTGGGCACCCTGGCCGCGCACTTGGCGGCCCAGGGCGTGGCCATGCTGCGGATGCACCCGGAAGTGCTGGTGGGGCTCCTCATCGGCTCCGTCATCGGCGTGCATTTCCTCCACGGTATCCCCGCCGGCCCCCTGGTGGCCGCGGGCATCGCCGCGGTCCTCTACCAGCTGGTGCAGCGGTAATGGGGATGCCCCGGGATGCCAGGCACCCCTCCGGCGTCCGGTGGGGCCCGCCCTTCCTGCGGCCGGCCGCCACGGCCGCGAGGGGCGCGTGCCGCGCGATGCCCTTCCGACGGGCGGTTCCGTTCGATTGACGTATGCTGGAAATTTTAGTACTCTTTACTTGGATGCCAATGCCTGCCAAACCGCGGGGGGAGGTGCGAAGACGTGAAGTCCACCGGCATTGTACGGAAAGTTGACGAGCTGGGCCGGGTTGTCATTCCCATCGAGCTGCGCCGCACCCTGCAAATTGAGCAGAAGGACGCGCTCGAGATCTACGTGGACGGGGAAATGATAATCTTGAAGAAGTACCAGCCGGCCTGCATCTTCTGCGGCAACGCCAGCAACATTCGTCACTTCCGGGACAAGAACATCTGCGTCAGCTGCCTTGAGGAAATGCGGCAGTTGCCGCTGGAGACGTCCGCGTAACGCCGGGGCGCTGCCCGGCTAGGCAGGCGCCATCCTCAAACGTCCTCTGGGGCGCTGCCGCCGTCGGGGTCGGGGTGCGGCGGCGCCCCTTCCGTTGCCGGGATGTCCACGGCCACCCGGTACACGGCGCGGCGGGGCAGCCCCAGCTCGGCCGCTACGGCCCGCACAGCCGCCTTCTTGTCCATGCCTGCCTGCAGGCGAGCCAACAGCCGTTCCCGCACCGCCCCTGCATAGGCCGGCGCCACGCTCTCCGCGGCCCCCGCCTCGCCGGCCAAACCCGCCGGCCCCGGGCCCGACGCACCGGCCACAATGATGACGAACTCCCCCCGGGGCGTCCGGTTTTCCCAAAGCTGCACCAGATCTTGTAAGGTGGCCCGCTGCCACTCCTCATGCACCTTGGTCAGCTCGCGCGCGATGCACGCGGGCCGATCGCCCAACACCGCCAGCATGTCCGCGAGGGCCTCCCGCAGGCGGTGGGGCGCTTCGTAGAACACCAAGGTGCGCGGATCGCCGGCCAGACTGGCCAGGTGGGCCCGGCGGCGGGCCGGCTGCCGCGGGAGAAAGCCTTCGAAGGCAAACCGTTGGCCCGGCAGCCCTGAGCCGGCCAAGGCCGCGGTGAGGGCGGTAGGCCCGGGCACCACGGTGACGGGGACGCCGGCCGCGGCCGCGGCCCCCACCAGCCCGCTCCCGGGATCATGGATGCCCGGCATGCCCGCGTCGGACACGAGGGCCACCGACTGGCCCGCCAGCAGCCGGGCGACGATTTCGGGCGTGCGCCGGGCCTCGTTGTGCTCATGCAAGCTGATGACGGGCGTCGCGATGCCGTAATGCTGGAGCAGCTTGCGGGTGTGCCGGGTGTCCTCGGCCGCGATCAACGACACTTCCCGCAGTACCCGCAAGGCCCGCAGGGTGATGTCCTCCAGATTGCCGATGGGCGTTCCGCAAACGTACAGGCAGCCGGGTGACGCCATGGCAGCCCCTCAGCCCGCCTCCTCGCCCGGCTGCGGCGCCCGGTGCTGGGGCTGGCGCCGGCGGCCCCGCCGGCGGCGCGATTTGGCGCGGGGTTTGCCGGAGCCGGAAGCGCCGGCCGGTCCATGGGCCTGGGCATCCCCCGGGGTCTCGGGGGAGCCGTCGCCGGGGATGTCGTCCTCTCCATTCCCGCCGTCGCCCCGATCCGGGCCGCGGCCGCGGTGCGCGGCCTTGCCGCCCCGGCCCTTGCCCCGCCCGCCGCGCGGCCGGCTCCCCTTGCCCGGGGCCGCTGGCGCGGCGGGCTCGTTCCCTGGGGCCGCGCCGTCCTGGGAGCCGGGCGCGGCGGCGGGGGGCGTCAGGGAAGCGTCCTCCAGCTCCGCCGTTGACTCCGCCTCCGCGAGGGCATCGGTTCCGGCGACAGCCGGGGCGCGCGGCCCAGGCGCCGCGGACGACCCGTCGAGCTCTCCGTTCCCCTGCGGGTCGCCCGCCCCGCCGGGGGGCCCGGGCGCGCCATTGGCCCAGGCCCCCTCGCCGGCACTTGCGGCCCCGTTGCCCAGGGCGGCACCGTTCCCGTGGGCCAGCCGTCCCGTCAGCACAGCGGCGGCCCCGGTTTCGAAGTCCTTAAGCGACACCAGCTTGGGCCGGCCTTCGCCCAGGCTGACCGCGACGCTCTCCCGGGCCACCAGCACTTGCACCACTTCGCCCGTGCCGTCGGGCGTGCGCACCTTCGCGCCCACTTCGGGCAGCTCATCCCGGATGCGCCGGTAGGTGTCGGCCTCAAACTTCAGGCAGCACTTGAGGCGGCCGCACTGGCCCGTCAGCTTGGACGGGTTGAGGGACAGCTCCTGGTCCTTGGCCATGCGGATGGAGACCGGGGCGAACTCGCCCAGCCACGTGGTGCAGCACAGGTCCCGCCCGCAGACGCCGATGCCCCCCACCTCTTTGGCCTGGTCCCTGACGCCGATCTGGCGCATCTCGATGCGGCACCCAAACCGGCTGGCCAGCTCTTTGACCAACTCCCGGAAGTCCACCCGCTCCTCGGCAACGAAGAAAAAGGTCAGGCGGCTCCGGTCAAAGGTGTACTCGACGCTGACCAGCTTCATGGGCAACCCCCGGGCGGCGATGCGCTCCTGGGCAAAGGCCTGGGCCGCCCGTTCGCTGTCCCGGTTGGCCACCAGCTGTTCCCGCTCGGCCGGGCCCACATGCCGCAGCACCCGCCGCACCGGCTGCACCACGTCATCCACGGGCACGTGCTTGGCCGGGATGACCACCTCGCCGCATTCGACCCCCGCCTGGGTTTCCACCAGCACCTGATCGCCTACGGAAACCTGCAAGTCGCCGGGGGTAAAGTAGTAAATCTTGCCGGCCCGCTTAAAGCGGACGCCGACAATGCGTATCGTCTCCTCCATGCGGAGGCTCACCCTTTCTGGCCGGCCGCGGCCCGCGCCTGGGCGGCCAGGTCCAAAAACAGCACGTCCGCGGCCGTGCGCAGCGCCACGTGCTGCTGCACCTGCCGACGAAAGGCCAGCAGGCTCTCCAGGGCGGCCAGCACCGACTCCACCGGCACCTGGGCTGCCCGGTGCAGCAGCTCATCGTATCGGTCCACATTGACGACCCACGGGCCGGCCGCGGCAGGAGCAGCTTCCCCGGCCGCGGGGCCTTGGGACACGTACCGGCCCACCAGCAAATCCCGCAGCCACAACTGCAGCAAGTCCACGGTTTCCAGCAGTTCCTCCCGGCGGTCGTGCCACGCCTGGGCCTGCTCCAGCGCCGCCGCGGGCCCTCCGTGCCAGAGCGCGTCCCACAGGGCCACGGCCTTGTCCCGCCGCTCCCGCAGCTGGGCAGGGGACCAGCGGGTCGCCTGCCAGATGCTGCCGTCGCCCAGCGCCGCCCCCAACTCCGCGGCGTCGCCGTAGTCAAACTGCTCCCGCAGGATGCCGGCAGCCACCTCCCGGGGCAGCCGGCCGAAGCGCACCGGCACGCAGCGGGACACCACCGTCGGCAGCAGGGGCGTGGTCTGGTGGGCGATCAAGATGAACACGGTGCTTGCGGGCGGCTCCTCCAGCACTTTGAGGAGGGCGTTTTGGGCCGCTTCCCCCGCCGCTTCCGCGGGCTCAATCAAAAAGACTTGCCAGCGGCCGCGGACCGGGCGCAGCGCGGCCCGCCGCTGCACCTGGCGCACCTGCTCGATGCGGATCACGTCGCCCTCGGGCTCCACCCGGTGCACGTCGGGGTGGCGCCCCGCCGCCACATCCCGGCAGGCCGCGCACTGGCCGCAGGGCTCGCCCGCGGGGGCTTGTCCCTGGCACATGAGGGCCGCCACAAACACCCCGGCCGCGGTGGTCTTGCCCACGCCCCGGGGACCGGTCAACAAGTACGCGTGGGCGATGCGGCCGCTGGCCAGCGCCCCCCGCAAAAGGGCAACGGCGGCGGCCTGGCCCCGCACACCTTCCCATTTCACGGCCGTCAACCTTCTGTCGGTTTCTGTGTTCACTATATCGCTTCTACTGATACAGGTCCAGCAGCAGGCCCCGGATCTCATCCAGGCGCGCGGCGAGGGCGAGGTTGTCCCGTTGTTGGCTCAGCATGAGGCGGGTGAGTTCCTCCAGCTTGGCGTCGATGGTGCGCACTACGTAAAGAAGGCGCCGGCGGCCGCCCCGGGCAAAGCCCGTCTCGGTGTGCACCGCGTACATGCGCCGCAAGGCCGCCGCCACCGCTTGGCGCAGCGCTTCCTTATATTCCCGCAGCGCTTCCAGGGTCAACTCGGCCCGCAGGCGGGCGGCGGCCGCGTCCACGTCCTTGATGGCCCGGTCGGCGGCGGCCTCCTGCTCGGCCTGGCGCATGCGCAGCTCGTCTTGGAAGGCCGCGGCCCGCACCTGGCCTCGCCACCCGCCGCTGCGGCCCGCGAACACCGGGCTCCCTTGGGTTTCCGTGCGCCGGCGGCTCACTTTCATGGCGCCGTCCCCGCCTCGGGCGCGGCGTCCACGGCCGGCGCCGTGCCTGCTTCCCCGCCTGCTTTCCTGCCCGCTTCCCGCCCTGGGGATTTGGCCTGGGCCCTGGCCGCGGCCGGCAGCCGCGCCAGCACGGCCCGGCGCACATCGGCCTGCACCGCCTCCACCGGGCGGCCCTCCACCGGGATCCGCACCCATCGGCCGGGCTCTTGGGCCATGAGGCGATGGTAGCCGCGCCACACCGCCCGCTGAAACTCCAGCCCCCGCCCCTCGATGCGGTCGGGCCCCGCGCCCGGCTTGGCAAAGGCCTGAGACGGGTCCAGGTCCAAGAAAACGGTCAAATCGGGGCTCAATCCGCCGGTGGCGATGGCGTTGACCTGGCGGATGTGGGCTTCGGGCACGCCCATCCCGGCTCCTTGGTAAGCGATGCTGGAGTCCACGAACCGCTCGCAGACCACCACCGCTCCCCGCCGCAGGGCCGGCTGGATGACCTCTTCCACATGTTGGGCCCGGTCGGCGGCCATGAGGAGCATCTCCGCCACCGGCTGCACCGGAACGCCGCGGTCCAGGAGCAGGCGGCGCAGCTCGCGGCCTAAGGCCGTGCCGCCCGGCTGAAAGGTGTGGACCGCCACGACCCCCCGCTCCCTGAGCCACGCCACCAGCAGGCGGGCCTGGGTGCTCTTGCCGCACCCATCGGGACCTTCAAAGGTGATAAAGAACCCTTTCCCATTCGTTGACATGCCATTAGCGACCATCGGCCAAGCCGTCCTCGTCAAGGCGCACGGGCAGGATCCGCACCCGCCGGTTGGGCTCCTCGCCGACGCTGATGGACTTGAGCTGGGCCCGCTCTATTAGTTCGTGCTGCAGACGGCGCAAATACGGGCGCCGTGGAGAAAGCTCCACCGGGTGCAGCTCCCGGCGCACCTGCTGGATGCCGGCTTCCGCCTCGATAATCGCGTCGGTCTCCTCCTCATCGCCTTCCATCAGGTCCATCAGAAAGGCCTGGATCTGGGTCAAGGTATTGCTGCGGATGACGTGGATGGGCACGCCGCTGCGCTCCACTTCCCGCAGCTTCTTGGGCATCTTGCGGTACTGCCCCTTGAGGGTCAGCACGATGTGGGCCTGGTGGAGATCGTCGGTGACCCGCACCGGGGCGCCGGTTTCCGCGATGGCCCGCTCCAGCCGGTTGCGGCTGACGGCATAGGGGAACACCCGGATGAAGCCCGCGGCCGGCAGACGGTCCCGGGCGCCGTTGCTGGGCACGGCGTCCAGCCCACCGGTTTCCACCGGCTCCGGCTCGGGGGCCGGCTGGATGTCGATCTCCCCGTCCTGGGTGCGCTGGCGGATCTCGGGCTGCGGATCAAAGCCCCGCAGCCAGCGATCCACTGTGCTGGCCACGTCATGGTGCACCGCCAGCCGATCCCGGTCCTGGATCTCGATGACCACCGGGAAGGTCGGCGGCGCCTTGCGTTCCAGCACCGTCTTTTGGGTCCCCCGCTTGCGGGCCTCTTCATCGCCCAGGGTCACCGCCTGGATCCCGCCGATAAGGTCCGACAAGGTCGGGTTCAGCACCAGGTTTTCCAAGGTGTTGCCGTGGGCGGTGGCCACCAGCTGGACGCCCCGCTCCGCGATGGTGCGGGCGGCCTGGGCTTCGGCCTCGGTGCCGATCTCATCGATGACGATGACCTCGGGCATGTGGTTTTCCACCGCCTCGATCATCACGTCGGCCTGCCGGGTGGACCGGGGCACCTGCATGCGCCGGGCCCGCCCGATGGCCGGGTGGGGCACGTCGCCGTCGCCGGCGATCTCGTTGGACGTGTCCACGATGACGACCCGCTTGTTGAGCTCATCGGCCAGCACCCGGGCGGTTTCCCGCAGCATGGTGGTCTTGCCCACGCCGGGCCGGCCCAAGAGCAGGATGCTCTTGCCGCCCTCGATGACGTCCCGGATGATGTCGATGGTGCCAAACACGGCGCGGCCGATGCGGCAGGTCAACCCGATGATGTGGCCCTTGCGGTTGCGGATCGCGGAGATGCGGTGCAAGGTGCGCTCGATGCCGGCCCGGTTGTCGTCGCCGAACTCCCCCACCCGCTGGACCACGTAGTCGATGTCTTCCTTGGAAACCGGCTCCTCGCTCAAATAGACGAAGCCGTCGGGAAACCGGGCCTCGGGCCGGCGGCCCAGATCCAACACGATTTCCAGCAGTTCGGAGAGGTTGTCCATCCCCGTCAACGCCTGACGGATGGCTGGCGGCAGCACGTCCAGCAGCTGTTCCAGGTTGTCCACGATCTCCCTGCGGGTGGTCATCGCCGCCTCCGCTCACCTCCCGCCCCATGGGGCCACACGCACGTGCGGGCTGCCCCCATCCCACACCAGCCCGCGCACTTCCCCGCCCTGCCCTAGGATGTCCTGCAAATACGCCACCGCTTCCTCGGACACCTCCTCGCCGGGGCACAAGACCGGGATGCCCGGCGGGTAGGGGCACACCACGTCGGCCGCGATGGCGCCCGCGGCCCGGCTCAGGGGCACCCACTGCCCGGGCGCCAGGGCGGCCGCCCGGGGCCGGAGCCGCTGCCGGCCGGGGGGCGGCGGGGCCACCCCCCTAGGGCCCCCCCTGCCGGCCAGCGCGGGACCTTCTTGGGCGAGCCGCTCCAGCCCCCGGCAAAGGGCCGCCGCCGTGGCGTCGGTATCGGCCCAGGTGACCAGGGCCAGGACGTAGCCGGGCCCCGCCAGTTCCACCTGCACGCCAAAGCGGCGCAAAAGCCCCGCCGCGGCGTACCCGCTGATCCCAAGGCCGCTGACCTGGATGAGCACCTTGGTAGGGTCCCACCGCAGCCCGGCGTCCTCAAGCCCCGCCGCCGGCCCGCCGGACCGGGCGGCCCCGGCGGCTCCGGGCGCCGGCGGCAGGCACGCGAGCCCTGGCACGCCCGCCGCATGGGCGCGGATGGCCGCGGCCCGGGCCATGGCCGCCTCGACCATGGCAGCTCCTTCCTGGACCGCCTGGCGGCGGGCCACATCCAAAGACGCCAGCAGCAGCGCCGATGGGCTTGTGGTCTGCAGGATGCCCAGCGCGGCGGCCACGGCGTCGGGGGCCACCCGCCCCGCCCGCCCCAGCAGCCACGAGCCTTGGGTCAGGGCCCCCAAGAGCTTGTGGGGGCTTTGGGCGCTCAGATCGGCGCCCGCGGCCACGGCCCGGGGCGGCAGGGCCGGGTGCAGGCCGAAATGGGCCCCGTGGGCCTCGTCCACCAGCACCGCGACGCCCCGGGCTGCCGCGGCCGCCGCGAGGGCCGCCAGGTCCAAGGCCGCACCGTCGTAGGTGGGATAGGTGACCAAGATGGCCGCGGCATCGGGATGCTCGTCCATGGCTTGGATCCAGGCATCGACGGGCGGGGGAAGCCAAAGGCCCGTCGGCCCATGGGGCACCGGCTCCACGTAGACGGGCCAGGCGTCGGCCAGGATGAGGCCGCCGATGACGGACCGGTGGCTGTTGCGGGCCACGATGACTTTGCCGCCGGCGGCCGCGGCCAGCAGCATGGCGTGGACGCCGGCGGTGGTGCCGTTGACGAGAAAGTGGCAGAAATCCGCGCCAAAAGCCCGGGCGGCCAAGCCTTCGGCCGCGGCCAGCACTGCCGTCCAGCTGTCGTCCCACCGGGGGGATATGAGAACATCGGACACGTCCAGCCCCAAGGCCCCAGGGCCCACGGCCGCCGCCCAATCACAGGGCGCGCCCCGGCCCTGCTTGTGCCCGGGGGTGTGGAAGGGCACGACCTGCGCGTCCCGGTAGGCCCGCACGGCCTCGAAAAAGGGCGCCGTTCGCTGGTCGATGCCTTCGGCGTCGGTGGTCCGGCCCACCGCTTCGACTCCTTTCGCGGCCGGCAAGGCATGCCGGCCGCAGCAACCCCTTCGACACGGGCCCGGACGACGCCTGCACGCGGCTGTTCCCAAGCCGCGGGTCCGGCCGGTCGCGAGCCCCGGTTGGCCCTCAGCCCCGCGGCAGCGCCCCGGCCGCCCAGGACCGCCACCACGCGGCCAGCCGCGCCACGTACCAGCCGTAGCGCGCATCGTCCACCGAAAGGGCCGCCATCTCGCCGTGGCACCCGTGGCACAAAAAGGCGCCCATGAGCGCCACGCCCCGCGCCTTAGGCGCCCGGCATACCAGGCACGTCTGCCCCCGTTCCTCCACCGCTGCTCACCCGCTCCTGCCGCTGCTCCCAAAGCCTATTCGCCCGGTCCGCCGGCGGTGCGCCCATCCACCAGTTCCACCAGCACCCGCCCCGTGGAGCGGGGGTGGAAAAAGAGGGTGCGCAGGCCCCCCAAGCCGGGCTCCGGGGTGCGCGCCAAGGGCACGCACCCCAGCGCTTCGTAGTGGGGCAGGGCGGCCTCGATGTCGTCCACTTCCAGGGCGATATGGTGAAGCCCGGGGCCCCGCTGGGCAAGAAACCGGCCGATGGGCGATTCCGGCGCCACAGGCGCCACCAACTCCAACCATACGCCGCCGGGACCGCAAGGGATGGCCGCCAGGCGCAGCCCCTGCCGAGGCAAGGTCGCCTCCTTCACCACGTCCTGCCCCAGCAAGCCCCGCCAAAGCCCCAGGGCGGCATCCAGGTCCTCCACGGCCACGCCAACATGGTGCAAGCGCCGTACCATCCACCCCGTGCCTCCTTGCCTTTCGACGCGACCAACCGCGCCGGCCCGTCACGCCTCCTCCCCATCCAAGCCACCCGCGCCGCGGCGCCGCTGGTGGAGAGAGCCCTTGTGAAACCGCAAAAAGCCCCCGCCTGCGCCCCAGCGCACGGCCAGCAGTTCGGCCACAATGGCCAGCGCGATCTGCTCGGGGCCTTCCGCGCCGATGTCCAGGCCCACGGGGGCGTACAGCCGGTCCAGGTGCTGCTCCACCGAGTGCCCCGCCGCCCGCAAGTCGTTTAGCAGTCGTGCGGTGCGCTCCCAAGGTCCCAGGACGCCCAAGTACGCGTAGGGCTGGCCCCAGATCTGCTGGAGGATCGCGGCATCTTGGCGGAAATTGTGGGTCATCACCACCACGAAAGTGTCCGGATCCATCGCCACCCGGGACGGCACATCCTCGGGATGGGCGTGGATGACGTGGGCCGCCTGGGGGAACCGCTCCGGGCGGGCGTAGGCGGGCCGGCTGTCCACCACCGTGACCCGGAAACCCACCCGGGCGGCCAGCTCCACGACGGGCAGCGCGTCGTGGCCGGCGCCAAAGACTACCAGCGCCGGCGGCGGAACGTGGGTTTCGATGTACACCTGCACGCGGCCGGGAGCGTTCCGCTCCTGGACCACCCCTTGCCGGTCGCGAACGATGCGCCCCAGCTCATCGCCGTCCGCCAGCTCGTACAGGAAGCTGCGGCACTGGCCCCTTGGAAGCAGCCGCCGAGCGTCGGCGGCCACCTGCCGGTCCAGACCGGCGTGGCCCAAGGTGCCGTCCACCCGCTGCTCGTCGACGTACAAGCGCGCGCCCACGCTCACCCCCGCGGCCCGAGCCCCGGAGCCCGGGGAAGCATCTCCCGCCACATGCACCACCGTGGCCATCGCCCAGCGCCGGCCCCGGTCCGGGGCGGCCAGCTCCTGGTGTCCTTCCTTCAACGCCCGCCACCGCCCACGGGTTCGAGAAACACGTCGATGCGCCCATGGCAGCCCAGCCCCAGGCCCCACACCAGATCGTCGTCCGCCGTCATGTCAAAATGGAGCAGCCGGGGCCGGCCCTCCGCCAGGACGGCGCGGGCCGCCTCCCGCACCGCGCCTTCCAGGCAGCCGCCGCTGATGGTGCCAAAGGTGCGGCCATCCTCCGCGACCACCATCTTGGCCCCTTCCCGGCGATAGGCGGAGCCGACCACATGGACGACGGTGGCCAGCACCGCCCGCTGGCCTTCCTGCCGCAGCCGGGCCAGCTGCGCCTCCACCTCGTGCAACGGCTTCACCGCCCCCGTCGTGCCGCGCTTTTCAGAAACCGGTACAGCAGGAAAGGGAGGTTGAAGTCAGTATAGCACAGCATGCAGACAACCGGCAGTGTACGGGCAACCGGGAGGGTACAGGCGCCGGGAGGGTACAGGACACCGGCGTTATGCGGGCATCCGCAAGTTCCCGGGATTCCTGGACGCTTCGTCTTAGGACCTGCGACCCGTTTCGCCGCCGCGTTTTGCCGGGCAGCAGGAGCGACCGCAGTCGGAGCGAAATCCGCGGAATGTTGAAAAGCGAGGGAAACTGCCGCCAGAGCGAGGTGAGCTGAACCCATGCCAGAGCAGGGATTAACCCTCGGTGACAAAATCCGGGCCCTCCGGCGGCAGATGCGCATGACGCAGGCGGATCTGGCGGGCAGTGATTTCACCAAGAGCTTCATCAGCCAGATCGAGAAAAACCAGACCCAGCCTTCCCTCAAGAGCCTGATGATCATCGCCCAGCGCCTCAACCGCCCCGTCAGTTACTTCCTGGACGAGGACCCGGCGCCGCCCGCCGCGTCCGCCTCGCTGCACCAGGCCATCGCGGCCGGCCGGTTGCTTGAGCGCCAGGGGGAATACGAGCAGGCGCTGCAGCTGTACACCCGGGCCCTGGACGAATGCGCCCCCACCGACTACCGGGGCCGCGGGGATTTGCACCGGCGCCGGGCCCGGACCTTGATGAAGCTGGACCGGGTGCCCGCCGCCCTGCAGGCTTTGGAACAGGCTGCCGATGAGTTCCGGCTGGCCCGGGACACCGCGGCCCGCGCCGAAGTGGACTGCGACCTGGGAAGCGTCTATGACCGGCTGGGAAGGTACGACCAGGCGGTCCACCACTACGAGCGGGCGCTGTTGCTGTATGAGGAGGCCGTGGTGCCCGATCCCGCCTCCTATCCCACCTGCTCCATCATCTGGCTGCTGACCCACCTGGGCCTGACGTGCTTTGCCATGGGCAACCGGGAGGCCGCGCAGCGGTATTTGCAGCGGGCCGAGGCCATGTCCCAGGAGACCCAGGTCTACTACCGCTGGGGAGAGCTGTGCCGGGTATCCGCGACGCTGATGGCCGACTCGGGGGACCGCCGGCGGGCACTGGAGTACGCCGAGCGGGCGGTGGCCTTTTGCGACTCCACCGGAGATCAGCGGGGTCTGGTGGACGCCCTCATCAGCCTGGGATCCCTCCGGGCCCAAGAAGACGGCTGGGCCGCGGCCGAACCGTGCTTTACCCGCGCGCTGCGGGTGGCGGAAGAGATCGCGCACCACGATGGCAAGGCCCGGGTCCAGGCTGCGCTGGCCAAGTGGGCCGCCGCCGAAGGCGACCTGGACAGGGCGGTGGCCCTGTACGAGGAGGCCGCCAAGAGCGCGAGCGACCAACAGGAGGCGGTGGAAATCCACCGCTCCTTGGCGGACCTGCTGCGGGCCCGGCAAGAGTGGGAAGGCGCCGCCCGCCATCTGGAGACGGCCATCGCGTTCTTGGAAAAGGCCAACCGGCCTAAGGCGCTGGCCGAAGCCTACTCCGCCCTAGCCGAGATCTACGAGGCGGCCGGCCAGGCAGCCGCGGCCCACCGTTGCCTGCGCCGGTCCGTGGAACTGTTCCGAGCCCAGTAGGGGCCGCCGTCACAAGAGGAGGTGCTGCAGGGCGATGAGCAGCACCACCCCCGGCAGGCCCAAGAACCCGGCCACCAGGGCCGTGACCGGGTTGATGGGCAGGTAAACGCCGGCCACATAAGTGCCGGCCAGGTTCACCAAGGCCAGCAGCGCGGCGCCCAACAGGGCATTGTAGATCAGCCGCAGCAGCACGCGGAGGGGAAGCAGCAGCACCCGGGCCAGCAGGTACAGCAGCAGGACCCCGACGATGTAGGCGACAACCACGTGCAGTTCCACGGCTCTCCCCCGCCCTCGCTACAGTGTATGAGCGCGGGGGCGCCGGCTATGTCCACCGCAGCTGGACGGGTTCCACCCGCACGCCCTGCTTGCGGGCTTCTTCCAGCAGGTACATGTAGCGCTTCTCGGCGGCGCCCGCAGACAGAATCGCGTAGTCGATGAGCAGCGGATCCGTCACGGTGTCCAGCAGGGCCCGGGCCGCCTGCCACTCGCGGCGGGCATCCTCCACAGCTTCGGCCAAAGCGGTCCGCTCGGCGCGGGCCGTCCCGTCCATGTCCCGGCCCAGCAAAAACCCGGCTACGCCGTCGATGCAGCCCGCCACCGCCTTTTTCCAGCCCACCACGGATCCCTCCCAATTGGCCAAGGGCAGCTAAAAGTCAAGGTACCACTAGCATATGGGCGTTGGGACGCGGGCTATTCCACGGCGAGGGGGATGGGCTCTGGGGTTGGGCTCTGGGGTTGGCCCAGCGCCGCGGGGCCGCCGCGCGAGGCCCGCCGGCGGGCGCCGGAAAAGGGCCGGCGAGGGTCCGCCTTACAGCTCCCGCCGGCCTTCGAGGGCTTTGGTCAGGGTGACCTCGTCCACGTACTCCAGATCGCCCCCGACGGGCATGCCGTGGGCCATGCGGGTCACCTTAAGGCCCATGGGCTTCAAGAGGCGGGCCAGGTACATGGCGGTGGCTTCCCCTTCGATGTTGGGGTCGGTGGCGAGGATAACCTCCTGCACGGTGCCGTCGCCCAGGCGGGCCAGCAGCTCCTTGATCTTGAGGTCCTGCGGCCCCACTCCGTCCATGGGCGCAATGGCCCCGTGGAGCACGTGGTACAGGCCCTTGTACTCCCGGGTCCGCTCCAGGGCCAAGATGTCTTTGGGCTCTTCCACCACGCACAGCATGGTCCGGTCCCGGGCCTCGTCCCGGCACAAGGGGCACGGGTCCACGTCGGTGATGGTGCAGCACACCGAGCAGTAGATGGTGCGCTCCCGAGCCTCCACGATGGCCTCGGCCAAGCTGCGGGCGTCCTCCAGGGAGCCAGTGACCAGGTGATACGCGAGGCGCTGCGCGGTCTTGGGGCCGATGCCCGGCAGCTTATTGAGCTCGGCGATGAGGCGGGCAATGGGGCGGGAATAGTGCAGCATCGGCGCCAACTCCAGCGCGGTTTACAGTCCCGGCAAGCCCGGGAGGTTGAGTCCGCCCGTCACCTTGGCCATTTCCTGGGCCGCCAGCTCCCGCGCCTGGCGCAGCGCCTCGTTCACGGCGGCCAGCACCATGTCCTGCAGCATCTCTACGTCCTCGGGATCCACGGCTTCGGGCTCGATGCGCAGGCTGACGATCTCCTGATGGCCGTTGGCCACCACGCTCACCATGCCGCCGCCTGCGGAGGCCTCCACGGTCTTGCTCCCCAGCTCTTCCTGGACCCGGGCCATTTCCTGCTGCATCTTCTGCACTTGCCGCATCATCTTGGCCATGTTCATCATGACCCGCAACCTCCCGTTCAGCGGCGGTCCCGCTGTACATGAATTACCCGGCCGCCAAAAAGGCGCAGGGCTTCCTGCACCGCCGGGCTGTTGATGACATCGTCGGCATCGTCCCCGCTGCCGGCCAGCGGCGCCTGCGGGGCGCTGGCCGCGGCCGGATGTTCTTGAATGGCGCCGCCCGGAGCTTCTCTTGGGGCCCCTGACACCGCATCGTCCGGGGCTTGTGGGGCGGCCCCGCCCGGCGCGGCGCCCGGCTCCTCCGCCGGTTGCTGGCCCGCCAGCACCGTGGTCACCCGCACCTTGCGGCCCAGGAGGCGGCTGAGGATCTGCTCCACGACCTTGCGGTTTTGGTCTGCCTGCAGGTTGTCCCGGTGAAAGGAACGATCCGGGGGAAACTCGATGGTGACCACGCCGCCCCGGCACGCCACGGGCCGGCCCTCCCGCAAAAAGGCCTGGACGGCCAGCTGCCGCTGGTCCTTCAAGAGCTGCAGCACCCGGTCCCATTGGGCCACGACCCGCGCCAGGTCGTCGGCCGCCGCGGGCTCTTCCCCAGGGGCCGGTGCGGTGTCCCGAGCGGAGCCCGTGTCCGCTGCCCTCGGAGCAGGACCGGCCGCTGGCGGGCGCCCGGCCGCTTCCCGATCCTCCGGCTCCTCCCTGGGCTCCTGCCCACCGGCCTGCCCCGGTTGCGGGCGGGGCCCGGCCGGCGCGGTGGGAATCGGCGCGCGGTCAGCCGCGCCTTCGGCCGCCCCGGTGCCGGCCGGCACTGGGGCAGGCCCCTGCCCGGCCAAGGCCGCCACCTGCTGCTCCAGCCGCTCAATGCGCAAGAGCAGCTGCTCCGGATCCAGCTGGACTTCGGGCCGCGTCAGGCGGACGATGGCCATCTCCAGCGGCAGCTGGGACTGGGCGGCATAGCGCATGTCCGCCTCGGCCGCGCCCAGCGTCTCAATGGCCCGCAACAGCAGCGGCACCGGCAGCGCCGCGGCCTGCCGGCGCAAGGCCTCGGCCTCTTCTGAATCCGGCGGCAGCGCGGCGCCCAGCGCCTGCTCGCCGGCGACTTTGTACAGGAGGACGTCCCGCAAGTAGCGGGCCGCGTCCCGCAAAAACTGGCGCAGGTCCCGGCCGGCCTCCTGCAGGTCCCGCACCAGGGCCAGGCCCCGGGCGGCATCGCCCGCGGCCAAAACGTCTGCGAAGGCCATCACCTGCTCCCGGGGGGCGACGCCCAAGACGCCGGTGACGATCTCGGGGGTGATGCGGGCCGCATAGGCGCGGCACTGATCCAGCAAGCCCAGCCCGTCCCGCAGGCTGCCCTCGGCGTAGCGGGCGATGACCCGCAAAGCCTCCTCGGTGGCGTCGATGCCCTCGGCCGCGGCCACGGCCGCGAGCCGCGCCACGGTTTCGGCCATGGACAGCCGGCGGAAGTCAAAGCGCTGGCAGCGGGAGGCCACGGTGGCGGGGATTTTGTGGGGTTCCGTGGTGGCGAACACGAACACCACATGGCGGGGCGGCTCCTCCAGCACCTTGAGCAGGGCGTTGAACGCCTCGTTGGTGAGCATGTGCACTTCGTCGATGATGTAGACCTTGTAGGGGCCTTCCGTGGGAGCAAACCGCACCCGCTCCCGCACGTCCCGGATCTCGTCGATGCCCCGGTTGGACGCGCCGTCGATCTCCACCACGTCCATGGCGGTGCCCTCGGCAATGCGCTGGCACGAAGGGCAACGGTTGCACGGCTCGGGCGTCGGTCCTTCCGCGCAGTTGAGCCCCTTGGCCAGCAGCCGGGCCAAGGTGGTCTTGCCCGTCCCCCGGGGCCCGGTGAACAAGTACGCGTGGGCGATCCGCTGCTCCGCCAGGGCGTTGCTCAGCGTCCGGACGACGTGGGCCTGCCCGGTCACTTCCGCAAAGGTCTGCGGCCGCCACTTGCGGTAGAGGGAAACGTAGCTCACCCGCCGATACCTCCCGGCCGGATCGCTGACACTTTCGGCGGGCTGCCGGCGGCTTCCTTTCCTCGCCGCAGCCCCCTGATCGTCCGGCGCGTCCGGCAGCGGCACGAAAAAAGGCCGGCAAGCTTTGGCCCGCCGGCCGCAAAAGTGAGCCGTGCACCCGCCGTCGACCTGCCCCTCCGGACGTTACCCGAACAGTTGGCTCGGATCAGGCGCCCTCGCGGCACACGGACGATTTCGCTTACCGCTGCTTCCTTCCGGACCTGACGGGGTTCACGAAAGCCCGTTGCGCAAGACCCGATCGTCAACGCCACTTATCCGGGGCAGGCTCCACAAGGACGAGGCCTCGGGCGGGAATTCGACCCCGCTGTAGCGGATTGCGGGTACAGGGCACCGCTACCTCCCCGTCTAGCACGGCCACACCTAAACCCCATGCAAAGACGCTGAGCGCACGGCATCCCGCGACGGGAATCCGTGCGCACGTTCATTATAGATTGTCGGTGGAAGCAGTGTCAAGGCGACGGCTCTTCGCGGGCGAAGATGTGGGGCAGCTCCCGCCGGAGCCGCAAGGCGGCCACGTCCTTCATCTTGGCTTCCACCATGGCGTCGAAGGATCCCAAGGCGGCGGCGTACTCCAAGAAAGGCGCCACAAAGGCCGGGTCCACGTAGTCCGCATGGGCCCGCCCGTTGCCCCCCGGCCGAGGGCTGGAAAGGTGCACTTTGGGCGGCCGGTCCCGCCACGTCGCGAAGACGGCGGGCAGCAGCTCCCGGAAATCTTCGCCGTCATTGCGGCACCAATGGTGGTGCACGTCGAACACCATGGGCAGGCCGGCCGCCTGGCACAGGTCCAGCGTTTCCCGGGCGGAAAAGGTCCGGTCGTCGTTCTCCAGCGCGAGCCGGGCCCGCACCTCCTCCGGCAACCGTTCCAGGTTGCGCAAGGCCTGGTCCAATCCGGCCCGGGTGCCGCCGGGCAGCCGCTTGCCCACGTGGAGGACGATCTTGGCGGTGTCATCGAGCCCCATGGCGCCCAGCAGGCGCTGGTGATAGGCCGTGTACCGCCGGACCCACGCAAACACCGCCGGTTCCGGGGCATTCAGCACGCACAGCTGGGGCGGATGGGTGCTCACCCGAAAGCCTTCCCGGCGGATAATGGCCCCCAGGCGGCCCAAGAGGGGCGCGAGCTCCTCGTCCTCCCACCACGCCCATCCTTCGGTTACCGGATGGGTGGCCAGCGGTATGAGATGGGTGGCGAACCGGTAGCACGTGAGGCCGTGGCCCTTGAGGAACCAGAGGATGCGGCCGGTGTTGGCGAGGTTGCGCCGGGCCGTGCGGCGGATGCGGGCGATGCGGGCCCCTTGGTCGGGCAGGCGCTCCAGGGACTTTACCGTGACGTCCCCCGCGGGCGAGCAGTCCTTTTCGCTGAGGCATATGGAAACAAAACCCAATCCCACGGCCACCGGGGACACCCCCCAGTAGCCTGTCAGGGATGGCCCCAACCCATGCGTCCCATCCGGGCCTTCAAGGCCTCAGTACCAGCGATCGGCCCAGGCTTGGATGGCGTCCACGACCGGTGCCAGCTCCTGCCCCTTCTGGGTGAGGCGGTACTCCACGGTGACGGGACGACCCGGGTGGACCACCCGGGACACGATGCCGTTTTCCTCCAGCTCCTTGAGCCGCTCCGCCAGGAGGCGGTCGTTGAGATCAGGGATTTGCTTCTTGAAATCGGAAAAACGCCGTGGGCCGCCCAGGAGCACCCGCAGGAGCATCCCCGTCCACTTCTTGCCCAACAGGCGGATAGCGGCCCGGTAGTGCGGGCACATCTGATCGTAGGACACGCTGATCCCCCCAGGGTCTCGCAAACCCGCCGCGGCGCGGCCGCCGCTAAAGGCATTATAGCATAACTATAAAAACACAAGGTGCTTGACATTAGTAAGTACCAGCGATAGAATGAAGCCACTGGCAGCAACCGACGGGCCTGGGCATCCTAACCAGCGCCCGGAAAAAATCACAGCCGCAAGGAGGAAAAAGACCCGTGAGCACCATCACCCACTGGAAAGTGGACCCCTCCCACAGCCTGGTCGAGTTCTCCGTGCGCCACATGATGTTCGCCACGGTCAAGGGCCGCTTCAGCAAGTTTGACGCGGTGATCAAGGGCGATCCCAACGACCTGACCAGCGCCACCTTTGAGGCCACCATCGACGCGGCCTCCATCGACACCCGGGACGAGCAGCGGGACGGCCACCTGCGTTCGGCCGACTTCTTTGACGTGGAGAAGTTTCCCAACTTGACCTTCCGCAGCCGGCAAGTGACCAAGACCGGCGACAATACGTACCAGGTTGTCGGCGATTTGACCATTCGCGACGTGACCCGCCCCGTCACCCTGGACGTGGAGTTCACCGGCCAGGGCAAGGACCCGTGGGGCAACCAGCGCATCGGCCTGAGGGCCAAGACGTCCATCAACCGAAAGGACTTCGGCCTCACCTGGAACGCGCCCCTGGAGGCGGGCGGCTTCCTGGTGGGCGACAAGGTGGACATCACCATCGAGGTGGAGGCCGTCGGGCAGGCGGAGTAAGCGGCCCCGGGCCCCGGGAAATCCCCGGGGCCCGTTCTATTGCTGCGGCCTGGCCGCGAGGGGCACAGAAAAACGACCAAGGGGTTCCTGGCCCAGGAACCCCTTGGTCGTTGGCGGAAGGGGTGGGATTTGAACCCACGGTACCCGGAGGTACACACGCTCTCCAGGCGTGCCTGTTCGGCCGCTCCAGCACCCTTCCGTATGTCCCTATGAAAGAGGAGAATGTGGCGGAGGGGGTGGGATTTGAACCCACGAGGCGGGTAAACCGCCTAACGCATTTCGAGTGCGCCGCGTTCGGCCGCTCCGCAACCCCTCCGTGTCCAACCCAATCTCACGGCCCCGCGCTACTCGCGCAGGCGCCGGAAAAACCCCTGGATGATGGCCCGGCACTCCTCCTCCAGCACACCGGCGGTCACCGCCAGGCGATGGTTGAGGCGCGGGTCCTGCACCAGGTTCCATAAAGTGCCGCAAGCCCCGGCCTTGGGGTCGGCCGCTCCGTACACCAGCCGCTCGACGCGGGCCAGCACCAGGGCCCCGGCACACATCGGGCAGGGTTCAATTGTAACGTACAGCGTGGTGCCTGTCAATCGCCACGCCCCAAGGCGCTCCGCCGCCCGGCGGATGGCCACCATTTCCGCGTGGGCCGTCGGGTCCCGCTGGGTTTCCCGCAGGTTGTGGCCTGCGGCCAGCAGTTCCCCGTCCCGGACGATGACCGCCCCGATGGGAATTTCACCCATCGCCGCCGCGGCCTCCGCCTCGGCCAGGGCGGCCCGCATCCAGACTGCGTCGTGGGGCAGCGGCGCCGTCAGGGCGACCCCGCTCTCTACATGCACTCCTCAGGTTCGCCCTCTTGCTCCCGCGTGCGGAACGACTGCCCGCAGCCGCAGGTGCGGACGGCGTTGGGGTTCTTGATGGAGAACCCGCCGCCCATCAGCGTTTCCACGTAATCCACCTCGCTGCCCCGCAGGAACAGCGCACTGTGGGGGTCGATCATCACGCGGATGCCATGCTGCTCAAAGACGATGTCCTCGTCGTTGGTGTTATCAAATCCCATGGCATAGGAGAAGCCGCTGCAGCCGCCGGGCTTGACCATGATGCGCAGGCCCTGGCCGGTGCGGTTCTCCGCCTGCATGATTTCCTTGAGCTTGTCGGCGGCCTTGGTGGTCACCGTCACCAATGCCATCACCTCCAGCGTCCGTACCCCATTATATCAGGGGATCCGGGGTGCGGCAATGCCGCCCAGCCGCCGCCGGCGGGTGTTCTGGGTGGTGCGGGTCTGCAGCCGCAGGCGCCGCTCCGTTACCGACACCAGGAGCGAGATGAGGGTCGTCATCACCAGGTACATGATGGCCACCATAGCGTAGATCTCGATGGGCTTGAAGGACCGCGTGACGATGAGCTGTCCCTTGCGCAGGAGCTCCTCCAGGGCGATGACCGATACCAACGACGAGTCCTTAAGGAGGAGGATGAACTCATTGCCCAAGGGCGGGATGATGCGGCGGAAGGCCTGGGGCAAGATGATAAACCGCACCGTCTGCCAGCGGGTCAGCCCCAAGGCCCAAGCGGCCTCGGTCTGCCCGATGTCGATGGATTGAACGCCCGCCCGCACGATCTCGGCGATGTACGCGGCCGAGTTGAGGCTCAAGGCCGTCACCCCCGCCTGCCAGCGGTCCATGCTTACGCCCAGGTGGGGCAACGCGTAGTAGATCAGCATGATTTGCACCAAGAGGGGCGTGCCCCGAAAAAACCAAACGTAGCCCGCGGCAAAGGCGCCCACCGCCTTGACACGGGACAGCCGCATCAGCCCCATGATCGTCCCCAAGACGAGCCCGATGCCGATGGAAGTGGTGGTCAGCAGCAAGGTCGTCAACGACCCGGCCAACAAGTCGGGCAGCGAGCGCAGGATGAGCCCCCAATCAAGGCTGTACACGTGCCTTCCCTCCAGCCGGGGCCGGGCGGCGTCCTGCGGCCTCCCGGGCCCCACCAGCGTCGCGCCCGCGCCGACAGGCGGACACCTCCCTCGCGGGCGGCCCTCGCGGCAGAACCAAGGAAAAGGGGATCATGGTCTTGGGTTTCCGTCCATGATCCCCTCGGGCTTACGTCACGATCAGGACCCCGGCATCACTGGCCGCCGAGGAACCACTTGTCGTAGAGCTCGTCGTAGGTGCCGTCGGCCTTGATCTGCGCCAGCGCCCGGTTGATCTGGCGCAGCAAGCCCTCCCGGCCCTTGCGGATGGCGATGCCGTAGTACTCCACCGTGAAGGGCGTCCCCACCACCTTGAGCACGCCGGGATTGGCCTGGGCCTCCTGCACCGCCACCAGCTCGTCCACCACCGCCGCGTCGGCCCGGCCCAGCCGCAGCGCCAGGAAAGCCTCGGGCGTGGTCGGATAGTGGTCGATGCGCCGCAGGCCCGCGAGCTTCTCCGCGGCAAACTGGCCCGTGGTACCGATCTGCACGGCCACCACCTTGCCAGCCAAGTCCGACGGCTGCTGGATGCGGTCATCGTCGGCCCGCACCACGATGACCTGGCCGGTGGAGAAGTACGGGTCGGTAAAGTCCACGGCCTGGGCCCGCTCGTCGGTGATGGTCATGGCCGAGATGATCACATCGTAGTGGCCCGCCAAAAGGCCGGGAATGATGCCCTCCCACGCGGTGTTGATAATCTCCACCCGCATGCCCAGGCGGCGGCCCACTTCCCGGATGAGGTCCATGTCAAAACCGGCGTACTCGCCGGTGGCTTCGTCGACGAACTCAAAGGGCGGGTACGCCACGTTGGCGCCCACCCGCAACACGTCCTCGGCCGCAGCGGCGCCGGCGAAAAGCAACAGTGCGAGCAGGCCTGCTATCCCTACGCGGTACATAACTGGTGGAAATCCTCCTTATGGCGTTCCGATGGTCCCAACAAGCGGGTTGCGGGCGCCCGCCGCCAGGGCGCCCGCAACCCCATCGCCGCCAGCGGCATCAGAGGCCGCCAAACCACTTCTCGTACAGTTCGTCATAGGTGCCATCAGCCTTAATCTGCGCCAGCGCCCGGTTGATCTGGCGCAGCAGGTCCTCCCGGCCCTTGCGGATGGCGATGCCGTAGTACTCCACCGTGAAGGGCGTCCCGACCACCTTCAGCAGGCCCGGGTTGGCCGCGGCTTCCTCAAAGGCCACCAACTCGTCCACCACCGCCGCATCGGCCCGGCCCAGCCGCAGCGCCAGGAAGGCCTCGGGGGTCGTCGGGTAGTGGTCGATCCGGGCCACACCTTCGATGCGCTCGGCAGCGAACTGGCCCGTCGTCCCGATCTGCACCGCGACCACCTTGCCGGCCAAGTCCGCCGGCTGCTGGACGCTGGTGTCGTCGGCCCGCACCACGATGACCTGCCCGGTGGCAAAGTAGGGGTCGGAGAAGTCCACCGCCTGGGCCCGCTCGTCGGTGATGGTCATGGCCGAGATGACCACATCATAGTGGCCCGCCAGCAGCCCCGGGATGATGCCTTCCCACGCCGTGTTGATGATCTCCACGTCCATCCCGAGGCGCTTGCCCACTTCCCGAATCAAATCCATGTCAAATCCGGCAAACTCGCCCGTCGCTTCGTCCACGTACTCAAAGGGCGGGTACGCGACGTCCGACCCGACCCGCAGGAGCCCCTGGGCCCCGGCGACGCCGGCCAGCAGGACCACAGCCAGCAAAGCCGCCACCATCGTTCTGTACAAGGCGCCAACCCCCTTCGCAATGTTGCCAAGTGCACGCCTTGCTGCTATTTCTGCCCTTGTTTGGCCTGATCCTGCCAAATGCGCCGCGGGCATCCTTCCAAACGAGGAAACGCGGGAGGCCTCCACAGTGGAATTTTGGCCTCCGACGTGCTATTATTTGTATGTATGTCCTGCAGCCCACAGTGAAGGGGAAGTTCCGTCATGACAGCAGCCGGAGCCGAACTTCTGCTGATTGGCTTACTCCTGGGGTTCTTTGTCTCGCAGGTGGTGCAGTACGCGGTCACCGCCCGCTCCCGGGCCAGCTCCCTGTCCGATGACGCCTACGCCCGGCTCGAGGAGGCGGTGGAGCAGGCCCTGGCCCGCCACGTGGCGGCCGGCGCCGTAGTGGCCGCCGCGCCGGCGGCAGCGCCCGCGGCCGCCCCAGCGGCACCCGCTGCCACCGAGCAAGCCGCGGACGAGGCCCCGGCCCCAGCGGCCGCGCCGGCCACCGAGGAAGCGCCCGCGGTGGCCGACGGCGAGACGGTGCCCATGACCGTGACCGTGGGCGGCGAAACTTTCCACCTGCAGGTGCGGCCGGGCGAAAACATGCTGGACGCCGCCCTCGACCGGAATGTGGACCTGGACTACAGCTGCCGGGAAGGATCCTGCGACACGTGCATGGTCAAGATCCTCAAGGGCGGCGAGAATCTCAACGAGATCACGCCCGAGGAGCGGGACATGCTGGACGAGGACCAGCTCAAGCAGGGTTACCGGCTTTCCTGCATGGTGGTCGTCAAGGGCCCGGTGGAGCTGGTCCAGGAGCCGCGGTGATCGGGCCCCAGTCCACGGCCGGACTACTCCGCGGACCGGCATGGAGCGCGGGCGGCGCCGCCTGGGCGACGGCGACTGCCGGCAGCGCGGATATGGTATAATTGATCATACCGTCCATTCAAGGATGGCCGTCCAACTACTTTCAAGGAGGGGTTCTGATGGCGAAGCACGCGCTTCCGGATCTGCCGTACCCGCACGACGCGCTGGAGCCCTACATTGACGCGCAGACCATGCAGATCCACCACGGGAAGCATCACGCGACCTACGTCAACAACCTCAACGCGGCGCTGGAGAAGTATCCGGAGCTGCAGAACAAGTCCGTGGAGGAACTGCTTAAAGACATCAACAGCGTCCCCGAAGACATCCGCACCGCGGTCCGCAACAACGGCGGCGGGCATCACAACCACTCGCTGTTTTGGCGCATCATGGGCCCCAACAAGGGCGGCGAGCCGACGGGCGCGCTGGCCGACGCCATCAACAAGGCGTTCGGCAGCTTCGCGGCGTTTAAGGAAGAGTTTACCAAGGCCGCCACGACCCGGTTTGGCAGCGGCTGGGCCTGGCTGGTAGTGGACAAGGACGGCAACCTCAAGGTCATCAGCACGCCCAACCAGGACAGCCCGCTGATGGAGGGGCTTACGCCCATTCTGGGCCTGGACGTCTGGGAGCACGCCTATTACCTCAAGTACCAGAACCGCCGCCCCGAGTACATCCAGAACTGGTGGAACGTGGTCGACTGGGACGCGGTCAGCGAGGAGTACCAAAAGGCCACGGCCTAAGGCAAAGGCTTGCGGGCGTGATAGAGCCAGGGCCGCTGACGCCGGTCAGCGGCCCTTTCGCGTTCGCGGCCTCCGGCGGTCCGTGACTTCCCCGGGCCCTTCCCTGGGTCCGTCACTTCCCTGGGTCTGTGACTGCCCCCCTTGGACGAGGCGCGGCCAGGGGCCGCCCGCGGTCATCCGGCCAACTCCCAGCCGGCCACCAGCCATCCCCGGGCGCTGCGGCGCAGGGTGACCGCCACTGGCGGCGTGCTCTCCTCCTCAAGGCCGCCCGGGCTGGGGCGCCATAGGCGCACCACCAGCACTTGGTCCAAACCGTCCTCGTAGCGCTGCGCGATCTCCAGCTCCGCCGCGGCCCAAGAGGCGTCCAGCCAGTGGTGCCATTGCCCGAGCCACTGCTCCACCTGGTCGCCCTGCAGCAAAAAGGACATCTGCTCCAGGGCCTGCCGATCCCCCGACCAAAGGGCCTGGGCAAAGCGGCGGGCTGCCTCTTCCGGACTGCGGGCCACATCCCCGGATCCCAGCAGTCCTCCGCCGAAGATCTGCCGGTCCAGGGTGTTGGTGGCCAACATCATGGCCAACTCCGATGCCCGCTGGCCCATGGACGGATGGGTGCTGTGCAGTTCTCGCCACAGTTCGCTGGACGCTGCAAGGCCGCGCCACTGATGATCCATCCGCTCCAAGGCTTCCACCAGGCCCCGCGGGTCATAGCCCGCCCGCCGCGCGAGGCGGGCGCCCATCAGGTCGGCCTCGGTTTCCTGCTCGCGGCTGTACGCATACAGGAACATGTCCCGGAGATACCAAAGGCCCCCCCAGTCGGCGTTGCCCTCGGTATTGGAGATTACGCCCACCGCCAGCACCCAGACGATGCTCCATAGATGCTGGCTGACGCGGTAAGGGATGTGCCCCAGCAGGCCGTGGGCGATTTCGTGGCCGATGACCCCCGCCAGCTGGTCGTCGGTGTCCAGCAGGCGCAAAAGCCCCGTGGTAACGGTGATCTGGTTTGACGCGTTGATCCAGGCGTTGGCCACCCGCTCGTCCACGACCTCGATGGTGTACTCACGCAGCTCCGGGTAGGTGTCCCCCAGCACGTCCACAAACCGCTGGAAAACAGCTGTCACCCGGGCCTCCATCTCGGGCGGGATGCCGCCCTCGGCCGATGGGGCGGCCGCCGCGGCCACGGACAACAGACACAATAACAGCCCTACCACCCACAGCGGCAGGGCTCCCCGTCGGCCCAGGCTGCAGCTGAAGCCCACCTGGCTTCCCTCCCCAAGCGGGGTTTGGCTCCATCGTACCGCTTGCTGCCAGAGGACGTCAACAGTGGAAACCGCTGGACCGCCCGCCCGTGGGAAAAGATGGTACAATATTGAGCGGGAGGGAACATGCATGCGCTTGGCGCGCGAGGAGCTGGAAGCCCTCTGGGACGCGGCCGAAGAAGCGGCCGCCGCCCGGCACTTGGAACAGTTTGGTGGCCTGGTCAAGCTGCTGCTGGGCTATCTCTTGCTGGAAACCTTTGGGCCTGAGTACTTGAGCCTCATCCCCGATTCCATCGGCGAGCCGTCGCCCCACCGCCTGCGCACCGCGCGGCCCTACTTCTTCGACGCGCTGCGGGCCGAAGATCCCGAGGAAGCCCGGGATTTCGCCCAGCAGTGCCTGCAGTTGGCCGTGCCCAAGGTGCAGCGGATCTGGCGGCAGGCTTCCCTGCCCTTTCGTCCCCGCCCCGGCGAGTCCATCCTGTAAGGCCCCGATCTCACGACGAAGGCCGCCCGCCTCGCGACGCCTACGTCTCCGGCCGGCCCGCCGGCGCACCGTCCACCGGCAGGGTCAAGCGGACGCGCGGCTCTCCATAGCCCGGGTCCACGGTAACGATGCTGGCTTCCGCCAGGGCGGCCACCGCCCGCTCCAGCTCGCCGCGCTCCACCTCCGGCAGGTGGGCGGCGATCTCCGTCAATAGGGCCTCGCCCCCGGTCCCCTCGAGAAACCGGACGATGTCGCGCCCCGCTTTGCCGGGCTTGGCCGTGGGCGGGCGCCGCAGGTCATCGCCCCGTCCCCGGTGGACCGCGGTGCCGCGGAAAACCGTATCGCCCATCGCGGCTTGCAACCTCCCCCGTTCGGTTTCCCCTAGGGTTTCCGGAAAGAACCGTTCTGAGCCGGCGAGGAAAAGCACCGTGGCGGGCGTCGGTTAGGGAAAATCAGCGGTAGGCCTGGACGGCGGCCAGGAACGCCTCTGCATCGGCGGGCTCCAGGATGACCCGGCCCCGAGACGTCTCCAATAGGATCAAGGGCGGCCGGAGGGTCGTCCCGTACACCCGCACGCGGCCCAGGGGCCCGGCAGAAAAGAGGCCGGCATAGTAGCCGGGCAGGTGCGCGCCAAAGATGCGCCACAGGCGGGGCGGCTGGTCCAGCCGCTCCACCCGGCGGATGGACTCCCAGCGAAACAGCTGGCGGCCCAAGTGGTGCACGGCGATGCCGTCAGGACCTACCCGGAAGTGCATCCCGCGGATGCCGGAAGACAACACCCACGGAAAGCCGATGGCAATGGACAAGGTGAAGGCCAGGACCACTATGAGAAAGGGATCGGTCAGCACGCCGGGACCCGGCACCGGGTCGAAGACGACATCGCCCCCGGCCCCAGCGGCCGCCCACTCCCCGGCCTGGGCCGCCCGCAGCAAGGTCACGAAACGGTCCGGGTCGGCGGGGCTCAGCACGTATCGGGTCCCGGGCCGGGCCGTGGCCGCATCGGGAGCAGTGTCGACATAAACCAGGTTGCGGCCCGCGGTGGTCATGCGGTAGACCCGCCGGCCGCCCATCCGGTACCAGCCCATCTGCAGGCCCCGCAGGCCAGCGCCGACGACCCGCACGGCGGGGCCGGGCCCTTCCCAACGGTCCACCGCCGCCACTTCCGCCGCCGGGATCCAGATCCGCCCCACGCCCATTTCCACCGTAAGGCCCCCAGGGCCGACGCGGTAGTGCAGGCGGCTGTGGACAAGACCATAGTACAGGTACAGTCCCAGCGGCAACAGGCAGACCGCCACCGTCACCACCGCCAGGACCGTCGCCCACGGACTGCGCACTGTCCGCGGGCGAAAGACTTGCTCCCCACGGTGTACCGGATGAGCACCCATGCGCTCACACCCTCCGCTGCAGCACGTTGGCCGCGGTCAGGAGCGGATCCCAGACGGTAGAAAAGGGCGGCGCGTAGCTGAGATCCAAGTAGCTGAACTGGTCCACCGTCATCCCGTGAAACAGCGCTGTGGCCACCACGTCGATGCGTTTGGCCACGCCGGCGCCGTCAAGACCGGCGATCTGCCCGCCCAAGAGCCGCCCGCTACCCCGTTCCGCCACCAGCTTGACCCATATTTCCCGGGCGCCAGGATAGGAGTGGACCCGGTCTTTGGCCTTGATGGTTTCGGCCGCCGCGTCATAGCCCATGGCCTGGGCTTGCTGCAGGGACAGGCCCGTGCGGGCCACCGTGACGCGGCGGGCCTTGAGGGCCGCGGTGCCCACCACGCCCGGAAAGGCCGCGTCGCCCCCGGCGATGACCGTCCCCGCCACGCGGCCCTGCTTGTTGGCGGTGGTGCCCAGGGGGATGTAGGCGGGCCGGCCCGTCACCAGGTGCAGCGCCTCGCAGCAGTCGCCGGCGGCGTACACTCCCTCGACCCGCGTCCGCTGGCGGCTGTCCACCGCAATGGCCCCCGTCTCTCCCAAGGGGACGCCCGCCGCCTGGGCCAAGGCGACGTTGGGCCGCACCCCGATGGCCACCAGCACCAGGTCGGCCCCGATGCGCTCGCCCGCGTGGGTGCGCACCCCGACCACACGGCCGTCCACCGCCTCCAGCTCAGCCATCCCGTCGCCCAAGCGCACATCCACCCCGTCGGCCCGCAAGTCGTCCTCCACGTGGCGGGCCATGTCGGCATCAAAATTGGGCAAAAGCTGCGGGAGCATGTCGATGATGGTCACCGCCGCTCCCTGCTCCCGCAGGGCATCGGCCGCCTCCACGCCGATGTATCCGCCGCCCACGATGACGGCCCGCCGGGCGCCGGCTTCCACCTGGGACCGCAGCCGTTGCGCATCTTCTATTGTGCGCAGGAAATGGACGCCGGCCAGGCCCTCCAGCTCCCATCCCCGGGGCACCACGGGCACGGCGCCGGTGGCCAGGAGCACCACGTCAAAACCGATGGTCTCCTCGCGGCCGCCCGCGCGCACCGTCACGCGGCGCTGGTCCAGGTCCAGCGCGACGGCTTCGTGTCCCGTGCGCACGTCGATGCCCTGCTCCCGGGCCTCCTCGGGCGTACGCGCGATGAGGAGCCGGTAGTCGTCAAAGTGTCCCGCCAGGTAGTACGGTAGGCTGCACGCCCCGTAGGAGATGTGGGGACCCTTTTCCAGCACGATAATTTCCAAGTCCCGGTTGAGCCGCCGGGCCCGGGCCGCGGCCGTCATGCCCGCGGCGACGCCCCCTATCACCACCAGCCGCTGCTTCACGGGGCATCACCTCTTCTGCTGTTGTGCCGGGCGCCGTGCCGGCCTCCCTGCATTGGTTCTCGGCCCGGTTCCCGGGGTCCTGTCCGCCGGGCGCGGGCAGGGGTGCGCCCGGGGCGGCACGAATGTGAAGCGTGGACGCCACCCCCCTGGAGCGAGGTCATGCCTGTGCCCGCATCCGCCGGCCCCACACGGCCGTCCCCCGCGCAACCCCAGATCCGCCTGACGCCGGAACTGCGGCGGGCCCTGGATCTGCTGGAGCACTCCCGCGAACCCGTCTTCGTCACCGGCCCCGCAGGCACCGGCAAATCCACCCTGCTTCAGCACTGGTGCGGGAGCACAAAACAGAACGTCGCGGTGTTGGCCCCCACGGGCGTAGCCGCCATCAACGTGGGCGGCGAAACCATCCATTCCTTCTTCCGGTTTCGCCCCGACATCACCGTGGACCGGGTGCGCCGGGCCCGGGGACCCTTGCGGGAACTATACGAACACCTGGACACAGTAGTCATCGATGAAGTCTCCATGGTGCGGGCGGACCTCCTGGACTGCGTGGCCCGGGCCCTGGAGCTCAACGGCCCCGAGCCGGGGACGCCCTTCGGAGGCGTGCGGTTGCTGTTTTTCGGCGATTTGCACCAGCTGCCGCCCGTGGTGCGCCCCGACGAAGAGGAGCTGTTCCGGAGCTACTACGCCAGCCCGTATTTTTTCAGCGCCCATTGCCTGGCGGGGATAAAGGTCACCTGGGTGGAGCTCACCGAAAGCTTTCGCCAGCAGGACGATGGGTTTCTGGAAATCTTGAGCGCCATCCGAAACGGCCAGGTCACCGATGAGCACCTGGCGGTGCTCAACAGCCGCGTGCTCCAGGACGCGGACCCCGCGGCCTTGACCGATTGGGTTTTCCTGACCACCATCAACGCCCGGGCCGCACAGATCAACGCGGAACAGCTGCGGCGCCTGCCGGGACCCGCGCACACCTTCCACGCCGCGGTGAGCGGCGAGTTCCAGCCCAGCGCCGACCCCACGGAACGGGTCCTCATCCTCAAGGAAGGCGCCCGGGTGATGCTGCTCAACAATGACCCCCAGGGTCGCTGGGTCAACGGCACCATGGCCACGGTGCGGCGCATCCGGCCGGATCAGGACTCCATCGTGGTCGCCTTGCCCGACGGCAGCGAGGAAGTGGTGGAGCGGTTCCAGTGGGACTTGTTCCGGTTTGAGCTGGACGATGGCGTGCTGCGGCCGGTGTCGGTGGGGCAATTCGCCCAACTGCCCGTGCGCCTGGCCTGGGCCATCACCATCCACAAGAGCCAAGGGCTGACCTTGGAGCGGGTCGTGCTGGACTTGTCCCGCCCCACCTTTGCCCATGGCCAGCTTTATGTGGCCCTCAGCCGCGTCCGCTCCCTGGACGGATTGTGGCTGACCCGCCCTGTGAAACGGGGCCACATCCGCCTGGACCCCCGGGTGCAAGCGGTAGCCCGGGCCCGCCGGTTCGATGCCCTGCCTGTGTGACCCCTTGTATCCTCCTTTTAACCGTTAAGCCGTCAGCTCCGCAAGCGGGTCTTGCCGCGCCCCGCCCGCGCCTTTGGCCTGACCAAGCAGTGTTTCATATTATGAAATTATCACCTGGATTTCTCTTCTTTTGGGCGACTTTTTTTATTACCAAGGAAGGAGTAATGCGCGGCGTGTTGAATAGTCCCTCCTGAAACCATATTACCGGATTAATACCTCATATATTCGGCTCATCTCGGTAGTTTATTTCATAGTGTGAATTGGAGGCCCAAAAGGCGTTGACCAAGAACAGTCGCGGCCCCAACTCTTCGCGGTCCGGCACGCAGATCTTGTCGGTAATCCGCGCGGCTACTTTGTTGGAACTGCTGGCCGAAAATGCCGACGGGCTCACCAGCAAGGAGCTGAGCGCCGCGGCCGGCATGAACGTGAGCACTTGTCATCATCATCTGACCACGCTGGCATCCGTGGGGATGGTGCGCATGGGGGCGCAACACCGGTATCTGCTGGGGCCCAAGATCGGAGAGTTGTACCGGAAATACACCTCCGGCACGTCGGTAGTGCAGCGTATCCGGCACGTGTTGGAGGACTTGGCCGCCCGTTCGGGCGAGACAGCCTACCTGACGGCCTGGCGGGACGGCCAGCCGGTGTTGATCGACGCGGTGGAAGTTCCCAAGCCCGGGCTCAAACCCCTGCGCCCCGGGTACACGGGTCCGGCCTACTCCCGGGCGAGCGGCAAGGTGCTGCTGGCAGGGTTCAGTGAGGAAGAACTGTCGGCCTATCTGCAGCGGACAACGCTGGTGCCCCTGACACCCTACACCATCACCAATGAGGACGAGCTGCGGGCGGAACTCAATAAAATCCGGGTCCAGGGGTACGCCGTCGACCGGGAAGAGCACGAGCTGGGCCGCTACTGCATCGCCGCGCCAGTGCAGAACCGGACGGGACGCACCACGGCAGCGGTGACCATCTCCTTTTCCAAGGACCGCGCCGGGGACACCGAGCAGCTGGCTGATATTGTCCGGGATGTGGCCCGTACGGCGTCCTTCGACATCGGCGACTTCATTTGAAGGAGGGGGCGACATGGGAGCGCTGCAGCTGGAGCGGGTTGCCCTGCAGGTGGATGACCTGGCCGTCTATGTGCGCCTCTTCTCGGAACTTCTGGACACGACCTTTCGGCACCACGAAATCACATCGCCCACCGAGGGCCGCGTGCGTCTGGCCTTTTCCCCGCTGGGCATCGAGCTGCTCCAGTCCGACCAACCCCCAGGAGGTCCCGGATTGCGCAGTTTCCATGTGCGAGTGCGGGATCTGCAAGCCATGCGGGCCAAGGTGACTGCCGCCGGGGGCCACGTCCTCTCCCAGTTCCAAGTGGGTCAGATGGCCCACCTGGCCACCCGGATCGGGCCCTTTCGCATCTTGTTCGTGGAGTACCCGGGCGCGCGGGGGATGGACGCCCTCTTTCCCGTGACCGCACCGGAGGATGCCTCAGCAGCGGATTCTCCGGAACGGAGGTGATGCCGTCACAGGCCGGGGACAGTCGTTCTGGGAGAACGGGTCCGTCCGAACGGGTACAGCACATGAGTGGGGGGCTTGTACGATGAAGAGAGGAAATTTAATACATTTGCTCATCATCGTCGTCGTCACCCTGGGTGTGACGCTGGGCATCTGGGGTGCCGCGTTGGCCCAAGATGTGACCCCCATCCGCGTCGGCAGCACCTTGGCGTTGACGGGGGGTCTGGCCGCCACCGGCAAG
>DATGPV010000025.1:0-29069 GCA_035304545.1 Limnochordales bacterium | reverse complement strand
TGGGTCCCACCCTCGAGCACGTCGACCACGACTTGGAGGAACTGCAGGTATCTCTGACGTAGACGTTGAAGGAGTTCCATGGAAGACCTCACCTTCGGAGTACGATGAGTACTCGTCCCGTCCAGGACGGTGAGGTCTTCTTTCTTTCCATCCCCTTCCATTCCCTGTGCTACAGTAACGTTACACGATTCACGCGGCGCCGGCCGCGCCGTGGGCCGGGAAGGAACAAGGGCGTCAGGAGGGGAAGAGTAGCCAGTACGGAGGGGAGGTTGACAGCGGGGGTGACGGCTCCCAACGGTCGGGAAATGGCGCTCACCATCGGGCGGGAAGTGCTGACCGCGGTGAGCCCCATCGTCGTGTTCGTCATTATCCTTCACTTCACCCTGGCGCCCCTCGGCACCGAGGGCCTTGTCCGGTTTCTCTTCGGCAGCGTCATGGTGACGCTGGGGCTCGGCCTCTTTCTTTTGGGCGTCAACGTGGGCGTGGTGCCCCTGGGAGAGCGGGTGGGCGCGGAGCTGCCGGCGCGCCTTGGGGCCATCGGCGTGTTTGCCGTCTTCATGCTCTTTACGGTGCTGGGGACGATGGCTGACCCCAACGTGCAGGTGCTGGCGGGCCTGGTGGGGACCGCCTCCGACGGGGCCATCCCGTCTTTGCGACTGGTGGCCTTTGTCGCGGTGGGTGTCGGCATCTACACTGTCCTGAGTCTCTTGCGGGTATTTTTCCAGATCCCCTTAGGTTGGATCGTGCTCCCGTCCTACGTTCTGGCCTTTATCCTCGCGGGCTTCGTGGACGACCGGTTTCTGTCGGTGGCCTTTGATGCGGGCGGAGTGACCACGGGGCCCTTGATCGTGCCCTTCGCCATGGCCCTTAACGTGGGCATCGTGTCGGTGCTGGGCGTGCGGGACCGCATGTCCGCGGCCTTTGGCCTTGTGGCCATGATCTTCATTGGACCCATCCTTGCGGTCCTGCTCCTGGGCCTGCTTTACTCGTGACCAGCGGAAACCGGCTGCGGCGGCCGGGCGGGGCCCGCGGGCCGGCGGCCGGTGGAAGGTGGAAGGCTGTTCGTGGCGGAATTGTGGAGCACCTTTGTGGACGTCGTCAAGGAGGTGGCCCTCGCCGTGGCGCCCCTGGCGGCGGTCGCGCTGTTTTTTAACCTGAAATTCCTGCGGCTGCCCCGCACCCAGGCCAACGCCGTCTACACGGGCTTGCTGCTGACGGCCTTGGGGACGATTTTCTTTCTTTACGGTGTGCGCATCGGCTTCATGCCGGCGGGGCAGGCCATCGGGGAGCTGGTGGCCGGCTCCCGGGCGTGGCTGTTGGTGCCCATCGGGTTTGTGCTGGGCCTGGTGACCATCTTGGCCGAGCCCACGGTGCGGGTGCAGACGGCCGAAGTGGCCCGGGTGTCGGGCGGGACCATTCCCGAGCGGCTGCTGCTCATGGCCCTGGCTGTAGGCGTGGGCGTCGCGGTGGCCCTGGCCATGCTGAGGGTGTGGCTGAACATTCACCTCTTGGCTATCCTGATCCCGGGCTACGCGTTGGCCTTTATCCTGATGTTCTTGGTGGCGCCCGGCTTCACGTCCATTGCCTTTGACTCCGGCGGCGTGGCCACTGGGCCCATCACCGTCACCTTTATCCTGTCGGTCGCGCTGGGCGCGGCCATGGGCATGCCGGACGCCGATCCGGTCATCGCCGGCTTTGGGCTGGTGGCGCTGGTGGGCCTGGCGCCCGTCCTGGCGGTGCTGGCGCTGGGCGTGCTGTACCGGAGCGCACAGCCGGCGGAGGACGACGCGGAAAAGGAGAGGGAAGAGGGTTGGCCGACGGACAGTTCGACTTAATCGTCGTCATTGTGGCCGCGGGCCGGGCCGAGGAAGCCCTGGAGGCGGCGCGCCGGGCCGGGGCGGAGGGGGCCACCATCGTCCATGGCCGTGGCTCCGGGATCCATGAGCAGAAAAAGATCTTCAACATCCCCATCGAACCTGAGAAGGACATCCTCATGCTCCTGGTCCCGCGCAAGCTCACCGACGGCATCCTGGCGGCCATCGACCAGGCGGTGGACCTCAACAAGCCGGGCCACGGGATCGGCTTTGTCCTGGAGGCCAAACGGGTTGTGGGCTTGTCCCACCGCCCGCCTGGGATGACCGACGAGGACTGAACCTTGAGCCGCAGCCCGGGTGCCCAAGGACATGCCGCCTGCCCTTTTGGGACATTCTGACCAAGGGAAGCGCGCCCGCGTGGGCGAAAGAGTTGCCAGGCGAAGGAATTGCGCCAACAGGAGGTGCTGCGGCATGAAGATGGAACTGGTTCAGCAGCAGCTGAAGGAGTGGGGCGAGATCATGATCACCACCGCCTCGGGCGCCACCTTTGAGCTGCACTTGGGCGACACCACCTTTGATTTTGAAAACCGGGTGATCCTGCTCAAGGCCCCCGACTCCCAGTACGTCATCGACGGCGACGCGGTCGACTACATCACCAAGCACTACGGCCACAAGGACGGCTAAGGGCCGGCCAGCCGGCCACCGCGACGCAAGGGCAAAAGAACGCCCAGCAGGGCCGCTCCGGCTTTGCTGGGCGTTCTTGGTCCAATGCCTCGCTGCAGGTGCTTCCGGCTGGCGCCCCGGGGAGGCGGCGCCCCTCAAGTTTGGGCGACGCGATCCAGGAACTCCCGCAGGAAGGGCTCCATCTTGGGAAAATCGATGAGGAACCCGTCGTGCCCGTGGGGGCTGTCGATCTCCGCGTACTCCACCGGCTTGCCCAGCCGGGTGAGGGTGTCGACAATTTCCTTCTGCTGGTAGACGGGGTAGAGGATGTCGGAGGTGACCCCCACCACCAGCATCGGCGCCTGCACCCGGGCCAGGGCCGCCTCCAAGGACCCGTAGGGCCGGGCCACATCAAACAAGTCCAGGGCCCGGGTCAGGTACAGGTACGTGTTGGCGTCAAACCGGTCCACCAGCTTCTTGCCTTGGTAGTGCAGATAGCTTTCCACCTGGAAGGTGGTGAAGAGGGAGTAAGGATCCTGCAGCCGGGCGTCTACCAGCTGCCGCCCGAACTTGCGGGTCATGGACGGGTCGCTCTGGTAGGTGATCATGCCCAGCATGCGGGCCACGGCCAGCCCCTTCTCGGGCCCGGGCGTGCCGTAGTAGTCGCCGCCCCGCCACGCGGGGTCGTTCATGATGGCCTGGCGGCCCACCTCGTTGTAGGCGATGGCCTGGGGATAGGAGCGGGCCGGCGCCGCGATGGGGATCGCGCTGCGCACCCGATCCGGCATCTGGACGGCCCACTCCAAAGCCTGCATGCCGCCCATGGAGCCGCCGGCTACCGTCACCACCTGCTGGATGCCCAAGTGATCCAGCAGGCGGGCCTGGCAGCGGACCATGTCGCCGATGGTCACCACGGGAAACCGGGCGCCGTAGGGGCGGCCGGTGCGCGGATCGATGGAGGCCGGGCCCGTGCTGCCCTGGCAGCCGCCCAGTACGTTGGAGCAGATGACGAAGTACCGGTCGGTGTCAAAGACCCGCCCCGGGCCCACCAGCGGCTCCCACCAGCCCTCTTCGGGATCGTCAGGGCCGTGGCTCGCGCAGTGGGCGTCGCCCGTCAGGGCGTGGGTGATGAGGATCGCGTTGTCCCGCGCCGGCGAGAGGCGCCCGTAGGTTTCGTAGGCGATGGTGATGGGGCCCAGGACGGCGCCGCTTTCCAGGACGAAGGGGTCGTCGTCGGCAAAGGTAAAGTAGCGGGTCCAGGGCCGGTGCTTGAGCTTGTCAAAGGCGCTGGGCGGCGCCGTGACGGCCGGTGCAGCCACACTCCTCACCCCCTTGTCCCGTGGGATGCCCTCACGCCGCTTCCTGGACCGCGGCCCGCAGCGCCTGGTCCAGGTCCGCCTTGAGGTCCTCCACGTTCTCGATGCCGATGGAAAGCCGGATCAGGTCCGGCGTCACGCCCGCGGCCAGCTGCTCCTCGGGCGTCAGCTGCTGGTGCGTGGTGCTGGCCGGGTGGATGACCAGGGATTTCGCGTCGCCCACGTTGGCCAGGAAGGAGAACAGCTTGACGCTGTTGATGAAGCGCCGGCCGGCTTCGAGGCCGCCCTTGATGCCGAAGGTAAAGATGCTGCCCGGGCCCTTGGGCAGGTACTTCTTGGCCTTTTCGTAGGACGGGTGGCCGGGCAGGCCGGGGTAGTTGACCCAGGACACCAGGGGGTGCTCCTGAAGCCAGCGGGCGATCTCCAGCGCGTTCTCCACGTGCCGCTCCATGCGCAAATGCAACGTTTCCAAGCCCTGCAGGAACAGGAAGGAGTTGAAGGGCGAGATGCAGCCGCCCAGGTCCCGCAGCAGCTGCACCCGGCACTTGATGATGTAGGCCGCGGGGCCAAAGGCTTCCACGTAGCGGATGCCGTGGTAGCTCGGGTCGGGCTCCGTCAGGCCGGGGAACTTGCCGTTGGTCCAGTCAAACTTGCCGCTGTCCACGATGACGCCGCCGATGGAGGTGCCGTGGCCGCCGATGAACTTGGTGGCCGAGTGCACCACGATGTCCGCGCCCCACTCGATGGGCCGGCACAGGTACGGCGAGGCGAAGGTGTTGTCCACGATGAGGGGGATGCCCGCCTCGTGGGCGATCTTGGCCACCGCTTCGATGTCCAGCACGTCGCCCTTGGGATTGCCAATGGTCTCCGCGTAAAGGGCCTTGGTTTTGGGCGTGATGGCCCGGCGGAAGTTCTCGGGGTCCTCGGGGTCGACAAAATGCACCTTGATGCCAAACTTGGGCAGGGTGTGCTGGAACAGGTTCCACGTGCCGCCGTAGAGGCTGGTGGCGGACACGATCTCATCGCCGGCTTCGGCGATGTTGAGGATGGCGAAGGTTTCCGCGGTCTGGCCCGCGGCCAGCGCCAGCGCCCCCACGCCGCCCTCCAGGGCCGCCACCCGCTGTTCGAACACGTCGGTGGTGGGGTTCATGATGCGGGTGTAGATGTTGCCGAACTCCTTGAGGGCAAACAGGTTGGCGGCGTGGTCCGTGTCCCGGAACACGTAGGACGTGGTCTGGTAGATGGGCACCGCCCGAGAACCCGTGGTGGGGTCGGGCTGCTGGCCCGCATGGACAGCCAGGGTTTCAAACCGGTAACCTTGCTCGTTGGCCATGATGCAACCTCCTTGGCAAAAGCCGTGGCCGGCACCGGGCCGGCGGCGTGTCTTGGGCGGCCGATGCCGCCCGTGGGGCGTCTCCTCCGGTGGGGGCCGCTGCGTCAGCGCCCGGCCCGGGCCGGAGCGCGCGGGGCATCAAAAAAGCCTCTCCGGAGGGAGAGGCAGAACGCACACAATGACACGGTCGTCCGCACCCCCCTCTCATCTCTCAGGACCCTGCGGGGTCCTGCAGGAATTGGCACCTCTGCAGCAAATGAGCTGCCGGTTGCCGGGCTTCATCGGGCCAGTCCCTCCGCCGCTCTTGATAAGAGTTGAGGCAATGCGCTGTATTCGGTTGTCGCTGGCCTGCCGGCGAATGGGGCCGGCGGTGTTGAGGACAGTATAAGGCCGCCGCGGGCTCGTGTCAATGGGGGACAGGCAAAATTTTGCGCCCGGGGGCAGGGCGCCCAAAAGGCGGGCGGCCGGGGAATTGACCCCGGCCGCCGGTTGGGGGTGGTGCCGCTCAGGTCCGGCTGATGCCCGCTGCAGGGGGAAGCCTGGGACGGGGGAGCGAGGTTCAGCCGGCCTGGGGCTGGGTTTTGTCTTGGTCAATCCCTAGCCAGCGGGCCACAGTGCGGCCGGGCTGCCAGGGGGTCCCCACTTCGTGCAGCAGCCAGCGGTCCAGGCCGTACCAGCCGGCCACCTTCCAGGCCAGGATGAGCAGGCCGGCCACCATGAACATCACCGGGTTGGTGCTGGCCGTGCCCGCCAGCATGAAGGCCAGGTTCATGAAGGCCCCGAAGAAGGCGGCGATGGCGGTGAAGGCCCCGAGAATCAGCCCGATGCCGACCAGCACTTCGCCCCAGACCACCAGCTTGGCGAACCAGGTGTAGTGCCCGCCCTCCAGCAGGAAGGTCAGGAACGCCCGGTACCAGTCGTACACGATGGGCGCCGAGCCCGTCTCGGGGATGGCCGTCGCCCGGGCCAAGTAGCCCTGCAGCGCGGCGCCCGTCTCCATCCACGCAGGGTTGAAAAGCTTGCCCCAGCCTGCCGTCAGCCACTGCCACCCCAGCCAGATGCGCACAACCGCCCACAGCCAGGCGTAGGACGTGGTGTGGAACAGCTTGTGCGCCAGTGCGGAACCGCGAATCTCTGTCATGGTGCTTCCCTCCTCGCAACCGCTCAAGGTCGGTTTGCACCTTCATTATGCCGCGGCCAGGGGAGCGTTCGGCAGGTGGAGGTGTCCCGACTGCCCGGGGTGGATCATCGCCCGCAGCCGGGACATTTGCCCCTGATAACTGCCGCAAAGCCAAGCGGGGCCGGCTGTTTGCCGGCCCCGCTGCGGGTCCGCGTTGGGCTCCTGCAAGGCCAGCGCCGGGCCGCCGGCGCCGGGATGCTCCCGCCGCCGGAGGGTGCCCGCCGCCGCGGTCAGGTCCGCGGCCGGGCGCCCGAAAAGCGATGCGGCCCGGCAGGCCGGCCGCGCGGCCTCAAATGTCCGGCGGCCGCTCGCCCACCTCCACCCGCACCACGATCTCGCGGCCGTCCCGCACCACCGTAAAGAGCAGGACGTCGCCCACCTTCATGCCCGCGATGGCGTTGGTGAAGTCTTCAACGGTGGTGATGGGCTGCCGGCCCACCTCGGTGATGACGTCGTACACCCGCAGGCCTGCCCGCTCCGCGGCCGTGCCCGGGAGCACCTCCACGACGATGATGCCGTGGTTCACCGGCAGGCGCAGCTGCTGGACGATGGCCTCATCCAGCGGCGTGTAACGGATGCCGATGAAGGGCCGCACCACCATGCCGCGGTGGATCAGGTCGTCCAGCACTTCCTTCGCGGCGTTGATGGGGATGGCGAACCCGATGCCCTGGCCCTGGGTGGAGACGGCCGTGTTGATGCCGATGGCCTCGCCCTTGAGGTTGATGAGGGGCCCGCCGCTGTTGCCCGGGTTGATGGCCGCGTCGGTCTGCATCAGGTTGCGGTAGGTGCGGGGGCTGCCCGAGCCGGTGTCCCGCACGGTGATCTGGCGGCCCTTGGCGCTGAGCACGCCCACGGTCACCGTATGCTCCAGGCGGTAAGGGTTGCCGATGGCGATGAGCCACTCGCCCACCCGGGTCGTGTCGGAGTCGCCCAAGGGCACCGTGGGGAACGGCCCCTCGCCGTCGATCTGCAGCACCGCCAGGTCCAGCTCGTAGTCGGCGCCAATGAGCCGCGCCTCGTAGGTCTTGTCATCGCCGGGCAGGTGCACCCTGATGGAGCGGATCTGCTGGGGCCGGCTGAACAGGTGCTGGTTGGTCAGCACCAGGCCCGACTCGTCGATGATGAAGCCGGATCCGCTGCCGCCTTGGGGGCTGGGCTGCGGGAACGGCCAGAACCATTCCGACGGGAAGGGGAAGCCGGGGAAGCTGGGGAAACCCCCGCTGGAGCGCATCGGCTGGTATTCGACTTCAATGAAGACGACGGCCGGCCCCACCGCGTCCACCACGTCGGCGATGGCGTAGGGCCCGTCCGAGATGAGGGGGTGGACCGTCTCCTGGGTCTGGGCTGAGGTGGAGGCGGCAAAGGGCGCACCGCCGTAGAACGCGGCGGCCGCCACGGCCGCGGCCAGGACCGCCGCGAGCCACAGGCGGCGGCTGCCGCCAAGGGACCGGATCTTCATCGGTTGACCTCCTCCAACGGCAAAATAGGGAGAATGCCGATTTTCATTTTACACCTTACCCCGGGCCCGCGGGCGGCGTGAAGGACCAATTGCCGGATCCAAATCTCCCCTACCCTTCCGGACGATGCGGGGCCGCGAAAGGTTCACGGGCGCGGAATACCGCCGCGCCGGGGCAGCGCCCCATCCCGGAACCCCGGCCTTGCGGGCCGCGTAGACTGGGGGCGGGGGGAAAGGCGGCCGATGGCACAAGCCGGAGAAGGGGCCCTCAATTGGCAGGAGTTAGTGCCTTCGTGGCCGGCCCGCGCGGAGTGGTGGAACCCCGAGCGCCTGCGGATGCTGGACGAGTACATGCGCCGGGCCGAGGCCAGCCGCCGCCGGGGCCACTGGGAAGCCGCCGTGGGCCATTGGGAGGAAGCCCTGCGCCGGCTGCCCGACATGCCCGAACCGCGCCGCCGCCAGCTGGTGCAGCACATCCAGGACGCCCTGCAGGCAGCGGCCCGGGCGGCGATGGACCGGGCCGAGCCTGATTGGCGGGCGGCCCGCCGCCACCTGGAGCGCGCGGCGCGGGTCGCCGGCGATGCCGGCGGATGCTGGCTCTTGGGGCTCGTGGCCCATCTGGCCGGCGAGCCGGCGGCGGCCTTGAGGTGGTATGAGCGGGCGGCCGCGGCCCGGGGCGCCGGGGCCGAAGTTCCGGGACCCTTGGCCTATGGCCGCCGCCTGGCCCGGCTGCAGCTGGCGGGGCCCATGGGGAAGGCTGCAGGTGCAGCTGCCGGCCGACCCGCCCGGAAAGGGGGGGCAACGGCGCCGCCGGCTGGAGTGCCGCTCCCGGCCCTCGGCCCGGACCCGGCGTCCCTGCTGGAGCCGGGAAGGGAGGGGCCCGCAGGCCGCGGCCATCCCCTGGCGGCCGCGGCCTGGCGGCGCTTGGCCGCGCTCAGCGCCTTGGCCCACGGCGACGGGGCGGAAGCCTTGGCACGGTTTCCCCGCCCCGGGGATCCCGGGCTGCCCGGGGCATGGGCGCTGGAAGGCGCCCTGCTGGCGGCCATGGCCGGCGACTGGTCCCGCTGCCTGGCCTACTACCGCTGCGCCCAGGCGCAGGGGGCCGCCCTCACCGGGGAGCCTCACCCGTACGTGTTTGCCGCGGCCTGGCTGCGGACCGACGACGGCCGGGGGGACAGGGTGCCTTTTCCCCTGGCGGTGCTCCGGGAGCGGGCGCCCCGGCACCTCTTCGTGGACGAGGCCCAATACCGGGCTTTGCGCCGCCAGTTTCTCCGCTGGCAGTGCCGCTGGTGGCTGGCCCGGGCCCGGGCGGCGCTGGAGCGGCGGGATGACCAAGCCCTGCGCAGCAGCTTGACGGCCGCGGCGCGGCTGTTGCCCCGGGCCCGCAGCGCCCGGCTGCTGGAGGCGTGGCTGGCTTGCGCCTACGGGGCGGCCAAGCCGCCCAAGCTTGTGGGCCACGGCCTGCCGGTCCCGGAAACCCCGGCCGCCCGGCGCCTGGCCGTCTGGGTCGCGGAGCGCTTTGGCTCGCCGGCCGACGCCATTGGCCAGCTCAACCGCCTCTTGGAGGAGGAGCCCCAAGACCCGTGGGGGCTGGACCGCTGGAAGCGCTGGATGCTGCGCCTTGGCCAGGAAGCCTTGGCCCGGGGCCGCTGGCGGCAGGCGCTGCTGCAGTTTGTCAGCCTCCTCTTGCGCCTGCCCGACGACCCCGACGGGTGGCGCTGGTGCGGGCGCGTCCTCGAGGAGCTAGGGGAGGCCGCCCGGGCCGGGGACTGCCTGGCCCAGGCCCAGCGCCTGGCGGGGCCGGCCCGCCGCGGCCGCGCCCCGGGACCCGCGGCCGCCGGCGGCGAGGCCAGCGGCGAGGCGGAAATCGAGTACGGGCTGCTGGCGGCGTTGCTGGATGAGGCGGGCCGGGAACATGCCAGGGAAGCGGCGCCCGGCGCGTTTTCCGCCCGGGCCCTGATCCGGGCCGTGTGGGCGTCGGTGCGGGCCGGCGACGCTTATCTTGAGTTTCTCGTAAAGGAATGGGTGCGCAGGCCCGGCAGCGCGGCCAGCCCGGGGTGAAGCAGGCTCCAGTCGATGGGGGCTTCGTCCAGCCACTCGCGATCGTCGCCAGGATCGGCTGAGGGCCTGCCGCCGGCGGAGGGCTCGTCCAGCCATTTTTCGATGATGGTCAGGCAGTGGGGCACCCCGGCCAGCGCCCGGGTGCCGCTGGCCTCAAAGCCCAAGGCCTGGTAAAAGCGGAGCAGCGGGACCAGGGCGGAGCGCACTTCGCTCCGCAGGTGCAGGACCCCCAGGCGGTGGGCTTCCTGCTCGGCCCACGCCATCAGCGCGCGGCCGATGCCCTGGCCCCGGTAGGCCGGCGCCACCGCCAGGCGGGAGATGTGGATGTGGCCGTCCCGCACCCGGTAGCGCAGGTGGCCGGCGGGCCAGCCCTCCCACAACGCCAGGCCGTAGACAAACCGGTGCCTTTGCATCTCCTGGCGCACCTGTTCCGGGGTGGCGGCGGCCGCGCGAAAGGGCGGGTGGACGCGGCCGGCGAATTCCGCATAGGCCTCGCGGGAAATGCGGGCGATGACGCCCGCATCGTCCAGGCCGGCCAGGCGGATCTGCAGCCGCTGGGTGGCCGTCACCGCGCGTCACCTCCTGGCCCCCGCCAGCGATCACTCCGCGAGGGGCGGCACGTAGATCGGGGACAGCGGCGTGCGCCAAAACAGGCGGATGTCGGCGGCGGTGGGGGCCACGGGCGCCGCGGTGCCCGGGACCGGCGCTTCCATGGCCGGCGGCGGCTCCCAAGCCACCGGCGCGGGCAGGCGGGCCAGGATAGCCGCCGGCGGCTCCACGGGGGGGCCGGCCGGGTCCCGGACCGCCTGGCTGGAGGCTTGGAGCCATTCGCCCAAGAGCGTCTTGACCCGCTCCCGGAACTCCTCCTGGTCGATGTAGCCGATGGTGCGCAAAAGGATGAGGGCCCGGCGGAAGTAGTCGACGTGCGCCAGGAGGTTCGCCGCCTCGCGCGATCGCGCCATCTCCTCGGCCTGGCGCAGCGCCTCGTCGGCCGCCACCCACTCCTCCTGGCGCAGGTGCTGCACCGCCAGCAGCACCCGGACCTGGATGCTGTCGGGCACGTGCTTGTAGGCTTCTTCCAAGAAGGGCCGGACCCGGTCCTCGTAGCCGGTGCGCACCAGCCCCAGGATGGCCCGCACCAGGAGGGGCTCCACGCCCCGGCCGCCCGCGAGGGAAGCGCGGAAGTGGCGCTCGGCCAGATCGGGCACACCGATTTCGGCGCACAGTTCGCCAATGGTCACGTGGGTGTGGGGCCCGGGCTCGGCCTGCACCGCCTGTTCGAAGTGGGCCTCGGCCCGCTCCCGGTCGCCGGCGGCCAGAAACCGCGCCCCCAGGTCCACGTAGGTCAGGGAGCGCTGGGGATCGAGGCGGATGGCCTCCGCGAAGCAGTCTTCGGCGCCGGTGTGGTTGCCCTTGCGGGCGTGGACGGCGCCCGCCCAGAGCCACGCATCGATGTCGCCGGGATCGGCCAGGAGCAGGGACGCGAAGACTTCCATGGCCTGGTCGTCGGCGCCGCTCTCCCACAGGCGCCGCCCCAGGGCCAGGGCCTGCGCCCGCCAGTGCTGGAAGGCCCAGCCGTCCCGGGGCAGGCGCCGGACGGCCTCCCGCAGCCCCGTGATGAGGGGGGCGGCATCGACGTCGGGCAGGGACGCCGCGTGCAGCAGGCCCTGCACGGCCGCCTCATCGCCGGGCTTGAGCTCCAGCACCCGGGTGAGGGCGGCCACGGCCCGCTGGCCGCTGCCCAGGGTGACGTACAGGAGGCCGGCATAGGTGAGGAGGTCGGGGCTGTCCGCGACGGCCCGGGCTGCCCGGCCCAGCAGCGTGTGGGCGTCGTCCCGGCGCCCGGCGCGGGCTGCGTTGGCGGCCATGGCCAGCAGCACGGCGCCTCGGGGCGTGGCTGCGTCGCCCTCGGGCTGCAGGCGCAAGTAGTCTTCCCAGCACTGGTTGGCCTCCAGCCACCGCTCCAGGCGCTCGTATCCCAAGGCCAGGCCGCGGAGCAGGTTGGGGTCCTGGCCGCCCCGCTGGCGGGCCTCGGCCCAGGCGGCCACCGCGTCGTCAACGCGGCCGGCCCGCCAAAGACCGGCGCCCTGCCGGACCAAGGCCGCGACCAGATGCAGCCGCCGGCGGTCATCCTGGGGGTCGGCCTCGCATGCCCGGCGCCACCAGGTCAAGGCCGCGTCCAGCTCGCCCCGGGCTTCGGCGGCCAGCGCCTGCAGGTGGCTGGTGAGGCTGTGCCAGCGCTGCCGGGGGTCCCCGCCGCCGCGGGCGCCGGGGGTGTCCCCGCCGCCGGCGCCGCCCGGCTCCGGCCCGTCGTGGCCGGTCTGGTCGGCCGCGAAGAGCATCTCCACCGCGTCCTGGGCAGCCTCCAGCCGGCGCAGGACGGCGGCGGGGTCGCGGCGGCTGGCGGCTTCGGCCAGGTGCAGGAACTCGTGGGCCCATTGGGAAGCAGGGACGCCCTCGCCGGGCGCGGCCGGGTACGCGGCCAGGGCTTCTGCGGCCTGCTCCTCGGCCAGCAGCGCCGCGGCCTTGAGGCGGCGCCAGTGCCAGTCCGCGGGACCATCGCCCGTGCTCGCGTCGGGGCCGCTCCCCGGCGGACCGGCCAGCAGCGCCCGCACCTGGTCCAGCTCTCCCAGGCGCAGCAAGGTCCAGCCCAGCTCCAGGCGGCTGGGCAGGTGGGCCGGGTCAATTTCCAGCGCGCGCCGGAAAAAGTCCGCGGCCTTTTCCCACAAGCCAAACCAGCGGTAAATGACGCCGCACCAGTAAAGGGGTGCGGGCTGGCGGTCATCCAGCGCCGCCGCCTTCTCCAGCAGCCCCACGGCCTGCAGGGCGTTGCGGCGGCTGCCCTCCAGGGGCTTGCGCTGCAGGGCCAGGTGCACGTAGGCGGCGGCCAGTCGGCGCTGGACCCGGGCCGCGTCACCCGGGGGAAGGCGGCGCTTCTGGCTGAGCAGCCGCTCCCACAGCCGCGCCGCGTCCTGCCAGCGCTCTTCCGCCGCCATCGCCTCGGCGGCTTCCCACTGGAGTCGAAAGAAGTCGGGATCGCTGTCCGCCCGCTCGGGGCGGCCCGGCGGGCGCCCTGCCGGCGGGTCCGCACCGGCTTCCGGCGCGTGATCATGCTCATTCAAGGCTGGCCAGGTACGCTGCTCCACGGTTTGCGCCGCGCGAACGGCGGCTGCCCCCCTCCGACCCTGATTGGTCCCTACAGGGTATGCGGCGGCGGATCGGAAGGTGAGGATCGGCGGCCCGTGGGACGCCTGCCCCGGCGGGCCGGGACATCTGTCCCTGCCTGCCCGCGACAACCATCCATTGCTTGCCCGGAAATCTGTGTCTACAATTCTGATCAGAGGCCCAGTGCGGCCGCCACAGCGCGGGCTGCCCGCGCCTCGAGGGGGGTTGGCCATGGCTGCAGAAGTGACGCTGCCCGTCACCAACGAAGAAGGCTTTTTTGAGATCCGGCTCGAGTCCATCGGGGGCTTGGGCGCGAACGTGGCCGGCAAGATCCTGGCCGAAGCCGGCGTGCTCCACGGGGGGCTCAACGGCTCCAACTTCGCTTCCTACGGGTCGGAAAAGAAGGGCACGCCGGTGAAGAGCTTCATCCGCTTCGCGGCCGGCGACAAGGAGATCCGCAACGCGACGCCGGTGGAGCGGCCCCACGTGCTGGGCATCTTTCACGAGGCCCTGGTGCAGTCGGACCGGGGCGTCCTGTCGGGCATTTATCCCCACTCGGTGGTGGTCATCAACTCCCGCAAGGATCCGGAAACGCTCCGCGATCAGCTGGGCATCAAAGCCCGCCGGGTGGGCACGGTCCGGGCCCTGGACATCGCCACGGAAACCGGCAGCCGCATCAACATGGCCATGCTGGGCGCGATCACCAGAGCGTGCCCGTTCCTGGCGCCCGAAGGCGTGGTGGAGGCCATCCGGGACACGCTGGGCGGCCGCTATCCGCAGTTGCTGCAGGCGAACCTGGAGGCCTTCTGGAGGGGGTACCACGAGGTGCAGTGGGCGGAGCTGCCCGAGGCCGAGCTGGCCGAGGCGGAGGAGCTGCCCTACGTCCGCCCGCAGCCGCTTTTTGGCTACGAGACGGCCGCCCTGGGCGGCACCCTCATCGCCCCCGGCACCACCTGGAACAAGGACATGTCGGCATCCCGGCAGGGCCAGCTGCCCGAATTCGTCCGGGAGAAGTGCATTGACTGCGCCCAGTGCGACCTGGTCTGCCCCGACTACTGCTTTGTCTGGGAGCTGGGCCAGGACAAGCGGGGCCGGCCGGCCATGGTGCTGGTGGGCATTGACTACCAGTACTGCAAGGGCTGCCTCAAGTGCGTGGCGGCGTGCCCGGTGGACGCGCTGGTGGCCATCCCCGAAGCCGACGGCTGGGCTGCGGAGCACCGGGTGGCACAGCGGTTTTCCATTACGACGACTGCGGGGTGAGGCTCATGGCAGTGCGGCAGGAAGAACTCAAGGCGGTGGCCCGGCCCGACCAGCGCACCGGCTTCTTGAGCGGCAACGAGATGGCGGCGCTGGCGGCGAGCCAGATCAATTTCCACGTCATGGGCTACTACCCCATCACGCCCTCGACGGAAATTGCCGAGCTTTTGAGCGAGATGGGCGCCAACGGCGAGCACGACATCGTGCTCATCCCCGGCGACGGCGAGCACGGTGCGGCGGGGATCTGCTACGGCGCGTCCACGGGCGGCGGGCGGGTGTTTAACGCTACCAGCGCCAACGGCCTGCTCTACTCGCTGGAGCAGCTGCCGGTGCAGTCGGGCACCCGGTTTCCCATGGTGCTGGACCTGGTGACCCGCTCGGTCAGCGGGCCCCTGGACATCCGGGGCGACCACTCGGACCTGTACTTCGCCATCCATACGGGCTGGATCGTGCTCCTCGCGCGGGATCCCCAGGCGGTCTACGACATGAACATCATGGCCGTGCGCATCGGCGAGGACCCGCGGGTGCAGCTGCCGGTCATCGTGGCCTACGACGGGTTCTTTACCAGCCATCAGAAGCGGCGGGTCAAGTACTTCGCGCACCAGGAAACCGTGCAGCAGTTCATCGGCCCGGTGCCTGAGCGCATCACGGCCCTGGACCCCCGCAGGCCCGTCACCATCGGCCCGTACATGAACGATCCGGACTTGATCAACAACAAGTACCAGCTGCACAAGGCCATGGAGGCGGCCCGGGAGGTCATCCAAGAGGTTTTCGCGGAATACGCGGAGCTGTCGGGACGGCACTATCCCGTGGTGGACCTGTACCGCATGGAGGACGCCGAGGTGGCCGTGCTGCTCCTCAACTCCGCCGCGGAAACCGCCAAGGACGTGGCGGATCGGCTCCGGCAGGAGGGGCTCAAGGTGGGCGTCATCAGCCCCAACATCCTGCGGCCTTTCCCGGCGGAGGAGATCCGCAAGGCCTGCCGCAACCTCAAGGCCCTGCTCATCGGCGAGCGGGGCGACTCCTACGGCTCGGGCGGCGGCCCGTTGACCCACGAGGTCAAGGCGGCCCTCAAGGACGATCCCGGCAACAAGACGCTGGTCATGACCCGCATCTACGGCCTGGGCGGCAAGGACTTTTACCCGGACGACGCGGAGGCCTTCTTCCGCCTGGCGCAAGAGGCGGCCGACACGGGTCAAGTCAAGGTGCGCTTTGACTACCATGGCGTGACGCCGGGCGACCCCAACCGGGTGCCGCCGCCGGGGACGCCCATCATCAGCCGGGAAGAGGTCACGGGGCTGGTGCAGGCGACCCTGGATCCCGAGACGGGCAAGGTCAAGGTCAAGCTGCCGCCGCCGCGTCAGATGATGGAGCGGCCCAAGCGCATTGCGCCGGGCCACGGGGCGTGCCCGGGCTGCGGCATCTTCCCGGCCATCAACCAGTTCCTGGCGGCCCTCGAGGGCGACGTGGTGGTCCTGTACCAGACGGGCTGCGCCATGGTGGTGACCACGGGCTATCCCTTCACGTCTCACCGGATCACCTACGTCCACAACCTGTTCCAGAACGGCGCGCCTACCTTGTCCGGGCTCGTGGAGATGTTCTACGAGCGCAAGCGCCGGGGCGAAATCGACGTGGGCGAGGACATCACCTTCGTGATGATCACCGGCGACGGCGGCATGGACATCGGCATGGGGCCGGCCATCGGCACGGCGCTGCGCAACCACAAGATGATCATCCTGGAGTACGACAACGAAGGCTACATGAACACCGGCAGCCAGCTGTCGTACTCGACGCCCCTGGGCCACCGCACCTCCACGTCGGAAGTGGGGCCCCAAGGGTGGGGCAAGACCTTCCACCACAAGGACACGCCCCAGATCATGGCGGCCACCAACATCCCCTACGTGTTCACGGGCGTGGAGGCCTTCCCCCAGGACCTGATGCGCAAGGCGGCCAAGGCCCAGTGGTACGCCAAGAACGAGGGGCTGGCCTACGGCAAGGTGCTCATCGCCTGCCCGCTGAACTGGCGCAGCGAGGAGCGGCTGGGCACCGAGATCGTGGAGGCCGCGGTCAACAGCTGCTTCTTCCCGCTGTACGAGGTGGAGCGGGGCAAGACCACCATCACCTACAACCCCGAGGACCGGGGCAAGCGGATTCCGGTGGAAGAGTGGCTCAAGATGATGGGCAAGACCCGCCACCTGCTCCGGCCGGAAAACAAGGCAGTGCTGGAGGAGTTCGCCGCCGAGGTGGAGCGGCGCTGGCAGCGGCTCAAGGCCAAGCACGAGCACCCGCTGCTGTAAGCAGAAAACCGGCAAGCAGAAAGCCAGGGGATGGGCCATCCTCCCGCGGCCGCGGGCAACGAAAGCTGGCCGGGGCTCGGAAGCCGTTGCTTCCAAGCCCCGGCCAGCGCGTTTTTCCAAAATCCCGACCGGCGCGTTAGGCAAGCTGCACGTTGCAGGCAACGCCTTTCAAGAGGCTTGGCCGCCGTGGGGCGGCCCGGCCTGGCTGTCGGCCGCGGCGCGGGTCATCACCAAATCAAAGATGAACTTGGCGGCCAGGTTGGCCGTCATGCCGTGGACGTCAAAGAGGGGGTTTACCTCGGCGATGTCAAAGGCCGCGACCCGGGGCGCAAACAGGCGCAGCATGGTGGACACGTCCTGCACCGACAGGCCGCCGAACTCCAGGTGGCCGGCGCCTGGGGCCACCGCCGGATCCAGAGCGTCGATGTCCAGGGTGATGTAGATGGCCGCGCCGCCCTCCCCGGCCCGGGCCAAGGCTTCCTGGGCCACCCGTGCCGCGCCCAGGCGGGCCACGTCAGCCGGCGTGAACTGGGTGATCCCCTGTTGCCGGACGTAGTCGGCGTATTCGGGGTAGTTGAAGCCCCGCACCCCGATCTGGACGAGGCGGGTGGGCGACACCCGCTCCAGTTCCAGGGCCCGGCGGATCTGGCTGCTTTGGGAGTAGCGGCCCTGGGTGGGCGACTCGTCCACCAGGTCCAGGTGGGCGTCCAGCTGGATGATGCCCACGGGGCCGGAGGTGGCCTGGACCAGCGCTTCGATGCCCGGCAGGGAAATGGAGTGGTCCCCGCCCAGGATGATGGGGATGCGGCCTGCCTGCAAGGCCTGCCCGATGAGCTCCCGCGCGTTGGCGAAGGTTTGCCGCTGGTCGTGGGCGGCGATAGTGACGTCGCCGCTGTCGGTGAGCTCCAGGCCTCTGACGTCCACGACGCGGCCGCCTTCGATGTCCCAGACGCGCCCGTCCCGGATGCGGTTCAGGTTCCAGCGGCACGCCTGGCGGATGGCATCGGGGCCGTAGCGGGCCCCCGGCCGCCCCAGCGAGGCGCCGAAGTCCCACGGAAACCCGATGACGGCAAACCGGGTGCGGATGTCCCCAGTTCCTGCGTAGCGAATGCCCGACATGGTCGTCCAACCTCCCCTGTTCCGGCGGCGCGCCGGCCGGCTACAGCTCCAGGTACCGGTGCAGGCCCAGCTTGCGCTCGGCCGCGATGACCAGCACCGCGGACACGACCACCATGACGCTGGCCAAGGCCGACACCGTGGGATCCACGTGAAGGGTGATGTACTGGAAGATGCGGATCGGGAGCGTCACCAGGCCCGGACCGGTCAAAAACACCGTCACCGTGTACTCGTCCAGCGACACCAAGAACGCGAACAGCCCCCCGGCCACCAGCCCCGGCCGGATCTGCGGGAACACCGCGGTCTTGAAGGCGTACCAGGGGCTCGCGCCGTGCACCCAGGCGGCCTCCTCCAGGGTGGGATCGAGGCCGGCCAAACTGGCCAGCACGGTGCGCACCGCATAGGGCGCCGTAAGGACGATGTGGGCCAGGATGATGGCCCTCGTGGAGCCGATCCACCCCAGCGAGCTGAAGAACATCAGCATGGCCAGGCCGGTCAAGATGAGGGGCAGCACCAGCGGCCCCAGAAACAGGTTGAGCCACAAGGCCCGGCCCGGGATCCGGCCCCGCTCTATGCCCAGCCCGATGGCCGCGCCCAGCACCACCGCGCCCGCGGCCGCGGCCAGGCCGATGCCCAGGCTGACCAGGAGGGAGCCGCCCAACTGCGGGTCGCGCAATAGGCGCACGTACCACGCCGTGGTCAGCCCCCGGGGCGGAAACACGAACGCGGCGCCATCGGCAAAGGACGCGGGGATGATGATGACGATGGGGGCCAGGATGAAGGCGTAGGCCAGGACGGCGAACGCCCATGTCAGCAGCCGGCCGGCCTTCACTGCGCCGCCTCCCAGCGGCGGGCCAGGCCGTTGGCCAGGCCCAGCACCAGCACCACCATGGCCAGCATCAGCACGGCGATGACGGCCGCAAAGCCCCAGTCGCCCAGCCGCTCCACGGCCAGGTGGACGTAGTTGGACAGCATTCGCTCCCGGGGCCCGCCGATCATCAAGGGCACCACGAAGGTGCTCGCGGACAGGGCAAAGGTGATGGAGGTGCCCGCGATGACGCCCGGCATGGACAGGGGCAGCACGATGGTGCGAAACGCGTACCAGCCGTTGGCGCCCAGCGTCCAGGCGGCCTCCTGGACCGCGGGTTCGATGCGCCGCAAGGCGCTGTAGACGGTCAGCACCATAAACGGCAGGCAATAGTGGACGATGCCCACCACCACCGCCAAGCGGGAGAAGAGCAGCGGCAAGGGCTGCTCGATGATCCCCAGCGCCGCCAGCAGCCGGTTGACGGGACCCCTCTCGCTCAACAGAATCATCCATCCGTACAGCCGCAAGACCAGGCTCACCAGCATGGGCGCCACGGCCATCATGAGCCAGACCGACCGCCCCCGGACCCGGGTGGCCACAAAAAGGGCGATGCCGTAGCCCACCACCACGGTAACGGCCGTGCTCAAGGCGGCGATGGCCAAGGTGCGCTGGGTGGCCTGCAGGTAAAAGGGATCGGTCAGAAACCGGGCGTAGCCGCCCAAGCCAAAGCCGCCCGCCGGCGAGGGGCGGAAGCTGTTGATCAGCACCGCGCCCACGGGCCAGGCAAAGAACGCGATGAAAAAGGCCAGGGAGGCCAGCCCGGCCGCGGCGTACACCCGCCGCTGCCGACGCCGCCACCGCGCTTCGCCGCGGTTGGAAGCCCGCGCGGGCGCGGCCATGGACTTGTCGCCAGCCAGCGCGCCCATGGGCCTATACCTCCGGTCCAAACAAGGTGCAGGCCGCGGCCGGAACCGTGACGGTCACGGCGTCGCCGGGCAGGCCCGCGCCTGCATCCGCCGGCACCCGCGCGGTGAGGCGCTCGCCCGAGGCCAGCCGCAGCCGGTATTCCAGCTGGTCGCCCAGGTACAGCCGCTCTTCGACGACGGCGGCCAGCACCACGCCGTCGCGGCGGGCGCCCGCCCCCATGGCCGATCCAGCCGGCGGCAGCGGGCCCTCCCCCGCGGCGGGAGCATGTCCGTCCTGGGCGGGGAGGACTTTGATCCTCTGCGGGCGCACCGACAGCCGGCCCGCACCCCCGTCCTCCAAGGGCCCCACGGCCCGGCCGGCGGCAAAGACGCTGCCGCCCGGCGTCTTGAACCGCCACCCGCTGCCGTCGCGAAACGCGGTGCCCTCCAAGAGATTGGTGCCGCCGAAAAATCCGGCGATGAAGGGCGACGCCGGCGCGTCGTAGAGCTCCTCCGGCGTGCCCGCCTGCTCTAGCCGCCCGTCCCGCAGCACCGCCAGCCGGTCGGAAAGCATGAGGGCTTCCTGCTGATCGTGAGTCACGTAAAACGCGGTAAAGCCCAGCTCCCGCTGGAGCTGGCGGATTTCCACCTGCATCTGCTCCCGCAGCTGGGCGTCCAGATTGGACAGCGGCTCGTCAAAGAGCAGCACCACGGGCTCCACGGCGAGGGAGCGGGCCAGGGCCACCCGCTGCTGCTGGCCGCCCGAAAGCTCCCGGGGACGCCGGCGCGCCATGGCGCTCAGCCCCACCAGCTCCAGGTACTTGCCCACCCGGGCCTTGATCTCGGCTTCGGGCATCCGGCGGGCCCTGAGGCCGTAGGCCACGTTGTCCCACACGGTCATGTGGGGGAAAAGGGCGTAGTTCTGAAACACCAGGCCCAAGTTGCGGCGGTAGGGAGGCAGGTCCGTGACGTCCCGGCCCCCCAGGTACACCCGGCCCGCATCGGGTTCCAGCAGACCGGCGATGACGCGCAGCGTAGTGGTCTTGCCGCAGCCGCTGGGGCCCAGCAGGGAAAAGAACTCCCCCTGCTCCACCTCCAGCGTCAAGCCCCGCAGGGCCCCCACCGACCCGTAGTGCTTGGTGACGTGTTCCAGCCGAATCGCGGGTGCGCGCCCCGCCGTGGAGCGCGCACCGCCCTCCGTCATAGCCGCCAACGCCCTTCCGACCTACCAGATGGTCGCCCGGGTCCAGCGGTCGGTCCAGGCGGCCCGTTGCTGGAGGATGTAAGGCCAGTCGGGCACCAGCAGCTGCTGCAGGTCCTCTTCGCCGTAGACGACCTTTGCGGCCAGCTCCGGCTCCAAGGTTACCGTGCGGTTGGTGGGGCCGTAGAAAAACTCCCGGGAGAAGGCCTGCTGGGCCGGCACCGACATGGCGAAGTCGATGAGCTTTTCCGCCAGCTCCTGATGGCGGCTGCCCTTGACCACGCCCAAGCCGCCGCGGATGAGGATGCCGCCTTCTTCGGGGATGGCGAAATCCACCGGCACGCCCCGGGCCTGGAGGGCGTAGGTGCGCCCGTCAAACCAGGAGGCCAGCCACACCTCCTCGGATTCCAGCAGCGGCTGGGGCGCGGAGAAAGTCGCGTAAAACTGCTTGACCCAGGGCGCGATGTCGGCGATGGCCTGCCACGCGGGCTCCATGTTGCGCTCGTCGCCGCCAAAGGCCCGGGCCGCCATCAGCATGTCGGGGATCCAGTTGTCCATGAACGCCACCCGGTTGCGGTAGGCGCTGTCCCAGAACACCCGCCACGTGGCGGGGCGCGAGACCCGCTCGGTGTTGTAGGCGATGCCCCATGCGCCGAACACGTTGGTCAAGCCGTAAACCTGGCCGTCGCTGCCCTTGAGAAACGCCTGCTCGTACAGGTCGTCCCAGTGGGTGAAGTTGCCGGGACGCAGCACTTCCAGCAGGCCCTGATCCGCGGCGTCGATAATGTCGAAGTCGTCCAGCTGGACCACGTCCAGCACCGGGTTGTTGCGCTGGGCCAGCAGATTGGTGACCGTCGCGTAGGGCGCCAGCACTACCCGGACGCCCGGGTTGGCCCGCTCAAAGGGTTCGATGATGTACTGCTTAAAGACTTCGTCGTAGGCCCCGCCGTAGGAAGAGACTACCAGCTCCACGGTCTGGGCCTGCGCCGCGCCTGCCGCGCCGGCGAGCACGAGGCCCACCAGGCACGCAAACACCATCATCCGGGCGCGCGCCGGCCCCCGGCGGAGGCCCGTCCACCACGCCATGCCAAATGCCTCCTCGGATAGGTATAAGTGCTAGCGGTCTATATTCGAGGACGGCGCGGGGAAACTCCTGCTGGATGCCGGCCGGCGCCCGCGCCTCCCGGAAACCGGCGCGTCCCGAAGCGCGGCGTCCCGAGGCGGTGCCAACGGCCTCCCCGGGCCCCGGGGCGCTGGTCTTGCCGGGTGTGGGGCCCTACTCTACCCGGATCCGGGCGTCCAGCACCAGGGCGCCGGCGCCGGTTTCCAACAGGCGCACGGGATTGAGGTCCACGGCGACGATTTCGGGAATGTCTTCCACCATGCGCGACAAGCGCAGCAGCACGTCGGCCGCCGCGTCCACGTCCGCGGGCGGCTGGCCCCGGAAGCCTGCCAGTAGCGGAAAGCCGCGGATGGATCGGACCATCTCGTGGGCGTCCCGGTCGGTGAGGGGTGTGATGCGAAAGACCACGTCGCCCAGGACCTCCACCGCGGTGCCGCCCAGGCCAAAGGCGATGACGGGGCCAAAGGTGGGTTCCTGGGTCACGCCGGCGAAGGTGTCGACGCCCTCGGGGGCCATCTTTTGCACCAGCACGCCGGCCATGTGCCCCAGCATGTCCTGCTGCTCCAGCGCGGCCCGCATGGCCCGCACCGCCCGGCGCACGCCGGCTTCGTCGGCCACGTGGAGGTGAACCCCCTGCCACTCGGTCTTGTGCACCAGGGTGGCCGACGCCAGCTTGACGGCCACCGGATAGCCCAGGGCCGCGGCGGCCGCCGCGGCTTCGTCCTCGTCAAAGGCCACCCGGGCCGCCGGCCGGGGAAGGCCGAACGCGGCCAGCACCTGGTCCACCTCTTCCGGCAGCAGCCAGCCGCTGCCCCGCCGCCGCGCCTGCCGGCACACCGCCCGGCCCGCGGCCGCGTCCACGTCGGGCAGCGCGGGGATGGTGCCCAGGGGCGTTTCGCGCCAGGCGGCGTAGCGGACGACCCGGGCCAGGGCCATGGCCGCGGGCTCGGGAAAGCGGTAGACGGGCTGCAGGCCGAGGGACTGGAAGCCCGCGGGCTTTGGCAGCGGCTGCGCGGTCATCAGGCACGTGAGCACGGGCTTGTCGGGGGCCGCGGCCCGGGCGGCGGCGATGCCTGCCGCCACTTCCTCCACCGCCGCGGTCCGGGTGGGGATGCAGATGGCGATGACGGCGTCGCACGCGTCGCTGCGCAGCAGGACCTCCAGGCAGCGCCGGTAATCCTCGCCCGTAGCGCCCGCGATCATGTCCACGGGGTTGGCCACGCTGGCCTCGGGGGGCAGCAGGGCCCGGAGCTCGGCCTGGACCGCCGCGGGCAGCGGGGGCACCACCAGGCCCTCGGCTTCGCACGTGTCCGCGCCCAGGATGGCGGGCCCGCCCGCGTTGGTCAGGATGGCGACCCGGTTGCCCCGGGGCAGGGGCTGGTGGGCCAGCAGGGCCGCCACGTCAAACATCTCCGACAGGGTGCGGGTGCGGATGACCCCTGACTGCTGAAAGAGGGCATCCACCACCGCATCGTCGGAGGCCAGGGCGGCGGTGTGGGAGCCGGCGGCCCGCCGCCCGGCCGCCGTGCGGCCGCTTTTCACGGCCACGATGGGCTTGCGGCGGCTCACCCGCCGGGCCAGGCGGGCGAAGCGCCGCGGGTTGCCAAAGGATTCTAGGTAGAGCAGGATCGCGCTGGTCTGGTCGTCCTCTTCCCACCATTGCAGCAGGTCGTTGCTGGACACGTCGGCCTTGTTGCCGATGCTGACAAAGGCCGAGAGTCCGATGCCCAGCTCATGGGCGTACTCCAGCACCGCCTGGCCCAGGGCACCGCTTTGGGAGGACATGGCCAGACTGCCGGGCCGGGCCGGGGCCGAGGCAAAGGAGGCGTTCATCTGCACTTCGGGATGGCAGTGGATGAGGCCCAGGCAATTGGGGCCGATCATGCGCATGCCGGAGCCCCGCACCAGGTCCACCAGCTGCCGCTGCAGCTCTGCCCCCGCAGGGCCGGTCTCGGCGAAGCCGGCCGTGAGCACGATCATGGCCCGCACGCCCTTTTGCGCGCACTGCTCTGCCACCGTCAAGACGGCCCGCTGGGGCACCGCCACCACCGCGAGGTCCACCGGGCCGGGGATGTCCAGCACCGTCGGGTAGGCGGGCACCGACATGACATAGGGCGCGTTGGGGTTCACCGGGTAGACGGGACCTTGATAGTGGGACAGGATGAGGTTGGCCAGCACCTGGTAGCCGATGCTGGCCGGATCCCGGGACGCGCCGATGACGGCCACGGAGCGGGGGTGGAAGAACGGATACAGCGATGCCCGGGTGGCGATGCGGTCCCGGGCTTCCATGCGCTGCACGCTGGCTTCCGTGGGCGCCAGGGGCAGCTGGATGTACCAGCCGTCGGGGCTGGGGCCCCGCTCAAAGGTGAAGCCGCTGGCTTCAAAGACCGACAGCATGTCGGTGTTTTCGCCCATGACAAAGGCTTCGAGGGCGGTCAGGCCCTGCTCCAGGGCGGCCATGGCCAGCCGCTCCAACAGCAGGGTGCCGATGCCCCGCCCTTGGTAGGCATCTTCCACCAGAAACGCGACTTCGGCCACGTCGGGCCGGTGGGTGTGGCTGTAGCTGCCCACCGCCACCAGCTGCTCCGCGTGCCGGGGACCTACAGTGACCACTAGGCTCAGGCCACCGTGTTCGTTGCCAGGAGCGATGAGCCGGCGGGCCGCGTCTGGGTCCCCGGGCGCCACGCCGTGGAAAAAGCGGAAAAAGCGGGCCGTGTCGGAGCTGCGGGCCAACAGCTCCTGCACGGCGGGCAAGTCCTCCGGGGTCGCCCGGCGCAGGTAGGCCGGGCGACCGTCCCGCAGCAGAACCGGCCCGTCCAAATACGGCGCCTGGGGGATGGGCAGCGGCCAGCGGGCGCCGGTCACCGGACCGCTCACCGGGCCTTGACCGGCCCCCAGGGCGTGCCCAGCCGCGGCAGGAGCCAACGGTCCAGGCCGTACCACCCGGCCACTTTCCACGCCAGCATGAGCAGGATGGCGATGGTGTACAGCAGCGGGTTGGTGCTGGCGGTGCCGGCCATCATGAAGTTGAAGTTCATGAACCCGCCGAAGAAAGCGGCGATGCCCGTGAAGGCCCCCAGGATCAGGGCAACGCCCACCAGGACCTCGCCCCACACCACCAGCGGCGCGAACCAGGTGTAATGCCCGCCGTCGAGGAGCGCTTCGATGAAGCGCCGGTACCAGTCAAAGGCGATGGGCGACGAGTCCACCGCGACCGCCCGGGTCCAGTATCCTTGCAAAGCGGCTCCGGTCTCCATCCACGCGGGGTTGCCCACTTTGCCCCAGCCGGCCTGGAACCACGCCCAACCCAGGTAAAGCCGCAACAGCAGCCACAGCCAGGCGAAACGCGTCGTGCCAAACAGTTCCTGGGCCAGGCGGTTCTCGGGCACTTCCACGGTTCTCGCCATTCTCCATACCTCCTGGGCCCGGGCCGGTGGTGCAGGCAGGCCGCGGGCGTTGTGCAGCAGGCGCCGGTGCGCGCCGCCTTTACTTTTGTTATCGCCGCAGGTGCCGGACGGTTAAAGAGGCCTTTATTCCCTCCTTTGCCGGTCATTCGTCCCTAGATGGGCGGCGCTTACAACACCCGCTGGTTTCCTGGCCTGCGCGCGGCCAGCTTTCGCTCCAGGCGGCGCAGGCGGTGCAGGAGTTCCGCCAGCTCCCGGTCGGCGGGCGCCGGGGGACGTCGGTGCGCTCCCAGCCCCAGGCTTCGCAGCGCGCGCCGCCGCTGCACCAGCTCGATGGCCCGCAGCGTCCAGGAGCGGGCGGCCTCCAGGTCCCGCACCCGGTGCTCGTAGTGCTTGGCCAGCTCTACGTAGGGGCGCGTGGAGAGGCCGTCCTCCCGCGCCCAAGCCTCCAGCACGGCCACCGCGGGGTCGGGCGCCGCCCGGTCCGGCGCTGCCTGGTCCTGCCGGGGCGGAGCCGCCGCTGCTTGACCCGCCGCGGGAGGGGCGTAGGCACGGGCCTGCCGCCACCGCCGCCGGTGGGCCACGGCCAGCAGGCGGTACGCTTCCCGCCGCAGGCCGGGGGGCAGGCCCCGGTCAAGGGCTTCCTCCAAACAGGCCACCGCGTCTTGGACCTCGTCCCGCTCCAACAGCAGGCGCCCCAGGGTGAACAGTTCCGCTGCGGCCAGCGGCGCGCCGGCCGGCGCGGCTGACAAGGGCTGCGCCGCCGCCTGGCCCAGGTAGCCGGCCATGCATGCCATGGATACGATGTCCAATCGGTTGTGCTCAAACACGCCGGCCAAGGGCGCCGCTTCGCCGCTGCGCAGGTAGTTGAAATACAGCTGCGGGATGACGGCGCCCGGCACGTCGTCGCGGCGTACCAGGCCCAGCACTGCGGCCTCCAGGTCGCCCAAGCGGCAACTGTCCGCGATGGGCCGCCACACCCGCCGGGCGGGGTGGAGAAGGTCCAGGTGGGGCAGGGCCGGCAGCCGCGTCCGGTGCAGCGTCGCCCGGGTTTCCAAAAGGGGCCAGTCAAAGGCGCGCCCGTTGAAGGTGATGAGGCCGCGGGCTTCCTCCAGCTCCGCCTGCACTGCCGCCAGCACCGCGGGCTCCTCGGGGTAGTCTCGCATGAAATACTGCCGGACCCGAAAGCCGCCTTCGACGAAGCGCCCGATGCCCACGAGAAAAGCGTAGGTGCCGGTGCCGCGGCCAAGTCCCGTCGTCTCCAGGTCCAGAAACGCCGCTCCGGCCGCGTCAAAGCCGGGCGGCAGGGCCCGGGAGAGCAGCCGCTGCCAGCCGTGCCGCGGCACTTGCAGGCAGACCGCAAGGGGGACGCGGCCCTGCCGGTGGTCCAGCGGGTAGATGCGCTCCAGGCACAGCGCCTGGCCCAGGGGCGTCGCGACAAACCGGGACTTCACCCCGTCAGGGAGCGGGGGCAAGGGCCTCCCCACGGCGCTGCCCGCGGCCGCCCGATTGCCTGTCGCCGGGTCCGCCGGCCCCTGCGGCCCGGCGACTGTCCCTGGTCCCGCGGCCTGCGGCGCGGGGCGGTGCGGGGCCCCGGGCCGCAGCAGCCGCAGCCGTTCACGCAGATTCACGACGGCCCGACCCCTCCGCCGGCGGAGGACTGCCCGTTGGCTGGGGGAAGCCCGTCGGCGCGAGACTGCCCGCCGGCGCGGGACTTTCCGCCCCGGCGGCCGGCGCCTGGGCCAAGGCCAGCTTCAGCAGCCGCACCGTCGGCGCGCGCCCGCCTGCGTCGGGCCCGACACAGGCCGGACAGCCGTCCCCGCAGGCGCATTGGACCGCCTGCTGCAGGCAGGCCGCCAGCAGCGCCTCGCACAGGTCGTAGGCCTTTTCCGCGAGGCCAATGCCGCCCGGGTACGCGTCGTACAGGTAAATGGTGGGCCGCTGCGTCTGGGGCGCCCGCATTTCGACGGTGGCCCGCAAGTCCTTAGGATCGCACATGAGGAACACCGGCGCCAGGGACTCCAGGAGGTGGGCCGTGCCCACCAGGGCGGACTGCAGCTCGTCGGGCTTGAACCGGGCCGCCACCCCCGGGGGGATCTCCAGCCAGCATGCGGCGGTGTGCATCTGGTCCTCCGGAAGATGGATCTCGCCCCAGCCCACGTTTTCGTGGGTGTACAGCTTGATCTTCTTAAAGATGGTGGCCCGCCACGCGGTCATGACCTCGCCGAAGCGCTTGTCCAGCGGCCCCTGCGGCTCCTGCCTAAAGGTGTCCAGCACCCGGATGGTGACGGCCAGGTTCGCGTCGGTGTAGTAGTCCACGTCCACCCGGTGCACGTAGGCCCGGTTTTCGTCCCAGTCCAGCCGGTCCACCAGGTACTGCTGCCCTTCGTGGATGTAAATGGCGTGGGTGTGCAGCATGGTCATGGCCGCGAGGCGGTCGGTTTCCCCGATGACCCGGTGGTGGGGATCGGTGGTGTCGACGATGACGAAGTTCTCGCTGCTCGCGCTGCGCAGGGAGATCTCGTTGGCCGGAAAGCTCTCGCTCATCCAATGCCACTGGCCGCCCGCGTGATGCACCACCTGCTCATCCTGCAGGTAGCTCAAGATCTCTGCCGTCCCCGCCGGGTCGATGCCAAAGGCTTCGCCGTCCCGGAAGGGCAGCTCGAAGGCCGCGCACTTGATGTGGCTCACCAGGATCATCAGGTTATCGGGGTTGATCAGGGCGTGCTCGGGCGATCCGCCAAAGACGAACTCGGGGTGCTGGGCGATGTACTGGTCCAGGGGGGCGCTGGAGGCCACCAGCACCGCCGCGGAAACCCCCTGCCGCCGGCCGGCCCGGCCCGCCTGCTGCCACGTGCTGGCGATGGTGCCCGGGTAGCCGGCCATGACGCACACTTCCAGCTGCCCCACGTCGATGCCCAGCTCCAGCGCGTTGGTGCTGACCACGCCCAGCACCTGACCCTGGCGCAGGCCCTGCTCGATCTCCCGCCGCTGCTTGGGGAGGTAGCCGCCGCGGTAGCCGCGGATGGCCTCGGCCCGCTTGGTGGTCACGCCCCGGGCGCCTTTGGCCATGTCTTCCTTCAAGTACGTCAGCAGCACTTCCGTCGCGAGCCGCGTGCGGGCAAAGACGATGGTCTGGATGTCGTGGCGGAGAAACCGGCCCGCCACCTGGCGCGCCGCCTGCAGCACCGGCTGCCTGAGCCCGTCCCGGGTGACCACCGGCGGGTTGTAAAAGATCAGGTGCCGCTCGCCCTGGGGCGCGCCGTTGTTGTCGATGAGCTCCACGGGCATGCCCGTCAGCCGCTCTGCCAGCTCCTTGGGGTTGGCGATGGTGGCGCTGGAGCACAAAAACTGCGGGCTGCTGCCATAAAACCGGCAAATGCGCAAAAGCCGCCGCAGCACGTTGGCCACGTGGGAGCCAAAGACGCCCCGGTAGGTGTGCAGCTCGTCGATGACCACGTACTTGAGGTTCTCAAAAAGCCGCACCCACTTGGTGTGGTGGGGCAGGATCCCCGTGTGGAGCATGTCGGGGTTGGTGATGACCACGTGCCCCGCCTGGCGGATGAGGGGCCTGAGGGAGGCCGGCGTGTCGCCGTCGTACACGTAGGCTTGAATCTCGACGTCCAGCGGCTGGCACAGCTCCTTGAGGGCCGCCACCTGGTCCTGGGCCAGGGCCTTGGTGGGAAACAGGTACAGGGCCCGGGAAGCCGGCTCCTGCAAGATCGCGTGCAGCACCGGCAGGTTGTAGCACAAGGTCTTGCCCGACGCGGTAGGGGTCACCACCACAGTGGACTTGCCCGCGAGGGCCGCCGCCACCGCCTCGGTTTGATGGGTGTACAGGTCCTGCACACCCCGGGCCTTTAAGGCCGCGATGAGCCGCGGGTCCAGCCCTTGGGGAAACCCGCCGTAGCGGGCCGGCCGGGCCGGCAGTACTTCCCAGTGGGTGACGTTGGCGCGAAAGGATGGATCG
>DATGPV010000024.1:0-51301 GCA_035304545.1 Limnochordales bacterium | reverse complement strand
CAAGAGGGCGACCACAGCGGCGGGGATGAAGGGGCCATGCAAACCACCCTGGCGTGCATTCACCTGGTGGACCTGTTGAGCTCCCTCAGTGCCGAGGTGCTGGAGGCCCGGGCCGAAGAGGAGCTGCTGAGCCGCCTCGCGGAGACGCTGCGGGCCCAGGTCGGTTGCGACGCCGTCATCGTGCGGCTGTTGGAGCGCGTCATCCAGACCCGGGTAGTAGCCACCGCGGACGGCGTGCAGGTGCTGCCGCCGGGCGCTTTGTATGAGCCCTTTTCGGAGGAGGAGCAGGCCCGTTGGCTGCAGCTGGCCGACGGCGCCTTTTGGCCCGACGTCCGGACGGCGCCCCATCTTAAGGCGGCCCTCCGGGCGCAGGCCCTCAGGCTGGGCCTGGTGTCCGGCTATGTGGTGCCTCTTGTGCGCGATGGCCAGCTGTTGGGACAGGTGGTGTTCGCGTGGCGGTCCCGCCAGGCGTTGGATGAGGCCGCCCGCCGGCTCCTGCGCAAGCTGGCCGATTTCGCGTGTCTTAAGCTCACCTTGTTTCAGATCAAGAAAGGGCGGGAACTGGATCCCCTCACGGGTTTGCTCAATCGCACCGGGCTCATGCGCTGGTGGGAATCTTGCAGCGGCGAGCCCCAGGGTGCGCTGCTGTTCGCGGACTTGGACGGTTTCAAGGCGCTGAATGACGTGCGGGGCCACCTGGCGGGCGACGACTTTTTGCGGGACATGGCCCGGATCCTGCGGCAGGTCGCCCCGCCGCGGGCGGTCATCACCCGCTGGGGCGGCGACGAGTTTGTGCTCCTCCTGCCCGGGGCCGCCCGGGCCGAGGCCCTCAAGGTGCGCACCGCCATCATGGAGCAGGTGCGGGCGCACGTGGCCAGCCTGCCGCCGCCCCAGCCGTCCATCACCATCGGCATCGCCCTGTGGCCCCGGGACGGGCGGGAGTTGCCCGCGCTTATCGACAAGGCCGATCAGCGCATGTACCACCACAAGCGGCGGCAAGTGGCCCTGGCCATGTCCAGCAAGGGCCACGCCCAGGGGCGGCTGCCCGGCGGCTTGTTTGAGGGATGGCTGGTCAACAGCCCCGACGGGATCATCATCACCGACCCCGATCTGAAGGTGCTTTACGTTAACCCGGCCTACGAGCGGCGCACCGGCTACACCGCCCGGGAGTGGCTGGGGCGGCGGCCCAGTTTCATCGCCTCCGGCCGCACCCCCCGGGAAGTTTACGACGACATGTGGCGGTGTTTGCACGCCCACGGCTCGTGGCAGGGCCACGTCATTAACCGGCACCGGGAGCACGGCGAGTGGATCGCGTCTTTGACCATCACCCGCATCGTGGATCGCCGCGGGCGGCTGGTGGGCTATTTGGCCATCAGCCGCGACGTGACCGCGGACGTGGGCTCGGGCCGCCAAGCGCTGCCCACCAACCTGGAGGGTGCGTTTACCCAGGAGGCGCTGGCCTTTGCCTTGGCCGCCGCGGCGGAAATGCACCAGCGGGGCACCCGCGCGCACCTGGAGCGCATCCGGGAGTTCACGCGGCTGTTGGTCCGGGGAGCCAGCCGGCATTACCCGGAGCTGGATTCCACTGTGTATGCCGGCACCGTCGTCCAGGCCTCCATCCTGCACGACATCGGCAAGATCGCCGTGCCCACCCATGTGCTGACGAAACCGGGTCCCCTGACCCCGGCCGAGTTTGAACTGGTCAAGACGCACACCGTCGCCGGGTATGAGCTGCTGCAGTCGCCTTCGCTGCGGGACAAGGGGCTGCCGTCGGCCACCCGCTTTCTCCAGGTGGCCGCCAATATCGCCCGCAGCCACCACGAGCGGTGGGATGGGACAGGATATCCCGACGGCCTGGCCGGCGAGGACATCCCGCTGGAAGCCCGCATCGTGTCCATCGCGGACGTGTACGACGCGCTGCGGTCGGAGCGGCCCTACAAGGCGCCCTGGTCCCACCGGCAGGCGGTGGAGCAGATCCGGGCCGAGGCCGGCCGGGCCTTTGATCCGGTGCTGGTCGAGGTGTTCTTGGCCCACGGGGGCGAATTCGACGAAATCTGGAACCGGATGCAGGAGCGGTTTGGTTCCCGATCCGCCGGGACCTAGCGTCCACCGGGCTTGGCGGGCGGGCACCATCGGGCATCGTCCCCGCTGGCGCTTCCCGCCCAAGCGCGTTCGCACACTTCCAGGCGCCTTTCTCCGCCCCGTTCCTAAAGTTGCCAACTTCTGCGCCCGATGTTACAAATTGTGTGAGGGGAACGCATCAGCAGAAGGGGATGAGGTTGGCCATGGACGGCTCCCTGTGGCAGCGATTGGGTATGGCCGCCAAGATCGGCGGCGGCTTTGCAGTGGTCCTGGTCCTGCTGGCCTTGGTGGCAACCCTGGGGCTATTGGCGGTCCGTGATGCGACCGGCTCCTTCGCGGCGGTGCTGGAAGCCGACGTCCAGTCCAGCATCGAAGCCCGTCGGTTGGAGCTGTTGACGGAAAACGCCGCCTCCAGCGTCCTCGAGTATTTCCTGCCCGGTGACGCCATCGCCCGGATCCAGGAGGAATGGCAGACCACGTGGGCGACCCTCGATCAGCAATTGACCGATGAAGAAGGCCGCCAGATCCTCGCCCAACTCCGGGCGGCCCAAGACGAGTTCTTTTACCTGTCCAATCAAGAGTTTGCTGCGTTTACGTATCAGGATGAGCTGAGGTCCTTGTCCACCCAGGCCCAGGAGCTGGTGGGGCGGCTGGTGGCCCTGTTGGAGGCGCAGCTGGAGGAGGCCCGCGAAGATGCCGTCCAGTTCAGCCGCCTGGCCGAGACCCGCATTTTGGGCGCCGCGGCGGTGGCCCTGCTGGTGGGCATCGTGTTTGCGGTGTTTCTCACCCGGGCCATCAGCGGCCCGCTGGTCCAGATGGCGGGCCAGGTCAGCCGGGTGGCCGAGGGCGATTTGCGGGTGGAGGTGCAGCGGCTGCGCCAGCAGGACGAGGTGGGGCAGCTGGCCTCGGCCTTTGCCGTCATGACCGACAACCTGCGCCAGCTCGCGCAGCGCATCATCCAGTCCACCGATGAGCTCAACAAGAGCAGCGAAGAGCTGTCGGCTTCCGCGGAGCAGGCGGCCCGGGCCACGGAGCAGATCAGCCAGACCATCTCGCAGGTGGCCTCGGGCACCGGCGACCAGAGCCGCACGGTGCAGCAGGTGGTGGGCATCGTCGGCGAGCTCAAGCAGGCCATCGACCGCATCGCGGCGGGCGCCACCGAGCAGGCCCGGGTGGTGAACCACGGCGGCCAGCTGGTGCAGGAAATGATGGTGGCCATCCGCGCCGTGGCCGACAACGCCCGGCAGGTGGCGGCCGCGTCCGACGAAGGGGTAGCCACGGCCCGCCAGGGCGGCGAGACGGTGCGCCAGACCGTCGCGGGCATGGAAGGCATTCAGAATACGGTGTTCGCCACCGCGGAGAAGGTGCGCCAGCTGGGCCGCCACTCGCAGCAGGTGGGCGAGATCGTCCAGGTCATCTCGGACATCGCCGGGCAAACCAACCTCCTGGCCCTCAACGCGGCCATCGAGGCGGCCCGGGCCGGCGAGCACGGCAAGGGCTTTGCCGTGGTGGCCGACGAAGTGCGCAAACTGGCGGAGCGCTCGGCCACGTCGGCCAAGGAGATCGCCGCCCTCATCTCCGACATGCAGCAGGGCATCGAGGAAGCGGTGCAGGCCATGCAGGCCGGGACCCAGGAAGTGGCCAAGGGCATGGAGCAGGCGCGCGCGGCCGGCCAAGCCCTGGACCAGATCTTGGCGGCGTTGGAGGGCACCGATCAGCAGGTGCAGCGCATCACCCAGGACGCCCAGGGCCTGCTGCAGCGGGCGGAACAGGTGATGGCGGCGGTGTCGGACGTGTCCCGCATCACCGAGGAGAACACGGCGGCCACCGAACAGATGGCGGCCCAGAGCGAGGAAGTTATGGGCGCCATGGAGACCATTGCCGCCGTTTCCCAGGAAACCGCCGCCTCGTCGGAAGAGGTCAGCGCCGCCGCCGAAGAGATGCACGCGTCCATCGAAGCGGTGGCCGACTCGGTGCGGCAGCTGGCCCGCATGGCGGCGGAGCTGCGGCAGCTGGTAACCCAGTTTCGCACGTGAGGGGTGAGGGGCAATGGCGGCGGAGGAGACCCGGACCGCGGCCAGCGAGCAGAAGCAGCTGGTGGTGTTTCGCCTGGCCGGCGAGCTGTACGGCGTGGACATCCATCAGGTGCGGGAGATCATCCGCGTGCCCGAGGTGACGCGGGTGCCCCGCACGCCCGACTTCGTCGAGGGCGTCATCAATCTGCGGGGCAGCGTCATCCCTGTGCTGGACTTGCGCAAGCGGTTCCACCTCCCTCCCGGGGAATCCGATGCGGACCGGCGCATCGTCGTGGTGGAGATGGGCGAGCAGACGGTAGGCGTCATCGTGGACGCGGTTTCCGAAGTGCTGCGCCTGGAGGGGGACCGCATCGAGCCGCCTTCCCCCTACATCGTCAGCGTGGACACCCAGTACATTACGGGCATCGCGCGCCTGGAGGAGGGGCTGGTCATCCTGCTGGATCTGAACCGGGTGCTGCACGCCCGGGAGCGGGATGAGCTGGAGCGGCTCGAGGAGCGGGTTTCCGATGTCCATGGATGAACTGAGCCCGGAAGAACTGGAACTGTTTATCAACGAGTCCACCGAGATGGTGGACACCATCGAAGAGCTTTTGGTGGATTTGGAAACCGGCGGCGATCCGGAAGCGGTGGCGGCCATTTTTCGCGCCGCCCATACCCTCAAAGGGGGCGCGGCCACCGCGGGCATGACCCGCATGGCGGAGCTGACCCACGCGCTGGAGTCCCTGCTGGACATGGTGCGCAGCGGCGAGCGGGCCGTGGATGCGGACATCATCGACGCGCTGCTGGAGGCCATCGATGTGCTGCGCCGCTGCCTGGCCGCGGTGGAGCGGGAGGGCACCGACAGCAGCGTCGAGGTCGCGACCCTGGCCCGCCGCCTGGAGAGCCTGGCGGCGGAGACGCCCCTGTCCGTCCCCGGCGGCCCGGCGTCGGGGGAGCCGCCGGTCCAGGCGGCCGCCGGCGACGCCCCGGCGGCGGAGGCGGAGATCGCCGCGGCAGGGGCGGCCGGTGGAGCGGAGGGGGCTCCGGACGCGCCGGGCGGAGCATCGGCCCCGGCGTCCCCGTGGGCGGCTGCGGCCCAGGAAGCCGCGGCCATGGGCGAGCGGCTGTGGCGCTTTGACATCACGGTGGACCCCGACTCGCCCATGCCCGTGGTGCGCCTGTACCAGTCCTTGCTGGTCCTGCAGGAGCGGGGCCGGGTGCTGCACACCGATCCTCCCCAGGCGGCCATCGAGGCCGGTGAAGCCGACTACACCCGCATGACCGCGGTGGTGGCCACCGCCGAGGAGCCCGCCCGGATCCGGGAGGCCTTGGCTGAAGTCAACCACTTGCAGGCGGTGCGCTGGGACGACCCCCTGGCCAGCCCGCCGGCGGAAAAAGGGCCGGCCCCGGGGGAGCCCGCCCCTGGCCCCGCCGCGGGGACGGCGGCGGCGGCCGCGGCGCCTGCCCCGCCGGCCGCATCCCGGTCTGGGCCGGCCGTGGGCGGCGGGACCAGCCCGGCGTCCGGCACCGGGCCCGGGGGCAAGGCGCCCGCCCCGCCGGCGGGCGGCGGCAGCCCCGCCCCGGCCGCGGGGACGATGGCCGACACCATCCGGGTCAACGTGCGGGTGCTGGACCGGCTCATGAACCTCGTGGGCGAGCTGGTCATCGACCGGACCCGCCTGGCCCGCCTGGGCCACGTGGACATGTCCCTGCAGGACCTGCGGGAAGAGCTGGAACTGGTCACCAGTCACCTGAGCCGGATTACCACCGACTTGCAGGACACCATTATGCAGGCCCGCATGGTGCCTCTGGAGACCCTGTTCCGCAAGTTTCCCCGCATGGTGCGGGATTTGGCCCGCAAGCTGGACAAGCAGGTGCGCTTTGTCATCTCGGGTGAAGACACCGAGCTGGACCGGGCCGTGATTGAGCAGATCGGCGACCCCCTGGTCCACCTGATCCGCAACGCGGTGGACCACGGCCTCGAAAGCCCTGACCAGCGCCGGGCGGCGGGCAAAGATCCCGAGGGGACGGTGCACCTGCGGGCCTATCACCAGGAAAACAGCATCTACATCGAGGTCATCGACGACGGTCGGGGCATCGACGCCGCCGCGATCAAGGCGGCGGCGGTGGCCCGGGGCCTCATCACTGCCGAGCAGGCCGAGAAGCTGGATTCCTCGGAAACCCTGGATCTGTTGTTCTTGCCGGGCTTCACCACCGCCGGCCGGGTGTCCGACGTGTCCGGGCGGGGCGTAGGCCTGGACGTGGTGCGCAAGAACATCGAGCGGGTCAACGGCACCGTCACGGTGGAGTCCGAGGTGGGCAAGGGGACCCGCTGGATCGTGCGTCTGCCCTTGACGTTGGCCATCGTCCAGGCCATGCTGGTGCGGGTGCGGGGCACCACCTTCGCGGTGCCGCTGCAGAGCGTCATGGAAATCTTGCGGGTGGACGATGGGCAGCTGCGCATGGCCAACGGCTGGCGGATGATCCACGTCCGGGATCAGGTGATCCCCCTGGTCAACCCCGGCGACGTGTGGGGCCCGGAGTTCGCGGCCACGTGGCAACGGGAGCAGGCCAATCCGGTGGTGGTGCTGCAGGCGTCGGCGCCCCTGGCCCTGGCCGTGGACCAAGTCATCGGCGAGCAGGAGATCGTCATCAAGACCATTGAAGGCATGGGCGGGCAAGTGACGGGCATCTCAGGCGCCTCCATCCTGGGCGACGGCGCGGTGGCCCTGATCTTGGACGTGACCGGTTTTGCCAAGGAGGTGCGTCGACTTGGGGCCCAAATCGGACGGGATGGCGGCCGCCATGACCGGAGCGCTTGACCACGCCGCCCATGTCCTCTCGGAGTTCCTCGGTACCCGCCTGCAATGGTCGGCCGACGTGCACATCAGCCGCCACCGCCTCGCGGACTTGCCTGCCCTGTGCGGGCCGGAGGATACCCCTGTCGCAGCGGCCTTTTTCGAAGTGCGGGGCGATCTGACGGGCTATCTCCTGCTGGCGGTGCCCGAGGCCTCGGCCCGGCAGATGGTGAACGAGCTGTTGGGGATGGTCGCCACGGGCGCGGATCAGGACCTTGTCGATTCGACCATGGGCGAGCTGGGCAACGTGGTGGGCTCGGCCTTTCTCAACGCCCTGGCGGATCGGTTTGGCTTGAAGGTGGTGCCGTCCCCGCCCCAGGTGGCGTGGGATATGGTGGGGGCGCTGCTGTCCTCGCTGGCCGGTGCCCTGGCCGTCCGGGCCCGCAGCGAGTGGCCCGTGGTGCACACGCACTTGAAGGCGCCCGACGCGGACTACCCTGCGTACCTCATCTGGATCCCGGGCGAGGCCGACGGGCAGCAGTGGGAGGTTGCAACTTGACGCGGGTTTCCATCGGTTTGGGGGAGTACCGGGTCGGCTGCGCGGTGGACGAGGAGTGGGCCATCTACGGGCTGGGCTCCTGCGTCGGCCTCATCTTGGCTGACCCGGGACGCGGGGTGTCGGCCATCGCCCACGTGGTGCTGCCCGAGAAGTTTGCCAACGGCAACGACGAGCCGGCCAAGTTCGCCGACACGGTGGTGCCCTTTCTGTTGGACCAAATGATCCGCCTGGGGGCCCGGCGGGACAAGATCTACGCCCAGGCCGCGGGCGGCGCCAGGATGCTGGCCTTCAGCGAGCTGCCGGACATCGGGGCCCGCAACGTGGCCATGGTGCGCCAGCAGTTGGCGGCCCACGGGATCCCCCTGGTGGCGGAGAGGGTGGGGGGCACCCACGGGCGCACCTTGTCGTGGGACGCCCGGCGGGGCGTGGCCACGGTCAAGCGGGTGGGCACGCCGCCCGAGGTGCTGACACCCCAGCAATACGTGTACGAGGAGGTGGCGGCCGTTGGCTCTCGTACTGGTAGTGGACGATGCACAGTTCATGCGCCTGCGCCTTAACAAACTGCTGACGGAAGCCGGCTACGAAGTGGTCGAGGCAGCCACCGGGCGCGAGGCGTTGGAGAAGTACGCGGAGCGTCCGGCCGATGTGGTGCTGATGGACATCACCATGCCCGAGATGGACGGGTTGACGGCCTTGAAGGAGCTGCGCAGCCGGTATCCCGACGCGAAGGTCATCATGTGCACGGCGCTGGGGCAGCAGAGCGCCGTCATGGAAGCCATCAAGGCCGGCGCGAAGGACTTCATCGTGAAACCGTTTCAGCCTGAGCGGGTGCTGCAAGCCGTCAAGAAGCAAGTAGGCGAATAGCCGTGTCGGTGCGGGTACTGGTCGTTGACGATTCGGCGCTTATGCGCCAGATGATCAGCCGGTTCTTGGGCGAAGCGGGCATGGAAGTGTGCGGCACGGCCCGCGACGGCGTCGAGGGGCTCGAGAAAGCCCGGGCCCTGCGCCCCGACGTCATCACCCTGGACGTGCAGATGCCCCGCATGGACGGGCTCACCATGCTGGCCCGCCTGATGGAGGAGATGCCGACGCCGGTGGTGATGGTGTCCAGCGTTACCCAGCGGCAGGCGCCCGCGGCCGTTGAGGCCCTCATGCTGGGAGCGGTGGACGTGGTGGCCAAGCCCGGTGGCGCGATCTCCGTCAACCTGGGCGAGGTGCGGGACGAACTGGTGGCCAAGGTGCGGGCCGCCGCCCACGCCCGGGTGCGGCCCCGCCGGGGGCGGGCCCGGCTCCGGACGGAGCCGGGGGACAAGCCGGTGCCTGGCGCGCCCGCGGACAAGCCGGCTCCCGGCCGGACGGCGGTCCGGCCGCCCCGTGGGCCCGCCGAGACCGCGGCCGCGGCGGAGCCCCTGCAAGGAACGGCCCAGGCCGCGGCCCAGCGGGTCCCAGGTTTGCCCACGGCGCCCGAGCCGCCGGCGAGCCCGCCGGTGCGGGGCACGGCGCCGGGGCCTGCACCCGTGGTCGTGGGCAGCTCCACGGGCGGGCCCAGCGCCTTGAGCAGCCTCATGAGCCAACTGCCGGCCGATTTTCCGCGCCCGGTCATCATCGTGCAGCACATGCCGGAAGGCTTTACCGCCTCCTTGGCCCGGCGCCTGGACAGCTTGTCGCCCTTGTCCGTGGCCGAGGCCGAACCGGGCCGGGTGCCCAAGCCCGGGGAGGCGTGGGTGGCCCGGGGCGGCCAGCACCTGGTCTTTGATCCCGAAGGGCGCATGGTGCTCAGCTCCGCGGCGCCCCACCTGGGCGTGCGGCCCGCGGTGGACTTGACGCTGGAATCCGCGGTGGACGTCTGGGGCGGCGACGTGGTGGCGGTGATCTTGACGGGCATGGGCATGGACGGCGCCCGGGGCGCCCGCAAGCTGAAGCGGGCCGGCGGCCGGGTCCTGGCCCAGGACGAGGCCACCAGCGTCGTGTACGGCATGCCCCGGGTCGTGGCGGAGCTCAAACTGGCCGATGAGGTGCATGCGCTGTCCGACATGGCGGCGGCCTTGGTGCGGGCGGTGGGGGCGGCTGCGGGGACCGATGCCGGCGGGAGCCGGTGACCCGCGGCCGGGGGGGAGGGAACGGTTTTGTACGCAGGGACCACCGAGGGGGCGCGCCCGCTGTCGGCGGGGGGCGGTTTCCCGCCGGCCGCCAGCGGCGCCGACCCCGGATTTCTCCGGGTGCAGCGCGCGCTGCAGCAGACTACCGGGCTGGACCTGGGGGCCTACAAGGAACGCCAGATGATGCGGCGGCTGACGGGGTTCATCAGCCGGGAGGGCATCAAGGACTTGTCGGCTCTGGCCGATCTGGTGCTGCGGGACGCGGGCGTGCGCCAGCGGCTCATGGACTTTTTGGCCATTAACGTCACCGAGTTTTTCCGCAATCCGGAGCGCTTTGAGGACCTGGCCCAGCGGGTGCTGCCCGAGCTGCGCCGGCGGTGGGATCGGCTGCGGGTGTGGAGCGCGGGGTGTTCCAACGGCGCCGAGGCCTACTCCCTGGCCATTTTGCTGGACGAGATGGAGCCCCATTCCGCCGACCGCCACCAGGTGCTGGGCACCGACATCGACCGGGAAGCCTTGCGGGAAGCGGAAGCGGCCGTCTACGCCGAGGACCGGCTCAAGGAAGTGTCGTCCCTGCGGCGCCGGCGCTATTTCCAGCAGCTGCCCGACGGCCGCTGGCAGGTGCAGCCCCAGATCCGGCGCTACGTGCGCTTCGCGGTGCTCAACCTGCTCCAGGACCCGTACCCCGCCGGGCAGCATCTCATCTTGTGCCGCAACGTGGTGATTTACTTCACGGAGGCGGCCAAGCACGACATTTTCGCCCGGCTGGGGGCAAGTCTGGTGCCGGGCGGCTACCTGCTGGTGGGCAGCACGGAGACCATCTTCCAACCCCAGCGATACGGCCTGCGGGCAGTGGGCCCATTTCTTTACCAGCGGACGGAGGAAGCGTGATGCGGAGGGTAGACGTTCGCACTATCCCCGAGGGAGCCATCCTGGCCCGGCCCCTGGTGGATCAGCGGGGCGCGTTCGTGCTGGCCGCGGGCAAGCCGGTTTCCGAGGCTATGCGGGAGCGGCTGTGGGATCGGGGTTTCCGGTACGCGTACATCGAGGCGCCAGGTTTTGAGGGGCTGGACGTGCGGGAGCCCCTCACCGACCAGACGTACCAGCTGGTGCGCCACACCCTGGCCCAGGTGGTGGCGGAGGTGCGCCACTGCAAAGACCCCGGCGAGGTCTCGTTGCCCGTGGACGAGCTGCACGAGGCGTGCAACGTTTCCTGCGAAGACCTGGCCCGCCAGCAGCAGGGATTCCTGTTTTACCCGCCCTGGGGCACGCTGGCCGACCGGTTTGTGGCCCAGTCCATCAACATTGCGGTGGTGGCGGCCCGGCTGGGGTTCGAGCTGGCGGGCGAGGAGGGCGCCCGGCACCTGTTTTTGGCCGGCCTTTTGCAGGATCTCGGCCAGTGGTGGGACGACCGGCCCAGCGAGCATGTGGCCGCTTCCCTGTCGCTGGTGCGGGGGCTCCGCTCCATCAGCGCGTGGGTCAAGCACATCATCGCCGACCACCACGAGCGCCTGGACGGCAGCGGCTATCCCCAGGGCAAGACCGCGGAGCAACTCCATCCCTTGTCCCGCATCATGGCGGTGGCCACGGCCTACGTGGAGATGGTATTCGCACCCCGCCACCCCACGCTGCCCCACGAGGCCCAGGAGCATTTGATGGCCGAAGCCGGCGTCCTGTTTGACTGGGATGCGGTGCAGGCGCTGCGGCGGCTGGTGCCCGGCTACCCGGTGGGCAGCGTGGTGCGCCTGTCGACGGGGCAGTGGGGCGTCGTGGTAGATCCCGGCCCGCCGACCCTCAACCGGCCGCGGGTGCGGCTTTTGGCCCAGCCGGGTCGCGGGGAAGACGACGGGGCAGGGGCAGGGGACGAGGCGTCGCCGGAAGTCGCCGCAGGGGCAGGCGAAGGGGCTGTCCCCGAAGGGTCCGGAGAGCCAGCTTCCTACGAGGAGATCGATTTGGCCGCCCAGCACGCGGTGGCCATCGTGCGGCTGCTGGACCGCTGAGGATGTACGGTGGACGGAGGTGGCATACCGCGTGAAGGTGGAACACATCCAACCGTTTGTATCCGCGGCGGCGCTGGTGCTGCGGGAAGAGTTGGGGCTTGAAGTGGAGCGGGGCGAGCTGTCGGTGGCCAACACCGACTACACGACCCGGGAAGTGACGGTTCTGATCGGGATCACCGGCCAGCTGGAGGGGACGGTGCTCTACGGCTCCGACGAGGCGCTGGCCGTCAACATCGTGTACGAGCTGACGGGGGAACGCAAGGTCTTTTTTGACGACACGTGCGAGAGCGCCATCGCGGAGCTGGGCAACGTCATCTCCGGCCGGGCCGCGGTGCTCTTTGAGAGCCAGGGGATCGACGTCACCATTTCGCCTCCGTCCATCATCCGCGGCCGCGGGACCATTATTTCCACCGTCAATATTACCCGCCTGATCATCCCGCTGCGGACGCGCCTGGGCGACTTGGACATCGCGGTGGCCCTGCGGGAACGGAGCTAGGGGGCCGGCCGGGGCCTTCGCGGGCCCGCGGCAAACCCGGGCGCGCCCAGGCGGCAAGCCCGCGGTCCTTGCCGCATACCCATCCCGTGAAAGGCTGGCGATGGGGTGGGTTGGTTCCAAGCCGTCCTGCGGGGCGTCAGCCAGGCCCTTTTGGCCGGTGCCTTCGTGTTGTATGCCCGGGATGTGCTGTTGGGGTGGGAGCGGGTGGTCCTGCCAGCCCTGGCCGCCTACGGGCTGCTGGAGCTGGCCCGGCTGTCCCGCACCGCCGGGGAAGACATCGGCCAGGCCCTGGGGTACGGCGCCGGGGTGATGCTGCTCCTCGAGCTGCGGGCCTTTCCCCTGGCCTGGGGCTGGGCCCTGGCCCTGGGCCTGGTGGTGGTAGCCCGGGTGGGACGCCGCTTCAGAGGGCCCGGGGCACCCATGCCCGCACCGCCTCGTCGTGGCCGCTGAGCGCGGCCTCCCGGATCACGGCCGCGGCCGGGGCGGCGGCCGGCGGGTCCTCGGCCGCTCCGGGGCTGGGACGGTCCGCGGCGGCCCCGCCGGGCGCGGGCTTTGGACCGGCGCCCGTGGGACGGCTGGCGGCCGCGGGTCTTGCAGCGGTGCCCCCGGGACGGCCAGCACCCCGGGGCCCGGAAACGGCGCCGGCCGGAGGGCTCAGGGCCTGGCCCGCCGGCGGGGGGCGGAATTCCGGATGGCTGCGCTGGGCTCGGGATGCTGGGCTGTGGGCCGCCAATATCTCGATCACCCGGGACAGCAAGATCTGGACTTGCCGCGTCTCCTCCAAGAGGTCCTGGATTTGCCAGGCCAGCTCGTCCAGCCGTTCCCCGAGATCCCGGGGAAGCGGCTGTTCAGGCCCGGCGCCGGGGTCCGGCGTCCCCGAGGAATGAGGGGTCTGCGGCGGGGGCGGGGGAGCGGGAGAGGCTCCTGGCGCGGGCCCGGCCAGGACGGCCCGCAAGGCTTCAGCCGGCGGCGTACCCTGGGCCAGGGCGCGGAAGAAGGGCAGGTGCTCGGCGCGAAAGCGCCACTCCCCTAAGGGCGCCGGCTGGGCCCCCAGGGCTTCTCCGTACAAGGCAGCGTAGTAGCGCACTTGCGGAAGGGGCAGACCGGTGCGCCAGGCCACGGCGGCTGCGTCGTAGGGTTCCCGTGCCTCCAAAGGCTCCCGCTCCTTTCTCTGGCCGCCGGGGGCGGCGCCGCCGGGGCTGTCCTGTGTGCTGTGATGGTTATACGCGGTGCGCCCAACTCCTGCGAATTTCGCGCAAAGTTATTTTAACAAACACAACATTCAGCTTGATGGCCGTCGCGATTGGCCGGCGGGCGGCGGGGCCGTATAATGAAAGGGACGGCACCGGCCCCAGGTCTGTGGTTGAAAGTCGATGCCAGCCGCAGGCGAAACGACCCACGTAAGGCGGTGGAAAAAACTGGGCGTCCGCCGCCGATCATGGTGCGGCTTAGCGTAAGTCCTGCCCGGTCGGGCGGCCGCGGCTTTGCGCAGGCGCCGGACCGGAGAGGGGTAGTAGTGAGACTCGCCCATCGAGCGAACCCCCCAGCAGGCGGGTGTGGGGGCAAAGACCAGGTCAGCTGGGGCGGGTGCCGTTCCCTCCGTGGCGTTTCCAGCGGGGGCCGGCAGGATCCCATATCCTCCCTACGGAAAGAGTACACTAGAAACCGGGCGCTCGCGGAGCCGAGCGGGCAGGTGTGGGAGGAGAAGGGGCCATGGCCGACACAGGCACTGTGCAAATCACCGTATCGGGCAAAAACGTGCAGGTGACTCCGGCGCTGCGCAGCCACGCGGAGCGCAAGGTGGGCAAGCTGCTTAAGTACTTCGACGCTTCGCGGCGGGCCATCATGGTGCACGTGGTGCTGAGCGCGGAGCGGGAGCGCCACACGGCGGAGATCACCTTTGAGGTGGGCAGCCTGCTGGTGCGGGGCGAGGGCACCAGCGACGACATGTACGTCTCCATCGACATGGCCGTCGAGCGCATCGAGCGCCAGGTGCGCAAGTTCAAGACCCGCATCAACCGGAAGCTCCGCCAGGAGCGGCCCGAGCCCGCCGCGGCAGCGGCCGACGGCGCTGCCCCCCAGGCCCTGGAGGGCGACGAGGAAGAAACCGAGCACCCGCGGGTGGTGCGGGTCAAGCGCTTTGCCCTCAAGCCCATGACCGTAGAAGAAGCGGTGCTCCAGATGGAGCTCTTGGGCCACGACTTCTTTGTGTTCACCAACGGCGCCAGCGGCGAAGTCAACGTCCTTTACCGCCGCAAGGACGGCAACTACGGGTTGATCGAACCCGAGGCCTGAGCGCGGGCGGGGCGCGGGCGAAGGGCGGGGCGCAGGGTGGCTGAGCCGGTCCTGGTCATCTTCGAGGGCGGTCCCGCCGCCAGCGACCCCGAGCGCATGCTCCAGGACGTGCGCAGCGCCATCGTCCTGGAGCAGATCGAGAAGGCCTGGGAGACCGGCGTGTTCGGCGGCGTCATCCTGTGCACCGACCGTCCGGACCTGGCGGACGCGGCCGCCCGGCTGGGCGCGGCGGTGGAGACTGAGGAGCCCGGCGTTCCCTTTCATCTGGGGCGCCGCCTCCAGCGGCTGGTCCGGGCGCGGCGGCTGACGGCGGTGTGCTGCATGGGCGGCGCCGCGGGGCCCCTTATGACCCCGGAGGAGCTGGCCCACATCGGGCGGCTGCTGGCCGGCGGCGGCCCCCTGGTGGCGGCCAACAACGTCCACTCGGCGGATATCGTGGCCTTCGCGCCGGCGGAGGCCTTGCTGGCCATCGACCCGCCGCCCGTCGACAACACCTTGGCCCTCGCGCTGCACCAGGGTGCGGGCCTGCCCTTGGCGGCCCTGCCCCGCAGCCTGGGCCTCCATTTTGACGTGGATACGCCCGCCGACCTGCTGGTCCTGGCGGTGCATCCTGGCACCGGCCCCCGGGTGCGGGCGCGGCTTGGGGAGCTGGACCTCGACTTGAGCCGCATCCGCGCCGCCAAGGCCGCCTTGGTCAACCCACAGGTGGACGTATTTTTGTACGGCCGCATCAACGCGGCCCTTTTTGCTTACCTGGACCAGTACAGCCGCTGCCGCATCCGCCTGATGTCCGAAGAACGGGGCATGAAGGCCCTGGGCCGGGAGGCCCGGGGGCAAGTGCGGGCGGTGCTGGGCTGCGCGCTGGAAGCCTTGGGCCCGGCGGGCTTTTTCCGGTGCCTGGAAACCTTGTGCAGCGCGGCCTTCCTGGACACCCGGGTGCTGTTGGCCCATGCCGGGCGGCGGGTGAGCGCGGCCGACCGCTTCTATTCGGACCTAGGCCACCCCGAAGCCATTGCGGATCCGTGGCTGCGGGAACTGACCGCGGCCGCGGTGGGCGCGGGCATTCCCGTGGTATGCGGCGGGCACGGCCTGGTGACCGGCGGCGTGTGGGCGCTCTTGGACGCGGCCTTGCAAGAAGATATCCCCGGCGGTGCGAGGGGGGCAGCCCAGCCATGGACGGCGGCACACTGACGCCCTTTGCCCTCTTTATTGAAGCCGGCGGGCCCGCGTGCCGGGTCAAGGTGCAGCTGCGCTGGGGCGACGGTCTTTACGAAGGGGTGGCCGACGGGCCCGACGGGCCTGGCCAGCGCCTGCGCCTAGCCGCCGCCGCGGCCCTCAAAGCCGTGGCAGAGTTCTCCGGCGGGGCGGTGCCTTTGGAACTGGAAGATGTGGGCCACGCGGCCGCCGGCCCCCATGGGGTGGTGGTGGCCACCTTGCTCGTCCGGGGTCCCCACGGGGATCAGCGCTTTGTGGGGTCCGCGGTGGTGCGGCGGGACCCTTTGGAAGCCGCGGTGCAGGCGGTCTTGGACGCCCTGGGGCCCTGGCCCGGGCGGGGGCCGCCAGCGGCTGCCAGCTGAGGATTTCTCCCCCCCCACCCCCCCGGGCTTGACGCTGTCCCCCAGGTCCCCCCAGGTGTGAAGGGCGTCGGCAAACATGGTATACTGAAACGCGATGCGCCGGCCGCGACCGGCGGGTCGTGGGCCCTGGGCTGGGAAAAGAGGTGACTGCCCGCGATGATCGGGCTGCTCAAGAAGCTGTTTGACCCCAACCCCAAGGAGCTGCAGCGCCTGCGGGACCTGGTGGTGGAAATCAACGAGTATGAGCCTGAGCTGGCCCGCCTGTCCGACGCGGAGTTGCGGGCCAAGACGGGCGAGTTTCGCCAGCGGCTGGACAACGGCGCAACTTTGGATGATCTTTTGCCCGAGGCCTTCGCGGTGGTGCGGGAGGCGGCCAAGCGGACCGTGGGCATGCGCCACTTCGACGTGCAGCTGATGGGCGGCATCGTGCTGCACGAGGGCCGCATCGCCGAGATGAAGACGGGCGAAGGCAAGACGCTGGTGGCCACGGCGCCCCTGTACTTGAACGCCCTGGCGGGCAAGGGCGTGCACTTGGTGACGGTCAACGACTACCTGGCCCGCCGGGACGCGGAGTGGATGGGGCCCATCTACAAGTTCCTGGGCATGTCGGTGGGCGTCATCGTCCACGGCAAGGACTTTGCCGAGCGGCGGCGGGCCTACGCGGCCGACATCACCTACGGCACCAACAACGAGTTCGGTTTCGATTATTTGCGGGACAACATGGTGCGCCACCGGGACCAGATGGTGCAGCGGGAGCTGTACTACGCCATCGTGGACGAGGTGGACAGCATCCTCATCGACGAGGCCCGCACGCCCCTCATCATTTCGGGGCCTGCCGAGCAGTCTACGGAGCATTACTACCGCTTCGCGCGGCTGGTGCCCAAGCTCCAGCGGGACGTGCACTATACGGTGGACGAGAAGGCCCGCACCGTGGCCTTGACCGACGAAGGCGTGGCCAAGGTGGAGGAGCTGTTGGGCATCGACAACTTGAACGACGATGCCCACTTCCACCTGAACCACTACCTCATCCAGGCCCTGAAGGCCCATACGCTGTTTCACCGGGACCGGGACTACGTGGTCAAGGACGGCCAGGTCATCATCGTCGACGAGTTTACGGGCCGGCTCATGTTTGGCCGCCGCTACAGCGACGGGCTGCACCAGGCCATCGAGGCCAAAGAGGGCGTCAAGATCGAACGGGAGAGCCAGACGCTGGCCACCATCACGTTCCAGAACTACTTCCGCATGTACAAGAAGCTGGCGGGCATGACGGGCACCGCCAAGACGGAAGAGGAAGAGTTCCGCAGCATCTACGGCATGGACGTGGTGGAGATCCCCACCAACAAGCCCATGATCCGGGTGGACTACCCTGATGTGGTGTACAAGACCGAGGCGGCCAAGTTCCGGGCGGTGGTGGACGAGATCGAGGAATGCCACCGGCGGGGCCAGCCGGTGCTGGTGGGCACCGTCTCCATTGAAAAATCCGAGCGGCTGAGCGCCATGCTCAAGCAGCGGGGCATCCCGCACCAGGTGCTCAACGCCAAGTACCACGAGAAGGAAGCGGAGATCATCGCCCAGGCGGGCAAGAAGGGCGCGGTGACCATCGCCACCAACATGGCGGGCCGCGGCACCGACATCGTCCTGGGCGGCAACCCCGCGTTCAAGGCCCGGGAGGAGATGCGCCGGCGGGGCTACAGCGACGAAGAGATCGCGGTGGCCGCCGAGCCTTACGGCAACGATGCGGACCTTTCGCCGCGCCTGCAGGAGGCCCGCCGGGTGTACCGGGAGATCCTGGAGGAAATGCGCCAGGCCATGGCCGCGGAGCACGACGAGGTGGTGGCCCTGGGCGGCCTGCACATCATCGGCACCGAACGGCACGAAAGCCGGCGCATCGACAACCAGCTGCGGGGCCGCGCCGGGCGCCAGGGGGACCCGGGCTCGTCGCGCTTTTACGTGTCCTTGGAGGACGACCTCATGCGCCTGTTTGGCTCCGAGCGCATTGCGGGCTTGATGGAGCGGCTGGGCTGGACCGACGATCAGCCCATCGAGCACAACCAGGTCACCCGCGCTATCGAGAACGCGCAGAAGAAGGTGGAAGCCCGCAACTTCGAGCTGCGCAAGCAGGTGCTGCAGTTCGACGACGTCATGAACAAGCAGCGGGAAGTCATTTACGACCAGCGCCGGCGCGTGCTCCTGGGCGAGAACTTGCGGGACAGCATCGTGGAGATGATGCGGCGCCTGGTGGGCGAGTACGTGGACACCTACTGCGCCGAGAAAGTCCCCGTGGACGAGTGGGACCTGGAGGCCTTGGTGGAGCGGGTGCAGGATCTGGCCAACCGGCAGCTGACCGTGACGGCGGCGGAGCTGGAGGGCCTTGACCGGCCGGCCCTGCGCTCAAAGCTGGAGGAGGCCCTGGTGGCGGCCTACGCGGCCCGGGAGCAGGAGTTTGGCCCGCTGGCCCGGGACATCGAGCGCCATCACCTGCTGCAGTTCATCGACAGCAAGTGGATGGAGCACCTGCGGGCCATGGACGACTTGCGGGAAGGCATCAGCCTGCGGGCCTACGGCCAGAAGAACCCGCTCTTGGAGTACCAGTTTGAGGCCTACGAGATGTTCCAGAACATGCTGCGGGCGGTGCAGGAGGACACGGTGAAGGCGCTGTTCCGCACCCGGGTCGTGGTGGACGGCCCGCCCCGGCAGCAGCCCGGGACCGACCTTTTGAGCCGGGCCGCCTACCACGGTGCCGGCGATGCCCCAGGGGCCCAGCGGCGGCGGGCGCCCCGGCGGGTAGAGGCCAAGGTGGGGCGCAACGACCCCTGCCCCTGCGGCAGCGGGAAAAAGTACAAGAAGTGCTGCGGCGCGGCGTGAGGGCCCTGGGCGCGGCCGCGCCGGCCAATGATGGAGGAGGCAGTGACTTTGACGACGGTTTATGTGAGCGAACTCCGCGAAGGCTTGCGGGACTTGGGCAAGCGCATCCGCGAAATGGGGGTCTACCTTTGACATAGAGGCCAAGCGTGAGGAAGCGGCCCGGCTGGAAGAGCGCATGGCGGAGGCCGACTTCTGGAGCGATCCCGACGGAGCCCAGGAGGTGCTCAAAAAGCAAAAAAGTCTCAAGCGCGAGATCGATCAGTGGGACCGGGTTCACCGCCAATGGGAAGACCTGGAGGTCCTGGTGGAGCTGGCCGTGGAGGAAGACGACGAAGCCGCGCTGGCGGAAGCGGCGGAGCAGTGGCGCCAGCTGGAACGGGCCGTGGAGCGGCTGGAGCTCACCACCCTCCTCAGCGGCGAGTACGACCACGCTGACGCGATTTTGTCCGTCCACGCGGGGGCCGGCGGCACCGAGGCCCAGGACTGGGCCCAGATGCTGATGCGCATGTACACCCGCTGGGCCGAGGAAAAGGGCTATCAGGTGGAAATTCTGGACATCTTGCCCGGCGAAGAGGCGGGCATCAAGACGGTGAGCCTGTCCATCAAGGGCGACCTGGCCTACGGCTATCTCAAGGCCGAGCAGGGGGTGCACCGGCTGGTGCGCATCTCGCCTTTTGACGCGTCGGGCCGGCGCCACACGTCCTTCGCGTCGGTTTCCGTGGAACCCGACGTGGAGGATGACGGCGAGATCGTCATCGACCCCAACGACTTGCGCATCGACACGTACCGGGCCAGCGGCGCGGGGGGCCAGCACGTCAACAAGACCGAGTCCGCGGTGCGCATCACCCACCTGCCGACAGGCATCGTGGTGCAGTGCCAGAGCGAGCGCTCCCAGCACGCCAACCGGGACCGGGCCATGCGCATGCTCCGGGCGCGCCTGCTGCAGCGGCGCCTGGAGGAACAGCAAAAGAGGATGGAGGAGCTGCGGGGCCAGCAGGCGGAAATCGCCTGGGGCAGCCAAATTCGCTCCTACGTGTTTACTCCGTACACCATGGTGAAGGACCACCGCACCGGCGTCGAAACCGCCAACGTGCACGCGGTCATGGACGGCGACTTGGATATGTTTATCGAATCTTTCCTGCGCCACAAGCAGGCGTGACGGGGCGGATGGGATGCGGGCGCTGCTGGCGGGACTGCTGATGATCGCTCTGGCCGTGGCGGCCGGCGCGGAGGCGTGGGTGCCGGGCTTTCTCGCGGCTCGGGTGGCCGACGGGCTGCAGGCGTCGTTGGGCTCGGCGACGGTGCAGGTGCAGCTGACCGGGTTTCCCGCGCTGCGGATGTTGTGGGGACGCGTGGACCGGCTGACCGTCACCGTGGCGGGACTGGAGGTGGACGGGCTCGCGCTGGAGTCGCTGCGCCTGGAGGCCGCCGGCGTCGAACTGGATGTGGCGGCTCTGCTGCGGGGGCAAGGCTGGCAGCCCGGGGACGGGGACGAGGTCACCGTGGAAGCCGTCATCCGCGAGGAGGCCCTCGCGGAGCTGGTGCGGGCCCGGCTCCCCGCCGAACTGGACGTGCAGGTGGCGCTGGCCGCCGGCGGCATGGAGCTTAGGGGGCGGACGTCGGTGCTGGGCTTGCCGGTGGACGTGGCCGTCCGGGGCCGGATGGCGCCCGAGGCCGGGGGCACCCGCATCGTCTTTGTGCCCGAAGAAATCGCAGTGGGCGGCCAGGTTTTGGCCGAGTGGATCGCCGCTGGCCTGCGGCAGGCGTACACCGCGGCGGTGGACCTGGGGGCAGCCCCCGTACCCTTGGTGGTGGAGGCGGTGGTCCACGAGCCCGGACGCGTCATCGTGACCGGGCGGCCGGCCTTTAGCGGATGAGGGGGAACCGTGGTGCGGCGGGGGCTTTGGCTGTGGGCCATCATCGCCGGAGCGCTCATCATCGCCCTGCCGGCCATCGGTCAGCGGGCGGCCCTGGAGCGGGCGGACCGCACCGTGGAGCTGGTGGCGGACCTGGAGCGGATACAGGCCCTCAGCGAGCAGACGGGCGTGCCCGTGGCGGATATTTTGTCCCGCTGGCGGGCCCTGGGCGTCACCGGCCTCGCGGTGCAAGACTTGGCGGGCGCCCGACAGGCCCTGGCCGCCGGGCTGCGGGTAGTGCCCCGGGATATGGCGGTGCTGGCCCCGGCCAGCCTTTACGGCTGGGAAACCGGGCCGGCGGTGTTTCTCGGCGACCGGGTGGGGGGCTATCCCGACCGCCTCGCCTCCACCGCGGCGCTGCTCGTGCGCTTGGAAGCGCCCTTGGGGTTAATCGAATTTGCCGGGCAACACGGGGCTTTGGAGCTGGCCCGGCTTTTGGACTACCGGGTCGTACGAGTGCACTCCATTTCCGTGGAAGAACTGGCCCGCCTAAGTGATGCCGACGCCGCGGCCCGCCTGGCCCGGGCCGCGCGGGAACGGCGCGCGCGGGTGCTGTACGTGCGGCCGTTGCTGCGGGGGCCGGCCGAGGGGATGCTGGCCCGCAACGACGCGTATTTGGCCGACATCACCGGCCGGCTCGCGGCCGCAGGCCTCGAGCCCGGGCCGGCCCGGGCCCTGCCCTTGTGGCGGTCGTCGCCTTGGGTGCCCGCCGCGGCGGCGGCGGCGGCCGCGGCGGGCGCCGCGCTGCTCTTGGGCCGGCTGGTGCCGCTGCCCGGCTGGCTGGCGGCCGGGGCGGTCCTGGCCGCCGGGGCGGTGGTGTATGGGCTTTGGGGCGTGGCAGACGGGGCCTTGGCTCGGCAGATCGCGGCCCTGGGGGTGGCCTTGGCGTTTCCGCCCTTGGCCCTGGCGGCGGCCACGGACGCTGGGGGCGATGGCCGGCGGGGCAAGGCGTTGGCCTGGATGCTGGCCGTGGGCGTGTTTGTGGTGGTCACCGCTGGGGGAGCGCTGCTGGTGGCGGCCGCCCTGGGGGACACCCGGTTTCTGCTGCAGGTGGAGCAGTTCCGGGGGGTCAAGCTCGCCCACGTGGCGCCGCTGGCTGTGGTGGCGCTGTTTTGGATCGGGGACCATTACCGGGGTGCGTGGGGCCGCTGGCTGCAGGAGCCGGTGCGGGTTTGGCACCTGCTGGTCGCGGCCGGAGTAGCGTTTATTGGCTATATCTACGTCGGCCGCACCGGCAACGACATGGTGGCGGTGCTGAACTTGGAACGGGCGCTGCGGGTGGGGCTGGAGGATGCCCTGATGATCCGGCCCCGCACCAAGGAGTTCCTGCTGGCCTATCCTGCGCTCTTCATCGGCCTGGGGCTGTGGGTGGGGGGCCGGCGGGCCGCAGCCTGGCCTTGGCTGCTGCAGGGCTCGGTGGCCGGCATCTCCGTGATCAACACCTTTGCCCACGCCCATTCCCCCTTGGCGGTCAGTGCCCTGCGCAGCGCCTACGGGCTGGCCGGCGGGGCGGTGGTGGCCGCGGTGGCGGTGCTCTTGGGTTTCATCGCCATGGGCCTTCCGCCGGTGCGGCGGCGGCGGGCGTCCCAGGGGAGCGGGGAGGCGCCGGGGGCGGGTACGCCGCCGGGGCCAGGCACGGCATCGGGGGCCGGCAGGGCACCCGGGGCGGGTGCGGCGCCGCGGGCGGGGGCCACGTCCGGGACGGGCAGGACGGCGGGGGCCGGCCCGGGATGAAGGTGGTCATTTCGGGATACTACGGTTTCGACAACGCGGGTGACGAAGCGGTGCTCACGGCCATGCTGGCCCAGTTGCACCGGCTGCACCCGGGGGTGCGGCCCGTGGTGCTGTCCAGCCGTCCGGAAAAGACGGCCCGGCGGCACCGGGTAGACGCCATCCCCCGCCTGTCGCCGGGGGCGGTGGCCCGGGTGCTCCGGGGCGCCGATCTGTTCATCAGCGGGGGCGGGACCCTGCTGCAGGACGCGACGGGATGGGGCAGCGTACCCTATTACGGGGGGCTCATGCTGTGGGCCCGCCGCCTCGGGGTGCCGGTGTTTGTGTACGCGCAAGGGATCGGACCGCTGCGGCGCCCCGCCTTGCGCCGGCTGGCGGGGCGCGCCTTGGCCGGGGCGGCGGCGGTGACGGTGCGGGACCGCGCGTCGGCGGCCGCTGCCCAAGAGCTGGGCGTGCCGGCGGAGCGGCTGGCGGTGACGGCCGACCCGGTCTTTGGCCTGGCCCCCGGCCCGGCAGAGATCGGCGCCCGGTTTCCCGGCCCCGCGTTGCGCGCCTGCGGGCCGGGCCGGGAGGAAGCGGCCGCCCGCTGGCTCGCGGCCTTGCCGCCGGGTCCGCTCATTGGCGTCAGCCTGCGCCCTTGGCCCGGGTCCGCCACCGGGCAGCGGCCGCGCGGGGGGGATTCCATCCCGGATGGGCTCTCCCTGGCAGAGCGGGTGGCGGCTCTGCTCAAGTCCCGGCTGGTTGGCTGCGAAGCCCGGGTGTTGCCGCTGCCCCTTTATCCTTCTCAGGACGGGCCGCTGCTGGAACGGTTGGTGGCCGCCTTGGGCCCCTATGCCGTGGCGTGGCCGGAGGAGGTATCCCCTGCGGACTTGTCGCCCTGGGATTGGCTGGAACTTTTCGGCCGCCTGGATCTATGCCTGACCATGCGCCTGCACGGCCTCATTTTCGCGGCCTGTGCCGGCGTGCCCTTTGTGGCCTTGGGCGATGATCCCAAGCTCGCAGGCCATGTGGTCGAACTGGGATTGCCCCAGGACCCGTTTTTGGTGCCCGGCCTGGATGGACCTGAAGCGACGGACAGGGTGGCGGCAGCCGTGGCAGCCCTTTGGCACCAGCGCGCGGCGTGGGGGCCGACGGTGGCCGCGGGGGCCGCGCGGCTGGCCCAGCGGGCCCGGGCCACGGCCCGGTACGCGCTGGCCGCGGCCAAGGGGGCGGCGGCGTGAGGCCGGCGGGCGAGAAGCCGGCGGGGTGGCCATCGGATGGCTTGCCGCCGGGTGCGTCCCCGCGTTCCGGCGAGGATAGCGTCCCTCCCCGGGTCGCCATCCTGGGGACGCCTGTGGACGCGGTGACGATGGCCGACGCCGTGGCCCGGGCCGAGGCCCTCCTCCGGCGGGGCCGGCCGTCCATGGTGGTGACCACCAATCCCGAGCTGGTGATGCACGCCCAGCGGGATCCGGAGCTGGCCCGGGCCCTGGCCCGGGCGGAACTGGTGGTGCCCGACGGCATCGGCGTCGTGTGGGCGGCCCGCGTCCTGGGCCATCCTGTGCCCCAGCGGGTGCCGGGGGTGGACCTGGCCGAGGCGCTGCTGGCCCGGGCGGCCGCCGCGGGGTACCGGGTGTATCTGCTGGGCGCCGCCCGGGGGGTGGCCGAGACAGCCGCCCAGCGCCTCGCGGCCCGGTTTCCCGGGCTGGTGGTGGCCGGCACCCACCACGGCTATTTTCGACCTGAGGAAGAGCCCGCGGTGCTGGCCGCGGTGCGCCAGGCCGCGCCCCACATCTTGTTGGTCGCCCTGGGGGCGCCCCGGCAGGAGCTTTGGATCGCCCGCCACAAGTCCGCCTGGGACGTCCCCCTGGCCTTGGGGGTGGGCGGCAGCCTGGATGTATTTGCCGGGCGGGTGCGCCGGGCCCCCCGTTGGGTGCAGGCGGTGGGGCTGGAGTGGCTGTACCGCCTGGTGCGCCAGCCGTCCCGGGCCGGCCGCATGCTGGCTTTGCCCCGTTTTGCGGCCCGCGTGCTCTTGGACGCGGCCCGTAGGAATTTGCTATAATGTCGATACATAGACGAATGGTGGTCCCGGCTGCCAGGTCAAAAGTCAGGTGATCCCCTTGTACAAACGCCAATTGCGCTTTGCCCTCGCTCTCCTGATGGTTCTGGGCCTCACTGCGGGGGTTTTGCTGGCCCAGCAGCGCACCGATGACGGCGGGCCGGGCCAGCGGGCCAGTCTGGGCACGGTGCTGGAAGTCATCGCCCTGCTGCGCTCCTATCATGTGGAGGACGTCGATACGCTTACCCTGGTGCGCGCGTACCTGAGGACCGGCACTATCGACGGCATGCTGCGGGAGAGCCTGGAAGACGATTACACCCGCTACATGACGCCCCAGGCCTACAGCCGGTTCCAGGAGGATACGGTGCGGGCGGAGTTTGGCGGCATCGGCATCATGGTGGGCATCCGCAACGAGCGCCTCACCATCATCGCGCCCATCGCGGGTACGCCCGGCATGCGGGCGGGCTTGCGGGGCGGCGACCTGATCGTGCGCATCGATGGCCAGCCCACCGAGCACATGTCCTTGGAAGAGGCGGTTGCCCTGATGCGGGGCCCCGAAGGGGAGCGGGTGGTGCTGACCATCGAACGGGGCGAAGAGATCTTTGACGTAGAGATCATTCGCGACCGCATCCAGGCCATCAGCGTGCAGCGCTGGGATGTCATCACCCCCGAGCAGGCGCCGGAGCTGTCGGCGCCGGTGGGGTACATCCACCTGAGCAGCTTCAACGAAGCCACCGCGCGGCAGTTTGACCGGGCCGCGGCCGAGCTGCGGGAGGCGGGTGTGCACGGGCTGGTGCTGGATTTGCGCCACAACCCGGGCGGCCTGCTGACGGCGGCCTTGGAGCTGGCCGACCGGTTCTTGGACGGCGGTCCCATCGTGCACGTCGTGTCCGCCAACGGCGAGCGGCGCACGTACACGGCCTCGCCCGGGACAGCGTTGCCGCCCATGCCCATGGTGGTGCTGCTGGACCAACACTCCGCGAGCGCCTCGGAAATTTTGGCGGGGGCGCTGCGGGACAACGGCCTGGCCGTGCTGGTGGGCGAGACGACCTTTGGCAAGGGCTCGGTGCAGACGGTGGTGCCCTTGCGGGACGGCTCGGGCCTCACGCTGACGACGGCCCACTACGAAACCGCGGGCGGGCATTTCATCCATGACATCGGCATAGAACCCGATGTGCGGGTGCCGGTGCCGGAAGAGGAACTGCAGGCGTTCTACCTCCGCTTCGACAGTCAGGAACTGGATCTCACCGATCCCCAGCTGCGGCGGGCCCTGGAGGTGCTGGACGGGCTGATGGCCGAAGGGCAGCGGCAGGCGGCTTGAGGGGGATCCCATGTTTCCCTGGCGTGAACTGATCGAACTCATCCTGCAGTCGGTGCCGGTGTTCCTGCAGCGGGGCGAGCTGCTGATCATCCTCACCGTTGTCCTGTTCCTGGTGCATTCCCAATACCAGCGGGTGGCGGCCCTGGAGCGGGCGGCCTTTGGCCGGCCTCTGACGGATCCGCTGCGCAATACACTGGTGGCCCTGCTGTACGGCCTCGGAGGCGGCGTGTTGGGCACCGCGGCCTTCCTCTTTTTGGGGATCTCCCTGGTCGAGGTGGGCGTGCTGTATCTGTGGATGCTGGCTCTGGTGCTCATGGCCGTCCATCCCCGCTTCATCTGCTTTGCTTATGCCGGCGGGCTGTTGTCCTTGTCTCATTTGCTCTTTGGCTGGCCGGCCTTGAGCGTGCCGGCGGTCATGGGGCTGGTGGCCATCTTGCACCTGGTGGAGGCGCTGCTCATCTGGGTGCACGGCCCTGAGGGCGCGACGCCCGTCTACGTGCGCCGCAGCGACGGGCGGGTGGTGGGCGGTTTCACGCTGCAGAAATTCTGGCCCTTGCCCTTCATCGCGCTGGTGGGCTTTTTGATGGCCCAGGACCTGCTCACCGACGCGGTGTTGCCTATGCCCGATTGGTGGCCCCTCATCGAGCCCCTGGGCGAAGCCCCGGAGGGCCAGTCCTACGTGTACGTGCTGTTTCCCGTCATCGCGGCGCTGGGCTACGGCGACATCGCCATCACCCGCCATCCCCGGGAGAAGGCCCGGCGGACCGCGGCGTCCCTGCTGGCCTACAGCTTAGTGCTGTTGGGCCTGGCGGTCTTGGGCAGCCAAGGAGCGGGGTGGCAGTGGCTGGCGGCCCTGTTTTCGCCCCTCGGCCACGAGCTGGTCATCCACCTGGGCCGCCGCTCCGAGGAGCAGGGCGAGCCCCTTTTTGACGCGTCCCACGGAGCCGTGGTCTTGGGCGTATTCCCCGACAGCCCTGCGGCCCAGATGGGCTTGCGGGCCGGCGACGTCATCCGCCGCATCAATGGCTTTCCGGTGGCGAGCAAGGCGGATCTGGCCGAGATTCTCACCCCATGGGCGGTGGGTGTGACGCTGGAGCTGGAAAATCTGGTGGACCAGACGCGGCGCACGGCCCATTATCCGGGCAAGGTGCCGCCGCTGGGGGTCATCTTGGCGCCGGCCGGGACGGATCCGGGCTTTATGGATTTGCGGGATCGCAGCAACTACGGCTGGCTGTGGCGCCGGTTGGGGCGGCGGGTGACGGCCTGGCGGGAGGGGACCCGCCGTGGGCCGTGAGGGGCTGCCCTGGTGGCCGGTCTTTGTGGGTGTGGCCTTGGTGGCCATCGTGGTCGCGGGCGGGATGGGCCTCATCCTCCTGCGGGAGCAGCCGCTGGCCTTTACCGTGGCTCCGGCAACGCCGGTCCCCCGTGGGGAGCAGCCCCGCGTGGACGGCGGGTTCCGGGAAGCGCCCGGCGCTCCACCGGCGGTCGCGGGGGCGGAGGAGCTGCCGCAGGCGGGAGACGGTGGCCGCGGCGGTTGGCAGCCCGCGGCCGCCGGAGGGGCGGGCGGTGGGGTCGGCGTCCTGCCGAACGGAGGGTTGCCGGGCGGGGCGGGCAGCGGGCCTGGCGGCAGGACAAGCCCCGGGCCGGGGGGCGTGCCGGAGGCGCTTACGGGCCTTGGGGCCGGCGCTGGGCCATGGGCCATGCCCATGCAGGATGGCGGGCCGGGGTCCCAGCGCCTGCCCGGACCGGATGGAGGGTCGGCGGGCGACTTCCGCCGACCGTGGGAAGGCGAACCCGGGCCTGGCTTCGAGCTGCCGGAGCGGTTTCCCCGGCCCGACGGGACCCGGGGTCCGGCGGCGGATCCTGGCCCCCGCATCGCGCTGATCATCGACGACTGGGGCTACGACTGGGAGGCGGCCGACGCGTTCTTGTCCTTTCCCGAGCCCCTGACCATCGCGGTGCTTCCCCATCTGCCCCGCTCCGTGGAACAGGCGCTGCGGGCCCAGGCGGCGGGCTTTGAAGTGATCGTCCACATGCCCATGGAGCCCTTGGATCCCAGTTTGGACATGGGACCCGGCGGCATCGCCGCATCCATGGCCGATGAGGATATCGTCGCCGCGGTGCGGGCGGCCCTGGCGGCGGTGCCCGGCGCGCGCGGCCTCAACAATCATATGGGATCCAGGGCCACGGCGGACCCCCGGGTCATGCGGGCCGCGCTGCAAGTGCTGGCCGAGGAAGGACTGTTTTTTGTGGACAGCTACACGGCGGCCAGCACCGTGGGCTTCCGGGTGGCCCACGAGATGCAGCTGCCCTATGCAGTGAACCAGGTATTCTTGGATCACGTGGATGACGAGGAGGCCATCCGCCGGCAGATCCGGCGGCTGATGCGCCTGGCCCTGGAGCAGGGCGCCGCGGTGGGCATCGGCCATGTGCGGCCGCGGACTTTCGCCGCCTTGGTGGACATGCTGCCGGAGATCCGGGCCGCGGGCATTCGCCTGGTGCCGGTGTCCCAGCTGCTCACCCGACCTGGGCGGGAAGGGCTGCCCGTGGCCGGGTTGACTGACCAGGCGGCGCCGCCGCTTAACCCGGAGCCGGGCTCTGCCGTCAACGGCTCCGGGCCGCCCGCCGATCCCGGCACGCCCCCGGCCAGTGCCGCCGAACCGTCCTCAGCCCGTGGCGAACCGCCTGAGGCCCCCGATGAACCCTGGACAGCCCCCGGCGAGGGGCCTGCGGACCCCGACGACCCGGCGCTGGCGCCTGACGCGCCGGCCCTGCATCAGGACGAAGGGCCGAATTCGGTCCAGTAGGCGAACGGGTGTGCGTATGCTATAATTGGGTCCGTGACAGGGGGGCGTGTCCGTGGCCAAACAGCGAGGACCTGCCAAGGGCCGGCCGGCTGGAGCGCCGTTGCCCGTGGAGGCAGCGCGCCGGCGCCGGCCGGAGCTGCCGCCGGCCAGCGGCGAGCAGCGGTTTCAACTGGTGTCGGAGTTTCGCCCGCAAGGGGACCAGCCCCAGGCCATCGAGGCCCTGGTGGATGGGATCGAGCGCGGTTTGCGCTACCAGACCCTGCTGGGGGCCACCGGCACCGGCAAGACCTTTACCATGGCGTCGGTCATTGAGCGGGTGCAGCGCCCGACGCTGGTCATCGCCCACAACAAGACCTTGGCGGCCCAGCTGACCAGCGAGTTCCGGGAGTTTTTCCCGCACAATGCAGTGCATTATTTTATCAGCTACTACGACTACTACCAGCCCGAGGCGTACATCCCCCAGACCGACACCTACATCGAAAAGGACGCCTCCATCAACGACGAGATCGACCGGCTGCGCCACGCGGCCACCAGCGCGCTGTTTGAGCGGCGGGACGTCATTATCGTGGCCAGCGTGTCGTGCATTTACGGCCTCGGTTCCCCCGAGGACTACGTGGGGATGAAGCTGTCGCTGAAGCACGGCGACATCCGGGACCGGGACAACATCCTCCGGCGGCTGGTGGGCATCCATTACCAGCGCAACGACGTGGGGTTTAAGCGGGGCACCTTCCGGGTGCGGGGCGACGTGGTGGAGATCATCCCCGTGTACGAGGAAAACGTGATCCGGATCGAGTTCTTCGGCGACGAAGTGGACCGCATCGTGGAGGTGGACGCCCTCACCGGCGAGATCCTGGGCGAGCTGGAAGAGGTGCGCATCTACCCGGCCACCCACTTCATCACGCCCGAGGAAAAGATGAAGCGGGCCATCGCCTCCATCGAGGCCGAGTTGGAGGAGCGCCTCGCGTGGCTCAAGGGCCAGGGCAAGCTGCTGGAGGCCCAGCGCCTGGAGCAGCGCACCCGCTACGACCTGGAGATGCTGCGGGAGGTGGGCTACTGCCAGGCCATCGAGAACTACTCCCGCCATCTGGACGGCCGGGCGCCGGGGGAGCCGCCCGCCACGCTGTTGGACTATTTCCCCCGGGATTTCCTGGTGATCATCGACGAATCCCACCAGACCATCCCCCAGATCCGGGGGATGTACAACGGGGACCGCTCCCGCAAGGAAACCTTGGTGGAGTTCGGTTTTCGGCTGCCTTCGGCCCTGGACAACCGGCCGCTCACCTTCGAAGAGTTCGAGGCCCGGCTCAACCAGGTGGTGTTTGTGTCGGCCACGCCGGGACCCTACGAGCGGGAGCACAGCCAGCGCATCGTGGAGCAGATCATCCGGCCCACGGGGCTGGTGGACCCCGAGGTGGTGGTGAAACCGGTGGAGGGCCAGATCGACGACCTCATGGAGGAGTGCCGCCAGGTCATCGCCCGGGGCGAGCGGGTGCTGGTGACCACCTTGACCAAGAAGATGGCCGAGGATTTGACCGACTACCTCCAGGACATGGGCATGCGGGTGCGCTACCTGCACTCGGAGATCACGGCCCTGGAGCGGGTGGAGATCCTGCGGGGCTTGCGCTTGGGCGAGTTCGACATTCTGGTCGGCATCAACCTGCTGCGGGAAGGCCTCGACCTGCCCGAGGTGTCCCTGGTGGCCATCCTGGACGCGGACAAGGAAGGCTTCCTGCGCTCGGAAACCAGCCTCATCCAGACCATCGGCCGGGCGGCCCGCAACGTCAACGGCCGGGTGATTATGTACGCGGACACCATCACCGAGTCCATGCAGCGGGCCATCGACGAAACTAACCGCCGCCGGGCCATCCAGATGGAACACAACCGCAAGCACGGCATCACGCCGGAAACGGTGCGCAAGGCGGTGCGGGACATCGTGCAGCAGGAGCGGGCGGCCGAGGAGCGGGCCCGGTACGAGACGGCCCGGAGCGCGCTGGAAGAGGCCCGGGCCATGACCCCCGACGAGCTGGCCCGGCGCATCAAGGAACTGGAGCGGGAGATGTTCGCGGCCGCGGACGAGCTGCTCTTTGAGCGGGCCGCGGAGCTGCGGGACCAGATCAAGGAACTGCGGGAACTGCTGGTGACCCTGGACGCCACCGGGTGAGGCCCGGGCCGGGGCTGCCGCCCGGCGCGGGTTTCCGGATTTCAACAAATTGGGTGCAAGTCCAAGGCCCAACCTATTGGGTGACGGTACATGGCCAAAGACAAGATCGTGATTCGCGGCGCACGCCAGCACAACTTGAAAAACATCGACCTGGAGATCCCCCGGGACAAGCTGGTCGTGTTTACCGGGCTGTCGGGGTCGGGCAAGTCGTCGCTGGCCTTTGACACCATCTACGCGGAAGGGCAGCGGCGCTACGTGGAGTCCTTGTCCGCGTACGCCCGCCAGTTCCTGGGACAGATGGACAAACCCGACGTGGATTTCATCGAGGGCTTGTCGCCGGCCATCTCCATCGATCAGAAGACGACCAGCCGCAACCCGCGCTCCACCGTGGGGACCGTCACCGAGATCTACGACTACCTGCGGCTCTTGTACGCCCGCATCGGGCATCCCCACTGCTACCGGTGCGGCCGGCCCATCCAGCAGCAGACGGTGGAGCAGATCGTGGACCGGGTCATGGCCCTGGGCGAGGGGACCCGGCTTCAAATCCTGGCGCCGGTGGTGCGGGGCCGCAAGGGCGAGTACCGCAAGCTCCTGGAGGAAATCCGCCGGGAAGGCTTCGTGCGGGTGCGGGTTGACGGCGAGCTGCAGGATTTGGGCGAGCCCATCGAGCTGGACAAGAACAAGAAGCACACCATCGAGATCGTGGTGGACCGCATCGTGGTGCGGCCCGGCATCGAAGGGCGGCTGGCTGATTCCTTGGAAACCGCCCTGCGCCGGGCCGACGGCATCGTGCTGGTGGACGTCGTCGGCGGCGAAGAGCTCCTGTTCAGCGAGAAGCTGGCCTGCCCCGACTGCGGCACCAGCTACGAGGAGCTCGCGCCCCGCATGTTTTCGTTTAACAGCCCTTACGGGGCGTGTCCCAGCTGCGACGGGCTGGGCGTGCGCATGGAGATCGACCCGGATCTGGTCCTGGATCTGCGGCGCTCCATCCGTGAGGGGGGCATCCTGCCCTGGGCCCACATCCAGAGCAAGTGGCACCACGCGATCTTGGAAGCCGTCTGCCAGCAGTACGGCATCGACATGGACGCGCCCCTGGGGCAATTGTCCGCGCAGCAGCGCCACGTGTTGCTCCACGGCTTGGGGGACCAGCGCGTTGCCTTCCGTTATGTGAACCAGGCGGGCCAGGAGCGCACCTTTGAGTCGGTCTTCGAAGGCGTCCTGCGCAACCTGGACCGGCGGTACCGGGAAGCCCAGTCCGACTGGGCCCGGCAGGAGATCGAGCAGTACATGAGCGCGCGCCGCTGCCCCGCGTGCCGGGGCGGGCGGCTGCGGCCCGAGAGCCTGGCCGTCACCGTGGGTGGCCTCAACATCATGGAGGTCACGGCCCTGTCCATCCGGGAAGCCCGGGAGTTTTTCGGGCGCCTGGAAGAGCAGCTGACGGAGCGGGAGCGGACCATCGCCCACCAGGTGCTCAAGGAGATCCGGGCCCGGCTCGGATTTCTGGTGGACGTGGGGCTGGAGTACCTCACCTTGGACCGCACCGCGGGCAGCCTGTCGGGGGGCGAGGCCCAGCGCATCCGCCTGGCCACCCAGATCGGATCCCAGCTGGTGGGCGTGCTCTATATTTTGGATGAACCCAGCATCGGCCTGCACCAGCGGGACAACGAGCGGCTGCTCAACACCCTCAAGGGCCTCCGGGACCTGGGCAACACCTTGATTGTGGTGGAGCACGACGAGGACACCATTCGCGCCGCGGACTACATCGTAGACATTGGCCCCGGCGCCGGCGCCCACGGCGGGCGGGTGGTGGCCGCGGGCACCTTGGAGGACATCTGCGCGGCGCCGGAGTCCATCACCGGGCAGTACTTGTCGGGCCGGCGCTCCATCCCCGTTCCCCGGGCGCGCCGCCGGGGCAACGGCAAGAAGCTGGTCATCCGCGGCGCCCGGGAGCACAATTTGAAGAACATTGACGTGGAGATTCCCCTGGGCGTGTTTGTGTGCGTCACCGGGGTGTCGGGATCGGGCAAGAGCACCCTGATCAACGAAATTCTCTATAAGCGGCTGGCTCAGGAGCTGCACGGCGCCGCGGTGAAACCGGGGGCCCACGATGGGATCGAGGGGCTGGAGCACCTGGACAAGGTCATCGACATCGACCAGTCGCCCATCGGGCGCACGCCCCGCTCCAACCCCGCCACGTATACGGGGGCCTTCGACGGCATTCGGGAAGTGTTTGCCCAGGTGCCCGAAGCCAGGATGCGGGGCTACAAGCCCGGGCGCTTCAGCTTCAACGTCAAGGGCGGCCGCTGCGAAGCGTGCAAGGGCGACGGCATCATCAAGATCGAGATGCACTTCCTGCCCGACGTCTACGTCCCTTGCGAGGTGTGCAAGGGCAAGCGCTACAACCGGGAAACGCTGGAAGTGCGCTACAAGGGCAAGTCCATCGCGGACGTGTTGGCCATGCGGGTGGAGGAAGCCCTGGACTTCTTTTCGGCCCACCCCCGCATTCACCGCAAGCTCCAGACCTTGTACGACGTGGGCCTGGGGTACATGGAGCTGGGGCAGCCGGCCACTACGCTATCGGGCGGCGAGGCCCAGCGGGTCAAGTTGGCCACGGAGCTGAGCCGGCGCAGCAACGGCAAGACTTTGTATATCCTGGACGAGCCCACCACGGGCTTGCACACCGCGGACATCGAGAAGCTGCTGCAGGTGCTGCAGCGCCTGGTCGACGCCGGCGATACCGTCATCGTCATCGAGCACAATTTGGACGTGATCAAGACGGCCGACTACATTATCGACCTGGGCCCCGAGGGAGGCGACGGCGGCGGCCGGGTGGTGGCCACGGGCACGCCGGAAGAGGTGGCCCAGGCGCCGGGCTCCCATACGGGCCGCTTCCTGCGGGCCATCCTCGGCCAGGGGACCACTGATGTCCGGGACTGCGGTGGCGGTGGGGCCAAGGCCGCGGGGCGCACCCGGGGCCGCAAGGCTCGCTCGGATCAAGCCGCCGCCGCGGCGCTGCCGTCCTAGCGGGACCCCGCGGCCCGGCGCCAGCCGCCCGAAGGGAGCCGCGGAAGGCCTGTGCTATAATGAACCGGGTGATGACGGTTGCCGAAGCGCGTCGCGCCGGACCGTCCCGGCGGGCGGGATCAAAAGGGCCGGCAGGTCGACGAGGTTTCAGAGCCCGCCGGCCCGGCCCAAGATGGCCAGGATGAGGCGTTTTCCACCGGTGACCACCAGGAGCCGCCGTCCCGGGCCGATGGGGACCGGGAGGGCGCAGGGTGGGCCGGTGACCAACGCGAAGACGAGCTGCGGGAGAAGCTGCGGCTATTGCCCGACCGGCCCGGCGTGTACTTGATGAAGAACGCCGCCGGCGAGGTCATCTACGTGGGCAAGGCGGTTTCCCTGCGCAGCCGGGTGCGCAGCTATTTCCAATCGCCCAGCGGCATGTCGGCCAAGGTGCGGGTGATGGCGTCCCACATCGCGGACGTGGACTATATCGTCACCGACTCCGAGGTCGAGGCCCTGATCCTGGAAGCCAACCTCATCAAGGAGCACCGGCCCCGCTACAACGTGCGCCTGCGGGACGACAAGGCGTATCCGTATCTCAAGATCACCTTGGGGGAGCCTTTCCCCCGGGTGGTGGTCACCCGGCGGGTGGAGCGGGACGGCGCCCGCTACTTTGGCCCCTACACCAATTCCAACGCGGTGCGGGAGACGACCCGCTTTTTGCGCAAGCTGTTTCCCATCCGCACCTGCTCCCTGGATCTCAGCGGCGAGCTCAACTACCGCCCGTGCCTGTTGTACCACATCAAGCGGTGCGTGGGGCCCTGTGCGGGCAAGGTGAGCCCCGAGGAGTACGACCGCCTCATCGACCAGGTGAGCCTTTTCCTGGAAGGCCGCCACGACCGGCTGCTGCCCGGGCTTTACCGGGAGATGAAGGAAGCGGCCCAAGCCTTGGAATTTGAGCGGGCGGCCCGCCTGCGGGATCAGATCCGCGCGCTGGAGGCGGTGGCGGAACGGCAGAAGGTGGTCAGCGAGCGGGCCGTGGACCAGGACATCATCGGTTTCGCCCGGGAAAAGGACTTGGTGTGCGTGCAGGTGTTCTACGTGCGGGGCGGCCGCCTCATCGGCCGCGAGCACTTTTTCCTGGAAGCGGTGGCCGAGGACGAGCCCGGAGAGATCATGACCGCCTTTGTGCAGCAGTACTACCAGCGGGCGCCCTTTGTCCCGCCGGAGGTGCTGCTGCAGGTGCCGGTGGAGGACCAGGACGTGGTGGAGGGCTGGCTGCGGCAGCGGCGGGGCGGTGCGGTGCGGCTGCACGTGCCCCAGCGGGGCGAGAAGCGGCGCCTCATGGAGATGGTGGTGGAGAACGCCCGCCTGGCGCTGGAGGAGCGCCTGGCCCAGCTGGCCCGCCGCTCGGAGGAGGCCGAGCGGGCTATGGCCCACCTGGCGGAGGTGCTGGGCTTGCCGGCCCTGCCCCAGCGCATCGAGGCCTTCGATATTTCCAACATCCAGGGCAACCAGGCGGTGGCCTCCATGGTGGTGTTTGAGGACGGGCAGCCCAAGCCGTCGGATTATCGCCGCTTCAAGATCCGCACCCAGTCCACCCCCGACGACTACGCGATGATGCGGGAAGTGGTGCACCGCCGGTTTCTGCGGGGACTGCGGGAGCAGGCCGACGAAGTGGAGGCCCGGGGCTTTGGGCAGTTTCCCGACCTGGTCCTCATCGACGGCGGCAAGGGCCAGCTCAACGCGGCCCGGGAAGTTATGCGGGAGCTGGGGGTGGAGGACATCCCCACCGTGGCCTTGGCGGAGCAGTTCGAGCACGTTTTCGTGGAGGGCCGCGCCGAACCCGTGATCTTGCCCTGGGCCTCGCCGGGGCTGAAGCTGCTGCAGCGCATCCGCGACGAAGCCCACCGCTACGCCCTCACCTACCACCGGCACTTGCGGGATCAGCGCGCGTCCCAATCGGTGCTGGACGAGATCCCGGGCGTTGGCCCCCGCCGCAAGCGGGAGCTGCTCCGGCGCTTCGGCTCGGTGGCCGGGATCCGCCGGGCCACCGTGGAGGAGCTGGCCGCGGTGCCGGGCATCTCCCGCTCCCTGGCCGAACGCATTCTCCACCATGTGCGCGGCTGACGCCCAGGGCAGAGGACGGCGCGCGGGCAAGCCGCCGCGCGCCGCGCGCTTGTGGTGCGGCCTGCGCCGGGCCCATTGGCCCGGGGGGGCCGCCGATTTGTTTTGGCCATCCGTTGACAGGCCCACCCTGTTCCCCGTATGATTGAACCGTGACATCAACAAATTAAATACGACAGGTTGAAAACAGCTAGCACCACAGTGAGAAGGTGATGGATGTGGCCCATCGCACCATCGGGCGGTGCCCCGTATGCCACGACACCCTTGAGGTGCGCCGCCTGGAGTGCGTCAACTGCGGGACGGCGGTGGAAGGGCGTTTCGCCCAGTCCAAGTTCGACCGGCTTACGCCGGAGCAGCAGGAATTCGTGGAGGTGTTTTTGCTGGCCCGGGGCAACATCAAGGAGGTCGAGCGGGTGCTGGGCATCTCCTATCCGACGGTGCGCAACCGCCTGGACGGCGTGCTGGAGGCCATGGGGCACAAGGTGGAGCGGGACGCCCCCAGCAGCGACCGGCGGGCGGAGGTGCTGGCCGCCCTGGACCGGGGCGAGATCACGGCCGCGGAGGCCATTAAGATGCTGAAGGGGTGAGGCCCGTGAAAGAAGAGCGGATGATGATCCTCCAGATGCTGCAGGAAGGCAAGATCACGGCCGAAGAGGCCGCGGAGCTGCTGGAGGCCCTGGGCCGCGGTCCCGACGAGCGCCGGGACAAGACCGTGTCGGATCGGGTGGCCGAGGTCGTGGAGCGGGTCGAGCGGGCCCGGGACCAGGTGGAGGAAAAGCTGGAGGCCGCCCGCCAGCGCCTCGAGGAGGCCCGGGCCCAGCGCCTGGGCGAGGACGTGTTCCGGGGCATGGAAGAGGTCTTCAGCAACGTCGAGCGGGGCGTGTCCCGCATGCTGAGCGAACTGCCCGAGGCCATCGGCCGCTGGTTTGACAGCTTGCGCTTTTGGCCCGAGCAGACGGTGGAGCACACCTACGAAGGGGAGTTTCCCGACGCAGTGGCGGAGGCCGAAATCACCCTGGTGACCCGGGACGGCCCCATTACGGTGGAGGCGGGTGACGGGCCCGGGTACCGGGTGGAGGTGGTCAGCCGCATCCGGACCGATGATCCGGAGATCGCGGCCCAGCGGGCAGCCGAGGCCACCCGGTGGGAAACCAGCGAGCGGGGCTTCCGGCTGGTGGCCGGTGACCGGTGGGATGTGGAGGCGGCGGTGCGGGTAGTGCTGCCCCGGGGGCTCAGCTACCGGCTGGACTGCCAGACGGCCGACGGGTCGGTGCGCTGCCGGGACGTGCGGCTGAGCCGGGCCAAGCTGACCACCGCCGACGGCAGCATCCGCCTCAGCGGCGTCCAGGCGGAGGAACTGGAGGCCAGCACCGCCGACGGCAGCATCCGGTTTGCCGGTGCGGTCCTCCGGGCCCGGTGCACCACCGCCGACGGGTCCATCGAGGGCCGGTTTGAGCGGGCCGGCACCGGCGCCGGGGCCGCCGTCCAGTGGGACCTGCGCACCAGCGACGGGCGGATCCGGGTGGTCCTGCCCACCGGCGACGACGTGGGCTATCGCCTGGATCTGGAAACGGCCGACGGGCGCGTGCGGGCATCGCTGCCCGGCATCGACAGCCGGGCCGGCGGGCGTCACAGCCTGCGGGCCGAAACGCCCGGTTTCGCCGAAAAGGGGCTGCAGTTGACGGTGCGGGCGCGGACCGCGGACGGCTCCATCGTGGTGAGCGCGGACGAGGAAAGGAAGCCGGGCGAGCAGGAGGATGCTGGCCATGGGCGATGAGCGGCTGCAGATCTTGCGCATGGTGGAGGAGGGCAAGATCTCCGCGCAGGAGGCCGTCAAGCTGCTGGAAGCCTTGGAGGACGGCAAGGGGGCGGCGGCCGCGGGGGGACGCCGGCGCAACCGGTTTCTCCGGGTCCGGGTGGTGGACGGGGACAAGACCCGGGTCAACGTCAACGTGCCCCTGGAGCTGGCCCGCATTGCCCTGCGGTTTGTGCCCCGGGACTCGCTGAAGGTGGGGGAGGCGGACCAGCCCCTGGACCCCGAGGAGATCTTGCGGCTGCTGGAGGAGGGGCTGGAAGGCAAGATCGTGGACATTGAGGATGAAGACGGGCGCACCCGCGTGGAGGTCGTGGTGGAGTGAAGCCCCGGGCCAGCTTCTTGCTGGTGCGGGTGCGCCTGCAAGGGTGGCCGGTGTCCCTGGTGGTGCCGGTGCCGCTGTTTGTGCTGGAGGACGCCCTTGAGGCCATCGCGTTGCTGTTCCGGGTGCTGGGCTGGGCGGGGGTGAGGCCGGCCGGGCGGTGGGCGGCGGGTCTGCCGGCGGACCTCTGGCGGCACGGGGCGGCCTTGCCCGCGGCCCTGCTCCGGGAGCTGCGGGGCCAAGGCCGCTTGACGCTGGCCGAGGTCCAGGATGGGGCGACGCAGGTGTCGGTGCGCTTGGTGTGAGCCCGGGTGGCGGCGTCGTCCCGGACGGCGCCGGGCTGGCCGGGTTCCTCCGGCGCGGGAAGCGGCGGAAGGGAGGGACGCATCGTGCCTTCGTGGGTGTTTCGCTGGCTCGTGAACACCTTGGCCCTGCTGCTGGCAGCGGCGGTGCTCAAGGGCGTGGAAGTTGACGGTGTCCTGTCGGCCATCGTCGCGGCGGGGCTGTTGGTGCTGGTCAACGCCAGCGTGCGGCCGGTCTTGATCCTTTTGACCCTGCCGGTGAACCTGCTTACCTTGGGGCTGTTTACCCTGGTCATCAACGCCCTGATGCTCATGCTGGTGGCCTGGCTGGTGCCCGGTTTTATTATCGAAGGTTTTGGCGCGGGTCTCGCGGCCGCGCTGCTGCTGGCCATGGTCAATGCGGTGGTCAGCTGGTTGGCGCCGGCCCGGTGGTACGTGTACCGCTACCGCTGAAAGGGGCGCGTGGGGGGCGCTCTGCGGGCGTTGTCGAGTTGGGAAAGTTCGCGCTGCCAAGGAGGATAGGAGCGAACTCGGGCCGAATGGTATAATGTCCAGCGGGGGAGGACGTTTCGCGGAACGAAAGGGGTTGGAGCCTTGGCCAGGGTGGTTTTGGAAAACGTCACGAAGCGGTACGGCAACGTGGTGGCCGTCAACAATGCCAACCTGGTGATCGAAGATGAGGAGTTCGTCGTCCTGGTCGGGCCGTCGGGGTGCGGCAAGTCCACCACCTTGCGGATGATCGCCGGCCTGGAGGAAATCAGCGAGGGCAACATTTACATCGGCGACCGGTTGGTCAACGACGTGCCGCCCAAAGACCGGGACATCGCGATGGTGTTCCAAAACTACGCCCTCTACCCCCATATGGACGTGTACAACAACATGGCCTTCGGTCTGAAGCTGCGCAAGTTCCCCAAGGATGAGATCGACCGGCGGGTGCGGGAAGCCGCGCGCATGCTGGGCATCGAAAACTTGCTGCACCGCAAGCCCAAGCAGCTCTCGGGCGGCCAGCGGCAGCGGGTGGCGGTGGGGCGCGCCATCGTGCGGGAGCCCGCCGCGTTCCTTATGGACGAGCCGCTGTCCAACCTGGACGCGAAGCTGCGGGTGCAGATGCGGGCCGAGCTCAGCAAACTGCACAACCGCCTGCGCACCACCACCATCTACGTGACCCACGACCAGACGGAAGCCATGACCATGGGCGACCGCATCGTGGTGATGAAGGACGGTTTCATCCAGCAGGTGGGCGCGCCGCTGGAGATTTACGAGAACCCCAACAACGTGTTTGTGGCGGGCTTCATCGGCAGTCCGGCCATGAACTTCCTGAACGCGGTGCTGCGCCGCGACGGCGACGACATTATCGTCGACTGCCAGGCCTTCAAGCTCAAGGTGCCTAAGGAAAAGGTGGCGCAAAATCCGCGCATGCAGGAGTACCTGGACAAGCCGGTCATCTTTGGCATCCGCCCCGAGGATATCGAGGACGCGCAGCTGTTGCCCGAGGATCAGCGGCAGCAGGCCATCACCGCCCGGGTGGACGTCACCGAGCCCATGGGCGCGGAAGTGTACGCCTACTTCTCGGTGGGCGAGCACACCTTCATCGCCCGCTTGGACGCCGCCACCAAGGCCAAGGACGGCGAGCCCCATCAGGTCGTTTTCAACATGAACAAGATGCATCTGTTCGACGCGGACACGGAGATGGCCATCCGCTAGGCCCCGTCGCGCGGGAGGCCGGGGCCAGGACGGCCCTCTCCTCCGTCTCGACGATGGCCACCAGGCCACCAGGCCCCGCCGGCCGCGGCGGGGCCTTTTTGCCGGCGCAGGGCGTTGCCGGAACACGCATCTGCGAAAGCCAGGAGGTGCGCTGTGGAACAGGAACGGTACCATGCGGAAGACGTCATCCCCGTCGTGCTGACCCTCATCATCGCGGTGCTGCTGGTGCTGGCGGCCTCCAGCAGCCTGCGGGCCGTGACCTTGGCCGACCAGTGCGGGCCGGCGGGACTGGCCAGCGCCCGGGCGGAGGTGGCCGCCATCTTGGACCGGGAGGGGACGAGCTACCGGGTGGAGACGCCGGAGGGCGGCAGCTGGCTCCCGCAGGATGCCCGGCTGACCCGGGTGCAGCTGCGCCAGGTGCTGCACTCCACCATCGCGCCGTGCGTCGAGTACTTGGGCCCGGCAGCGGGCTGGGAGTGGCGGGCCCTGCACGACCAGGTCACCGCGGCCATCGCCCGGAGGGAACAGGCGGGAGCGTGGCGGTAACGGCGGCGGACCGCCGGACCCGCCGGCTCCCGGGACGCGGCAGCCCGGCCCAGGACTGGCGCCCGCCAGTCCAGGGGCCGGGCCTTTTTTGTGCTGGATAGAACCGACAGGGGACCCAACTATTCCCCGCGGTTACGCGGCAGGAAAGACCTATAGCTCGTAGAAATGGCTCAGCAGACAAGGATGGTGCAACACAACCAAACCAGGAGTGCAGGGCGTCACGGAGGGCTCGCCATCGGTCGAGCCCCTTTTTATTGCCCTGGTTGCCGGAGAACACAGTTTGCCCGGCTCCCCACCAGGCCTGGCCTGGGGCAGCGAAAGGAGGTGAAGGGGCCCCCGAACCCCCAGCCGGCCGGAGCGGGCAATTAGACGACGCAGCGACCATCGCAGCCAGGAAGGGCCGGGACATCGGGCGAGGAAACATGGCGACTCCCAGGTGGCCGGCGCTTCCGTCAACGGGGCACAACGATGCAGCAATCAACGCCGCCTTCGTCCCAATTCCAACATCTATGCGTCGCAGCATCATCGCAGACACCAAGGGGGATCACCATGAGGAAAGCAGCTGTTGTGTTGACCTCGGCGCTGGTCTTGGCGCTGGCAACGCCGCTGGCCTTCGCCGCGCCGGTGGACGTCACCGGCCAGGTGGAGACCCTGATCGAGTACAAGCAGGATGACAGCGGCCAGTACCGCCTGGACGGCAAGACCGGCATCAAGCTGACGCCGCGGCTGACCGCGGGCAGCCAGGTGCAGCTGGGCATTGAGCTGGAGACCAAGCCCAACGACTTCAACGACGACGACGAACCGACCCGCGACTTCAACGCCCCCCACGGGCAACTGTCCACCACCCTGGACAAGGTGTGGCTGGAGACCAAGGGCCCGTGGTGGAACGGCGGTCCTGAAGTCACCACCACCGTCGGCGACAAGAAGCTGGAGTGGAACAGCTGGGTGGCCCACATGGGCGACCGCCGCGGCATCGCCGTGGAAGGCATCGACCTGGGCATCGCCAACGCCGACGTGTTCTACGTGTGGGAGAAGGACGCCGAGGACGGCCGGCCCATCGGGCTCCGGATCAACTCCGGCATCATCGAGGGGTTTGACCTGAGCGCGATGGCGGTGCGGCGGGGCGACAAGCTGGACGCGGCCTTGAGCGCGGCCACCGAGCTCAGCGGCGTCCAGCTGGACGGCACCGTGGCCCTGGATGCCGACCGGCGCTACGCCTTCAAGGTCGAGGCCGCCATGAACCCGGTGGAGGACCTGACCCTGAAGGCCGGCTACCGGCAAATGCAGGAGGGCTTTGCGCCCATGTACCCTGAGCGGGACGAGGACACGGGCTACATCAAGGCCTTCCACCCCGACAGCGACGCCAGCGGCTTCTTCATCGGCGTCGAGACGGTGCAGCAGGGCATTACCTTGGCCGCGGAGTACGACCAGCCCACGGACAAGGCTGTCCTGAGCGCCGCCAAGACCTTCGATGTGCATGGCCATGCCATCGAGGGCAAGTACGAAGTCACCCTTCAGCGGAATGAGGACGTGAAGCACGAGGTCGAGGCGTCCACCAAGACCGACGTGATTCCGTACCTCCAGGGCCTGGGCATCAACGCCAAGCTCACCGCGCAGGGCGGCGACTTCGAGTACGAAGTGGGCACGACCTACGAGGCGCCCAACGGCCTCAACCTGGGTGTCAAGTACAACTCCGAGAAGGGAGCGGTCGTGTCGGGCGGTCTGAAGGTCAGCTTCTAAGCGGACCGGCTGGGGGAGACGCGCCGTTTCCCGCCTAGCGACCAGAGGACGCCATGCCCACGCAAGGCCCCGGGGGAGCCCTTCCCCCGGGGCCTTGTGCTATACTCAGACCAGCGCACGCGGCTCCCCCGGGCCGAGGGCCGCCTTTCCGCAAAACTTTGGGTTTCCTGTTTGAACTTTGGCCGCCATGGCATCGTCTTACCCGTAGGAGGAGGGGCGCACCCGTGACCAGCCGCAAGACCGGTCCACCACCTGTTGGCGACCTCATCGCGCGCTGCTTGACGGGGGATGTGCGCGCCTTCGAAACGCTGGTAAGGACCCATCACGACCAGGTGTACGGCTACGCCTGCCGCATGGTGGGGCCCGATGCGGCTGATGACGTAGTGCAAGAGGTGTTCCTGCGGGTTTACCGTTCCCTGCACACCTTCCGCAGCGAATCGGACTTCAAGACGTGGCTGTACCGCATCACCACCAACGCCTGCCTGGACCACCTGCGCCGCATGCGCCGCCAGCGGGGCCGGTTTGTGCCCCTGGAGGGCGGCGGGGGCCACGCCGACGAGGGCGGGCCGGCGTGGGGCGGTCCTGAACGGCCCGACCCTGGCGCGGTGGATCCGGCCCTGCGGGCGGAGCAGCGGGAGCTGGCCGAGGCGCTGCAGGCGGCCTTGGGCCGGCTCAGCGACCATCACCGGGCGGTGCTGGTGCTGCACGACATGTACGGGTTTCGCTATGACGAGATCAAGGACATCCTCCGCTGCAGCCTGGGCACGGTCAAGTCGCGCCTCTTTTACGCCCGGCGGGCCTTGCGGGAGCAGCTGCGCCCGTACTTGGACGCGGCGGGCGATTGGCCGGCGTCGGGAGCGTCGTCGGTGTCGTGACGGGTCGGGAGGGTTGCAGGTTGCGCTGTTCGTCGGAGCTGCTGTCTGCCTACATGGACGGTCAGCTGCCCGGTCCGGTGCGGGCGCGGGTGCGGTCCCACCTGGTCCGCTGCGCCCCGTGCCGCCGGGAGCTGGCGGAACTGGAGGCCCTGCGGCAGCTGCTGGCCGGCGCGCCGGCGCCGCCGCCTCCCCCGGGACTGGCGGAAACCATCGTGGGGCACGTGCGTTTCCGGGAAGCCGAGCGGGTGCGCCGGCGGCCCCGGGTGCGGTTTTGGCAAGGGGCCATCGCGGGCGGCGTGGCTGCGGTCTTGGTGGTGGCCCTCTGGTGGGCGGGCCTGGACGGCCTTAGCCGCATGGGTCACGGGTCGGCGCCGCCGGCCGTGGAGGCGGCCTTGATGGAGCACAGCCTGTACGCTTCGCTGCTGGAAACCGGCGCGGGCGACTGGGTCGACTGGGCCCTGGTGCCGGCAGGCGATGGGCGATGACGGCCCCACGGCCGGGCAGGCTGGGCCCCCTCCTGGCCCTGGCCCTGATCCTCGCGCTGGCGGCGTCCGGCGGGATGGTGCACGGGGCGACGCCCACCTGTGCGCCGGCGGCCGTGCCGGCCTTGCCCGACGCCGTGCGCAGCCAGGCGGAGGCGCTGCTGCAGGCGGCCGACGAGGCCCGCTGGCTGCAGCCGGTGTATTACCGGGAACTGCACATGCAGTTTCTGCGCCACGGCGTCGAAACCGTCGCCCGGGCCATCGCGTGGCGGCCCCCCGCCGAGCTGCGGGTAGAGGAAGATCACGACGACGGCCGGCGGGTCGCGGTGTGGAACGGCCAGGAGCGGTGGCTGTACGATTCGCGGGCGCCCTACGTGCTTCATACGCCGGCGGAAGCGCCGGACCGGCATCTGGTGGCGCGGCCCTTGGGCGCTGGCCCTTGGCCCCATCCCCAGCGGTGGAAGGCGGTCCAGTGGGAGTGGAGCGAGGTGCAGGGACCCGGCGGCCGGCCGGCGTACCTGGTGGAAGGGGGCAAGCCCTACGCGTACAGCCGCTACTGGATCGACCGGGAGCACTATTTTCCTTGGAAAGAGGAGCACTACGGCCCCGGCTGCCAGCTGGTGGGCGTGATCGTGCGTTCGGATGTGGAGTTTGACCCGGCCTTCCCGCCGGAGGCGTTTCACTTTGAACCGCCGCCGGGCACCCAAGTGGTCCGGGATCCCGTGACTTGGCGGGTGCGCTCCATCCTGCACGCCCTGGCCCCCCACGTTCCCATGCCCCCGGCGGTGCCCGCCTACGTGCCGCCCGGGTACCGGCTGACCGGGGGCGGCATCACCGAGGTGGACGGCAACCCCGCCCTGCACCTGCGTTTCTACGACGGCGAGGACCTGCTGTCGGTCTTCCAGGTGCTGCACGATCAGGCGTCGGCCTTGGCAGGCATGGTCCGGCGGGTGTCCGACGGGCGGGGCGCGGAAGTGCTGGTCATGGGGGCGGTGCGGGAGGGCTACTTGTTCTTGGTGGTGGGCGATGTGAGCCAAGCGGAAGCCGAGCGAATCTTGGCCAATCTGGAGTTTGCCGTCGAGCCGTGATCCCACGTCCGGCGGACAAGAGAGGAGCGGGTTCCATGTCCAACGCTGTGCCGGGCCGGCCGGGAGCTGCCCCGCCGTGTCCCACCTCCCTCCGGCGGCGCATCCGCCCGTGCCCGGGTGCCTGGCGGTTTCCGTGGACCATTGCCGTCGTTTTGGCCGTGGGGGCCCTGCTGCTGGGACTGCCGGCGGCCGGCCCCGCCCAGGTGTTCGCGCAGGCCCAAGGGGAAGATGTCATCGCCCTCACCCTGGCGGAGGCGGTGGATTTGGCCCTGGCCTACGACCTGGAGCACGCCATGGCCCGCCTGCGGTGGGAGAACGCCCGCATCGACAGCCGCATCGCGCAGGCCAGCGGGCCCGTCAGCCCCTACGACCGCCTCCTCCAGGAGCTGGAGGAACGGCGGGCTGAAAACGAGTACGTGTCCGCCCGCCGCGAGCTGGTCATCGGCGTCATCAGGGACTATCTGGATCTAAAGCAGGCCCAGCGCCAGGTCGACATCGCCCGCCGCGAGCTGGAGCTGGGCCGCGAGGAGCTGGCCATCGTGCGGGAGATGGTCCGCATCGGCGAGCGGCATTCCCTGGAGGAACGGCGGGAGGAAAACCGGGTCGCGGGCTTGGAGCTGGCCTTGGACACGGCCCAGCGGGACGTGGAAAACCGGCGCCGCGCCCTCTTGCTGCGGTTGGGCCTGCCCGAGGACGCCCGGCTGGAACTGGTGGACGAGCCCGAGCAGGCGCCGTGGCCGCGGGATCTGGCGGAGACCTTGGCCTACGCTGAGGAGCACGCCTTCGCCGCGTGGGAGCGGCAGGCCAACCTGCGCATCGCGGCCATGGATCTGGAGGCTCTGCGGGTGCAGAACCCGGCGCCGCTGCAGCTGGAAAAGGCCGAGAACGAGTACCGCATCGCGGAGATGAACGCCCTGCAGGCGGCCCGGACCTTTCACAACACCGTGCGCACCGCCTACCACACCTTGTCCGACGCCGCCCGGCGGCTGGAGACGGCCGTGGTGGACTACGAGCTGGCGGTGGCCGACCACGATGTGGCCCGCCGGCGCTATGAGGCCGGGCTGACCACGGACTTGGACTGGGCCAGGGCCGAGCTGGCGCTGCGCAGCGCCGAGCAGAGCTACCATGAAGCCATCTACAGCTACGTGCTGGCCCGCCTGGAGCTGCTCAACGTCATCGGGCACCCGCTGGACCTGGGGGAGGAACCCGCCCCGTGACGAATGGGCGCCGCCGGCCGGTGGCCGGGCGCGGTCCGCTGCTGGCGGCCGCGCTCTTGGTGGCCCTCCTGGCCGGGCCGGCCTGGGCGGCCGGAGAAACCGTGTTCCTGTCCCTGGAAGAGGTCTGGGCGCTGGCCGAAATCCACCACCCCGCGGTGCGGGAAGCCCGCCGGGAAGTCGCGGCCCTGGAGCGGACTTTGGCCCAGCGGGAGGCCGCGTACGCTCCCAGCCTGACCGTGCGCAGCGAGGGGCTGGGGGTGCGCATCCGGCCCGAAGGCGATGCCGACCCCTTCCGGCCCGGGGTATCCTTGAGCGCGGGGCTCAAGCTGCCCGCGGGGCTGCAGCTGAGCGCGACGGTCACCGTCCAAGAGCGAGCCACCGGCAGCCAAGATTCCAACGTGCGGGGCACGTTGAACTTGAGCTACCCCCTGTTCCGGGATCCGTCGTTGGATGAGGACGCCCTGGCCCGGCGGGAAGCGGCCGTCAGCCTGGAGGCGGGCCGGCGCCGGCTGGAGGAGGCCCGGCAGCAGGCCCGGGTGGAAGCGCTGGCCGCGCTGCGGGAGACCGCGGCGGCCGCCAGACGCCTGGAGCTGGCCGAAGCGGCCTACGCCGACGCGGTGCGGGTCCGGGGCATCGTGGAGCAGCAGGCCGCGGCCGGGACCATCGCCGAATCCGACCTGCTGGCCGCGGACGTGGAGCTGTTGCGGGCCGAGCAGGAGCGGGCGGTGGCCCAGCGGACCTATGAGACCCGGCGGGCGCAGCTCTTGCGGCTGCTGGGCTTGGCGGAGGACCAAGGGCATTACGAATTCGAAATTCCGTGGGACTGGCTGGCCATGCCGCCGGTGGACGCCGTGGAGGCGGCGGTCGCCCGGGCGGTGGCCCGCAGCGTGGACGTGTGGGAGCGGCGGGAAGCGGTGGAAACGGCCCGGCTCCAGCTGGCGGCGGAACGGGCGCGGTCGGGGCTGGAGACCCACTTCAGCGTGAGCTACATGACCCGCGGCCAGCAAGAGCAGGACCGGGAGCAGCCGGGCTGGCAGGTGGGCGTGCAGGCCAGCTATCCGCTGCTGGACGGCGGCCAGCGGCGCCTCGCGGTGGCGTCCCGGGAAGACGCCGTCGCACGGGCGCAGGAAGCTCTGGAGGAGGCCCGCCGCGACGTGCAGCAACAGGTGGAGGAATTGATGTTTCAACTCGAAGATGCCCGCCGGCAGGTGGAAATCGCCCGTTTGGAGCTGGCCCGGGCCGAGTTGGAATGGACGGCGGTCCAGCGCCAGCTGGCGCTGCCGGTGCCTGCGGCCACGCCGGACCAGGCGGCTGCGGCCCAGCGGGCCCGGGCCCGGGCGGAGCTGGCCTGGCAGGAGGCCACCTGGGCGTACCAAAACCGCTGGCTGGAACTGCAGATCCTGCAGGGCGCCGTGGACTGGAGCGCCCTCAGCGGGGAGTGAGGGACGTGGGGCGGAAAAAGTGGTGGTGGGCGCTGGCCGTCGCGGCGGTGGTGATCGCGGCGGCGGCCTTTACCGGCCTGGGCGAGCGGGTGGCCAGCCGGCTCGCGGGCGGCCGGGTTCAGGAAGCGGGTGTGGCCGATCTGCCCACCATCACCGTCCGGCAAGGGGATATCGTGCGCACCATCACGGCTACGGGCAACGTGCAGCCGGCGCGCCTGGTCGATCTGCGTTTCGGCACCGGCGGGCGGGTGCAGGAGGTGCGGGTGGCCCCCGGTCAGCGGGTGGAGGCCGGGGAGGTGCTGGCGGTGCTGGACAACCGCCAGCAGGAGCTGGCCTATTTCCAAGCCCGCAACGCCTACGAAGTGGCCCGCATCGACGGGGCGCCCAACACGGTGCGGGAGCGGGAGATCGACATGCAGCTGGCCCAGGAGGCCTTGGAGCAGACCTACCTGCGGGCCCCCTTTGCCGGCGTCGTCACCCAGGTGTTGGTGGACCCCGGCCAGACGGTGAACACCGACGAAGCCGTGGTCCAACTCATGGACGACACGGTGTTCCAGGTGGAGGTGGCTGTGGACGAGCTGGACATCGGCCAGGTGCAGCCGGGCCAGCCCGCCGCGATCCGGCTGGACGCCGACCCCGGACGGGTGCGCTCCGGGGTGGTCAAGGAAGTCAGCCTGGTGGCCAACGTGTCGGGCAGCGTCGTGACCGTGCCGGTGACGGTGGAGTTCTTGGAAACCGATCCCTTCTTGCGGCCCGGCTACACGGCCACGGTCCAGATCACGGTGGCCGAGGCCCGGGGCGTGCCGGTGGTGCCCGTGGAGGCCATTTGGGAAGAGGGCGGCGTCCGTTCGGTGACGCGCCTGGTGAACGGAGAGACCGAGGTCGTCCCTGTGGAAACCGGCTTGTCCGACGGCTCGTGGGTGGAAATCCGTTCGGGCGTCGCGGTGGGCGATGTGGTTGTGGCCCTCAACTACCGGGGCGGCGGGACGGCTGCGGCGGCGGGCAGCAGCGGCAGCGCGCTGCGGGGGCCGGGCGGGTTCCCCGGGCGGATGCCCGGCTTGCCGTTCCGTTAGGAGGGTCCGTGGTGGCGGTGATGTTCGCGGCCCGGGACGTGACCAAGGTGTACGATATGGGGGCCGTTCAGGTGCATGCGCTGCGGGGCGTCTCCTTTACCATCGAAGGGGGCGAGTTCGTGGCCATTATGGGGCCGTCGGGTTCGGGCAAGTCGACGCTGATGCAGATCATGGGCTGCCTGGATCGGCCCACCTCCGGCACGGTGGTCTTGGACGGCGAAGAGATCACCCGGGCCAGCGACGACCGGTTGGCGGAGATCCGCAACCGCAAAATCGGTTTTGTATTTCAGCAGTTCAACCTGCTGCCCCGGCTGACCGCGGTGGAAAACGTGGAATTGCCCTTGGTCTACGCCGGGGTGGGCCGCAAGGAGCGCCGGCAGCGGGCCTTGGCGTTGCTGGAGGCGGTGGGCCTCGGGGACCGGGTGGACCACCGGCCCAACGAGCTTTCGGGCGGCCAAAAGCAGCGGGTGGCCATCGCCCGGGCCTTGGCCAACAAGCCGGCGGTGCTGTTGGCCGACGAGCCCACCGGCGCCCTGGACACCAAGACCGGGGCCGAAATCATGCAGCTGTTTGCCCAGCTCAACGCGGCGGGCCACACCATCGTCATCGTCACCCACGACCCCGAAGTGGCGGCCCGCACCCACCGGATCATTCATATCCGCGACGGCCGCATCGTCCGGGACGAGCGGCTGGCGCCCCGCCCGGGGCCGGCGGCGCCGGGGGCCGCCGGGGAACGGCCGCCCCACGCCGGGCCATCGGAGGAGCCGGCGTTGGAGCAGGGGGTGGCCGGACCGTGAGCCTTTGGGATACGCTGCGCACCGCCATCCACAGCCTGCGGGCCAACACGCTGCGCTCCATCTTGTCCATGCTGGGCATCATCATCGGCGTGGCCGCGGTGGTGAGCGTGGTGTCCATCGGCACCGGCAGCCAGCAGGTGGTGCTGTCCAACATCGCCCAGCTGGGCTCCAACCTGATCACCGTCTTCCCGGCCGTGCCCCGGGGCAGCAGCGGGCGGGTGCAGGAAGAAGTGCGCAGCGTGTTCACCGTGGCCATGGCCGAGGAGATGGAAAGCCGGCTGCCCGACGTCGTCAACGTGGTGCCTGTGGTGACGGGCCGGGGGCTTCTCTTTGCAGGCGGCGTCAACGTCCAGGCCAACCTGGTGGGGGTGACGCCCCCGTATGTCATCGTGATGAACTACGCCGTAGACCGGGGACGGTTCATCAGCGACTGGGACGTGAGCCAGCAGCTGCCGGTGGCGGTGCTCGGTTCGGAGCTGGCCGCCGAGCTCTTTGAAGACCGGGATCCCATCGGCCAGGAAGTGATTGCCGTTGTGGGCGAGCGCCGCCAGGCCCTGCGGGTGGTGGGCGTCATGGCGCCCCGGGGCCAGGCCTTGGGCGGCGATTTCGACATGCAGCTGTACTTGCCGGTTTCCACCATGATGGAACGCATCGCCAAGACCCGCAGCGTGTCCTATTTTGCGGCCCAGGCCGTTGCGTCGGAACGGGCTGGGGACGCCGTGGAGCAGGTGCGGTTTTTCCTCACCCGCCGCCTGGGGGATGACCGGCGGTTCCGGGTGAGCAGCCAGGACCAGTTGTTGGAAACCATGTCCTCCATTACCCAGACGCTGTCCATCATGCTGGGCGGCATCGCCAGCATCGCCTTGCTGGTGGGCGGCATCGGGATCATGAACATCATGCTCATCTCGGTCACCGAGCGCACCCGGGAGATCGGCATCCGCAAGGCCCTGGGTGCAAAGCGGCGAACGATCTTGTTTCAGTTCTTAACAGAAGCCGTGACCCTGGCGGCGGTGGGCGGCGTCATCGGCGTGGGCCTGGGCTGGGTTGGGGCCCAGATCATCGGCCACTACGGCGGCTGGCCGGGGATCATCAGCAGCGAATCGGTGGCGGTGGCCTTGGGCTTTTCGGCCGGGGTGGGCCTGTTCTTTGGCATTTACCCGGCGGCCAAGGCGGCCCGCCTCGATCCCGTGCAGGCCTTAAGCTACGAATAGAGGGGCAGGCGGCCGCATACAGTCGCCGGCGGGGCCATGGGCCGGCAAAGCCCGGCCGCGGGTGGGGCGCGCTTTTTACGCGAAAAAAGTTGCGACTGTTGCCCGGAAACGGCAGGAGAAACTTACAGGGAATAGAAATAGACCCGTGCATGCCCTGCAGTGGGCGCTGGACGGATCGCACCCCGGGGGCCGCGGCAGGAAAGGAGGTGCACCCGTCAGTTGGCCGACGGCCACGGCGGCGGGGCGATCGAGGCAACGGGCGGAGGACACAGGGCAAAGGAAACAGGGACACTTTGTCCAGCGGATCCTCCCGGTTGTTGCCTGTCCAGTCAGCAGCACATCATCTCAAAAACAACTGAGGGGGATCAAAGGTGAGAAAGTGGTTTGCACTGGCCCTGGTGCTGGTGCTGGCGTTGGCTGGCACGTCGCTGGCCGCCTCGCCGACGCTGGAGGGCCGGCTGAAGGTTGTTTTCGAAAACGCTGAGGACTCGAGCGAGTTCAGTGGGCCCTACGAGTTGAGCCCCGAACTGCGACTGGACCTGAACTTCGATGAGTCCGGGGACAACTGGAGCTTCGAAGGCCGGGTCCGCGCTGAGTCGGACTTGACTGGCGACGCCAGCGTCACTCTAAAGTACAAGGGCGTCCTCCAGGCTGGGCCTGTCACTGTCACGGCGGCGCGTGATTACGACCTGGGCAATATCGACGCGCCCCTGAAGTGGTTGCGCCTTGGGGGCAACGTGAAGTTTAAGGATGAGGATGAGACGCCCACCGACATGCTCCGCGTGTCGACGGCGGTGTC
>DATGPV010000023.1:0-14182 GCA_035304545.1 Limnochordales bacterium | reverse complement strand
AAGGGGTCCACGGCCAACTGCAAAGACGCCCTCGCCTCGGCAGCCTGGGCCGCCGCCTCTTTGGGAAAAGCGACCTGACCGAGGGTTTGCACCCTTTGGCCGCCAAGGACGCTGCCGGGAGGCGCGTTCAGCACCCGCTCCTCCAGCACCCGGCCCGCCGCGTCCACGAAGGCCACCGCGGCCGCGGTCCACGGCACGTCCTCGGCCAGGTCGTTGACCGCCACCAGCCGCAACGTCACCGCCTGGCCGGCGGCGTCCACGAGATCGGCCAACACCAGCACGGGCTGGAACTTGTCCTTGAGCACCCAATAGGCGGCTTTCGGTTGCCGCCCCACATCCATCAAGGACCAGTCGGCGGACGGATACGTGCTCACCAAGTGAAAGGCAAAACAGCCGTTCACCGGCTGGAACTGGGCCAGCCGCCACGTCTCCACCGCGTATTCCATCACCCGGGCTTGATGGGCCTGGGACGCCTGCACCAGCTCCCGCCAGCGGGCGGGCCGCACCCCCGCCGCCCGCTCAAACACATCCAGCTGAAACCCGGCCTGGGCCAGGTCGGCTGCGGGCGGCACCGGTTCGTCCGGATCCCGCCGGGCCAGCACCTCCGGCAGCGCCCCGGTTTCGGGCACTGCCTGGGCACCAAACTCGGTGACAAAGCGGGGCCGGTGATGGACCACCTGCTCAATGGGCCCCCAGTACCAGCCGTACCAGGCAATGCTCAAGTTGGGGTGATCATCCTCGGCCATGTGCTGAAACCGGTCAAAGTCCAGCACCGACGGCGGCTCGGGGCCCGCGAGCGCCAGCACGCTGTTGCGCACCACCGGCCGGGTTGGATCCTCGTCCCGCACCGCCCGGGACACGACCGCCGTCAACTTGTTGTAGTCCAGGTAGCGGGGTTCGCTGTGCACGCACCACAGGTAAATGCAAGGGTGATGACCCTTGGCGGCCACGATGGCCCGCGCCGCCCGCTGGGCTCGGCCGATGAACTCCGGCGTGTTGCTGTAGCCCCACTGGAAGGGGAGGTCTTGGAACACCAAGATGCCGTGCCGATCACACAGCTCATAGAAGCCCGGCGCGGCCACGTGGCCAAAGACCCGCACCGCATTGGCGTTGAGTTCCAAAATATGTCCCACATCGGCCTCAATCTGTGCCTGGTCCACGGTGCGGTGAAACACCGACGCCATGTAGTTGACGCCCCGCAAAAACAAGCGCTGGCCGTTGATGCTGAGCCGCCAGTCTTCCTGCCAATCGATGCGGCGAAAGCCGGTCCAAAGCCGCGCCGGCACTACGGGCACAGGCTGCCCGCCGGCGGCCACCTCCAGCTCCGCCACGTACAACCGCGGCAGGCCAACCCCCCGGGGCCACCACAAGGCGGGTTCGTTCACGGTGACGCTAAAGCGGACCCGGTTGCTCCCGGGACGGAGGCTCAGGACGTGCGTGGACTCCCACGAGGGGCCGGAAAAGTTGCCCGGCACCAGGCGCAGGGTGGCGGTGGCCAGGACGGGTGCACCCGCGCCGGGCGCCGACGGGACAGCGGCGGCGGAATCCTCCTGAGCCGGGACGGCTGTGTCGGGCAGTTCCCGGTGCACGATGTCCATCTCGACATGGACAAGGCCCTGCCGCAATTCGCTTTCCAGCTCCGTCAACACCCGCCATTGGCGCACCAGGGTCCCGTTGTGGGGAATGAGGCCCACCGGACCCGTCAAGCCGCCCGTAGCCACGGCGGGCGACGGGTAGTGGGCGTTGGCCGCGGACGGCACCAGCGGGTCCTCCACAGGGCCCTGCCGGTGGGGGATGCAGTCCCAATGCAGTCCGGCGCCCTTGACGTCGGACTTGCGTTCGGGCCGCTCAGGGAGCTTTGAGGTGACAAACACCATCAGCTCATTGCTGCCGGGCCTCAGCAGCTCCGAAACATCGTGGTGAAACACCGCGTCGATGCCCTCGATGGCGCCGGCATACGCGCCGTTCAGCCAAAATTCCGCCCAATGGTCGGCACCGGCCAGGTAGAGGGAGTACTGACGGTTTGGCGACGGCAGCGAAAAGATCTTGCGGTACACCGCGGTGCCCTCGGCAGGCAGGCCGGCTGCCTGCCAGTAGCCCGGCACCGGCACTACGGCGTCAAAAGGACCGACCCGGTGGGGCAAGGCCTCCTCGGGTGCCAGTTCCCGCGGATAAAAGCAAACGTCCCACGGCCCCGCGAGGTCGATGAAACCCGGGGCCTCGAGGCCATCAGCCCTCCGCCCCACGGGTGCTCACCTCCGCCACCGACTCGCGCCAGAGGATTTCCGCCTTGAGCACCACGCTTTCTTGCCGGGGACTGCCCTGGATGCGCTGCAGCAGGAGGTTGGCCGCCAGCACCCCCATGGTAAAAGCCGGCTGGGACACGACGCTCAAGGGCGGCTCGAACACCGCGGTCCACTCTTGGTCATCGAAGCCGATGACGGACACGTCGTCGGGGGTGCGCAAGCCCAGCTCCTTGATGGCCTTGAGCACTCCCACGGTGGTCTTGTTGCTGGTGGCGATGATCGCGGTGACCCGCCTGGAGAGGATGGTATCCCGGGCGGCCTGGTAGGCGGTAGGCACGCGGAACTGCCCGTACGCGATGGGGCAATCCTCAGGCCTCAACCCCAGAAGGTCGATGGCCTCCCGGAACCCCTGCTCCCGCTCATACCCGGTATAGATCTCGGGATCACCGGCAATGAGGGCCACGCGGCGGTGCCCCAACTCATGCAGCCTGCGCACGGCCTGAAAGATGGCATCCCGATTGTCCAAGGTGACCGACGGCACCGGCAAGTGCCGATGGCGGCGGTCCACAAACACCAGGGGCACGCCGGCCGCCAGCGCCTCCTGGTACACTTGCCCGGATCCGGCGGCCGGGGCGGCGATCATACCGTCCACGCCCTGCTCGATGAGGGCCCGCACATACTGGGCTTCGCTCTCCGCGTCCTCATCGGTGCCCACCACAAAGGACAGCGCCCCGTCGGGACCCAGCACACTGGCGATGCCGTAGCTGACGGTGGCAAAGTAAGTGTTGGAAATGTCGGGAAACACCAGGCCGATCCGGCGCCGGGGTCCCGCGCCGGGATTCACCGGGTGAAAGGGATAGTTCAGCTCCTGGGCGACCCGGAAGATGCGCTCGCGCATCTCATTGTTCACTCCGGGACGGTTGTTCAGGGCCCGGGACACCGTAGACTCAGACACGTTGAGCACTTCAGCGATGTCCCGCAAGCGCACGCGACGCATCCCGCGCCCTCCCCGGCTGCTGCTGCCATCCGGAAATCCGTTCAAAGCACCCATCCACCTGCAGGGACCATTGCCAAGGAAACCCATCGCGGCTGGCGCTCAACTGCAAATTTGCGCATCATCTTTGCTTCTTCACCGGTCTTATTCGCAATCTATGCGCAAACTCCTGCAAGATCCCCCACGGACTCTTGGCGCGTCTTTTCAACACTCACGCCGAGGCACGCGCCAAAGGGATTCTCAAGGGTCCTCCTCCCGGGATTATCTAGGGCTCCTCTCCTCGGGATTCCCCAGGGATCCGCCCCTCTGGCACAGTGCTCAATCTGCAGCTATGGCCCGAACGGCTGCCGTGAGGAGGAAAAGGCTAGATACCGTGAGGCGGAAAAGGTTAGACGGAAGGCGTTTCAAGGTTGGAAGGCGTTTCAAAGACAGGGCTGCAGCAAAGACAGGGCTACACAAGGCGCTGCGGCCGGCGGGGCAAGGCGCCATGGTGAGTCAGCACCGAGGCGGCCGTGCGGGAGGCCGCTTCCCCCACAACCTGCAGCACTACCGGGCTGATTTCCGCGGGCCAGTCGGCCCGGCGCCGGAGGCCGTGAGCCCGCAACGCGGTGATGAGCCCGGCCATAAAGGCGTCCCCCGCGCCCGTGGTGTCCACCACGTCCACCTGGGGTGCCGGGATCGCCACGGCGGCCGTGGGCGTCAAGATGGCAGCGCCGGCCGGGCCTTGCGTGTAGGCAATGAGGCGGCAGCCGTAGCGGAACAGTGCCTTAGGGTGCTCCAGCTCTGCCACACCCAGACTGGCCAACAGAGCCATATCCTCGTCGCTGATTTTTAAAACGTCCACCTGGGGGAGCACATCCAGCATGGCCCGGGGGTCTGCCGCCCCGCCGGCCCACACGTCGGCCCGCACGTTGATGTCGTAGGAGACGATGGCGCCGGCTTGCCCGCAGCGCCGGAGCAATTCCTCCGTCACGGCCTGGGTCCTCGGGAAAGACAAGAGCACCGAGCCAAAATGAAACCACTCCGCATCGCGGCCCACATCGGGGTGCAGGTCCCCCGGCGACATCTGCTCCGCCGCGGTGCCCCGCAGGTACAAACGGAAGGTCCTCTCGCCTGCAGGGCCCAGGGCCACCATGGCCAGGGGGGTACTCGACCGCTCATGCACAACGCTGTAGCGCAGGTCAATGCCCCACTCCGCCAAGAAACGCCGCAAGTCCGCGCCGAGGGGATCGTCGGCAAAGCCGGCGACCAAAGACACCGGCTGGCCTCCATGGGCCAGGTGGACGGCTACGTTGGTGGGGGCCCCGCCCATGACACCTTCAAAGCGAAAGGTCCTGCGGCCGTCTTGCTGCTGCTCAAAGCCACGGGAGTACACGTCAACGAGCGCCTCACCAAACACGACGACCGGCGCTGCCACGGCTGTGCCCTTTGCCCCCTTGGGAATGTTCTGCCTCCTGCCTTTCGCCAAGCCCGCCCGGAATCCCCCCGGCCATCCATCTCGCCCGGTCAGGCTCATGCCCCATGCCCAGCCAATGCCAAAGCGCTGCGCCTCCCGGACCTCACCTTCATCCCGTCCTCCCCGGCGAGTCCGTGCCGGCGCCGCCGCAGCTTTCCCGCACCACGAGGCGGTGAGGCAAAACGATGCTCTGGGGCCCGTCGGCCTTGCCGCCCACCTGGTCCAGGAGCAGCCGAGCTGCCCGCCGGCCGATCTCGTACATAGGCTGTGCCACCGTGGTCAACGCCGGGCGGTAGAAGGCCGCAAAGCGGATATCGTCAAAGCCCACCACCGCCACGTCGTCGGGCACCCGGCGGCCCATGGCTTCCGCTTCCCGGATGAAACCGATGGCCATCTCGTCGTTGGCGCAAAACACGGCCGTGGGCGGCTCGGGCAGGCGCAGCAGCCGCCGGGCGGCCTCGACGCCGCTCTCCAGGTAAAACGTGCCGGTGACGACCAGCTCCTCCCGCACCGGCAGCCCCGCCTGCTGCAGGGCAAGGGTGTAGCCCCGCAGCCGGTCCCGGCTCAGGATGACGTCGGGCGGCCCGTTGACGTAGGCGATGCGCCGGTGGCCCAGCTGGATCAGGTGCCGCGTCGCGTCCATGGCCGCGCCCACGTTGTCGATGGACACCTGCGACACCGCACCGTCGATGTACTCGCACGCCAGCACCACCGGCACCCGCTCGGCCATCTTGAGGATGTGGGGGCTGCTCACGCGGGCCGTCAAGAAAATCGCCCCATCGGCCCCCCGGCGGCCGATGATCTTGGTGTACTGGAGCTCCCGCTCCAGGTCGTTGTCGGTGTTGCACAACAGCACCGAAAAGCCCTGCTCATGGGCCACATCCTCGATGCCCCGGACGATGAAGGAAAAGAACGGGTTGTTGATGTCGGGCAGAACCACGATGATGGTGGCCGTGCGGTTGATGCGCAGGTTGCGGGCAGACACGTTGGGCTCGTAGCCCAGCTTCTTGACCGCGGCCGCCACCCGGCGCCGGGTTTCCGGGCGACCCGCGTCGGGCGAGTTGAGAATCCGGGACACTGTGGCCGTGGACACCCCCGCCAGGCGGGCCACGTCCTTCATCGTCACCAAAGCCGATCAGCTCCACCTCATGGTGAAACCAGCGCCGTGCGGGCGCCGCCGCGGGTCGCGCGCAACAATGGCCGGGCCGCCCGCAGGCCACCGGCGCGATTCCGGCCGGTGCAGGAAACGAGGAGGGGGCCGTGGGGCCCCCCCTGCTGGCTCACGTCACCTTGCCCTTAGCCGTGCTCCTGGCGCCGCGGCCTCAGCGGCGGCCGCCCCAGCGCTCGGGATAGCCCGGCAAGTCCTCGCAGCCGCACAAGGCGTAGTGCTGCGGCGGCATATTGTACTGCAGGTACTGGGCCAAGTTTTCGTTGGTGATCGTCGGCTGCGGCAGCTTCCACTCAGGGCCGGGGACCGGTTGGCCGGACAGCACCATCACGGCCGCCTCGATGGCGGTGCGCCACTGGAACGTGGGATACGTGGGCGCGATGCCCGTCAGGCCTTCCTCGTACCACTTCGTCAACACGTCCTGCTGATCCTCGCCGGTGAAAATGGGGATGTCGTACCCCAGATCCTCAAAGGCCTCCAGGACCGCCACCGTGGTCGCGCCCGCGTCCATCCACACCGCGTCGATCTGCCCGTAGCGCAGCAGATAGTCGGTGACGATGGACTTGGCCACCGCCCGGTCGTCGTTGGTAAACTCGACGCCGATGATCTCCAGGTTCGTCTCGGCAAAGATGCGCTCCGCCGCCGACCAGCGGGTCTCCAGGACGTCCACGCCCGGCGAGATGCGCAGCGCCAGCACTTTGCCGCCGTCGGGCAGCTGCTCGGCGATGAAGCGCGCGCCCTGGGCGCCAAAGGCGTAGCCGCCGATGGGGCTGATGAAGGTGATGGGCGCCCGGGTGTTGACGCCGCGGTCAAAGACGATGACCGGCAGCTGCTGCGCGGCCCGCTCCACCGCCGGCGTGAGGGCCGCGGTGGTCATGGGCGACACGATGAGCAGGTCGCAGTTCCCGCTGGCCACCAGGTCCGCGATGTCGGCGATCTGCTTCTCGTCGCGGCCTTCCGCGTCCAACACGATGAACTCTTCGATCAGGGGATTGGCCTCCACCGCCGCCTGCATGGTGGTGAAACCGACCACCCGCCACGGGTTGAAGAGGCCTGCGTTGGAGAAGCAGATGGTCCACGGCGGGTCCTTCTTGTACTGGGACGTGTCCACCCAGGTGGGCTCCAAGGCCTGCAGCCACGGCTTGTCCGCCGGGCCCACCGGTTCAGCGTCCAACAGCCGCAGCTGGCGCTCGAACTCCTCGGGATCCCAGAACTCCGACACCCTCTGCGCCGTGGCCCACGGCGACACGGCCCCAAGCAGCAACGCGGCCGTCAAAGCCAACGCGACCAACTTCCTGCGCTCCATCCGCGGTTCCTCCTTTCGCGTTTTGCCCTTTCCCGGGCGCCTGGCCCCCGCCGGTTGCCGGCGGCTGGTCGGGCCCGGCCGCCCCGCTGTGCGCGCCCCCCAACTCGGCTGTCCACGGGTTTTGCCGCCTCTTTCCCCTGGCATCCCCCCTTTGCCCGAAGGTGCCCATGGGCCCGCCGGCGGGCGGCCTGCGGACCCCCGCAAGTCGGCGGGGCCCGGCCAGCGCCCCGCGAAGGGCCGCCTCCGGTGCCCCGCGGGACTGGACCGTCAGCGCCGCTGCTCCCGCCAGGCGGTGTAGGCCACGGCCGCGATGATAATCAGCCCCTGCAGCCCGTCCCGCAAGGGCTTGGGCCAGCCCAGCAGGTTCAAAAGCGTAAACAGGGCCTGCAGCGTCAGCGCGCCGGCCACGGCCCCCGCCATGGTGCCGCGCCCGCCAAGCAGCTTGGCCCCGCCCAGGACCGTGGCGGAGATGGCCGAAAGCTCCTGCCCGTCGCCCACGTTGGTGGACACGCCGGAGAAGCCGCCCAAGAGAATCCCGGCAATGACCGCCGAAGTGGACGAAGCGATGAAGGCCCCGATGCGCACCCGGGCCGTCGGCACCCCCGAAAGCCGCGCCGCCCGCGGGTTGTCGCCCAGGGCGATGAGCTGCTTGCCCCACCCTGTGCGGTGCAGCAGGTACCCGGCCGCCACCGCCGTCACCACCAGGATGATGACGGCGTAGGGCACTTGCTCCAGCCCCGGGATGCCCGTCACCCGGCTGCGGCCGAAAACCCGGAAGTTGTTGGGCAAAAACCCCCGGGGCGCCCCGCCCGTCCACAGCAGCGCGAAGCCTTTCAAGGTGACCAGCATGCCGAGGGTGGTGATGAAGGACGGCACCCGCAGCCAGCTGGTGACGGCCCCGTTGAAGACGCCCACCGCGATGCCGATGAGGAACATGACGGCGATGACCCACCAAGTGTTGGCCGGATCGCCCCCGATGAGCATGGAGCTGCCCAGCACCACCAGGGTGATGAGGGACCCCACCGACAGGTCAAAGCCGCCCGAAACGATGACGAACAGCTGCCCGGCCGCCAGGATAGCCGCCGGCGCCGCCCGCATCAGAAAGGACATGATGCCCGGCACCGTGGCGAAACGCGGGTTGAGGAAACTGATCCAGACGCAGATCGCGAGCAGCACCACAAAGATGGGCGGCAGCCGGCGCAGCACCTCCCGCCATCGCCCGCCGGCGGTGCCCCGGATAGCCTCTTGGACTCTCGTCGGGTGCCCGTCGCTCATCGGGTCAACCGCCCCTCATCCCCTCAACTGACTTCCTCTTTGGACCGGAACGAATAGCTGGCCACCGCGGCGATGATGATCAGACCGCGAAACACCTGCTTGAGAAACGCGCCCGTCCCCAGCTGATTGAACATGGCGTCCATGATGCTGAAGATGAGCACGCCCGCCAGCGTCCCCAGCACCCCGCCCCGGCCGCCGGCCAGGGCCGTGCCGCCCACCACCACCGCGGCGATGGACTCGAGGTCATACACCCCGTCCTGCCCCACCCAAGGGGCCCCCGCCCCCAGGCGGGCCGCGATGAAAAGCCCCGTCAGCACCGCGCTGAGACTGGCGATGACGTGGGCGCCGATGAGCACCCGGTCGGTGCGCAGGCCCGACAGGCGGGCGACCTCGCGGTTTCCCCCCACCGCGTAGAGGTAAGCCCCAAAGCGGGTCCGGTGCATGACCAGCACGCCCAGGGCCGCCACCACCAGGAGCACCGCCACCGGGATGGGCACGGGCCCCCAGGTGCCGTACGCGAACACCTCAAACTCGGGCGCCACCGCACCGGCGAAATTCTGGAAGCTGGTGCTCAAAAGCCCCTGCATAAAAAGCCCCGTCCCCAACGTGGCGATGAGGGCGTTGACCCGCAGCTTGGTGATGATGAGGCCGTTCAAGAGCCCCACGCCCAACCCGATGGCCACCACCACGGCCACGGCCCGGGCGATGTTGGCCGAGTCGCCCTGCATGATGAAGGACGACATCACGGCGGTGACGCTGATAAGGTGGGCCACCGACAAATCGATGGAGCCCCCCAGTATGGTGAAGCTCTGGCCCACCGCGACGATGCCCAACGCCACCGAGCGGATGAAGATGTTGGTGATGTTGGCCGCGGACAAAAATTGCCCCCGCCCAAACAGGGAAACCAGCAGCCAGGCCGCTGCGAACGCCCCGGCCAGGAACAGAAACGTCGGCGGCAACGCGAGGCGGCCCGGTTTCCGGTGGATCAGCGGGCGGCTCACGCCGGCCTCCCTCCCCGCTGGCCTGTGGCGCCTCTCCGCTGGCCTGTGGCCAGCGCCATGATCTCGGCTTCCGCTGCGCCCGCCGGCAGCTCGCCGTGGATGCGCCCGTCCCACATGACCACGATGCGGTCGCTCATGCCGATGATCTCCGGCAGCTCCGAGCTGGCCAAGAGAATCGCCTTGCCCCCCCGGGCCAGCGACCGGATGAGGCGGTGAATCGCGGCCTTGGCGTTGACGTCGATGCCCCGCGTGGGGTCGCTGAACAGGAGCACATCCGCGTCCACCGCCAGCCACTTGGCCAGCACGACCTTTTGCTGGTTGCCGCCGCTCAGGTACTGGACTTCCTGGTCAAGGCCCGCCGCCCGCAGGTCCACCCGGCTCGCCAGCTCTGCCACCGACGGTCCGCCGTTGGCCCGGGCCAAGAGGGCCCGCAGCGCCCGGTGCACCAGCAGCACGTTGTCCCGCACCGGCTGCAGCAGGGCGAGTCCCTCTTCCTTGCGGTTTTCGGTGAGGAATCCGATGCGCAGCCGCACCGCGTCCAGGGGCGAGCGGATGCGCACCTCGTGGCCCCGCAGCCGCACTATGCCCCGGGTGAAGGGCTGTACGCCAAAGATGGCCCGCAACAGCTCCGTCCGGCCCGAACCCTGCAAGCCCGCGACGCCCACGATCTCACCGGCCCGCACCGTCAGGTGGATGTCGTCCAGCACGTCATTGCCGCCGCCCACCACCTCGAGCACGGGCTCGCCGATCTCTTCGGGCCGCGCGTATTCGGGGTAGAAGGTTTCCAGCGGCCGGCCGATCATCATCCGGATCAGGTCGTCGGGCGTGACGTCCGCGGCGTCCACGGTGCCCACCTTGCGGCCGTCTTTGAGGACCGTGATGCGGTCGGCGATGGCAAAGATTTCTTTGAAGCGGTGGGAGATGTACACGATGCCCAGGCCCTCGTCCCGCAGGCGGCGCACGAGCTCCATGAGCAGTTCGACTTCCCGGTCGGTCAAGGCCGCCGTCGGCTCGTCCATGACCAGCACCTTGGACGAAAACGAGAGGGCCTTGGCGATCTCCACGAGCTGCTGCCGGGCCACGGACAAATCCTTGACCAGGGTGTCGGGACGAATCCACTGGTCGACTCCCAGGCGAGCCAGAAGCTCCGCCGTGTCCTGGTACAGCTTGCCGTAGTCCAGCAGCCCCCGGCGGACCGGCTCCCGGCCGAGAAAGATGTTTTCGGCCACGGTCCGGTACGGCAGGAGGTTGAACTCCTGGTAGATGATGCTGATGCCCTTCTGCTGGGCTTCCCACGGATGCGAGAAGGAGATGGGCTCGCCCTCAAAAAGCAAGGTGCCCTCGTCAGGGGTGTAGGCCCCGCTCAGGATCTTCATCAGGGTGGACTTGCCCGCACCGTTCTCCCCGACCAGGGCGTGCACCTCGCCGGCCCGCACGTCAAAGGACACGCCGTCCAGGGCGACGACGCCCGGAAACCGCTTGGTGATGCCCCGCATCTCAAGGATGGGCGGACCGTCCCGCCGGCCTTGCTGTGCGGGGGTGGTGTTCGCCGCCATCCCTCCGGCCCCCGTCCACGGATTTCCCCTGCCCGCCGCTGTCCCAACCCGTTCCCCTTTAGTCCGCCAGCAGCCGCCGCAGGAAGGCTAGGCCTTCCCGGGCGATGGTGTCTTGGTCCGGCGCGATGGGCCGCCACAGGCACACCGCCTGGGCGATGGTGCGCACCTTGGGCGTAAAGGACTCGATAACGACCGGGCCGCGGTAGCCGATTTCCTTGAGCGCCGCCGCGATGGCTTCCCAGGCCACCTGGCCGGTGCCCGGGATGCCCCTGTCGTTCTCGCACGCGTGAAAGTGGTACAGCCGGTCCCCCGCCAGGCGCACCGCGTCGGCCGAGTTTTTCTCCTCGATGTGCATGTGGAAGGTGTCGAGATGCAGGCCCACCGCGGGGTGATCCACCTCGGCCAAAAAGTCCATCCCCTGGCGGGCCGTGTTGATCATGTCGGTTTCAAAGCGGTTGAGGGGCTCAAGGGCCAGGCGGACGCCCCGCTCGGCCGCGTAGCCGGCCAGCTCCCGCAAGGCAGCGGCCGCCCGCCGGCGTTCGGCCCGGCGTTCCTCGTCGGGCAGGAGGCGGGCTTTGCCGGTTTGCGAGTACATGGGCCCACAGACCAATCCCGCGCCCAGGACGGCCGCCGCGTCGATGAGCTGGCGGATGTAGGCGATGCCGCCTTCCCGGTTGGCGGGATCGTCGCTGGAGATGTCCCGGCCGGGGCCGAAGGCGCCGCAGACGATGGGCTCGAGCCCCCGGGCCGCCAGCACGTCCCGCACCCGCGGGAAATCGATCAGCGCCGGGTCTTCACACGCCAGCTCCAGCACCTGGCACCCGAGCTGCGCGGCCTTGTCGGCCAAGGGCTCCACGTGGGCCGTAGACAACGGCGACTCCCAGATGAAGGTGTTGACCCCAAAGCGCATGGCGCCCGCCTCCTCCCGCGCCCCGCAACGGTTTGCCGCCCGCCGGCCGGCGGCGGTCTCGTAATCGATTACCGATTGTTTCTGCGGAACCTTGCATAATCCTCCTTTGATGCCAATATTGTGCGGCATGTCCAAGATGACAATTGGATGTAATCGATTGCTGCATCTGTCGCGCGCGGCCTTTCGCCCGCGGCCAACGAAACCTCGTTCCACCAGCAACCGGCGGAGGTGCGGGTGGAGGGCCGGGATAATGGCGCTTTGGCGCACACAAAGGCGCCGGCGGAGATGACCTTTGCCGACGTCGCCCGTTTGGCGGGTGTCCACTGGACGACCGTCCGCAGGCACGTGGGAAGCCGGGAGGCTTTGAGGAAACTCGCCTTCGAGAGTCAGCCTCCCCACGCAACGGAACACCTTGACACGCGGGCGCGGCTCCTTTTGGCCGCGGCTCGCCTTACGGAAAAGCAAGATTTTCAGACAACGAGCCTCGACGAGGTGGCAGCGGAAGCCGGCTTGACCAAAGGCGCGATCTACTGGCGCTTCGCCAGCAAGCACGAGCTTCTCTTGGAGTTGATGCACCAGACGATCCGCCAGCAGATGCAACGCCGGCGGTCGTGTCCCGTCACTTCTGATGGACGTCAAGCCCTCGCCGGGCGGAACCCCTACTCAGGAAGCTCGCTGCAGCTTCTCTCCTGAGCGCAAGGCTGTGCCCTGAACTGCCTCAGCCCAGCTACGAAGCATCGCCCGGCGGATCACCTCCCCATCGGCAGGTCGACGGCGCACGAGTCGCTGCAGGCCAACCAGCTTGCGTTGCACTGTGGCCGGCTTTTGCGCCCGGTACGGCTCGCCCGTCTGCAGCATCCGCCACGCCACGATCAAGAGCTTGCGTGCCAGCGCCACAAGGGCCTTCTTGGTCCCTTTCTTCGCTGCGAGGCGGCGGTAGAACCGGCCCAGCTCCCCCTGGTCATGCCGGGCCACGCTCCAAGCCGCCTCCACAAGCGCCCGCCGCAGCAGCCGATCCCCGTGGCGGCTGATGCGCCCTCGCCGGTCCCGTTCCCCCGATTGGTCGACCGAGGGGTCGAGCCCCGCGTACCGCGCCACCTGCTTGGGACCACGAAACCGCCCGGGATCGCCCAACTTGGCCCAGACGGTGGCCGCCGTCAACAGCCCCACGCCCGTGACGGTCAGCAGCAGCTGGACCTCGGGCACCTCCGCGACCTGCCGGGCGATCTCCGCCGTGAGCACATCCACCTGCGCCTCCAGCACCTGTGCGGCCTCCAGCGTGACCTGCACCGCCAGCCGTTCGCCCGGCGGCAGCGGTACGCCCTCCATACGCTCCAGGAGGACCGCGGGGTCGGCACCCCGGGGGACAGCGATCCCGTGGCGGCTCAAGGCAGCCCGCGCCTGGTTGAGCAGGGCCCGGCGCTGGCTGTCCAGTCGTTCCCGTGTCTTCAGCAGCCGGCGCACCTGCCGCAGGGGCTGGGGCGGAACCCATACGGTAGGTACGATGCCCAGCGCCGCCATCTTAGCCAGCCGCGCGGCGTCCACGCGGTCTGTGTGCCGCCCTGAACCCAGGCGCTTCAGCTCCACGGCGTTGGCCACCAGAACTTTACCAGCGTGGGGCGCCAGGGTATCGTAGATCTCAAAGGCATTTCCGGTGACCTCGAGGGCGACGACCGCTTCGCGGTCCAGTTCGGCCACCAAGGCCGTCCACGCCTCGGGCGTGTTGGGGAACCGGAAATGCCTTTCTTGCTGCCCTTCGGGCCGATCGGGCCGGAACTCGCAGGCGTGCACGTAGCGCTTGTGCACATCAAGCCCGATGTAGCGCGGCATGGGAACCCCCTCCCGCCCGGGTGATTCTCGGAGCGCAGACGGCGGTTTTTCCTTCGACCGCGTGCGCATGCATTCACTTCTCCGGGCTGACCGGACGCCTCCGGTGCCCATGCGGGCGATGCGCAGAGGGGGCCGACCAGACAAGAAGGTCGGGCTCCAAGCCCATGACGGGACACGGCGCGCCCTCTGCTCTGCGCTCCGCGACCGCCTCCGCCCGCCTCTTGGGGACGGAGATTAGTCGCCGCCTGCGGCCCTTCCTGGCCGCCCGGCGGGGGCTTGACTCCATCATGCCGACAAGAGTTGAGCTTGACCCGGTTTGGTGGACACAAGAGACTGGTATCAGAGAGATGTCCATCAAGGAGGTTCAAGCATGCCGCGAACGCATCGACCATACCCACCTGAGTTTCGTGCCGAGGCCGTTCGTCTCGTGCGTGAGAGCG
>DATGPV010000022.1:0-38169 GCA_035304545.1 Limnochordales bacterium | reverse complement strand
CGACGGCCGCCGCATCCTCTACGCCAACACTCACCTGACGCCTGACCCCATGATTCCCAGCCAGGAATCGGGTGCCCGCCACCGCACCGCGGAGCGGGTGGCCAAGCAGACGGGACAGCTGGTCATCTCCATCTCCCAGCGCCGCAACGTCATCAGCCTTTACCAGGGCAACGCGAAGTACACGCTGCGGGACATCAGCGTCATCCTGGCCAAGGCCAACCAGGCCCTTTCGACGTTGGAAAAGTACAAGGCCGTCTTTCAGCAGGCCCTGACCAACTTGACCGCCCTGGAGTTTGAAGAGCTGGTGACCTTGTACGATGTGACCACCTGCGTGCAGCGGGCCCAAATGGTCAACCGCATCCGCAAGGAGATCGAGCGCTACATCGCCGAGCTGGGCAGCGAAGGGCGGCTGGTGCAGATGCAGCTGGAGGAACTGGCCAGCGACATCGAAAACGAAGGGCTGCTCATCGTGCGGGACTACTACCAGCCCGAGGACGACGAGGGGCCCGAAGAGGTGTGGCAAGCCCTTTCGGAGTGGAGTGCCGAGGACCTGCTGGACTTGTCCCTCATCGCGCGCCGGTTGGGGTATGGGGCCCACATGAACAACCTGGACATGCCCGTGACGCCCCGGGCCTTCCGGGTGCTGACCAAGGTGCCCCGGCTGCCCATGCCCGTCATCGAGAACCTGGTGCAGCGCTTCCGCACCCTGAGCGACATCGCCCAGGCTTCCTTGGAAGAACTGGACAGCGTCGAGGGCATCGGCGAAGCCCGTGCCCGGGCCATCAAAGAGAGCTTGCGCCGCATGCGGGAGCAGGCGCTGCTGGACCGCCACTTCTAGGGGGCAACATCGTGCCCAGGTCCCTGGGTGCCAAGGGGCCAACCCGGCTCAGGGGAGGGGTCAGCGATGGCCCATGGGGCTCAGGTGAGGTTGAAGACGCCCAAGGTGGTCACCCGCTTCATCTCCTGGCGCAAGATGGCGTCGCTTTGGAGATTCAGCGCTTCGCACAGGGCCGTGAAGTAAAACAGGTTGTGGCCCAACTCCGTTTCCAGCGCCTCGCGGCACTGTTCGCACAGCTGGCCGTCCAGGTGGGTCCGCACGTAATTCCGCATTTCCCAGTAGGAGATGTCCGGCGGGATCTGCTGGCGCTGGGCGTGGACTTCCAGGCACCCGCATTCGGTCACCGCACGGGACACGGCCCGCTGCACCCGGGCCGTAGTCTCGTGCAGCTTGGCCAGGATGTCAAGGATGCTGCGGTGGCGAATCAAGTACTGGGAAACAGCGGCCTGGAACTCGGCGGCCAGGTTGGCCCCGGCGGCGGGGGATGTGGTGGCGTGGTCCTGCTGGGTGGTGGCCGGCACCGGGTGGAACTGCTTGGCCTCGCTGCTCACGGGCGGTCACGCTCCTCGCTGGGTGTGGGCAGGGGCCCCGCCACAGCCGGGAATCGGCGTAAAAGCACCTCTATTATAAGAACGGGGCGCGCGGGCTGTCAAGGCAGACACCGGTGTAGGAGACGTGCAAAGGCCATCACATTGACATTTTTGCCTGTCGATGGTACAATTTATACAAGTCACGTTAAAGCTAGGGATGATGGGGTTTGAAGTCGCGCAAGGAGTTCAGGGTTGGCGACAAGGTCGTCTACCCGATGCACGGGGCCGGGATCATCGAGGCCATCGAGGAGAAAGAGGTGCTGGGCCGTACCGAGCGCTACTACGTAATGCGGATGCCCATCGGAGATTTGCGCGTCATGATCCCCATGAGCAGCGTGGAGGAACTGGGGCTGCGGGAGGTCATCGACGCCGAGGGCGTGCGCAAGGTGTACCAGGTGCTTCAGGGCGAGACGACTACCATGTCGCAGAACTGGAACCGCCGCTACCGGGCCAACTTGGAAAAGATCAAGAGCGGCGACATCTTCGAGGTGGCCGAGGTCGTTCGCAACTTGTCGGTGCGGGAGCGGGACAAGGGCTTGTCCACCGGCGAGCGCAAGATGCTGGAGAACGCCCGCCAAATTTTGATCAGCGAACTGGTGCTCGCCCAAGACCTGCCTGAAGAGCAGGTGGAAAGCCAGATCAGAGAACTCCTCAGCTGAGGGAGGTGGGCCGCTCCATGCCCGCCGCTGCTGGATACGCGCGGCCGTGCGCGCCCATACTAGCAGCGCAGGGACAATCTGACAACTGAACAGGGAGGAGGCCCGCAAGCGTGCTTGTCCGTATTATCCGGTTCTTATCCTTTCTTTTGGGTGCGGCAGGCGGGTACAAGTTGGCTTCCTTCGCGCCGGTGGCCGGTGTGCTGGCAGGACTGGCGCCGTCCTTCCGTCAGTGGCCGTGGGCCGGTCTGTTGGTCGGGGCGGCAGCGGGCTGGGGGCTGGGCTGGTGGGCGGGGGAGCGCCTGCGCCAGGCCCTGGCCAATTTCGCGTCTTTGGTGCAGCGCACGCCCCTGGCGGACATCGTGGCCGGCGCGTTGGGGGCGGGGGCAGGCGTGGTGCTGGCTGTGGTCGCGACCAGCCCGTTGCCGGTCGAGGCGCCCCTGTTGGGCCCGTACTGGTCCCCGGTCATCACCGCCGTTGGCGGCTACTTGGGCGGGCTGGTGGCTGTGCGCAAGCGGGACGACCTGGCCGCGTGGCTCAACTTGCCCACCCGGGTTTCCCTCCAGCGGCCCGGCGCCCCCGGACAGTACAAGATCCTAGACACCAGCGTCATCATCGACGGCCGCATCGCGGACATCGTCCGAACGGGATTCATCGAGGGAACGCTGATCATTCCCGGCTTCGTCCTGCAGGAACTGCAGCACATCGCGGATTCCTCCGACGTCCTTAAGCGCAACCGGGGCCGTCGCGGCCTGGACATCCTTAACCGGATGCAAAAGGAGTCCAAAGTCGCGGTCCAGATCTGGGATCGGGACTTTGACGACGTGGCCGAGGTGGACGCCAAGCTGGTGCGCTTGGCCAAGCGGCTGGACGCCAAGGTGCTCACCAACGACTTTAATCTCAACAAGGTGGCCGAACTGCAGGGGGTTGAGGTCCTCAACATCAACGAGCTGGCCAACGCGGTGAAACCGGCGGTGCTGCCCGGCGAAGAGATGGTGGTGCACGTCATCAAGGACGGCAAGGAACAGGGCCAGGGCGTGGGCTACCTGGACGACGGCACCATGATCGTGGTGGACGGCGGGCGCCGGTTCATCGGCGAGTCCATCGGGGTGATGGTCACCAGCGTCCTGCAGACGGCCGCCGGCCGCATGATCTTCGCCAAGCCTAAACCGGTGGAGCGGGCACTTTAACCTCTGCGCTGGGCAGGTTTTGCCGCCCCGGACTCGAATGAACAACAAGTGACTCGCCAGGAGGATGTCATGCCCAAGGCCGCGGTGATTGTCCCGGCCGCCGGACGGGGGCACCGCATGGGCCAGGGGGCAAGACCGAAGCAGTACTTGCCCCTGTTTGGCAAGCCCATCGTCCGGTGGACGCTGGAGGCGTGTGCCGCGGCCCGTTCAGTGGCCCAATTGATCTTGGTGGCGGCGCCGGAGGATGTGGACGCCTGCCAGGCGTGGCTTGGCGGCGATATGGGCGGCAAGCCGCTGGTGGTGGTGGCCGGCGGCGACGAGCGCCAGGAGTCGGTGTCCCGCGGGCTGGCGGCGGTGCCGGCCCACCTGCCCCTGGTGGCGGTGCACGACGGGGTGCGCCCGCTCTTGGCGCCGGCCTTGCTGGACGAGGTGGTGGCCGCCGCGGCCCGCCACGGCGCGGCTACGGCCGCCGTGCCCCTCAAGGACACCGTCAAGCAGGTGCGGGACGGGTGGGTCCAGGCGACACCGGAGCGGGCCAGCCTGCGGGCAGTGCAGACGCCCCAAGCCTTTCGCCGCGACATCTTGGTGGAAGCCCACGCGCGGGCCCGGGCCGAGGGTTGGCGGGCCACCGACGACGCGGCCCTGGTGGAGCGGCTGGGGCACCGGGTCGCCATCGTCCCGGGCGCCTACGACAACCTCAAGATCACTACCGCCGAAGATCTGCTGCTGGCGGAAACGCTGCTGTGGGCCCGGGTGCGGACGGTGGCTGCCCCCGGCGGGCAACAGGGCCGGGGCCCCTTCGCGCCGCCGGAGACGGGTCCGCCCGCCGGTGCCCCTCCATCCGGGGAGGATCTCCCTATGCGCGTCGGGTTTGGCTACGATGTGCACCGCTTTGCCGCGGGCCGGCCGCTGGTGCTGGGCGGCGTGGAAATTCCCGCGGAAGAAGGCCTGGCAGGCCATTCCGACGCGGACGTGCTCCTGCACGCGATTATGGACGCGCTCCTGGGCGCCGCGGGGCTGGGGGACATCGGCCGCCTCTTTCCCGACACCGATCCGGCCTACGCGGGCGCGTCCAGCCTGGGCCTGCTGGAGGAGGTGGGCCGGCGGGTGCGGGCTGCGGGCTTTCGGGTGGGCAATGTGGACGCCACGGTGGTGCTGGAGCGGCCTCGCCTGGCGCCCCACGTGCCCGCGATGCAGGTCCGCATCGCGGCGGCCCTGGACGTGCCGCCGGAGCGCATCAACATCAAAGCCACCACGTCGGAAGGGCTGGGGTTTGTCGGTGCCGGCCAGGGCGCGGTGGCCTTCGCGACCGCGACCCTGTTGCCGTAGCCTGGCCGAGCCCCGGGGGCGCACGGCGCAGACAAAGGAGGGCGCCCTTGTTTCGCCGTCACAAGGCTGTGCTGGTGGCCGCCGTGCTCATCTCCCTGGCGGCCGGCTTTTATCTGGGCGTGCGCGAGGGGGCCCGTGGGCCGGTGCCGGCTGTGGAGTCCACGGCCAGCGGGCCGGGCCCTTTGCGGGGCATCTGGGTGGTGCGCCACGCCCTCACCAGCCGGGCCAGCATCGACCAGGTGGTGGACACCGCCAGGGCCGTGGGGGCCACGGCCCTTTTTGTGCAAGTCAACGGCCGCAGCGAAGCCTATTACCGTTCCCGCCTGCTGCCGCCGGCCCCCGGCATCGAACCGGGCTTGGACCCGCTGGACTACGTGCTGGAGAGGGCCCGGCGGGCCGGCTTGGAAGTTCACGCCTGGATCAACGCCTACACCGCGGGCTTGTTGCTGGAGAGGCCGGCCCATCCCGACCACGTCCTCAATCGCCACCCCGAGTGGGTGACGGTAGACCGGGACGGCCGCTCCCTTTGGGACTACAGCCTGGAGGAGGCCCTGGCCCACGTGCCCGCCCGCATGTTGGACCCGGGGGTGCCGGCGGTGCAGGAGTTCGTCTTCCAGTCGGTGATGGAGGTAGCCGAGCGCTACCCCGTGGCCGGCATTCACCTGGACTACGCCCGGTACCCGTCCCGCCGCTTTGGGTACCATCCCGAGAGCTTGGCGCGCTTCTGGGCCCAGCACGGCTTCGATCCCGTGACGCTCGAGCGGGAGCCGGCGGCCTTTATCCGGCAGCACGGCATCGACGCCTACTGGGCGCACCTGGACTTGTGGGACGCGTGGCGCCGGGAACAGGTGACGGACCTGGTGGCCCGCATCGGCCAGGCCCTCAGGGAAAGGCGGCCCGGCGTCCGCTTTTCGGCCGCGGTCCACGGGGATGTGGACGACGCGGTGGCCAACCGGCTGCAGGACTGGCCCGCCTGGGTGGAGCGGGGCCTGGTGGACGCGGTGGTGCCCATGGCCTACAGCGCCGACACCGCCCAGGTGGTCCGCCAGTTGGAGGCGGCGGCGGCCCTGGTCCGCGGCGCCGGCGTGGCCCTGTACGCGGGTCTGGGCGCCCACCTATTGCGGGCCGAGCCCCAGCTCCTGGCCCACCAGGTGGCCGCAGCCCGGGCCGCGGCTGCGGACGGGGTAGTCATCTTTTCCCACGAGACGGTGCTGGAGTCCAGCGCCATCCGGGCCGTCCTGACCCCGGCGTGGACCGGGGCCGGCCCACCGCTGGGCCCTTAGCGAGCCCGGCGGGCTGCCTGGGGCTTAGCCGCCTCAGGCGCCCAGCTCCTTCATCAGGTTGGCCATTTCAATGGCGGCCAGCGCCGCGTCCCAGCCCTTGTTGCCGGCTTTGGTGCCGGCCCGCTCCACGGCCTGCTCGATGGTGTCGGTGGTGAGCACCCCAAAGATGACCGGCACGCCGGTGTCCAAAGCGGCCCGCCCGATGCCGCTGGCTGCGGTCCCGGCCACGTAGTCGAAGTGGGGCGTGGCGCCCCGGATCACCGCGCCCACGCAGACGACCGCGTCAAAGCGGCCGCTTTGGGCCAGCTTGGTGGCGGCCAAGGGGATTTCAAACGCGCCCGGCACCCATGCGACGGTGATGTCGTCGTCCGCGGCCCCGTGGCGCCGCAAGGCTTCCAGGGCGCCCTGCAGCAGCTGGCGGGTGATGAGCTCGTTGAAGCGGGCCGCGACGATGGCGACCCGCAAACCTTTAGCGCTCAGATGGCCTTCCACGATGCGGGGCATGTTCCGACTCCTTTCGGCCGTTGGGCGGTGCCCCCGCCGCCGCGCCGGCGGGCGCCGGGAGGCGGGGCCGGGCCACCGCTTCCAAGTCGCTCAGCCAGTGGCCAAGCTTCTGCTGCTTGGTGCGCAAGTACTGCTGGTTGAAGGGATTGGGCGGCACCTTGATGGGCACCCGCTCCACGATTTCCAGGCCGTAGCCTTCCAGCCCCACGATCTTGCGGGGATTGTTGGTTAGAAGGCGAATGCGGGACAGGCCCAAGTCCACCAGGATCTGCGCGCCGATGCCGTAGTCCCGCTTGTCGGGCGGGAAACCCAAGGACAGGTTGGCCTCCACGGTGTCCTGGCCCTGGTCCTGCAGCGCGTAGGCCCGGATCTTGTTGATGAGGCCGATGCCCCGCCCTTCCTGGCGCATGTAGAGGAACACGCCGGCGCCTTCTTCGCCGATCTGGGCCAAGGCCGCCCGCAGCTGGTCGCCGCAGTCGCAGCGCAGGCTGCCGAAAACGTCCCCCGTCAGGCATTCCGAATGGACCCGCACCAGCACATCCTGCCGGCCCCGTACGTCGCCCAGCACCAGCGCCACGTGGGTCTGGCCGTCCACCAGGCTCTCGTAGCCGATGATGCGAAACCGGCCCCAAGGGGTGGGGAGGTCCGCCTCGGCCACGGGCCGGACCAGGCGCTCGTGCTGGAGGCGGTAGCGGATGAGGTCCGCGATGGTGATGAGGCGCAGGCCGTGGCGGCGGGCGAACTCCACCAGCTGCGGCACCCGGGCCATGGTTCCGTCGTCGTTCATGATCTCGCACAGGACGCCCGCGGGGTACAGGCCCGCCAGGCGCGCCAAGTCCAGGGCCGCCTCGGTGTGGCCGGCCCGGCGAAGGACGCCGCCTTCCACCGCCCGCAGAGGAAAGATGTGCCCGGGCCGCACCAGGTCCGACGGCTTCGTGTTGGGATCGATGAGGGTGCGGATGGTTTCGGCCCGCTCGTACGCGGAGATCCCCGTGCGCACCGAGCGGGCGTCCACCGACACGGTGAAGGCGGTTTTCATGGCTTCAGTGTTGTCGGTGGTCATGAGGGGGATGTGGAGCTCATCCAGACGCTCGGGCGTCATGGAGATGCAGATGAGGCCCCGGCCGTAGCGGGCCATGAAGTTGACGGCCTCGGGGGTCACCTTCTCCGCAGCGATGATCAGGTCGCCTTCGTTTTCCCGGTCCTCGTCGTCCACCACCACCACGAACTTGCCCGCGCGGATGTCCTCAATGGCGTCCTCGATGCGATCAAACAGCGGCCGGGGGGCCGGATCGGTCATCTGGCGTCAGCTCCTCTCGCGGGCTGCCGGCTCCGGAGAGCGGGGCGTAGGGGCCCAGCAGCCGCTCCACGTATTTGCCGATGACGTCGGTTTCCAAGTTGACAGCGTCGCCGGGGCGCACCCGGCCCAGGGTGGTCACGGCGGCGGTGTGGGGGATGATGACCACCTCGAAACCGTCGGGGGTGACGGCGGCGATGGTCAGGCTCACCCCGTCCACCGCGATGGAACCTTTAGGCACCAGGTAGCGCCGGACCGTTTCCGGCGCGGCGATGGCCAGCCGGATGGAGTTGCCTTCGGGACGCACGGTTTGCACCCGGCCTACCGCATCCACGTGCCCCTGGACCAAGTGCCCGCCCAGGCGGTCTGAAAGCCGCAGGGGCCGCTCCAGGTTGACGGCGGCGCCCACCGTGAGCTGGCCCAGGTTGGTGCGGGCCAAGGTCTCGGGGACCGCATCAAAGGCTACGGTGTCGCCTTCCCGCTGGGTTGCCGTCAGGCAGCAGCCATTGACGGCGATGCTGTCGCCCACGGCCGTGTCCGCGGCCAGCCTTGGCGCCCGGACCACCAGCCGCAGCCCCGCGCCGCCGGGCAGGGGGTCCAGGGCCACCACGTGGCCCAAGGCTTCCACAAGCCCCGTAAACAAGGAACCAGCCTCCTCTACGCGTGGTTGCCCGCTGCAGGGGCGGCACCGGGCGCTCCGGACCCGGGCAGGTAGCCGGTGACGCACAAGTCCGCGCCGTAGGCCGCCCAGGCCACGTCCACCAGGCGCGGGGCGTCGGCCAGCGACGCCGCGCCCGCGCCCCCGATGGCCCCGGGCGCCTCCCGGCCGCCGATGAGGACGGGGGCGATGAAGAACATGACTTTGTCCACCAGCCCGAGCTGCAGCATGGCGCCATTGAGGGTGCTGCCGCCTTCCAGGAGGACGCCGCTGATGCCGCGGCGGCCCAGCTCCTCCAGGAGGGCTTCCAGGTCGACATGGCCCTCCCGGTCGGGCAGGGTGACCACCTCGGCGCCGGCCTGCTCCAGCGCCCGCCGGCGCGCCCCGGGCGCTGCCCGGGTCACGGCCACCAGGGTGCGGCCCGGTGCCCGCAGCATGCGGGCGGTCACCGGCAGGCGGGCCCGGGAGTCCACCACCACCCGCAAGGGTTGGCGGGCGGCCGGGGGCTCGGTGCGGGCCGTCAGTTCCGGATCGTCGGCCAAGGCCGTGCCGCTGCCCACCATGATGGCAGGATATGCCGCCCGCAGCCGGTGCACCGCCGCCCGGGCCTCGGGGCCTGTGATCCAGCGGGAGGCGCCGTTGCGGGTGGCGATGCGCCCGTCCAGGCTCACGCCGGCCTTGAGCAGCACAAAGGGCCGGCCGGTGGCCGCGTACTTGAGAAACACTTCGTTGAGGCGGCGGGCCTCCTGGGCCCGCACGCCCACCGTCACCTCGATGCCCGCGGCCCGCAGCTGGGCAAAGCCTTGACCCCGGACCTGGGGGTTGGGGTCTTCGATGGCGGCTACCACCCGGCGGATGCCCGCGGCGATGATGGCGTCGGTGCAGGGGGGCGTGCGCCCGTGATGAGCGCAGGGCTCCAGGTTGACGTACAGGGTAGCCCCCTGGGCCAGGTCACCGGCGGCCCGCAGGGCGTGCACTTCCGCGTGGGGTTCCCCGGGCCGCACGTGCCATCCTAGGCCGGCGATGCGCCCGTCCCGCACCACCACCGCGCCCACCATGGGGTTGGGATCGACGGTGCCCTGCCCCCGGGCGGCCAGGGCCAAGGCCAAGTCCATGCACCAGGCATCGTCGCCCGCCGGGCTGCCGGGCGACGGCAGATGGTCCTTTGGCCAATGCTCCACCGTTGCTCACGCCTATGGGGTCGCGGAAAAGAAACGACCCCGATGGTTGCCATGGGCAATCCCCGGGGTGTCGTGCTGCAGCAAACCGCCCACTGCTGGGACACCGCGCGATGCGCGGGTTCAGCAGGAGTTGCACGGAAGCCGCAACCTTCTCCCATCCGGACTATACCGTCGGCTCCGGATTCGCACCGGATCCTGCCGCCGCGGCGGCTCGTGGGCTCGTCCGGCGGCCCCAAGGCCGCCGGCATCGCCACCGGTCGGGAATTGCCCCAAAGGGGGCTCACCCTGCCCCGAAGGTTGCCTGATCATCTATGTTCGCGCCTTCAGCATAACATGCCCGCCGCGGCCGATCAAGCGACGGCCGGGTCCCGGCGGCGGCGCGGGCTGCGGCCCCAGGGAGAGGAACCGCGGCCCGCCGTTGCGAAGAAGCGGGACTATGGAGATCACGCGCGATTTTGCCGTGGCCACTTTCGTGGTCCACCAGGGCCGGGTGCTGCTCCTTTACCACAAGCGGCTGGGCATGTGGCTGCCTCCCGGGGGCCACATCGAACCCAATGAGCTCCCCGACGAGGCGGCGGTGCGGGAGGTGTATGAGGAAACCGGCGTGCGGGTGGAGCTGGTGGGGGAGCGGGCCCTGCCGGTGGACTATCCCCGCCAGCTGGTGCGGCCCCAGGGGGTCCAGGTCGAACGCATCGGGCCGGGGCATGAGCACATCGATCTCGTTTACTTTGCCCGCCCCGTGGGACCGGTGGCAGTGCGAGCCAATGCGGAAGTCAGCCATGTGGGCTGGTACGGGCCCGCGGAGCTGGCCCGCCTTCCCTTGACGGAGGAAATCCGCCTCTGGGTAGAGCGGGCCCTCAAGACCGTGCCGCCGCGGCCCGGCGGATGAATTCGATGATGTCCTTCAGGGAGCTGCCCGGCCCAAACACCTCGGCCACGCCCAACTCCTTGAGGCGCCGGGCGTCGTCGGTGGGGATGATGCCGCCCACCACCACCGTGATGTCGTCGGCGCCCTGGGCCTTGAGCCCGTCGAGGATTTTGGGCACCAGGGTATTGTGGGCCCCCGACAGGATGCTGATGCCGAGGACATCCACGTCTTCTTCGATCGCGGCATCCACGATCTGTTCCGGCGTCTGGCGCAGGCCGGTGTAGATGACCTCCATGCCCGCATCCCGCAGCGCCCGGGCGATGACCTTCGCGCCGCGATCGTGCCCGTCCAGGCCGGGCTTGGCCACCAAAACCCGAATTTTGCGCTGGGAAACGGCTGCCGTCGGCAACGACGCTACCTCCTACTGGACAGGGTTCTCACGGCGTCTACAGAATCTGGATCTCATCGTATTCGCCAAAGACGGCCCGCAGCTCGTCCACGATCTCGCCCAAGGTGGCGTAGGCCCGCACCGCCTCCAGGATGGGCGGCACCAGGTTTTCGGTGCTCGCGGCCGCCTCCCGCACCCGGGCCAAGGCCGCCCGCACCCGGCCGGCGTCCCGCTCCCGCCGCACCCGGGCCAGGCGCTCCCGCTGCTTGGCTTCGATTTCCGGCCCGATCTTCAGGATGGGGATCGGCGTCTCCTCGTCGATGGTGTAGGCGTTGACGCCGACGATGATCTGCTCGCCCGACTCGACGCGGCGCTGGTATTCGTAGGCCGCGTCGGCGATCTCCCGCTGGAAGAAGCCCTTTTCGATGGCGGGGATGACGCCGCCCAGCTCGTCGATGCGCCGGAAGTAATCCCACACGCCCTCTTCCATCTGATTGGTCAAGGCCTCCACGAAATATGACCCGCCCAGGGGGTCGGGCGTATTGGCCACGCCGCTTTCGTGGGCGATAATCTGCTGGGTCCGCAGGGCCAGCCGCACCGCCTCCTCGGTGGGCAGGGAGAGGGCTTCGTCTAAAGAGTTGGTGTGCAGCGACTGGGTGCCGCCCAGCACCGCCGCCAAAGCCTGGATGGTGGTGCGGATGACGTTGTTGTAGGGCTGCTGGGCTGTCAGGGAGCAGCCGGCCGTCTGGGTATGGAACCGCAGCATCCACGAGCGCGGGTTGCGCGCGCCAAACTCCTCCCGCATGATCTTGGCCCAAATGCGGCGGGCGGCCCGGAACTTGGCCACTTCCTCAAACAGGTCGTTGTGGCTGTTGAAGAAGAAGGACAGCCGCGGCGCGAAGGCGTCCACGTCCAGGCCCGCCGCGATGCCCGCCCGGACGTATTCACGCCCGTTGGCCAAGGTGAAGGCCAGCTCCTGCAGGGCCGTGGCGCCCGCCTCCCGGATGTGGTAGCCGCTGATGCTGATGGTGTTCCAGCGGGGCACGTGCTCCGCGCAGTAGGCGAAGATGTCGGTGATCAGGCGCATGCTGGGCTGGGGCGGGAAGATCCACTCGTTTTGCGCCATGTACTCCTTCAGGATATCGGCCTGCAGCGTCCCCGAAAGCTTATCGAAGGGAACGCCCTGCTTTTCCGCGACCGCGAGGTACATGGCAAAGATGATGATGGCCGGCGCGTTGATGGTCATGGAGGTGGTGACCTGGTCCAGCGGGATGCCGTCAAACAAGGTTTCCATGTCGGCCAGGCTGGACACGGCCACGCCTTCCACTCCCACTTCGCCCTCAGCCCGGGGGTGGTCGGAGTCGTAGCCCATCAGGGTAGGCAGGTCAAAGGCCACTGACAAGCCCGTCTGGCCTTCCTGGAGCAGATAGCGGAAACGGGCGTTGGTTTCCTCCGCGGTGCCGAAACCCGCGAACTGGCGCATGGTCCACAGGCGGCCCCGGTACATGGTCCGGTGAATCCCGCGGGTGAAGGGGTACTCTCCCGGATCCCCCAAGTCCCGCTGGTAGTCCAGCTCCGCGGTGTCCTCCGGTCCGTACAGCCCCTTGATGGGCATGCCGGACGTGGTCAAAAACCGCTCCTTGCGCTCTTGCCCGGGAAGCGGCTTGTGCTGTGCCAGGCGCTCCTCCGTACGGCTCACGCCCCATCCCCCCATCCAGCATACGCCTCGGGCCGGCCCGGCGGCTACATGTAGCGCTTGCGCCGGCGGTAGGCCTTGACGTCCCGGTAGCTCTTGCGGGTGCCGGATTCGGTCAGCCCGAGATAAAATTCCTTTACATCGGGATTATTCTTGAGCTGATCCACCGGTCCCTCCTGCACGATGCGGCCGTTCTCCATGATATAGCCGTAGTGGGCCACGCCCAAAGCCACCCGGGCGTTTTGCTCTACCAAAAGGATGGTGGTGCCCTGCTCGGCGTTGATGCGGGCGATGATGTCAAAGATTTCCTGGACCAGCATGGGGGCCAGCCCCAAGGACGGTTCATCCAAGAGGAGCAGGTGGGGCCGCACCATCAGCGCCCGGCCGATGGCCAGCATTTGCTGCTCGCCGCCCGAACAGTAGCCGGCCAGCTGGCGCCGGCGCTCGTACAGGCGGGGGAAGTACTGGTACACCAGCTCCATGTCCTGCCGCACCTGGCTGTCCCGGCGGGTGATGGACCCCACCCGCAAGTTTTCCTCCACGGTCAGGTGCTTGAAGATGCGGCGCCCCTCCAGCACCTGCACGATGCCCGCCTGCACGATGTCCGCGGGATCCGCGTTGGTGATGTCGCGGCCCTGGTAGTGAATGGTGCCGTGGCGCACGTGGCCCTCCTCGGCCTGCAAAAGGCCCGAGATGGACTTGAGGGTGGTGGACTTGCCGGCGCCGTTGGTGCCCAGCAAGGCCACGATCTGCCCCTGGGGCACCGCCAGGGAAACCCCTTTGAGCACCAGGATCACGTCGTGGTACACCACTTCGATGTTGTTGACCACTAGCAGCGGCGGCGCCACGTTGGGGGCGGCGGGGGACCCCGCGAGGGGGGCCCCCAAGGTTGCCGGTTGCGTCATGATGGATCCCTGCTCATCTTGTCATCAGTCATACGACGGCGCGAACTCGCCGATGAACACCAGCCGGTTGGCGCCGGCGTCCAGCCGGTACAGGTACAGCGTGTCGGCGCCCCAGTGCCGGTCGGGCCCGAAGGTGATGGGGGGCGCCACCCCGCCGACGTCGAAGTTCTCCAGCGTCTCCAGGGCCGCCTTCACCGCCGCGCCCGTGGGGGCCGTGGCCCGCCGCAAGGCTTCCGTCAGCACCATGGCGGTGACCACGCCCTGAGTGTAGTGGGGCGGGCGCACGGCCACGTTGGGATGGAACCGGGCGTTGAGGGCCCGCATAAACTCCATTCCCGGCACGTCGGTGTCCCACGTCACCGTGGCGGAGGTGGTGATGAACCCGTCCGCGTTGCGGCCGGCCAGATGCAGGAGCTCCTCGCCGCCCGCGTAGTGAATGCCCAGGAACTGGGCCCGCAAACCTTGCCGGCGGGCGTCCCGCAGGAACACCGACACGGGCTGGGCCACGTTTTGGAAAAACACGTACTCAGCCTGGGCCCGGCGCAGCTCCAGGATCTGGCCGGTGGCGTCCAGCACGTCCGCGGGCAGCTCCTGGGAGGCCACCACCGGCAAGCCCAGCTGCTCGGCATAGGACCGGCCGGCCTCCAGGGGCGAGCGGCCGTAGGGGGATGGGTGGACGCTGAAGGCGATGCGCGGCGGCGCGTCCCCCGTGTGCTGGCTCAGCGCGTAGTCGATGAGGACCCGCATGTGGTTGTCGTAATTGGTGCTGATGAAGAAGTTGTACTGCCCGGGCGGGTCCAGCAGCCCCCGGTGGAAGGAGGCGGACAGGGCCGGCACCTGGGCGCGGTTGAGCTCGTCCATGATGGCCAGGTTGGACCCGGTGCCCCAGGTGATGACGCCGATGATGTTCTCTTCGCTGATGAATCGGCGCAGGGCCGTCAGGGTGACCTGGGGGTTGTACTGGTCGTCGGTCCAGACCAGCTCCACCCGGGCCGGGCCAAAGCCGGTCTCCACGATGCCGCCGTGCTCCTCGGCCAGCCAGCGGAAGTAGTCCCGGACGCCGTCGCCGTAGTGGGCGCCCACGTCGCTGGTGGGCCCGGTGTAGGTCACGATGGCGCCCACTTTGATGGTGGGCACATCTTGGGCCGCCGCCGGCGCCGCGAGAAGCGCCAGGGCGAGCAGCACCACAAGCCACGCCTGCCGCATGTTCTGCATCCCCTTTCGCGATGGTGTCCGCCGGCCGCCGGAACCGGTGCCGGCCCGCCGGCCCAAAGGCCGCGGCCCGCAGGCGCTGTCCCCCCGCGGGCGGCCCTGGCCTGGTCCGGCCCGCTTCCGGCGCGGCGGTGAGAACCTAGTACCGGAAAGGCCACGTGTTGAAGTAGGTCTTGATGACCCGCCAGCGGTCGGCCAGCCCCTGGGGTTCAAACATGAGAAACCCGACGATGATGAGGCCAAAAACGGCGAACCGCATGGCCAAGAACAGGTGGGTGGCCTGGGGCAGCACCTGGCTTAAGGAGTCGGCCAGCACCCGCAGCACCTCGGGCAGCACAGTGATGACGGTGGCGCCCATGATGGCCCCCAGCACGCTGCCCAAGCCCCCCACGATGATCATGGCCAGGTATTCCACCGACAGCAGCAGCGTGAACCGCTCCGCGCTCACCACCCCCGACGCGTAGGCCCACAAGGCCCCGGCCACACCCGCGTAAAAGGCGCTGATGGAAAAGGCCAAGAGCTTGTACGCGAAGACGTTGATGCCCATGGCCGCCGCGGCCCGGTCGTTGTCCCGGATGGCCGTGAAGGCCCGGCCCACCCGGGTGCGAAACAGGTTGAGCGCGGCCAGCACGCCCGCCACCACTGCGGCCAGCACCACATAGTAAAAAAGCCGGTCCCGATCCAAGGTGACGCCCAGCAGCGTCGCTTCCGGCACCGACAAATAGGACGTGCCGCCGCCCCGGCTGTCAAACAGGTTGAACGCGAACTGGAGGATGACCTGGGCCGCCAAGGTGGCCAGGGCCAAGTACAGCCCTTTGACCCGCAGGGACGGGATGCCAAAAAAGGCGCCCGCGGCCGCGGCCACCCCGCCCGCCAAGGGGATGGCCAGCCAGAAGGGAAACCCCGCCTGGGCCAGCAGGCCCGCGGCGTAGGCCCCCAGCCCCATAAACGCGCTGTGGCCCAGGGAGATCTGGCCCGTGGAGCCGGTCAGGATGTTGAGGCCCACCGCGCCCACCACAAAGATGCCGATCAAGGTGCCCACGAACACCAGGTACGGGCTCATCCACAGGGGCAGGCTGGCCAGCGCCAACAGCAGCACCGCCACAAAGACCCGCCCGGTGTCGTTGGGGAAGATGGTGGCCTCGTCTTTGTAGCGGATCTTGTAGTTGCCGCACGCGGAAAACTGCACGACCCGACGCCTCCCGTCCGCCCCGCTGCCCGCCCGGGGATGGTTCTTTCGCCCGCGGGCGCTCTACACCCGCTCGATTTCCACCGTGCCGAACAGGCCGTACGGCTTGATCATCAAGATGACCACCAGCACGATGAAGGGCACCACCGACCGCAGGCTTACGCCCAGGAGGGGGTCGAGGAAGCCTGCGGTCAAGTTTTCCAGGACGCCGATGAGCAGCCCGCCAATGACCGCGCCGGGCACGCTGTCGAGCCCTCCCACGATGACCGCGGGAAACACCAGGATGCCGATGGTGGCCAGCCCTTCGGTGCTAAGGCTGGTGATGCTGCCCACCACCACGCCCGCGGCCACCGCGCTCAGGAGCGCAATGCCCCAGGCGACGGCGAAAATCTTGCGCACGCTGACCCCCAAGGACAGCGCCGCCTGCTGGTCGTCGGCCACGGCCCGCATGGCCACCCCTAAGGTGCTGTGCTTGAAAAACAGGCTGAACAGCCCTAGGAAGGCCGCGGAGATGACCAGGGCCACCAGGTGCAGGGGCGACAAGTACAAGTCACCGATGATGATGGGGATGTCGGGCACGAATTCGGGGAAGAGGAAGTACCCCGGCCCCCAGATCAGGTACATGACGCCCTTGATGACGCTGGACAGGCCGATGCTCACCATGATGACCGCGATGATTTCCTTGCCGATGAGGGGCCGGAGCACTACCCGCTCCACGATGAGCCCCAGCACAAAGAAGGCAATCAGAGTCAGCACGATGGACGGGATCACCGGCAGCCGCAAGGACGTGGCCATTGCGAAGGCCACAAAGGTACCCAGGGCCAGGAAATCGCCGTGGGCGAAGTTGAGGACGCGGCTGGACTTGTAGATCAGAACAAACCCCAGGGCTGCCAGCGCGTACACCGATCCGATGACGAGGCCGTTAACCAGCAGCTGCAGCAGGAAGTCCATCTTGGGCCTCCTCACCCGTCAAGGACTGGATGGCTACCCGCACCTCCAACTCCTGGACGCGCCCGTCCTGGTAGTGGAAGGTGGTGCGCACGGGCACCTCCTGGCGGCCGTCGTAGAGGGCCTCAAACAAAGGCCGGTACCGCTGGGCGATGAGGGTGCGCCGCACCTTGCCGGTGCGGGTCAGCTCCTCGTCGTCCGCGTCCAGGAGCTTGTACAGCAGGGCAAACCGGCGGATGCGGTGCTCGGGCTTCAGGCGGGCGTTGACCCGGGCCACTTCCTCCCGGATGAGCCGGGCCACCTCCGGTTTCTGCGACAGGTCCAGGTACGTGGTGTAGGAGATGCGGCGGTCCTCGGCCCACTTGCCCACAGTGGCCGCGTCGATGTTGATGAGGGCGGCCACATACGGCAGCCCGTCGCCAAAGACCACGGCCTCCTTGATGTAGTGGCTGAACTTGAGCTTGTTCTCGATGAACTGGGGGCTGAAGACTTCGCCGCCTTGGGTGCGCATGACGTCCTGCAGCCGGTCGATGATGACCAAATGCCCGTCGGGGTCGATGTAGCCCGCGTCCCCCGTGTGCAGCCAGCCGTCGGTGAAGGCCGCCTGGGTCGCGTCGTCCCTTCCGTAGTAGCCCCGGCACACGATCTCGCCCCGCACCATGATCTCGCCCTGGTCGCTGACCTTCACTTCCACCCCGGGAAAGGGCGTGCCCACGGTTTCGAACTTGATGTCGCCGTCCCGGTGGACGCAAAAGATGCCGCTGGTTTCCGTCTGGCCGTAGCCCTGCTTGAGGTTGACCCCCAGGGCGTGGAAAAAGCGGAACACGTCGGGCCCCAGGGCCGCGCCCGCGGTGTAGGCCTTGCGCAGGCGCAGGAAACCGAAGCGGTCTTGCACCAGGCGGTAGAGGGCAAAGTGGAAAAACCGGTGGAGCAGCTTAAGGCTCAGGGGTACGGGCTGGCCGGCAAAGCGCAGGTCGGCCACTTTGAGCCCTACGTGGAGCCCCCAATGGAAAACCTGCCGCTTGAGCCAAGTGGAGTCCTCCATTTTGACCCGGATCTGGCGCATCTGGGCCTCCCACACCCGGGGCGGGCTAAAGATGAGGTGCGGCCCGATCTCGCGCAGGTCGTGGTCGATGGTCTCTACTTCTTCGGGGCAGTTGACGGTGAAACCGGCCACCAAGCCCGTGGCCACCGCCATCATCTGCTCGCCCATCCACGCGAGGGGGAGAAAGGACAAGTAGTCGTCGCCGGGGCGGAAACCTTCGATGGCGGTGAAGTGGCGCCCCATGGCCAGCACGTTGCGGTGGGTGAGCATGACCGGTTTCGGCAGATCCGTGGTGCCGCTGGAAAAGCACATCAGGCACACCGCGTCGGGGTCGCCCTGGGCCACCAGCCGGTCCACCGCATCGGGGTGCTGTCCCCCATACGCCTTGCCCAGCTCGAGTAGCTCCTGGAAACTCAGAAACCACGGGTCGTCCCGGTAGCGGCGCATACCCCGGGGGTCTTCGTAGATGACCCGGCGCACCTGCGGGATCTGATCCCGCACTTCTAGCAGCTTGTCGACCTGCTCCTGGTCTTCGGCCAGCACCAAGACCGCGCCGGTGGCCTGCACCCCGTAGGCCACTTCCCGGGCCACGCTGGACTGATAGATGCCGGCCACCACAGCCCCGATGGCCTGGGCGGCCAGCTCCATGTAGTACCATTCGGGGATGTTGTCGGCGATGACGGCCACCGTTTCCCCGGGTTTAAGGCCGAGGGCCAACAGGCCTTGGGCTGTCCAGCGCACGTACTGGGCGTACTCTTCCCACGTAATCTGGTTCCAAATGCCAAACTCCTTGTGGCGCAGGGCGGGGCGGTGCCGGTCGGGCCCCGCCGCGCGGGCCCAAAGAAGCTGGGGCAACGTCTGGGCCGTGCGCGCTTCCGGACTCAAGGCGCTGTATAGTTCCGCGGCTTGGGCTGCAAGTCCGTCGGACAAGGCGCGGGGGTCCTGAGGGGCCGCGCCGGCCGGGGCCGTGCTGTGGGCGCTCCCGCCGGCGGCGGGGAACGGTTTCATGCTGGCTCACCTGCCTGCTCGCTGCCCAGGTAGGCTTCCACGACCCGCGGGTCCCGGGCCACTTCCTGGGGCGGGCCGCTGGCGATGACCCGGCCAAAGTTGAGGACGTACACCCGGGAGCTCAAGTCCATGACGACGTGCAGATCGTGTTCGATGAGGATGATGGAGGTGCCCCGCTCCTCGTTGACGTCGATGATGAAGCGGGCCATATCCTCCTTTTCCGCCACGGTCATGCCCGCCATGGGCTCGTCCAACAGCAGCAGCCGGGGCTCCAGGCACAGGGCCCGGGCCATCTCCACCCGCTTCTGCACGCCGTAGGCCAGGGTGCCCACCACCTGGTGCCGGTAAGGTTCCAGCTCCATGAAATCCAGGATCTCCTCGACAAACCGGCGGTTGGCCGCCTCCTCGGCCTGGGCGCGGCCGTAGTAGGCCAGCGCGTGGGCCAGGCCGTAGCGCAGGTGCAGGTGCCGGGCCAGGGTAAGGTTTTCCAGCACCGACATGCCGCGGAAAAGCTCCACGTTTTGAAAGGCCCGGGCGATCCCTAAGGCGGCCACGGCGTGGGGCGGCAGGCGGGTGATGTCGCGCCCTTCGAAGGCGATGGTGCCGGCCTGGGGCCGGTAAAACCCGTTGATGCAGTTGATGAGGCTTGTCTTGCCGGCCCCGTTGGGGCCGATTACGGCCACCAGCTCTCCGGTGTCCACGTGCAGGTTGACGTCCACCAGCGCCCGCAGCCCGCCAAAGGATAGATGAAGTCCGCGGATCTCCAGCTGATGCGGCATGGGATTCCTCCCGGAGAAGTGTGGCAGCAAGACCAACAATCGGGCTTGTTAAGCATCATTGTATATGATCAATTGATAATATGCAATGACGATGTATCAGGAATTATTACGGCAATTAGTGAGGGGACGGGAGCGCTGGCTTACGGCCGGGCCGGCGGGACCGTTTCGGTGCGGCGTTCCACCGCAGCGAAATTGAGGCGGAGAAAGTGCACCAGGGCCCAGATCTCTTCGTCGGAGTAGGCTTGGCCGAAGGCGGGCATGCCGGTGCCGGGGGAGCCGTGGCGGATGATGTAGTAGGTGGCGCCGGGCTCCATCTCGGCAAAGGCAGGGTGGGTGAAGTCCACCGGCGGGGGATTGAGGGTGCGGGCCACGGGGACGTTGGCGTCGCCCTGGGGGCCGTGGCAGACCGCGCACTGGCTGCCAAAGATGCTGCGGGCGCGGTTGAGGACTTGGGGCGTGGGTTCCACGGGATTGGCCATGGCCCGCTCGTCGGGCGGCACCATCTCCCGCAGGCGCGCCAGCTGGGCCGCGGTGTCAGGGGCACCGGTGCCCCCGTCAAACAGGTCTTCGTCCAGCCCGGGCACGTCGCCGGCAAAGTCCTGGCCTGGGGCCCCAGGGGGCATGAAAAACACCAGCCACGCGGTGATGAGGGCCAGCGCGGTGGCCAAGGCCGCCCACACCGGCGCCGGCAGCAGGGGCCGGGACGGCGGGCGCCCTTGGGCATCCCCATGGGCCTTGGCATCCCGATCCATGATCGTGCCTCCGATCCAGGGCAATGGAGCCTTGCCTGGGCGGCCGCCGGGAGGACGCCGGCGGGCGTGCGGCCGTCCTCCAGCGGCGCCGCCACCGGCCTGTAAGATGCCTCCGCCGGGGACGTCTTATGCACCTGGCGGGACCATGCAGGGCCGGGGAACCGCGGGCGGGGCGCGCGCATAAAGCCGGCCGCCTTCGTGCAACGTAGGTGCCAGGGTATGCCATTCCCGGTGGAACACCGGACGAAGGGAATCCACCGGACAAAGGGTGAACGCGGCCATGCAGGAGAGGGAAGCCGGCCGGCAGCCGGCCGACAGCCATGAGGTGCCCATCGCCGGGACCACCGCCGCGCCGTCGGGCGGGGGCGGCGCCGCGGCAGGAACGGTGCGCACGCCCCTTGGGACCATGGTCCTCGTCCTGATCTACGCGGCGGCCACCGTCGTCCTCTGGGCCTACGTCTATTACCACATGTTGCGCTATGGCGGTGGCCTGGGTGGACATTGACCGCTACGAACGCCTGTGGATCGTGCTCAGCGCAGCGGTGCTGCTGGCGTTGATGCTGGTGCTGGCCTACAGCATCTGGGGGCTGGACATCCGCCTCATCGGCGATGCGGGACAGGTGGACCCGGCCACGGTGACCCAGCGGCCGCCCTTTGATCAGCCGGGGGTGTATGAGGAAGGGCCGGGGAAGTACCGGGTGGTGATGGTGGCCCGGGCGTGGTCCTTCCAGCCCGCCGAAGTGCGCATCCCCGCCGGCGCCGACGTGACCTTTCAGGTGACCAGCCTTGACGTCATCCACGGCTTCCGGGTGCCCTACACCACCATCAACCAGATGCTGGTGCCGGGCCAGGTGTCGGAGATCCAGTACCGGTTTACCGAACCCGGTGAGCACGTGCTATTGTGCCACGAGTACTGCGGCGTCGGCCACCACATCATGGAAGGGAGAATCATCGTTGAACCTGCAGCCACCGCCGGTCGCTGAGCCGGGCACCGGGCCGGTCCCCGGCCTGGAGGAGATCTACAGGGCTGACAGTCTCCACATCCGGATCATGATCTACACCAGCTTTGTCCTCCTGGCCATAGGGGGCTTTTTCGGGACGCTGCAGGCCCTGGACAAGTTTCAGGTCGATCTCTACCGGTTTCTGCCCGGCAACCTGCAGCTGTACTACACCGGCCTGACGGCCCACGGCGTCGTGCTGGCGCTGCTGTTTACCGGCACTTTCATCATCGGCTTTCTGTCCCTGGCCCTGGTGCACGGGCTGCGCAGGCCCTTGGCGGACCGGGGGCTCGCATGGGCTACGGTGGCCGTGGCCCTCACCGGCGCCCTGGCCCTCTTGATCACCATTTTTCGCAACCAGGCCACGGTGCTGTTTACTTTTTACGCGCCCTTGCAGGCCCACCCGGGCTTTTACGCGGGCTTGGTGCTGGTGGCCCTGGCCACGTGGATGGCGGCGTTGAACGGGTGGGTCACGTGGCGGGCGTGGAAGCGGGACCACCCCAACGAGCGCACGCCTCTGATGGCCTTTGCGGCTTTGGCCACGTGGGCCATGTGGTTCTTGGCCTCCCTGGGGCTGGCGGTGGCGCTGTTGGTGTACCTCTTGCCGTGGTCCATGGGGCAGCAGGCCCAGGTGAACCCGCTGCTGACCCGGGCCCTGTTTTGGTTTACGGGGCATCCCCTGGTCTACTTTTGGCTGTTGCCGGCCTACGTGTCCTGGTACACCATGCTGCCGGCCCAGGTGGGCGGGCGGCTCTTTAGCGAGTCCTTGTCCAGGCTGGTATTCCTGCTGTTCGTGGTCCTCGCGACCCCTACGGGTCTGCACCATATGTACACCGACCCCGGCGTGGCCCACGGGTACAAGGTGCTCCACGGCGTCATGACCTACGCCGTCATTTTCCCCAGCCTCGTTACGGCCTTCACGGTGGTCGCGTCGGTGGAGGAGGGGGCCCGGCGGCGGGGCGGGCGGGGCTACATCATGTGGCTCTTGGCCTTGCCGTGGCTGTCCAACCCGTCGGTGGCGGGGCAGCTGTTGGGGATGCTGATCTTTGCCACCGGCGGCATCACGGGCCTCATCAACTCGTCCCTGAACATGAACTTGATCGTCCACAACACCTTGTGGGTGGTGGGCCACCTGCACACCCAGGTGGCCGGCGCGGTCACCTTGACCTTCATGGCCATCAGCTACTGGCTGGTGCCGCTGTTGTCGGGGCGGCAGCTGTGGGGGCGCCGGTGGGCGGTGCTGCAGGTGTGGAGCTGGTTTTTCGGCACCGCGATCATGGCCCGGGGCATGCATTGGATGGGGCTGGCCAGCACGCCCCGGCGCACGTTTTTGACCCATGCGCCCTACGCGGACCTGTTTGGGGAGTGGTACTGGGGCGGCGCGCTGACGGCCGCGGGCGGGGTCATCCTGCTTTTGTCGGGCGGCTTGTTCCTGTTGGTGATGGCGCGCACGGCCTTGGGAGCCCGGCGCACAGAGCCCATGGCGGTGCCCGAGGCGCAGCCGCTGCACCATCCCGTCATCATCCCCCGATGGCTGGACCGGATCAGCCCCTGGTTTGCTCTGGGCTTGGCCCTGGCCGCCGCAGCCTGGGTGCCGTCCCTGTGGCGCATGGCCGTCCATTACCCGCAAGTGACCGGTTTTCAGCTCTGGTAGCCGCGGTTTCCCCGCGTCGGGGGCCAGGGGCCAGGAGTTGGCCCAGGGCGTCAAGAAGCTTTCCGTGGTGCAGGGCGCCGGAGGCCTTGGGCAGCCGGGCCCACCGGCGGGCCCGCCCGGGGCAACAGGGGGCCCCAGGGGGCGCACGACGGAGGAGCCGACGACGCGATGGAAACGGCACTGCGGCTCAAGGACTTGATCACGGTCTGGCTCATCGCGGGCAACGGCTTGCTGGCGTTGTGGGCGCTGGCATTGTACTGGCGGCGGCGGGCGCCGGAGCGCCTCTTTTTCCAGGCGCTGGTCTTTTTCCAGCTGCTCATCGGCGTTCAGGTGATTTTAGGGATCTCCTTGTTGGCCATGGGCGTGCCGCCCAATTCCGGGCACCTGTTGTACGGCGTGCTCAACGCCCTCTTGGCCGTGGGCCGGGTGGGGTCCCACACCCGGCTGGTGGCCATGGGGGCGTCGGGGCTTTTGTGGCACGGCTTTTTGGCCCTCTTGGCCATCGCGCTGGTGGCCCGGTCCCTGGTCACCGCTGCCTATTGACCTAGGCGCTCCCGAAACCTCGCGCCTTGGATGCCGGCGGCCGCACCTTGCCTTCGCCGCGGCGGCCCGCCGTTACCGCCAGTTGACGTCCCGCATGCACTCGGGGCACGGCACGTAGTGCTCCAGCTCGATCATGAGCTTGGCGGTTTCTTCGTCAGGGATCGGGATCTGGTCGTCGGCGGAGGCGCAGTGCCGGCCGCACTGGGCCGTCTGGGCCTCGGTGTCGTGGATGACCCGGGTGCGCTCGTTGGCCACAAACATCAAGCGGTCCCCCCTTCGCGGCGCGTGTTAGTATGCCGCGGCGGGGGGACCGTCATGTCTGTACCGCCCTTTGCCAGGTCTTGCACCGGCATGGCGCGGCGTCAGATGTGGATGGCCGCGCCCATGGCGGCCAGGGCTGCCTCCTTGACGCTTTCAGACAAAGTGGGATGGGCGTGGACGGTGGCGGCCACGTCGTGCAAGGTGGCTTCGATGGTTTGCCCCAGGCCGATTTCGGCGATGAGCTCCGAGGCTTCGGGCCCGATGGCGTGCATGCCTAAAATTTCGTCGTACTGGCTTTCCGCGACGATCTTGATGAAGCCGTCGGTGCGGCCCGTGGCCACAGCCAGGCCGTTGGCCCGCAAGGGGAAGATGCCCACCTTGACGTCGTAGCCCGCTTCCCGGGCTTGGGCTTCGGTCAGGCCCACCGACGCCACCTGGGGGTGGCAGTAGGTGGCCCGGGGCATCTTCTTGTAATCCAAGGCCCGCACCGGTTGGCCGGCGATGGCTTCGGCGGCCACCACGCCCTGCTCGGAGGCCACGTGGGCCAACAGCGGCGGCCCCGTGCAGTCGCCGATGGCGTAGATGCCGGGCACGTTGGTTTCCATGCGCTCGTTGACGGGGATAAAGCTCCGTTCCACCTGGACGCCGACGGTTTCCAGGCCCAGGTCTTCGGTGTTGCCGATGACGCCGATGGCCACCAGCACCGCGTCGGCCTGGAGGACCTGCTCGCCGTCGCCGCCGGTGACCCGGACCGTGACGCCGCTGGCGGTCTTGTCCACGCCGGCCACGCTATGGCCCGCCAGCACCTTGATGCCCCGCTTCTCAAAGATCTTGGTCAGCTCCTGGCTGATTTCGGGCTCTTCCGCGGGCAAGATCTGGGGCAGCGCTTCCACCAGCGTCACGTCGACGCCAAAGGAGTTGAAGATGGAGGCAAACTCCACGCCGATGGCGCCCGCGCCGATGATGACCATGGACTGGGGCAGTTCGGTCAGGGCCAGGGCTTCCCGGCTGGTCAGCACCCGCTGGCCGTCGGGCTCCAGGCCCGGCAGGCTGCGGGGCCGCGCGCCGGTGGCCAGCACGATGTGCTGGGCCGTGATGGCAGGACCGCCGGTGATGGACACCTGGCCCGGGCCGGTGAGGCGGGCGTGGCCCTGGTAAACGGTGACCCCGTTGGAGCGCATCAAGTATTCGACGCCTTTGCGCAGCCGGTCGGCGGCCCGCCGGCTGTTCTTGTGGGCGCCGGCGTAGTTGGGCCGCACGTTGTCCACTTCGATGCCAAAGGTCGCGGCCCGCCGGATCTCATCCAGCAGGCCCGCGCTGTAGAGCAGCGCCTTGGTGGGGATGCAGCCCCAGTTGAGGCAGATGCCGCCCAGGGCGTCTTTTTCGATGAGTCCCACGCTCAAACCCAGCTGGCGGGCGCGGATGGCGCATACGTAGCCCCCCGGACCGCCGCCGATGATAACCACGTCGTGGCGGGCACCTTGGCCGTTGCTCACAAGGTTCACCCTCTCCGTGCAAAGGTTTGCCGGTCGGCGCAGGCCATGGCCTGCGCCGACCGGGCCTAGCGTCCGCCGGCCTTAGAGGAGGAGGCGCAGCGGGTTTTCCAAGATGGCCTTGAGGTCTTGGAGGAACTGGGCCACCTGGGCGCCGTCGGTCACCCGGTGGTCGGCCGATACGGTGACCCGCATGACGCGGCCGACGGTGAGCTGGCCGTTGCGCACCACGGGCTGCTCCAGCACGCCGCCCACCGCCAGGATCGCGCCCTGGGGCGGGTTGATGATGGCCACAAAGTCTTCCACCCCGAACATCCCCAGGTTGCTGACGGTGAAGGTGCCGCCCTGGTACTGCTCGGGCTTGAGGCGCCCGGCCCGGGCCGCTTCGGCCAGCTCCCGGGCTTCGCGCGCGATCTCCACCAGCGACTTGGCGTGGGCGTCCCGGATGACGGGGGTGATCAGGCCGTCCTCCAAGGCCACGGCCATGGCCAGGTGCACCGCGCCGTGGTAGCGGATGGCGTCGCCTTCCAGGGACGCGTTGAGGCTGGGGTGCCGCACCAGCGCCAAAGCCGTGGCTTTGAGCACCAGGTCGTTCACGGACACCGGCGGGACCTCGTCCCCCAGCGCCTTGATCTCTTCGCGCAGCGCCATGGCCCGGTCCATGTCGATGGCCATGGTGACGTAGAAGTGGGGCGCCTGCTGCTTGCTCTCCGACATGCGCCGGGCGATGGTTTGGCGCATGCGGGACAAGGGCACCACCTCATCGGGCCGGACCGGCGCGGCCGCCGGAGCCGCCGCGGGGGCCGGCGCGGCCGCGGCCTGGGCCACCGCCGCCAGCACGTCCTGCTTGACGATGCGGCCGCCGGGGCCGCTGCCCGTGAGCCCTTGCAGGCTGATGCCGTGCTCTGCCGCGAGCCGGCGGGCTAGAGGCGAAGCCTTGATGCGCTGCGCGCCGTTTTGGCCGGCGGGCGGCGCTCCTTCCGCGGCCGGAGCCGGGGCCGCCGGTGCCGCTGGCGGCGCCGCCGGTGCGGCGGCCGGAGCCGGGGCTACGGCCGCAGCGGGTGCAGCTGCCGTTGTGGCCGGTGCCGCGGCGGGAGCCGCCGGTGCGGCCGCCCCGGCCGGGGCCTCGGTTTGGGGTTCGCCCACGTCGGCGTCGGCTTCACCGGTGTCGATGATGGCGATGGGCGTGCCCACGGGCACCGTCTGCCCTTCGCCGATCAACAGTTCCTTGACCACGCCCGAGTGGAAGGATTCGATTTCCACCACGGCCTTGTCGGTTTCCACTTCCGCGATGGGCTCGCCGCGCTGGACGGGGTCCCCGGGTGCTTTGAGCCAGCGCACCAAGGTGCCTTCCTGCATGTCAAACCCCATCTGGGGCATGGTGACTTTGGCCACAAAGGTCCCCTCCCTGGAGGAGCAGTTGTCAACGCGCGGCCGTCAGCCTGCCGCCACGGAAGCGCCCACCCGGATGTTGAGGACTTCCAGGCACGCCTCCACGATCTGCTGGCTGCTGGGAAACGCGAGCCTCTCCAGATTGGCGGCGTAGGGCGTCGGCACTTCCTGCTGGTTGACCCGCAGTACCGGCGCGTCCAGGTCGTCAAAGGCTTCCTCCTGGATGCGGGAAGCCACTTCGGCCCCGATGCCAAAGCTGCGCCAGTCTTCGCCCACCACCACGACCCGGTTGGTGCGGGCCACCGAGTCCAGCACGGGGCCCATGTCCAGGGGCCGCAGGGTGCGCAGGTCCACCACTTCTGCCTCGATGCCCTGCTTGGCCAGTTCCTCGGCGGCGATGAGGGCTTCCCGTGTCATGCGGGAGTAGGCCACGATGGTGACGTCCCGTCCCCGGCGCTTGATGTCGGAAACGCCGATGGGCACCACGTATTCTTCATCGGGCACTTCGCCCCGGGTGCCGTAGAGCAGGGCGTGCTCGATAAACACCACCGGGTCCTCGTCGCGGATGCTGGCCTTGAGGAGGCCCTTCGCGTCGTAGGGGGTCGCCGGAGCCACCACCTTGAGCCCGGGAATGTGGGCAAAGAGCACTTCGAGATTTTGCGAGTGGGTGGCCGCGAGGCGGCGGCCGCCGCCGACGGTGCGGATGACGATGGGGCAGCGGAACTGCCCGCCGAACATGTAGTGGATCTTGGCCACATTGTTGATGATCTGGTCGATGGCCACCAGAGTAAAGTTGATGGTCATGATTTCTGCCACCGGCCGCAGGCCGTCCATGGCGGCCCCGGCCGCGGCGCCGATGATGGCGGTTTCCGAAATGGGCGTATCCCGCACCCGCTTTTCGCCAAATTCCTCCAACAGGCCCTTGGTGACGGCGTAGGAGCCGCCGTAGCGCCCGATGTCTTCACCCAACAGGAACACGCGCTCATCGCGCAGCATCTCTTCCCGCAGCGCCTGGCGTACTGCCTCACGGTAGGTGATTTCCGCCACGGTCACCGCACCTCCCTCAGGGATTGACGTAAACGTAGTCGAAGAGGGCGTCCGGATCCGGCTCGGGGCTTTCGTCGGCAAAGCGGACGGCGTCTTCCACCGTGGCTTCCACTTCCTGCACGATGGCGTCCAGCTCGGCCGCGTCCGCGGTGCCCTCCTCCTCCAGCCGGCGGCGGAACACGACGATAGGATCCCGGGCCTTCCACTGCTCCACCTCTTCCTTGGAGCGGTACAGCTCGGGGTCCGCCATGGAGTGGCCCCGGAAGCGGTAGGTGACCATTTCCACCAGGGAGGGGCCTTCGCCGGCCCGGGCCCGCTCCACCAGCTCCCGCACGGTGGCTTCCACTTCCAGGACGTCGTTGCCGTTGATGCGCTTGCCCGGCATGTTGTAGGCCGCCGCCCGCTTGTACACCTCCGTCACCGCGGAGGAGCGCTCGATGGCGGTGCCCATGCCGTAGAAGTTGTTGGATACCGCGAACACGATGGGCAGGCGCCAGACGCCGGCCAGGTTGAGGGCTTCATGAAACGCGCCCGTGTTCACCGCGCCGTCGCCGAAGATGCACAAGACGACCCGGTCGCTGCCCCGGTACTCGTGGGCCAGGGCCATCCCCGCCGCCAGCGGGATGTGGCCGCCCACGATGGCGTAGCCGCCCCAGAAATGGTGTTCCAAGCTGGCCAGGTGCATGGAGCCGCCCCGGCCTCGGGAGACGCCGGTCTCCTTGCCAAACAGCTCGGCCATGACCGCCCGCGGGTCCATGCCCCGGGCCAGGGCGTGGCCGTGGCTGCGGTAGTGGCTGAACACGTCGTCATCGGGGCGCAGTGCCGCCATGGTGCCCACGTTGGCCGGCTCTTCCCCGATGGCCAAGTGCAGGAAGCCCGCGATCTTGCCCTTGGTGTATTCTTCCGCCGCCCGCTCTTCGAAGCGGCGGATCAGGAGCATCATCCGGTATAGATGAAGGAGGTGGTCCTTTTCCTTCTGATGCGGCAGCAGGACGGCCTCCTGGCGTTCGTTGGTCATGTCATCCCCTCGCTTTCCCAGTCCTGCGGTAGTCTCTAACGGGCACACTACCATTATACCAGTACGTGGCATCCGTACGGGGCATCTGCCTCTTGACCCAGGGCGAAGTCATCGGTTTCGAGTTGGCAAAACCCACACCCCTTTCCACATGGCGGCACGGGTTCCCTGGTTGGACAGGATATGTCCAACAATTCGGACAAACCTTGAACGGGTTGAACCCCTATGGTATAATGCGCCAAGAAAGCGATGATGGGGACCCAGTAGCGCTGCGGAAACGCTCTGCAGAGAGGGCCGCCGCCGGCTGCAAGCGGCCTGGGTGGCCGCAGTGCGAATTGCCCCCCGGAGCTGCCCGCCGAAACCGCGCCGGCGACAGGGGCCCACGCGGGAGTAGGTGCGAGGTCGGGTACGCCCGTTACAGCGTCCAGAGTGGGGAGGCCGCACCGGGCAGGGGGCGGCGTCCCAAGCAGAGTGGAACCGCGGGAAACTCCCGTCTCTGCGCCCAGCGCGAGACGTGGAGTTTTTTGTTTACCGGTTTCAGGGGGAGGGATGGCGTTGAGCTTTTGGCGGTCCATCAAGCGCGACTTGCAGGCCGCGCTGGAGCGGGACCCGGCGGCCCGCCACTGGCTGGAAGTGGTGCTGCTGTACCCCGGCTTCCACGCCCTGGTGCTGCACCGAGTGGCCCACGGGCTCTGGCGGCGCCGTTTGTACTTGCTGGCGCGCATCCTGGCCCATTTCTCCCGGTTTCTGACGGGCATCGAGATCCATCCGGCGGCCCGCATCGGCCCGGGCTGCTTTATAGACCACGGCATGGGCGTCGTCATCGGGGAGACCGCAGAAGTCGGCGAGAACGTCACTTTGTACCAGGGAGTTACCCTGGGCGGGACGGGCAAGGAGCGGGGCAAACGGCATCCCACCATCGGCAACAACGTGGTGATCGCCACGGGCGCTGCCGTGCTGGGATCGTTTACGGTGGGCGACAACGCCCGCATCGGCGCCGGATCCGTCGTGCTGTCGGAGGTGCCGCCCAACTCGACAGTGGTGGGGGTGCCGGGGCGCGTCGTGAAGGAAAACGGGCGCCGGGTGGACGTCATCGACTTGGACCACGCCAACTTGCCGGATCCGCTGGAGAAGGTGTTCCGGGGCATGCAGCGCCAGATCGACGCCTTGGAGGCCCGGGTGCGCACGCTGGAGCGGGAGCTGGCTGAGGCGCGGCAGCGGGCCGAGGGGGACGCCCCGTTTGTGGTGCCCGGCCCGGCCAAGGTCGCGCCGCCGGCGGAGATCCGGGAACAGTGATCGAGGTGACGGGAGGGAACGGGATGTCGGAAACGCCTGCGCCCGCCGGGGCCGGGGGGCCAGCGGCAGGACAAGCGCCCGCGGCGGGGCAAGGGGAAGGGGCGGCGGGGCCAGGGGAAGCAGCCCGGCCAGCGGGCTGGCTGACGCCGGAGCGCGCGCCGGCCCCGATCCGCGTCTACAACACGCTGAGCCGGCGCAAGGAAGTCTTTGAACCGGCCGAGCCGGGCCATGTGCGCATTTACGCCTGCGGCGTGACCCCTTACGCGGAAGCCCACATCGGCCACGCGCGGCCGGCCCTTTTTTGGTCTGTCGTCCGCAAATACTTGGAGTGGCGGAGCTTCCGGGTGACGTTGGTGCAGAACTTCACCGACGTGGACGACAAGATCATCCAACGGGCCCGGGAGCGGGGCGAGGAGCCCCTGGCCTTGGCGGCCCGCTACTCTGAGCAGTACTTGCAGGCCATGCGCCGCTTGGGCGTGGAGGACGCGGACCACTACCCCAAGGTGACCGAGCACATCCAGGAGATCATCGACATGATCGCCGTCCTGGAGGAAAAGGGCTTTGCCTACGCCGTGGACGGCGACGTGTTTTTTGATGTGACCCGGTTTCCCGATTACGGGAAGCTCAGCGGCCAGCGGCTGGAGGATCTCATGGCCGGCACCCGCTTTGAGGCCGACGAGCGCAAGCGCCACCCCGCGGACTTCGCGCTGTGGAAGGCCGCCAAGCCCGGAGAGCCCGCGTGGGACAGCCCCTGGGGGCCGGGCCGGCCGGGCTGGCACATCGAATGCTCGGCCATGTCCTTGAAGTACCTGGGAAATGGCTTTGATTTCCACGGCGGCGGAATGGACCTGATCTTCCCCCACCACGAGAACGAGATCGCCCAGTCTGAAGCCTACACGGGGGAAGCGCCCTTCGTGCGCTTTTGGGTGCACAACGGGCTGGTCAACCTGGGCGCGGAAAAGATGTCCAAGTCCCTGGGCAACGTGGTGGAAGTGGAGGCTTTGTTGGACCGGCACCCGGCGGCCCTCATCCGCTTCTTGCTGCTCAACACCCACTACCGGAGCCCCCTGGAGTTTTCCGACCAGGCCTTGGAGGAAGCCCGCCGGGGCTGGCAGCGGCTCAACGGCGCGGTGGCGGAGCTGGACGCGTTCTTGCGGCAGCACCGGGCGGCTCCGGGGCCGGGGGGCGAGCCGGATCCGGCGGCCCTGGACGATGACGGCCGGCGGTATTTGGCGGTGGTCAACGAGGTGCCGGCGCGGTTGGACGCGGCCATGGCCGACGACTTCAACACCCCGGTGGCCCTGGCGGTGCTGTTTGATTTGGCCCGGGAAACCAACGCCTACCGCCAGCGGCTCATGCGGCGGGGCCAGCCGGTGCAGGCGGCCGAAGCGGCCCTGTTGCACCGGGCCCGGGAACAGTTTCAGCGCTTTGGCGGGGACCTGTTGGGGGTGCTGGACGACGGCGCGGGCGCGACCCCCGGCGCCCAGGCGCAGCTCTTGGAAGGGGTGCTGGGACTCCTCCTGGAGGTGCGGCAGGAGGCCCGGGCCCGCAAGGACTGGGCCACCGCGGACCGCATCCGGGACCGCTTGCGGGAACTGGGGATCATCGTGGAAGACACGCCCGCCGGCAGCCGCTGGAAGCTGGCCGACGAGGCCATGGCCGCGGGCGGGAGCCCGCGGGCAGACGCTGGATCGGGGCCGGGCGCGGGCAGCGATCCGGGGTCCTATGCGTGAGCGATTCCCGGGCGGCAGCCGGTTGCGGGCCTTGTTGGCCGCAGCGGCGGCCCGTCGGGCCGGTGAGGGGGGCGCGGGGGCTGCGCCGGCGCCCGGCGCCCGGCCCGGGCGGGGATTGCCCTCGCCCCTGCACTTGGCCTACCTGGGGGACGCGGTCTGGGAGCTGCACGTCCGCACCCGGTTGGTGGCGTCCGGGGCGGAAAAGCTGGCCGACATCCACCGGCAGGCCGTCAACGAAGTGCGGGCCGCCGCCCAGGCCGACCGGCTGCGGCAGATCGAGGCCGACCTGACGGAGGAAGAACGGGACATGGTGCGGCGGGGCCGCAATGCCAGCCCCCAAGGGCCCCGCAGCGCGGCGCCCGCGGACTATCGCTGGAGCACGGGCTTTGAGTGCCTTTTGGGCTACCTTTATTGGACGGGGCAAGGGGCGCGGCTGCAGGAGCTTTTGGAGCGCATGAGCGGGCAGGAGTGAGCTATGGGCGAAGACGTCATCGTGGGCCGCCATCCGGTGCGGGAAGCCCTTTTGGCGGGCCGTCCGGTGGAGCGGCTCCTGGTGGCCAAGGGCGCCGGCGGTGCCGCCCTGGCCGAGATCTTGCGGCTGGCCGGGGAGCGGGGCATCGCCGTGCAACAGGTGGACCGGCGGCGGCTGGATCGCCTGAGCCAAGGGCACGTCCACCAGGGCGTGGTGGCCGTGGCCGCCCCCCGGGCTTACGTATCCTTGGAGGATATTCTCCAGCGGGCCGCGGACCAGGGCGAGCCGCCCCTTATCCTGCTCCTGGATGAAGTGCAGGATCCCCACAATTTGGGGTCGCTCTTGCGCTCGGCCGACGGGGCCGGCGCCCACGGGGTGGTGGTGCCCAAGCGCCGGTCCGCGGGGCTGACCATGACGGTGGCCCGCACGTCCGCCGGGGCCGTGGAGTACGTGCCCGTCGCGCAGGTGCCCAATCTGGTCCAAGCCGTCCGCACCCTGCAGGAACGGGGGCTTTGGGTGGTGGGTGCGGACATGGCAGGGGAGCAGACGTTGTGGGAGGCGGACCTAACAGGCCCCATGGCCGTGGTCGTCGGAGGCGAGGACAAGGGTTTGGGCCGGCTGGTGCGGGAGTCCTGCGACCTGTTGGTGCGCATTCCCATGCGGGGCCGGGTGAACTCCCTCAATGCGGGCGTGGCCGGCGCGCTGGTGCTGTTTGAAATCGCAAGACAAAGACACACAAAGGCGGCCGCCATCGGCACCGGTTGATCCGCTCATCGCGGTCGATTATAATAGCGCTAGACTGCAAGCCTTCGGGAGGTTTTCGGCCCGCGGGCGTCGAGCGCGGACCGTTGGGCCGCCGCGGGTGACCCCCTTTGTCCACCCTCATCCCTGGTGCCCCGCCAGGGACGGCCACCGGTTCCCAGCGACAGTTTTCGGCGGAGGCGATGTGCGTGAGCGCGACGGCGGAGCGATCTCCGTACCACAATTACGAAGGGCTGGCCGACGAAGTTGTGGTGGAGTTCGCCCGCGAAGGTGACAACCTGGCGCTCGAGTTCCTCATCCACAAGTACCGCAACTTCGTCCGCGCCAAGGCCCGCAGCTACTTTCTGATCGGCGCCGACCGGGAGGACATCATCCAAGAAGGCATGATCGGCCTCTACAAGGCCATCCGCGACTTCCGGGCGGACAAGCTGGCGTCCTTCCGGGCCTTTGCAGAACTGTGCATTACCCGCCAGATCATCACGGCCATCAAAACGGCCACGCGCCAGAAACACATCCCGCTGAATTCCTACGTTTCCTTGAACAAGCCGATATACGACGAGGAATCGGACCGGACGCTGATGGACGTCATCCACGGCAACAAGGTCAGCGATCCGGAAGAGCTGGTCATCAGCCGGGAAGAGTTTCTGGACATCGAGAAGCGCATGAGCGAGTTCCTCAGCGAGCTGGAGTGGAAGGTGCTCATGTATTACCTGGAGGGCAAGTCCTACCAGGAGATCGCCGAGGAGCTCAGCCGCCACGTCAAGTCCATCGACAACGCCCTCCAGCGGGTCAAGCGCAAGCTGGAGCGGTACCTGGAGAAGCGGGACAGCGAAAACCGCTGGTGAGGCTGCCTCTGGACAGAACGGGGCGGCCGGGGTACAATCAACCTGGTGGCACAGCACCGCGCGGTGCTGCACGGTGCCGGGCTGGGGTAGCTCAACGGTAGAGCAGGGGTTTTGTAAACCTCAGGTTGTGGGTTCGAGTCCCATCCCCAGCTCCACGTTGCCCTTGACTGACCGGATTCCTGGTGGTAGAATAGGTGATGCTGCTGCCGGAACCGGCAGGTTGACAAGTGAATACGTGGAGGGGTGCCCGAGTGGCCAAAGGGAGCAGACTGTAAATCTGCCGGCGCAGCCTTCGCAGGTTCAAATCCTGCCCCCTCCACCAGACGACGCGGGGTGGAGCAACGGTAGCTCGTCGGGCTCATAACCCGAAGGTTGTCGGTTCGAATCCGGCCCCCGCAACCAGTGTCGGCCGCAGTCGCCTTGTTCGGTGGCTGCGGCTTCACGCCCGCATAGCTCAGCAGGTAGAGCGCTTCCATGGTAAGGAAGAGGTCACCGGTTCGATTCCGGTTGCGGGCTCCAGCGAAAAGGCCCACGGGAAGCTAATTCCCGGGGCCTTTCTTAGTGCTCGGATAAGTTGCCTGTCTCTCTACTACGACCAATTTACGACCAATCTCAGCCCATCTGATTCAGCAGCCGGTCCACCGCACTGGCTGCCTGTTTGTCCTGCCCGGGCATGACGTGGGCGTAGGTCCGCAAAGTAAACGCTACATCCTCATGGCCCAATCTCTGGCTGACCGTCTTGGGGTCGACGCCGGCGTAGATGAGTAGGCTCGCGTGGGTATGCCGGAATGTGTGGAGTCCGACACCGTCCAGCGGGTCCCGGTGAGTGACTTGCACTTGCCGACCATCTGGCATAACGAGTTGGTCGCCTTCGCGTAGCGCACGCTGGGGCAGGTGCGGCCCGTTTAGCTCCAGCGCCTCATCCGCGTCGTAACCCAAACGCTCGGCCACCCGGATCACGGCGGCCCGGTTGAGGATACGCCGCAGATCCCGCCGGAGAATGTTCGTGCGCCGGCAGTATCCGCCGCGCTGGTCAGTGAATACTAGGTCGTCTTTATTCGTCCACTTGTCACCTACCCGCAGTCGCTCTTCGGCCTGACGCCGGCGCTGGCGTCGTAGCGCCTGGGCCGCGACGTCGGACAAGCTGATGGTGCGGTATGCTGCCTGTGATTTTAGCGGCCCGAGAAACAGGCGCCCGCCTTCCTCGTGGAGCGCTTGTCGCACTTCGATGGTGTTCTTTGCCCAGTCGATAGCATCCCACGTCAAGCCTAACAGTTCACCAGGTCGCAGCCCCGTCGAGAGCGCGAGCACGAAGAAATCCTCCAATCGCTCGCCCTTCGCAGCCCGCAGGAAGACGTCAATCTCCGCCTGCGTCAGATACCGGGCCTTGCTCTTGCCGGGAGAACGGGAGGCTGCCAGACGGGCCGGGTTCTCACGGATGATCCGCTTCCTTACCGCGTCGTCTAGTCCTCGCCGAAGCAGGGCGGCGACGCCGGCGACCGTGCTCCGCGAAAGGCCGAGTTCATCCAGCGATTCGTATAGGAGATCGATCTGCCGGTAGTCCAGGTCCTGCAACCGGATATGACCAATGCGAGGCACAATGTGCGTCCGAATTAGGCTCTCATATTTAAGATAGGTAGCACTGGCCACGGACTGCTTCTTGACGCGCAGCCAGTCCTCGAAGTGCTCGCGGACAGTGATTTTGGTCGGTTGCACGGGCAGACCTTCTCGGGCGTCCTGCTGCAGCTGTCGAATTTTCTCGAGGACTTCTCGCTTGGTCCGCCCGTAAACCGTCGGCCGAATCCGCTTCCCCTGGGCGTCGTACCCAAGGGACACCTTGCCTTCCCACAGGCCGTCCTTGCGTTGGTGGACGCTTCCTTCACCCCGGCCGCGAGGCGGGCGTCTGCGCTTCTCTCCCTGCATGGCTGGTGACGATTGAGCAGTCATCGGCAGTCCTCCTTTGAGGCCAGCTAGATCTCATGCTCTCTGATAGCCAAAGGACTGATCAACCAGCGGCCGGCTGGATGCGGCGATCCTGACGCGTCCTCTTTGAAGAGTAGGGCTGTCAACCTGACGGTTGTCGGCGCGCCACGCGCCTCTGAGACGTAGGATACAACGACCTCAAGATCCGCCCTGATGTCAGTAGCACTGATCACCTTCATGTCCCTTGCTTCAAATGGATGCTTGAACTCGTACCACGCAGCCAGAAGCCCGGATGGATCCTCCTCCCGTTGGCGCCACGAATTGAGCACCAGCTGGGTCATCGTCTGGAAATCATGTGCCTTCCATGCCGCTAGAAACGAGGCAAGGACGTGCTCCGGACTCCCGGTCCGGAACTCATCGGGAGACAGGAATGTATACTCTGTGCGAACGGGAATCTCCAGAGTTTCTTGACGGGACAGCGTCAAGTATCGGCCGATGAGTCCGTCCTGAACCAGCGAACCAGCCAACTGTTCGCCATTTTCGCCCACGGTTGCTTTGATCGCATCCGGCTGACTTCTCGGGTGGAAAGACACTGAGACATCGAAGGTTGCTCTTGCGAGGTCAGGTCTGTCGGGATGTGTAAAGGTTGCTGAATAACGTCCTTCGGACACCAAAGCCTTAGCTTGAGCCAAGAACCGTGGTTCTTCGTCTTTTTGAAGCGATACCAGTAGCTCAGCTCCATTCGGCAGATCGGTAGCGCCAGAAACAACGATTTGGCCGTTGCTGACGGACACGTCATCGATGCTCAACTCACCGTAAGTGCGTGGCTGGTCAGTAGCTGTGGAGGCTGCACCGCTTCTTGATTGTTGGTCATTGTCTGGCGCCGCAAACACCATCAATACCAACCCAATGATGACGGCTGCTACAGCCTGCTTGCGATTGTCCATCTTGACCCATCGCGGGTTGAGGAGACCAATCACGCCACCGAACAACAACACCACAGACAAAATCGCAGCGATGGTAAGGAGCACGAGAAGCACCTCCGTGGGCTACCCATTGCTAAGCTTTAGCCCGCTTCTCCCGGCGTACAACGACGTGTGGCTAACAGCCTGTCCCATTGAAACGTAACGAGTTCGCGAGTCACCCAAAAGTGATCTGCTATTTCATCTACATCCGCCCCAAAGCTCACTTCCGACGAAATCCCTCTATAGACTGTTCAACAGTCGCTCGACATCTCCTCGACAGTTTCTCGTCTGGTGCTTCGACGGTCTTCCACTATGCTTAAAGCATCACGCACCCGCCGGTGGAGAGCGCACAACCCTTTGCAAACGGGAGATGATGAGGGATGAGGCACGCGTTGGGACGGTTCCCGTTGTTTGTTGGGGTGCTCATATTGCTCGTGGCTGTAGCCGGGTGTACGAGTGGCGGAGGAGGTCCGGCCTCCACGTCCGATCTGGACGTCGATGCATTGATCCGAAGGTACATTGAGCGCTCGATAGCGCGAGACTCTCAAGGACTCGCGGACATGTTCACCGAGACGGCGAAGTGGACCGATCCTACCGGGACCCAAGAGTTGAGCCGAGCGGAGATAAAAGATCTGTTCGACACGATGTTTGATGTTGTGATCGATATTTACGATATGGAAGCGACGAACGTGCGCTCGACCGTTAGCGGCGATGACGCAACGGTACAGTTTACCGGAAAACAAGACGTGGAAAATGCGTTCCTCGGTCGCGTTCAGTCGGAAGTGGATACAACGTGGCAACTTAAACGCATCGCCGGGCAATGGTATATCGCCCACGCGCAGACGACGAATATTAGCTCATTCTGAGGAGGCGAGGGGTGGCATGATGAAGCACTGCTACGGACTCGCCTTCCTGTTTTGCATTTCATTGGGCGCGATGTTGCTCGTTTCGATGGCTTTCCCATCGTTGGTTTCCGCCGCCGATCGGTACGTCGGGACGGAGCCGGGAGACTATCCTACGATTCAGGATGCGCTGGACGCCGCCGTTTCCGGCGATACAGTGATCTTACGGCAAGGCACGTACAGCGAAGACGTCACGATCGACAAGCCCAGGATACGGCTCATACCGGATTTCGGCGTAGAGGCAATCATTGACGGTAACATCACGGTGACGGCCGCGGCCGGGGGCGCGCTAATTTCCGGCATCTTGATGACGGAAGGCAAAAACATCGTGGTCGAGGACGGCATCGCGCTGCCGGCCGGGAGCGGAGACCAAGTTTTCGCCCTTGCCGGTGGGAGCAACAGCTATAACGTTACCCTCGGCGACGTAACGGCTAACGTCAACCACTTACCCGAGGTGTCAGGTGTCTACATCTTTGCCCTTGGGGAAAACAGCACGATTACCCACACCGGCATCATTGCCGTGGAAAACGCCGCCGTGTCTGCGCCGGCTCG
>DATGPV010000021.1:0-32969 GCA_035304545.1 Limnochordales bacterium | reverse complement strand
ATCCGACAGATCAAGGGAACAACGGGCATCGAGGGCAACACCCTGTCCGAGGCTCAGATCGCCCAGATTATTGACACGTCCGATGAGAAACATGAAGGGCGGACCGTCTCGCCGGCGGATCGGCACGAATTGGAGCAATTGCTGCGCGGGTTTGTCGAGGAACTCGAGGGTGTGCAAGCTGAAATTCTGGATTTCGTGCGCGAAGTGATGTTTAGAGACTATATCCGGGACCTTTACCAGAGCGGACTCATCAACCAACGGTGCTACACCTTCCTTACGCTCCTCCTCGAATCCCGGGGCGAGTTGCAGATTGGCCTGCCCGAATATCGCGAACGCCGGCACCCGCTCATCGAGCAGCTCTACACAGGTATTAAATCGAAGCGCACCATCCAGCGGGACCTGGAGACTCTGTTGCGCTACGAGCTCATTGCCGTGACCGGCCAAAACCGCATCCAGGTGAACGTCGCCGTCATGAACAAGTTCGCGGGATAGCCGGGCGCCGGTAGAGCACCTGCCGGCCTCCGTCACGGATCTGCCGGAGCAGCCTGCCATAGCACTAGCTCTTGATCCCGCCAAAGAACTTAAACCCGTACCGCCAGTTCACAAACAGGTACAGCGCCAAAGCGGGCAGGACGTACAGCAGGGCGTAGGCCGAGATCAGCGTGATGACGGGCGTGCCCGCTTCCGTGTAGAAGGAATACGTGGCCGCCGACGCGGGCATCTTCTCGGGGCTGCGCAGCAGGATAAAGGGGATCAGAAACCCGCCCCACACGTTGACGAAAGCCCACACCGCAATGACCATCATCCCCGGCCGCACCTGGGGCAGCACGATCTGGCGCAGAATTTGCCACGACCCGGCGCCGGCCACCATGGCCGACTCCTCCAGGGACCTGGGCAGCCCCGCCACAAAGTCCCGCATGATGAAGATGGCCGTCGGCAGCAGACCGCCCGTGAACACCAAGATGACGCCCAGGTGCGTGTCGATGAGCCCCATGTGGAAGATGAGCAAGAAGATGGGCACCATAGCCGCCGTGCCCGTCACCACCGATGAGAACAGGATGAGCACGTACACCAGCACGTCCCGGCCCGGCAGGCGCACCCGGGCCAGCGCATAGGCCGCGAGGCTGGCCACCAGCGTCGTCAGGATCATGGCGCCGCCGGCCTGGATGACGCTGTTCTGAAACAGCGCCCGCACCGCAAACGTGTTGCGGAACACCGCGGCGAAGTTGGCCAGCGTCGGCTCCGTGGGCAGCTGTACCGACAAGGTGGCCTGGGGATGGAACGGCGCCGTAAACAGCCACAGAAGGGGCAGCGCAAAGAAGCTCCCGATCAGCACCACCAGCACGTAGAAGCCGATGCGGGCCAACACAAAGCGCACGAGTCGCATCACGAACGCACCCCCTGGCGGCGTTGGCTGATCAGGTAGACGCTGGCCAACAGCAGGTTGATCACCATGACCACCACGGCGATGGCGCTGCCCCGCCCAAACTCGTAAAAGCGGAACGCCACCCGGTACGTGTGGATGGCCACGATCTCCGTCTGGAAAGCCGGCCCGCCCTGGGTCAGGAGGAAGGGCGAGAACACGTTGAAGGTCCACAAGGTGATGAGCACCAGCCCCGTCCAAAACTGCGGCCGCACCAGCGGGAAGATGACGTCCCGGAAGCGCTGCCAGGCGCTGGCCCCCGCCACCAGCGCGGTTTCGATATAGGAAGGACGGATGCTGCCTAAGGCCGCCGTCATCAGCAGCATGGAAAAGGCCGTTCCCCGCCAGATGTTGAAGATGATGATGGAAAGCAACGGGTAGTCCAGCAGCCAATCGTAGGGCCCCAGGCCAAACCAGCCCAGAATGGCATTGAGGGTGCCCGCGTCCCGCTCAAAGAAGGCGCTCCACGTAAAGGCCATGGCCGCTTCGGGCAAAATCCATGCCAGCGTCACCAGCGTATACATCAATTCCTTGAGGGGACCTTCCCGGCGGAAAAAGAGCAGGGACAGCACAATCCCGAGCCCCATCTGCCCCGCCACCGAGCCGGCCACGAAGATCAGCGTCAGGTAGAGGGAGTAGCCAAACTCGCCCCGCCGCATCCACCGGGCCGGGTTGAACAAGGCCAGGTAATTGTCCAGCCCCACAAACTGCGGCGAGACCGCGGACGCGCCCAGCAGCGTCCGGTCGGTGAAGCTGATCATCACGACCCACACGAACGGAAAGAGCAAGAAGAGGATGATGAAGGCCAGGGCCGGGGACAAGAAGGCAAAGCCCACCCGGCCAGACAAAAGGGCAACTTGGTCTCGCCGCACCGCGGATCCCTCCCCACGCCGCCAAAGAAGGCCGGCAGGCGGCGGAGGCCGCTGCCCCCGCCGCCCGCAGGGTCCTACGTTACCGCACGCGGATGACGTTCTCCTCGCCCACCAGCTCCACCACGGCTTCCGCGTAGGCTTGCATGGCCTCCTCGGGCGTCATCTCGCCGGTGATGACCCGCTCGGTCATAAGCTGCGCCTCCACGCTGATGCGCGGGTAGGCGGGCAGCTGCGGGCGCACCGTGGACACGGGCAGCAGCTTCTCCGCCATGGCGCTCATGACGGGATCGCCCACCACCGGCACGTCGCTGCGGATGCGGATGCCGGGCTGGATGTTCTGCAGCGCCAGCATCATGTCGGTGCTGAACATAAAGCTCAGCAGCTCCCAGGCCAGCTCCGGATTCTGGCTATTGGGGTTCAGCACGTAGCCGGTGCCGCCCGAGATGGACACGAAGTCCGTGCCGCCGTAGCCCTTGCCAGGCTCCTGGGCAGGGAAGGGCGCCCAGCGAACCACCGCGTTGCGGCCTCCCGGCGGCTCCCACTCGGAGCCCGGCGCCACCACCGAGCGCCAGAACCAGTCGCCCTCGGCCAGGATCATGATGCGGCCGTCCCGGAAGGCGGCGAAGCTCTGCTCCCGCCCCTGGGCCAGCAGCTGCATGCGGCGGTCGCCCAGGCCCTCATCCACGTAGACCTGCTTGTAGAGGTTCAGCGTGTCCAAGATGCCCGGATGCTCCACAATCCACTTGCCCTGCTCGAAGTCGTACATGTGGATGCCGGTCCCGAGCAAGACCATGAAGTAGCCCTGCATGGTAGTGGCTTCGCCCATGGCCGTACCCGCGTTGATCTGGAGCGGCGTCGAGCCGGGGTAGTGCGCCTTGAGCTGACGCGCCGTCTCCAGCACATCCTCCCACGTCTTGGGCTCCCACGGCACCGGGATGCCGGCCTGCTCAAAGAGGTCCGCGCGGTAGTACAGCTTGCGCACGTCGGTGCCCAGGCCCAGGCCGTAGACCTCGCCCTGGAAGCCCAACAGGCCCCGCAGGCCTTCAGGAATGTGTTGCCAGCCTTCCCAATCCCAGACAGCCGCACCGGCCACGTGATCCAGCGGCTTCAGGTAGCCGGCTTCCACAAACTCGGGCACCCAGAAACCGTCGAAGGCCATGATGTCGGCGCCCGCGCCCACGCTCAGGTCCAGGGCGTACTGCTGCTTGAGGGCCTCGTCCGAGCCGCCGAACTGGATGAATTCCAGCTCCACGCTGCGGCCCTCAGCCTCGAGCTTCTCCCGGAAGGCCGGGAAGACATGCTTGGTCATCCACTCCACGACCTGCCAGTTGACGCCGCCCTCCACCGCGCGGGCGATGACGGTGACCTTCTGGGCCAGCACGCTGCTGCCCACGCTCAGGGTCAGCACCAGCGCCAGCAAGACTGCCATCCAGCGACGGTACATCTCTCCGGCAACCTCCTTCTTGGTCTTGCCGTTGTTGCCCAGTGCACTCCGCGGATGTCCTCAGCGCGTCCTTCCGTCGGGCAGCCCTCCCCTTGGCCGCCGCGGCGCCATCACCTCCCTTCCGGTGCACCCGCCCGGGGTCCTAGGCGCCAACCCGCGAGCCGGTAGGTGCGCACGCCGCCCGCGTCCATGGTCACCGCCAACCGGCCGTCCTCGCCCAGGACCAGCGGTGCATCCGCCAGGCGCGTCTCGTCCAGGCGCACCTCGTAGACAGCGGCCGGCCCCGCGGGAAAGCGGATCCAGCCCTCCACCGGTTCGGGGGCCGGGTTCCACACCCGCACGATGGCGCCGTCCCCGTCGTCCGCCGGCTTGAAGGCCGACAGCAAAAGCGGCGGGCTGACTTCCAAGAAGCTGACCGAACCCAAGGTTTCCGCCCCTCGCCCGCGGGCGTTGTCCTTGAAGGCCACCGCCTGGGCCATGGGGGGCGCCACAAAGGCGTCCAGCTCCGCCAGGAGCGGACTCTGCCAGTACGGGCCCGCGAAAGGCATCACCGCCAGCTCAAAGCGGTGCGGCCCTGGGCACTGCGCCTCCGGCACGGGCATGGCGGGCCCTGCGCCCTGGGGCCGGGACACCAGATCGTCCCGGGACAGCCACCCGACGCAGCGCAACAGGGTCACCGCCAGGTCCACCCCGTCCGCGGCCGGCACCGCCTCGTACTCGTGCAGGCCCCGCGCCATCACAGCAAACCCCGCCGGCGGCCGGGCGGCAGCGGCGGCCCCCCCGGCTGCCACAGGTCCGGCCGGCTCCTCCTGCACCAGCACCACGTGGCGCATGGCGTTGGTGGCCTGGGGCTTCTGGTACCAGTCCTCGCCCGCGGGCGGACGCACGGGCCGCCGGGTAAACTGGAAGGCATCCCCCGCCCACACGTGCCCGGTGCGGATGCCCGACGCGAGCACCAGCCGCAGGCGGTGGTCCTCCGCCATGTTGTTGAGGCTCACTTCCAGCTTTAGGGCCCGAGAGCCCCGCTCCAGGGTAAAGACCACCTCCACCGCCATCTCCACGCGCCCCTCCCGGCGGGTGCGGTCCGCCGACAGCCGCTTGGGGATGACCAGCCGGTACTCCACCGCCAGCGAGCCCACTACGGGCCCGGGACGCACGATGCGGGGCGGTCCCGCGGGCCGGTCTGCCACAATGGGCACATCGCCGGGCAAGGGCGAAAAATCGTAGCTGTCGCCCGCGTCCGCGGCATCTTCCAGGCGCAGTCGCAGGCGGTGGCGGCGGCCGGTGGCCCGCTCGATGAGCACCGGTCCGTCGGCCTCCACCTCCATCCGCAGGTGCTCGTTCTCCAGGGAGACATCGGTCACGACGACCGCGGCTGGGGGCGGCGCGCTGGCCACGGCCGCGGCAGCCGAGGCCGCCCCTCCGGCCGCGGCCGCGTCGGCCGGGGACGCCGCTTCCGCCGCCCCTCCGTCGGCCGGCGCCACCCGGACTTCGGCCACGCCCAGGGCAGGCAGGGGCGCCGCCCAGTAAAGGGTCACCCGGTCCACCCGCACATCGCTTCGGCCCGGCGCGAACACCTGCTCCACTTCCCGCTGCACGGGCAAGGGCCGGCCGGCTGCGTCCAGCACCGCCAGCCGCCCGCCCAGGCCTTCGGGCACATCCAGCGTGTGGCGGACGACGGTTTCCCGGGGGTACGGCAGCGGGTTGAAGACCGCCACCACCGACTCCGCGGCCGGCTCCGCCGGCCCCAGCACGGGAATCCCGCCCACAAGCCGCGCCAAGGCCTGCCGGGCCTCGTACTCACCCGCCTGCTCCACGGACGCAAAGCGCGTCATCATCTCCCGGTGCACGGGATCGACGGAACACCCGCAGATGGAGTCGTGGAAGTGGTTCTTGAGGAGCAGCCTCCAGGCTTCCCAAATCAGCGCCGCCCCGTCAAAACCGCCCGCCGCCCGCTGCAGCGCCACCAGCGGCTCCGCGTACCGCTCCAGCAGCTGCTGGGCCCGGTCATTGGCCTGCTTGAGGTACACCCGGCTCGAGAGGACGCCCGAGAGGATGTGGTGCCAGCGGGAGCCGCGAAATTCGCCCCGGTAGCGTTCCAGCCGTCCAGCGGTGGCCCGCACTTTGGCGATGTACTCCTCCAGATCCCCCAACACCCAGTCCACTTCAGGCACCGCTGCGCCCAACTCCGCCAAGAGGTCCGGCAGATCTTCCTGCAGGAACAGGTGGTCCGTGCCGTTGGGCAAGAGCAGAGCCTCCGAACGGCTGTGGCCGGCCAGGCCCCGCCCCTGAAGCCGGGCGAAGGGCAACTGCAGCCAGAAGGGCAGCTCCCCGGGCACGTCCACGTCACCAAAGAGAACGGCGCGCGCGTGCCGGGCGGCCAGGTCCGGGTCGTACCGCCCGCCCTCTTCGTAATCCCACGCGGCATGGCCAAGCCCCGCCGCCGCCGAGTAAGTGGCGGGCATCTGCACGGCCAGCACCGCGGCGCCATCGGACCCTTCCCAGATGAACTCCAGCCCCAGACGCTCGGCTTCGTCGCCCACGCCCCGCTGAAACACGGCGGAGTCCAGGCCGAAACCGGCCAAAATCCGGGGCAGCTGGGCGATGTGCCCAAAGGGATCGGGGGTGTAGCCGACCTGCATGGGCCGGCCAAAGCGCTGCGAAACCCGGCGCCCCAGGGCCAAGTTGCGGATGAGGGATTCGGGGCTGACCAGGAACTCGTCGGCCAGGACGTACCAAGGCCCGATGAGCAGCCGGCCTTCCTGCACCAACCGCCGGATATCAGCCTCCCGCTCGGGCCGCACGGCCAGGTAGTCTTCGAGGATGACCGCCTGCCCGTCCAGGGTAAACCGGCAAAACCGCGGGTCCCGCTGGAGCACGTCCAGCGCGTGGTCCAGCACCCGCACCAGCCGGGCCCGGAACACCTGGAAGGGCGCGTACCACTCGCGGTCCCAGTGGGTATGGGGTACGACGAAGACGGTTTTGCGGGGGTGTTGCGACACTGGCTTGCCACCTTTCCCGGCGGTTTTGGGCTGGGCCAACGGATCTGCCCCAGGGCCCGGCTGATCTGTCCCCGGGCCCGGCTGCGGGTTACGCCGACTCGCGCGCCACCAGGGCGTGGGGCACCAGGCGGCGGGCGGGTCCCGTCAGCGAACCTCCAATCACATCCAGCAGCATGGCCGCCGCTTCCCGGCCCAGCTCCTCGGCCCGCAGGTCGACGCTGGTCAGCGGCGGATCGGTGTACTCGGTGATGTCGTCGTTGTTCATGCCCATGACGGCCACATCGCCGGGCACCCGCAGGCCGGCTTCCCGCACGGCCCGCATGGCGCCCACCGCCAGCGCGTCGCTGACGGCCAGCACGCTCCGGAAGGGCAGCCCATCCTGCAGCGCCTGCCGCACCGCCCGCAGCCCCGCCTCGGCCGAGCCGCCGCCGGAAAAAATTACGTACCGGTCATCGAACGGGATGCCCGCCGCCTCCAGGGCCTGGCGATAGCCCGCGGCCCGCTCATGGGCGAAGGTCTGCTGCACGGGGCCGCCCAAAAACAGCACCGGTCCGCCAGCCTTCTCCAGCAAGTACGCGGCGGCTTCCTTGGCGGCCGCCGCGTTGTCACTGTCAACGCTGAAGACGCATTCTTCATGCCATCCCAGCACCACGTGGGGAAACTTGATCTCCGCCAGCCAGCGGAACAGAGCCGCATCGGTGGTCGGGTTCACGACGATGAGGCCGTCGGCCCAGCGCTCGTGGACAATGCGGCGGGCGGCTTGGTCCAGCTCCCGCTGGTCGCTGACCAAGGACAGGCCGACGCTGTAGCCCCGCTCCGCCGCCCAGTGGTGCACGCCCGTGGAGAAACGGGTAAAGAAGCCCGCGGACAAGTCGGTGCCCACCAAGGGGTTCAGGAGGTACAAGGTCCAGGTGCGGCCGCTGGAGAGACTGCGGGCGGCCCGCATGGGGTGGTAGTTGAGCTCGCGGGCCACCTTGAGGACCCGTTCGCGGGTTTCCGGACGGACGCGGCGGTCGCCGTTGAGGGCCAGGGAGGCGGTGGAAACGGAAACGCCAGCTTGCTTGGCGATTTCACGAATGGTGCTCACGGCCGGCCACCACCCGGGATCGAACCGGTTCGATCCAGCGATACAAACCGTGGCAATTTGCCCTTCCCTTTCACTATTCGCTGCACCCCAAAATCTTCCTCCCCTTGGGCCCGGCGCCCGGCCCACGGCCCGCGCCATGCCCTATCCCTCGCCCTGCGGCTCGTCGCCGTGGGCGATATACACGGGATTGGACAAAGCCCGCACCCGTTCCAAGGACGCGGCCGGCCCGCGGTCTGCAAACCGCCTAACGACCTCCAGCCGCACGTAGCGGGTAGGCTGCGTCAGCTCCCAACGGTCCGCAAAGAAGTCCGCGTCGATGTCGGCTTCCCGCAGCACGCCGGCGCTGCCCACCCAGCGGGCGCGATCGCCCCGGGCGCCCACGATGAAGCCTTCCACCACGGGCCGCTCAGGGCCCGGGACCAGCACGCCGCCCATGGGCACACCGCCGGCCCGCACGTCGACCATGGGGCCTGCGGGCCCTTCGCTGACAAACACCGCGCCGCGCCGCAGGGCGTCCAGCACCCCCGCGGCCGTCAGTTCCGGCGCGTCCACCCAGGTCGTGGGGTTTCCCACCTGGCAAGCCTCCCGCCACGCCGAGCGGGCCGCGGCGTCCCCCGCGGCCGGCTGGTGCCAATCGCTGCCGCCCACCAGCGTCAGCCGGCGCCCCTGCCGGAGCAGCTCATCGTACAAGGCCAGGGCCTGCCGGTTGTTGATGGGCCACAGCATCTGCCACGCCTCCAGGCAGTCGACGCCGGCGGGGATGCAGTACTGCCACGGCGGACCGCCTTCTTTGGGGTGGTTGACGGAAATCACGCCGCCCCGGGCGTGGACCTCTTCCACCAGCTGCTTCACGTGGTCGCCGCCCAGCAGGCGGAAATCCACCCAGCCCTCCACGCCCCACACGTTGGCGTGGCCCAGGTCGGTGGTGATCTCCTCGCCGGCAATCACGAGGAAGCCCGGCCGCTGAAGCGCCTTCAGAAACCGGTGATGGCTGGCGGTGTTGTGATCGGTGATGGCCAGAAACTCAAGCCCCCGCCTCCGCGCCAGGGCCGCCAGCTCCGCGGGCGACCCTTGCCCGTCGCTGTGGAAAGTGTGGGCGTGCAGATCACCCCGGCGCCACACCTTGCCCGTGGCCTGCCGGAACGCCGCGACCGCCTCATCGGCGGGCGGGGCTCCGTTGTCTTCCGCTTCGGCCGTGGCCGCCGGGGCGAGGGCGCGTCCCGGCTCGTCCAGCACCACTTCCACCCGGTACCCGCACCCCTGGGGCGGCACCCGGTGCAGGCCGAGAATGACCTGCCACACGCCCGCCTGCACCGGACCCGGCATGTATCCGGGCGTCGCGTCGTCGGCGGCCACGAAAAACTCCCGCCGGGCGGAGCCGCTCCAGCCCCGGAAGCCCCTGCGGGCCGGAAAGGGCTCGATTTCCGGATCAACGAGGCCGATGTCCAGAATTCCGGTGTCGTCGTAGCTGTAGCGCACGGTGATGGTTTCCGTGCCCTCGGGCACCTCGAAGGGCAGGTACATGTACGGCGAGCGCGCCTTATCCGCGGGCGTCGCGGTGCCTTCCATCACCAGGCGCTTCTCGCCGGGGGCAAAGCGGGCGGGTTGCCGGCTCCCCACCGCAGTTTCCGTCATGGCGCCACCGCCTCCGCCTGCGGCGTTTCCAGGCCCGAAAAGGCCAGCTCGCCCGAGGTGCGATAAAGATACAGCCGCCGCAGCTGCGGCCGGAGGCCCACCTTCCTGGGCAGCCGCGGCACGTCGTCGGTAAACTGCACCACGGTGGCCAGGTGGTCGCCAACCCGGACGTAGATGACGACGTGGTTTCCCAGGGGGGCGATGGTGTACACCTCCGCGCCGAAAACGCCGTCCTCCCCCTGGGGCACCACATCCAGGTGCTCGGGGCGAATGCCCAGGACCGCTTCGCCGCCGCCGGGAAAGGCGGCGGCGATCCCGTCCCGGAAGGGCGTCACATCCAGCCCCATCCCGTTGACCGAAAGGCGCGCCCGGTCGGACGTGACCTCGATGCGGCACGGGATCAAGTTCATCGGCGGGCTGCCGATGAAACCGGCCACGAACAAGTTCTGGGGCCGGCGGTAGATTTCCAAGGGGGTGCCCACCTGCATGAGCCTGCCCTTGTCCATGATGCCGATGCGGTCAGCCAGGGCCATGGCCTCCGACTGGTCGTGGGTGACAAAGATGGTGGTGACCCCCGTGTCCTGCTGCAGGCGCTTAAGGAAAGCCCGGGCCTCGAAGCGCAGCTTGGCGTCCAGGTTGGAGAGGGGCTCGTCAAAGAGGAAGCAGTCGGCCCGGTGGACGAGGGCGCGCCCTACCGCGGTGCGCTGCTGCTGGCCGCCCGACAGCTGGCCCGGCAGGCGCTCCAAGAGGTTTTCCAGCTGCAGGTTGAGGGCCACTTCCTTGACGCGAGCTGCGATCTCCGCCCGCGGCACCTTGCGCACCTTGAGGGGATACGCTATGTTGTCAAACACCGTCATGTGGGGGTAGAGGGCGTAGTCCTGAAACACCATGGCCACGTTGCGCTCCTGGGGCGGCAGGTGGGTCACGTCCCGGCTCCCCAGGTGCACCGTGCCCGCGGTGGGCTGCTCAAGCCCCGCGATGAGCCGCATGGTGGTGGTCTTGCCGCACCCCGAAGGCCCCAGCAGGGCAAAAAACTCCCCATCGGGGATTTCCAGGTCCATGCTGTCCACCGCGGTGACGTTGCCGTAGCGCTTGGTCAGGCCCCGCAGCCGTATGTCTGCCATGGGCTTCCCGCCTCCGTTTCCGGCCGGCTTCGATCCCTGCCAGCTGCCCGCGACGGGGCGCCTTGGGTGCGCCGCAGGCGGGATCGAAACGGTTCGACGCGCCGTCAAAAAAATTTGCGTGTTGGGTTTACGGCTGGCGCCGCGATGATTCGATTCGCATTATTTCCCCATGATCCTGCCGGCTCCTGCATGATCCGCGGGTCCCGCTACAGGCCAAAGTTCTCCCGCAGATACTCGCGGTTGCGGCGGGCGTCGGCCAGCGTGTCCATTTCCGGATGGACCACCCGGTCCTGCTCCACCACCAGCCAGCCGCGGTAGCCCGCCGCCTGCAGCTGCCCGATGATGGCCCCAAGGTCCAGGGAGCCATCGCCCAGGGCCACGAAGCAGTCGTTCTTGGCCAGTTCGCCGTAGCTCTTGCCGGCCGCCAGGCCAGCCCGCAGCCGTTGGAGGTCGATGTCCTTGAGGTGCACAAGCCCGATCCGGTGGGCCCACCGGCGGGCCACCGCCAGCGGGTCGCCCCCGCCAAAGGCGATGTGGCCTGTGTCCAGGCACAGCTTCACCAGCTCGGCGTCGGTCATGGACAGCAGCCGCTCGATTTCCGCCTCGTTTTCCACATACGAACCGCCGTGGGGATGGACGCACAGCTGCAGCCCCATCCGGGCGCACGCCTCGCCCGCCCGGTGCAGGCCATCGGCGAAGCAGCGCCACTGCCGGTCGTCAAGCCCGGTGCGGGCGGTCTCCTGGGGCCTGCCGGCGACGGCGGCCCGCAGGTCGTCGCCTTCGTCGGCCACCATGATGTGGTCGGCTCCCAGGCGGACCAGCTTCTCGGCCGTGGCCCGCACCGCGGCCAGCGCCTCGGCCACCGCGTCCTCACGGCGCATGTTGACGGGCACGTACCCCGCGATGGCCTGCAGGCCCCGCCGGGCCAGCTCCTGCCGTACCGCCTCCACGTCGCCGGGCAGAAAGCCCGGCGGCCCCAGCTCGGTGCCCGCGTAGCCGGCCGCGGCCATTTCGTCCAGCACCCGCCGGAAGTCCAGCATGGGCCCCCAATCGGGCGGGCCCGCCACGCCCCAGCTCACTGGTGCAGCGCCCACTTTCACGCTTTGCCGCCTCCTTTGTCCATCCAGTCTTTCTGCCCATCACATTTCCCCCGGCCCGCCGGCCACCTCCACCGGCAGGCCCGTCTTGAGGGAGCGCAGGCACGCTTCGGCGATCTCCAGGGCCCGGATCCCCGCGTCGATGCCGATGGCCGGTTTCCGGCCAAACCGCACGCAGTCCACGAAGTGCTGCATTTCGATGCGGTACGCGTCCCGAAACCGGTCCAGCCAGTCCACCACATAGTCGCCGGCCTGCTGCCCGCGTTTTAAGAGCACGCAGGCGTCCCGGTGGACGTAGCCGATCTGCAGCGCGCCCTCGGTGCCCAGCACTTCCGTCTGGATGTGGTAGCCGTAGCGGGAGTAGCGGGCGTTGTCGTGCAGGCCCAGGCCACCCCGGGAGAAGGTCAGGCTGGCGGTGACGAAGTCGACGTCGCCGGGCGCGTTGAACTCGGGGTACACATACCCGCCCTGGGCGTACACCCGCACGACCCGGTCGTTCATGAGCCATTCCGCCAGGTCGAAATCGTGGATGGACGACTCGACAAACATGCCCGTGGCCCGGCGCACCACCTGCGTCGGCGCGGGCGCGTCCTCCCGGCTGGACACCCGGACCAGCAGCGGCTCGCCGATGGCGCCTTCCCGGATGCGGCGGTGCGCGTGGGCGTACGACGGATCAAACCGCCGCATGAAGCCCATCTGGTACAGCACGCCCGTTTCCGCCAGCAGCCCGGCGATGCGCCGGGCCGTGGCCGCGTCCACCGCCGCCGGCTTCTCGCAAAAGATGGCTTTCCCGGCCTCGGCAGCCGCGGGGACCATCTCGGCCCGGGTCGGCGAAGGCGCGGCGATGACCACGGCGTCCACGTCATCCCGCGCCAAGAGCTCCCGCCAGTCGGTGTAAACGTGCAAGACGCCCAGCTCCTCCCCCAGCTGCCGCACCCTCGCCTCGTCGGGGTCGGCCAGGGCCACCAGGCGCGCCCCCAAAATGCCGGCCGCCAAGTTGCGGGCGTGCTGAGCGCCCATGTTGCCGGTGCCGATGACGCCGATGCGCACCGGGTCCGGCCGGTTCGTCTGTTGCGGCATTGCCGCGTTCCCTCCCTGTGCGATGTTCCTCCCTGGGCGATGCTCCTCCTTGCGGCGCGCCCCCCAAGTATACACGCCCCGACGCCTTTCCTCCTACCGCGTTCCGCCCTCAACCCGCAGGCCCGGCGGGAAGTCCTGACAGCACGTCCATGAGGTGCGGTGGATTCACAAGGAAAACAAGATAATCTGCAGAAGAATAAGGTCCAGGATTGGCCGGAGCAATTGCCAAAAGTCGGGGCTGAATGAGTGATCCGTCCATGGAATTCCTCGCCGAACTGGCCGCACCTCTCCTGACGGGGCTCTTGCACGGCAGCCTGTTCACCCTCATGGCCGTCGGGCTGACCATGACCTTTTCAGTGACGCGGATGATCAACTTCGCCCACGCGGAGCTGGTGACCCTGGGCGCCTACGCCGCGGTGGTGGCGGTGAACAACTATGGCTGGAGCCTGGGGCCCGCCATGGCCGCCGCTGTCCTCATCGGCCTTGCCGCCGCGGTGCTGGTGGATGAGCTCGTCTATAAGCCCCTCACCGCCATGCGGGCCCCGGATTTGTACCTGATGGTGGCCTCCATCGGCGTCAGCATGGTGCTGCGCCACATCATCTACATCTTCGCCGACCTCAACGGGCTGCTGAACGTGAAAGCCCGGGTCCTCAACAACCCGGTGATGTTTGTGGGCTACGGCACCGTCACCACCGTGCACTTGTGGGCTGTGCCCGCGGCGCTGCTGTTGGCCTTGGGGCTGCACTTGTTCTTGACCCAGTCGCTGACGGGCAAGGTCATGCGCGCGGTGGCCGACAACGTCATGCTCGCGCAGGCGTCGGCGGCGCCGGTGGCCCGCATCCGGCGGCTCGCGTGGATCGCGGCCGGGAGCCTGGCAGGGCTGGCCGGCGCAGTGTGGGCCGTCTACTCGCCCGTGACGCCGTCGGTGGGCTGGGGGCTGCTCCCCCGCATGTTTGCCTCGGCCATCATCGGCGGGCTGGTGAGCTTTTCGGGCACCTTCATCGGCGCCTACGTCGTCGGTTTCGCCGAAAATCTGGGCATCTTTCTCGCCAACTACTTTTTGGGCACCCCGCTGGACTATCGGGGCATCATCACCTTCCTCATCGTGGCCGTGATGCTCTTGTGGCGGCCCGCGGGCGTCCTGGCCGCGCGCGGAGGTGGGCGCTGGTGAACTTGACACCCCTCATCGCGTCGTTTCTGGTCTTCTACGGGCTGTACCTCATCCTCTCCCTGAGCCTTAACTTGGAGTACGGCTACGCGGGACAGCCCAACTTTGGCAAAGTGTTTTTCTACTCGGTGGGCGCCTACACCGCCGGTGCGGTAACGGCCCACACCCTGCGCTGGGCTTCCTTTGGCCCCATGGGAGAGGCCTTAGGGCTGCCGCCCGTCGCGGACATCTGCAGCGCCGCGGCCGCGGTGGTGCGGGAACAGCTGGCCGCGGCCCATCCCGGCCTCATGGCCGTGATCTTCTTGACGTCGCTGGTCCTGGCCGCCCTCCTGGGCGCCGCCGCGGGTTACCTCTTGTCTTACCCGGCCCTGCGGGTGCGGGAAGTGTACTTGGCCATGGTGCTGCTCATCGTGGCAGAGATCAGCCGCAGCTACGTGCGGGCCAACAGCGCCATCGCGTGCGGCGCCCACGGGCTGGTGGGCGTGCCCAACCCGCTCCTGTGGATCGATGATCCCGGCGTGCGGGGGTATGCGTACGCGGCCGCAGTGCTGGCGGTGGCAGGCATCGTGTACGTCGTGGCCCAGCGGCTGGGCAACTCGCCCTTTGGGCGGGTGCTTAAGGCGGTACGGGACGACGAGCTGGCCGCGCAGGTGCTGGGCAAGCGGGTGGCGCGGATAAAGGGCCAGGTCATGGCCATCGGCTCCGGCATGGCCGCCGTGGCCGGGGTGCTGTACGCCTTTCACGTGCAGTTTGTGGGCGCGGAGGACTTCATCCCCGTCATCACCTTCAACGTGCTGGCCATGGTCATCCTGGGCGGGGCGGCCAACCATAAGGGCGTCGCCTTGGGCGCGCTGATCCTGACGGCGGTGGACCGCATGAGCCGCACGTCCTTCTTGGCCCTCTTTGGCCTCCAGCCGCCCTTTGACGTCAACTACTTGCGCTACGTGATCATCGGGGCGCTATTGGTGGTGCTCATCATGTTCCGGCCCCAGGGCCTCTTGCCCGAAGGACCCGTGCGCACGCCCGCGGTGGAGGTGTTCCAGCGCCGTGGCTCTGCTTGAAGTGCGGGGACTGCACAAGGACTTCGGCGGCGCTGCCGCGGTGGCCGGCGTCGATTTTACCTTGGAAGCCGGCGCGTTTGTGGGGCTCATCGGGCCCAACGGCAGCGGCAAGACCACCCTATTCAACCTGCTCTCGGGGGTGCTGCGGCCCACCCGGGGCGAGATCTACTTCGACGGGCAGCGCATCGACGGGCTTTCCCCGGACCGCATCTTCCGCCTGGGGCTGGTGCGCACCTTTCAGGTGCCCCGGCTCTTTCGCCACATGACGACCTTGGAAAACGCCCTGCTGCCGCCCGAAGATCAGCTGGGCGAAAGCCCGTGGCACGCGCTGTGGCCCAAGCGCTGGCGGCAGCAGGAACTGGCCCTCGCGCACAAGGCCCGGGCGGTGCTGGAGACCTTCCGCCTGGACCACGCGGCGCTGCAGGGCACCACGGAGCTGTCGGGCGGTCAGATGAAGCTGTTGGAAGCGGCGCGGGCCCTGATGGGCCGGGCGCGCCTGTTGCTGTTTGATGAGCCGGCGGCGGGCGTCGCGCCGGCCTTGGCCCGCAGCGTCTTTGACCACCTGCGCCGCCTGCAGCGGGAAACCGGGATGACGCTGCTGGTCATCGAGCACCGCCTGGACGTGCTCTTTGAATACGTGGACGACGCCATCGTCATGGACCGGGGCCGCATCATCGCCCGGGGGAAACCGGCAGAGCTGGCCCGGGACCCGCGGGTGATCGCCGCCTACTTCGGCGGCGGCGACGGTCAGCAGGCCGGCGAACCCGGCGGGGCCGCCGGCAGCGGGGTGACGGCCATGGGATGACGGCCTTCGCCGGGGCGCGGCCGGGGCTGAACGGCGCGCCTGCGCTGGCGGTGGAAAACCTGCACGCGGGCTATGGGAAAGTGCCCATCGTGCACGGGGTTTCGCTGCAGGCGGACCGGGGACAGGTGGTGGTGGTGCTGGGGCCCAACGGCAGCGGCAAGAGCACGTGCGTCAAAGCCGTCTACGGCCTGGCCGACCGCTTCTCGGGCTCCGTGACCCACTTTGGCCAGGACATCGCCGGGGTTCCCCCAGAAGGCCTGGCGCGGCGGGGCATTGGGTACGTCCCCCAGCGGGACAACGTCTTTATGACGCTGACGGTGCAGGAGAACCTGGACGTGGGCATGCTGGGCGTACCCCGGGCCGAAAGGCGGGAACGGCTGGAGTGGGTGTACTCGCTCTTCCCCATCCTGCGGCAGCGGCGGCGCCAGGCGGCCGGAACGCTGTCGGGCGGCGAGCGGCAAATGCTGGCCATGGCCCGGGCCATTTTGCCCCGGCCTTCCGTGCTGCTGCTGGATGAGCCCACGGCCGCCCTGGCCAGCCAAGTGACGGCCCACCTGTTCGAGACCGTGCGCACCATCGCCGACGGGGGCGTCGCGGTGGTCTTGGTCGAGCAAAACGCCCGCCAAGCCCTGCGCATCTGCGACTGGGCTTACGTGCTCATCAACGGGCAGGTGGCCTTTGCCGGCACCGGTCCCGACATCGAAGGCAACGAGGAGGTGGTACGGCAGGTGCTGGGCGAAGCCCGCTGAGCTTCACCCAGCCCGGCAATGCTCGCCCCAGCGCGGTTCGCCTTCCGGCAGCACTCGGGGAGAAGTCCGTGGGAGACGAGGGACGAACGAATTCTGAACAGGTGCACAGATTTGCACGCCAACAAAGGGGGTTGTTGCTGTGCGCACAGGTGCTCGGGTCTCGTGGTGGAGCGTGGTGGTGCTGGTGCTGCTGCTGGCGGCGGCGACGGCCTCGGCCCAGACCCGCATCCCCATCGGGGTGCTGTTGCCCTTCACCGGCGCCGGCGCGGCGGAAGGGCCGTTTATGCGCAACGCCGCGGAGCTGGCCTTTGAGGAAATCCACGAGATGCTGGCCGCCGGCGGGTCCGATATCCAGTTTCAGCTGGTGATCGAGGATACCCGCACGACGCCCGAAGGCGCCCTGGCCGCCATCGAGTCCCTGGCGGCGGCGGGGGTGCAGGTGGTCATCGGCCCGTATTCGTCGGCCGCGGCCTCGGGCGTGCGCGGGTTTGCCGATGCCAACAAGATCCTCGTCATCAGCGCCTCGTCCACCAGCCCGGCCTTGGCCATTCCCAACGACTACTTGTTCCGCCTGATCGTGTCCGACACGCTGCAGGGGGCGGCGGTCTCGGCCCTCATCGACCACGACGGCTACCGGCAGGTGGTGGTGTTCCACCGGGGCGACTCCTACGGCGCCGGCATGGCCAACGCGTTCAAAGACGTCTTTGAGTCCCAGTACGGCGGCACGGCCCACCTCCTGCCCTACGACCCCGATCTGCCGGACTTCGCGGCGGAAGTGCAAAACCTGGCCCAGACGGTGCGGCGGCTGGGCGTCGACGACACCGCGGTGCTGCTGGTCGGTTTCCAGCCCGATGGCTTGAACATTTTGGGCCACGCCCGCCTGGACCCGACGCTGACCCGGGTGAGGTGGTACGGCAGCAAGGACGCGTTCTCGCCGGTCATGTACCCGCCCCACGCGCCGGCGGAGATCAGCGCGTTCATGGCGTCGGTCAACATGACGGGCGCCTTCCCGACGCCGCCCGACAGCCCGGTCCGGCGCATCTTTGAGGCCAAGTACCAGGAGCGCTTTGGCCACGCGCCGAGCCCGTGGGCGCTGTACATGTACGACTCGGCGTGGATTGCGGCGCTGTCGGTGCTCGCGGCCGGCGAGTACAACGGCGAAGCCCTCCGCAACGTGGCCCGGGTTATCGCCGCCCGCTACATCGGCGCCAGCGGCCACAAGATGCTGGACGCCAACGACGACGCGGCCATCGGCGACTACGAGATCATGCAGGCCCAGCGGGTGGGCGACACCTACGCGCCGGTGGTCATCGGCAAGTGGAGCAGCGGCACCGGTGAACTGGTGCTGCACAATCCGTAACCGGGCCGGAAACCCAACCTTGAGGTTGCCCAGCGGGCGGGCATGCCCCGCCCGCTGGGCAACTTCTCCGGCTGCAGGAAGAATTGACGCCCGTTGACCACGCCTGCCGCCGCCCTGCAGCAGCTTGCCGGCGAGATCATCGCCTGCACCACCTGCCCCCGCACCGCGACGACGGGCTGCGGCCGCACGGTGCCTACATCACCGCGGCGGCCCGCCGGCAGAAGCCGACGACGTTGCCTATTCAACGGCAAAACTGGAGGGTTTTGTCTGTCATCCCCGAATAACTTTCTCTAGAACACCACTCACTAGAATATAAGGGAGCGGATGAACTTGGCAGTCAGGCAACGCACCTCCCTCGTCCGGCTTGGCACCCTGCTGGTGGCCGCGCTGCTGTGCGTGGGGCTCCTTTCGGGATGGGCCGCGGCCCAGTCCACGCTGGAGCGGGTCAAGCAAACCGGGGTGCTGCGGGTCGGGCTCGAAGGCACCTATCCGCCGTTCAACTTCGTGGATGAAAACAACCGGATGGCTGGCTTCGACGTGGACATCTCCAACGAAATCGCCCGGCGGCTGGGTGTGCGGGCCGAGTTTGTGGGCACGCTGTGGGCTTCCCTGATCAGTGGTCTGCAGACCGACAAGTTTGACGTGATTATCGCTCAGATGACCATCACGGAAGAGCGCAAGCAGAGCGTAGACTTCACCAACCCATACGTCATCACCGGCGCGGTGCTGGTTTCCCGGGCCAATGACAACCGGTTTTCCAAGCTGGAGGACATCGCGGGCCACCGGGTCGGGGTCGGCATCGGGACCACCTTTGAGGAAGTGGCCCGCTCGGTGCCCGGCGCCGATGTGCGCACCTACGACAGCTTCCAGGAGTACGCCCAGGAGCTGCTGACGGGCCGCCTGGACGTCATCATCAACGACCAGCTGTCGGTGGCCTACGCCATCAAGGAGCAGGGCCTGCCCCTCAAGATCACGTCGGACATCGTCAACGAGGACGTCATCGGCATCGCCGTCAAGAAGGGCAACGAAGACTTCGTGGAGCTGCTGAACCAGATCTTGGCCGACATGATCGCCGACGGCACCTACCGGGAAATTTTCCAAAAGTGGTTTGACGCGGAACCCGCGCTGCGATAGGCGGGCGACGTCGGCATGGAGCTTGCGCTGCAATCGCTGCCTGCCCTGCTGCAGGCGTCTCTGGTGACGGTGGGGCTGGCTGCCGCCTCCATGGCAGCCGGCCTCGTCATCGGGCTGCTGTCGGCGCTGATTCGCATCGCCCGCATCCCGGTGCTGTCCCACCTCATGCGGGCCTACGTTTCCATCATCCGGGGCACGCCGCTGCTGGTGCAGATTTACCTGGTGTACTACGGGCCGCCCCAGTTTGGCTGGCACCTGGAACCGGTGCCGTCGGCCATCGTCGCCCTGAGCCTCAACGTGGGCGCGTACTTGTCCGAGTCGTTTCGCGGCGCCATCGAGTCGGTGTCCAAGGGCCAGATGGAAGCGGCCTACACCTTGGGCATGACCTACTGGACCGCCATGCGCCGCATCATCGTGCCCCAGTCCCTGCGCACGGCCTTGCCCACCGTGGGCAACACCTACATCGGCCTGCTCAAGGACACATCCTTGGTTTCGGTCATCACGGTGACGGAACTGCTGCGGCAGTCCAACGTCATCATCGCCCGCACGTGGAAACCGCTGACCATCTACATGACGGCCGCGGTCTTGTACTGGTTCATGTCGACCATGTTTTCCTTTGTGCAAGAACGGGTGGAGAGGCGAGTGTCGCGCCATGTCTGAGCCGGTCGTCCAAGTCACCAACCTGCGCAAGCGGTTTGGGCCCCATGAGGTGCTGCGGGGCATCAACCTCCGCGTGGCCCAGGGCGAGGTGGTGGTCATCATGGGGCCCAGCGGTTCGGGCAAGTCGACGCTCCTGCGGTGCATGACGTTCCTGGAGGTCCCCGATGAGGGCACCATCTGCATCGACGGCCGCACCGTCACCGCCGGCCCCTTGACCAAAGAGCGCATGGCCAAGGTCCGCGAAATTCGCCGCCACACGGGATTCGTGTTTCAAAGCTTCAACTTGTTCCCCCACATGACGGCGCTGGAAAACGTCATGGAAGGCCCCGTCACCGTCCTGCGCGTCCCCAAGCCCGAAGCCCGGCGGCGGGCCGAGGAGCTCTTGGGAAAGGTGGGGTTGACGGAGCACATGCACAAGCATCCGTCCCGCCTGTCCGGCGGCCAGCAGCAGCGGGTGGCCATCGCTCGCGCCCTGGCCATGTCGCCCAGCGTCATCTTGTTTGATGAGCCCACCTCCGCCCTGGACCCCGAGCTGGTGGGCGAAGTGCTGCAAGTCATGCGGGCCCTGGCCCGGGAAGGCATGACCATGGTGGTGGTCACCCACGAGATGGGCTTTGCCCGGGAGGTGGCCGACCGGGTCATCATGATGGACGCCGGCGCCATCGTGGAGGAAGGCCCGGCCGCCGACATCTTCACCAATCCCAAAGAAGAACGCACCCGGCGGTTTTTGAGCCGCATGGGGCGCCACGGCTTGCCGTGAGGGCCCGGCCGGCCAAGGGACACCGTCCACGGGCCGCCCCTTGGCCCCGGGCCACCGGGGGCGCAACGGTAGGACGAAGGGAAGAACCCATTTGAACCCAAAGATGGAGGATGGAGATCGGTGCGGGTTGCGGTGCTAGGGACCGGCCTCATCGGCCGCATGATCACGCGGGAGTTGGCGGCGTCGCCGGTCATTGAGGAAGTCGTGGCGGTGGACAGCGCCCCGGAAGCGGTGGAGCGGGCGGTGCGGGGCCTGCCGGGCCATCGGGCCCGGGGCCGGGTCGTCGACCTGGGCCAGCCGGGCGCGCTGGTGGAATTGCTCAAGGACTTCGATGCGGCCGTGGCCGCCCTGCCCCATGCCCTCAGCATGGCCGCCAACGAGGCCGCGGTGGCGGCCCGCTGCCATCTGGTGGATTTGGTGGGCTCCCGCTACCCGGAAAAGCTGCGGCTCCACGAGCCGGCAACGGAAGCCGGGGTGCTGTTGGTCACCGGGTGCGGCGTGGCCCCGGGGATCGTCAACGTGCTGGCCGCCCGGGGCATCGAGCTCTTGGACGAGGCCCATGAAGCCATCATTTACTGCGGCGGCCTGCCCCGCCGCCCGCAGCCGCCTTTGCACTACCAAGTGGTGTTTCGCTTGGAAAGCGTGATGGGACTGTACACCCGCCCGGCCACCGCGGCGGAAAACGGCGAGATCGTGCAGCTGCCCCCCTTGTCGGGGCTGGAAACCGTTCGCTTCCCCGAACCGGTGGGCGTATGCGAGGCGGCTTACTCCGACGCCCACAGCACCGCCTACACCCTGCGCCACAAAGTGCGCCGGCTGGCGGAAAAGACCGTGCGCTACCCCGGCCACTTCGCCAAGATGGGCGTCCTGGCGGAGCTGGGGTTCCTGGACGAGGAGCCGGTGGTGGTGGGCGGCCAGCCCGTCGTCCCCCGCCGGGCGGCCATGGCGGTGCTGGAACCCCAGCTGCGGGGGGAATCGGAGCAGGACGTGACGGTGGCCCGGGTCGTGGTGCGGGGCGTCCGCGACGGCCGCGCGGTGCGGCACGAATGGACCATGGTCGACCTTTACGACGAAGAGCGGGGCTATACGTCCATGGCCAAGACCACCGGGTTTCCCGCCGTCATCGTCACCGAGTGGCTGGCCCAAGGCCGATTGCCGGAGCGCGGGTTTCTGGCCCCCGAACAGCTCCTGGCCGGAGACCGGTTTGACCCCTTCTTGGCCGCCTTGCGGGAGCGGGGCGTCGTCATCGACTACGCCCGCCACGACGGCGCGGCATAACGGCTGCGAGGCGCCCGCGGGCCGGCGGAAACCGGGACGGCTGCGAACTATCGGACACCGGGGCGGCAAGCTCGCCCCACAAAGAACGGGAGGTACACGAATTTGCGCATCGCCGTATTGGGAACTGGACTCATCGGCCGCATGATGGTGCGGGAACTGGCCCGCGCGTCCACCTTTTCCGAAGTGCTGGCCGTGGACGGCTCGGCCCAAGCCGCAGCCCAGGCGGCAGCCCTAGCCCAGGAGGCCGCCTCGGAAACTCCCGACCCTCCTGTGGTGCGGAGCGTGACCGAAGACTTGAGCTCCTATGACGCCATGGTCGCGCTCCTGCGAGACGTGGACATCGCCATTGCCGCGCTGCCCGACTCCTTGAGCTTCCTGGCCAACCAGGCGGCGGTGAAGGCCGGCTGCCACCTCATCGATTTGGTGGGGGCTGAGTACCCCGAAAAGGCCGCCGCGCTGCACGAGCCCGCCCGCAAAGCCGGCGTGCTCATCCTCACCGGCTGCGGCGTGGCGCCGGGCATCGCCAACGTGCTCGCGGCCCGGGGCATTGAGCTCTTGGACGAGGCCGACGAAGTCACCATCTACTGCGGCGGCCTGCCCCGGCACCCGGAGCCGCCCCTCATGTACCAGCAAGTCTTCAGCATGGAAGGCCTCATGGGCCTCTACACCCGCCCGGTGTTCATCGTGGAAAACGGCCGCATGCGAGAGCTGCCGCCCATGTCGGGCCTGGAGGAATGCCGCTTCCCCGAGCCGGTGGGAGAGTGCGAGGCGGCGTATTCCGACGCCCACAGCGCGCCCTACACCCTGGGCCCCAAGGTGAAGCGCCTCGCGGAAAAGACCGTCCGCTACCGCGGCCACTTCAGCAAGATGATGGTGTTGCAGGAACTGGGCTTCCTGGACGACCGGCCGGTTTCCGTAGACGGCCACGCCGTCAGCCCCCGGCAGCTGACCATGGCGCTTTTGGAGCCCCGCATTCAGGGCAAGTCCAAGGAAGACGTCACCGTCATGCGGGTAGTGGCCGCAGGCAAGAAGGACGGGGTCCCTGTGCGGCACGAGTGGATGATGATGGACTTCTACGACGCCCAGACCGGCTACACGTCCATGGCCCGCACCACCGGGTATCCGCCCATCATCGTGGCCCAGTGGCTGGCCCAGGGCCAGCTGCCGGAACGGGGCTTTTTCGCCCCCGAGCAGCTGTTGGCCGGCGACCGCTTCGAGCCTTTCCTCGCGGCGCTGGCCCAGCGGGGCATTACCTTTGAGCACAAGTCGGAAACCGCGGCGGCGTAGCCCACAGGCGGCAGGGCCTGGGACCTTCCGGCAAGGCCGGCGGCGTTCCGAGCACGCCGCCGGCCTTTCGCGCAAGGTTTTGCGCCCCGTCACGCGGAACATTTTGGGAAGGCGCCTGATCCCCACAGGCGACGGACCACCAGCCATCTTCCCAGCCGGAAAGGAACATGCCCCGTGCGATGGACTATCGGCGGAAAACTGGCCATCGGCTTTACCCTGGTCCTGCTGCTCATCGCCTCCATCATGTACGTCGGCATGAGCGGCTTTACCGCCATCTCCCGCGCGTACGAGGCGGAACTGGCCCGCATCAGCGCGGCCACCGGCGTGCGGGCTGACGTCTCCGCCACGGTGGAGCCGGCCATCGCCCGCAGCTGGCTGCTCATGTGGGGGTTGGCGGTGCTGGCCATCGCCGGCGCGACCGTGGTGCTCATCGTCTTTACCCGGGGCACGGCGGGGCCGGTGCGCCAGACGGCTGCGGCGGCCCTGCGGCTGGCCGACGGCGACTTGACCATCCCCGAGCTGGACATCCGCACCGGTGATGAGATCGAGGAAATGGCCGGTGCCTTCAACCGCATGCTGGCCCGCCTCAAAGACGTCATCACCCAGATCCATCGCACCGGCGCGGCCCTGACGGAACACGCCCGGCAGCTGCTGCACGTGGCCCAGGAAACCACCGCCGCCACCGCCCACATCGCCGAAGCCGTCAGCGAGGTGGCCCGGGGCACCGACAACCAGGTCCACCACATGCAGCAGACGGGCACCGCCATGGCGGAGCTGCGCCGGGCCATCGACCAGATCGCCGCCGGTGCCCAGCGGCAGGCCCAGCAGATGGAACACACTTCCCGCCTGCTGGAGGAAATCAAGCAAGCCATCGACCAAGTGGCCGACTCGGCCCGGCAGGTGGCCGAAGCCGCCGCCGAAGGCACCCGCCGCGCCCGCTCGGGCGGCCAGGCGGTGGAGCAAGTGGTGGACGGCATTTCCCAAGTGCGTACCGTCACCGGGCAGGTGGCCCAGCGCATCAACGAACTGCGCAGCTACTCGCTGCAGATCGGCCAGATCGTGGACCTCATCGGCGAGATCGCGGAGCAGACCAACCTCCTGGCCCTCAACGCGGCCATCGAGGCGGCCCGGGCAGGCGAACACGGCCGGGGCTTCGGCGTCGTCGCGGACGAAGTGCGGCGGCTGGCGGTGCGGGCCGCCGAATCCACCCAGCAAATCGACCAGCTCATCGCCGACATCCAAACGGCCGTCGACGCGGCCGTGGAAGCCATTGAATCGGGCGAGCACCACGTGGAAACCAGCACCGAGCTGGCCAACCACGCCCGGGACGAGCTGCAGGGCATCATCGCGGCCATCAACACCACCGACGACATGGCCCGCACCATCTCGGCCGCCGCCCAGCAAATGGCCGCGGCCGGGCCCAAGATGCTGGAAGCCATGGGCGAAATGGCCCGCATCACCCAAGAAAACACCGCCGCGACCCAGCGCATGACGGAGGCCAGCGACAACGTCATCCAGGCCATGGACGAGGTGGCGGCCATTTCCGAGGAAACCGCCGGCGGGGCCGAGCAGGTCAGCGCGTCGACGCAGCAAGTCAACGCCTCGGCCCAGACCATGAAGGAGTCGGTGCAGCAGCTGACCGAGCTGGCCAACCAGCTGGAGCAGCTGGTGGAGCGGTTTAAGGTGTAGCCCGTCTCCTGCCCTACCGTCCTCCCGGGCATCCTTGGGCGCCCCGACCCCAGCGGGATCGGCGGCGCCCTCGCCTTAGCCGCCCTCCCCGGAGCCGCCGGCCAACGCCCGCCCCACCGCCTCGGGACGCCGCCGCCAACCGGTACACCTTTCGATGGAAACCCTGGATTTAACGCCATGGATCCATGGAAACCCACTCTTGCCCAGCACCCGCCACGGCTTGACTCCGCATGGGCCGTGTGCTATGGTGAAATTAATTTTGGGGGGTAAAATTATTACATGAACCACCCGTGGACGACGTCGGCCAGCAGCGAGCGGAGAAGCGATGAGTTTCGCCTCCTGGTCAAGGTGGCGCGCCTGTACTACGTCGAAGGGGTGCGGCAACGCACCATCGCGGCCGAGTTGGGGCTGAGCCCGTCGCGCGTGAGCACCCTCATCCGCCAAGCGCGCGAATCGGGCCTCGTGGAGATCCGGGTGCACGATCCCAACGAGTCCCTCAGCGAGATGGAAAACGAGCTGCAAGCGGCCTACGGCTTGCGGGACGTAGTGGTCGTGCCCGGCCCCTTTCCCCCGGGCCACAGCGTCATCAACAAATTGGGTTTCCGGGCCGCGCTGTACATCCAGCGGCTGCTGACCCAAGACGACGTCGTCGGCATCTCGGGCGGCCGCACCCTGTACGCCATGGCGGCGTCCGGCGCCTTCAACGTGATCTCCAAGCCGGTGGTCGTGCCCATCTCCGGCGGCGTCACCGCCGCCGAGTTTCACTACACGGCCAACGGCGTGGCTGCCTTGTTGGCGGAGGCCCTGGGCGGCACCTACCACCAAGTGCCCTACCCGGCCTTCGTCGACTCCCCCGCCACCCGCGACGCGATCCTCCAGGATGCGAGCGCCCGGGAGCCCCTGGAGCTGGCCCAGCAGGCTTCGGTGGTCATCGTCGGCATCGGCACCTTGGATTCGCCCATCCTCACCTTGCCCCACATCGGCCAGCGGGACATCGACGAGCTGCGCCGGCTGGGGGTCCGGTGCGAAATCGCGGGCCACTTTTTGGACGGCGAAGGGCAGCTGTGCGCGCCCCAGTTCCGGCGCCGGCTCATCGGCTTGGATTTTGACTTTCTCCGCCGCATCCCGCGGGTCATCGCCGTGGCGGGCGGAGAAGGCAAGGAGGTGGCCATTCGGGCGGCGCTCTTGTCCCAGGTGATCGACGTGCTGATCACCGATGAATTCACCGCGCGCGAGCTCCTCAAGACCCGACGGGGAGTTCGTTAACCAACGTCCGCTGCCGCGTCGGCGGCAGGAATGGAGGAGGCTGACACAGCGTGACCCAACCGATGCAGGAGACCCGGGCCGTATGGGTCGAGTACCCCCAGGACGCCATGCTCGCGGGGGAATTCAACCTCGATAAGGTCAAGCAGCTCATCAAGGAGTGCCAGGAGCTCAACGTCAACACGCTGTTGTGGCTGGTCAAGGCCCGGACCGCCAACACCGCCGCTGTCCTCTGGTACCCCAGCGAAGTGGGTCCCTCCCACCCGTCGGTGAAGCAGTACGACGGGCTCAAGGACGGCGTGGCGCTGGCCAAGGAAGCCGGCCTGCAAGTGCACGCCTACTTCTCAGTGTTCACCGAAGGCGATGCCGACGGGCCTGACTTGCCCGCCGGCGAGGCCATCTTGGCCAAGCATCCCGAATGGGCGGTAGTGGACAAAAACGGCCGCCGCACGCCCTTCGTCTGCGCGGGCCACGAAGGCTACCATGATTACCTCATCGCCCTCATCGACGAAGTCATGACCAAGTACGACCTGGACGGCGTGCACCTGGACTTCGTCCGCTACCCCCGCTCGGCGTGCTACTGCGAGCTGTGCCGCAACAACATCCAGGAGCGGTTCGGCCTGACGGTGGAGCACGCCCAGTGGCTGCTGGAGCAGACGGGCTACAGCAACATGTCCTTTGACGAGCGGGCCACGGCCCTCAACGAGGCCGACAGCCTCATCGACTACTACTGCGAGAACGTCAACCGGGCCATCACCAAGCTGGCGCGGCACGTGCGCACCACCTACCCGGGGCGCTACGTCTCGGCCGCGGTGTTCCCCAATCCCCGTTCCTCCCACAGCCAGGTGTTCTGCGACTGGCTCGGGTTCTCGCCCTATTTGGACTTCATCAGCCCGATGCTGTACTTCTACAGCGAAGAGTACTTCCGGCGCACCGTCCAGCGCCTGCACCGGCTGGTGGGGGACAAGACCCGCATCTTCCCCGGCATCTCGGCCTTGGGCTACGCCCATCCGCTGGCGGGCAAGAACAAGCTGTACCACAGCGAGCCCCTCACCTTCGACTACGTGGCCAAGCTGGTGGAAATCACCCGGGAGATCGGCACCGGCGGGTTCTCCATCTTCCACCACGCGACGCTGTTTGGGTACGAGCCCGGACAGTACACCCGCCGGGAGTGGGGCGCGCCGCTGCCGCCTGAGGGCCGGGAGCGGTTCGTCCAGCTGCTCAGCAGCCCGGCGACGCCCACCCATGTGGCCAAGCCCGCTGTGGAGTAAGCGCGATGGCTTGCTTCATCGGCGTCGACATCGGGACATCTTCATCCAAGGCCGTCCTCGTGGACGAGGACGGCCGCATCCTCAGCCGCGCTGTGCGGCGGCATCCTGTGCTTCGTGCTCGGCCCGGATGGGCCGAGCACGATCCTGAGCGCCACTGGTGGGGCGACACGGTTCACTTGGTGCGGACCTTGCTGGACCAAGCGGACGGGCGCGGCCAAGACGTGGCCGCCATTGGGTGCAGCGGCGTCTGCCCCGTGGTCCTTCCCGTCGACAAGGACGGGCAGCCCCTGCGCCCCGCCATCCTGTATTCCATCGACACCCGCGCCCTGGCCGAAGCCCAGGAGCTGGAGCGCCAGCTGGGCCGGGAGCGCATCGTGGAGGACTCGGGCCAGCCGCTGTCCTCCCAATCGGTGGTGCCCAAGCTCCTTTGGCTGCGCCGCCACGAACCCGCGGTCTGGGCCCGGACCCACAAGATCCTGGGCGCCACCGGCTACCTGGTGTTCCGGCTCTCGGGCGCCATGGTCGTCGATCCCTTTACCGCGGGCGACGGCGGCCTGGGCTACACGCTCCGAAGCGGGCAGTGGAACGAGGCGCTGTTGGCCGAGATCGGGCTCCCGGCCGACCTGTTTCCCCGGCTGGCTTGGCCCACCGAGGTGGTCGGCACGCTGCAGGCGGAACCCGCCCGCGAACTGGGCCTGCCCCCCGGCATCCCCGTGGTGGCCGGCACCGGCGATGCCCTGGCGGAGATGGTGGCCGCGGGCGTGCACCGTGTGGGCGAAACCGCCCTCCTCTACGGCTCGACCTTGACCACCATGACCGTCATCGACGAACCGTGGCTCCACCCCGGCTTCATCAGCGTACCCGGCTGGCGCCCCGGCACTTGGGTCACCAGCGCGGTCCTGGGAACCGGCGCGGAGCTGCTCAACTGGTGGTCCCGGGTCACGGCCCGGACCATGGATGAGAAGTTTATGCGGGAACTGGACGAAGCCGCCGCAGCCGTGCCCCCCGGGGCGGAAGGGCTCACCGTGATTCCTTACTTGACGGGCCAGCGCAGCCCCCAAATCCGCCCCCACCTGCGGGGCGCCTTCCTCGGCATGACGCCCGCCCACGGCTTCGGCCATTTTGCCCGGGCCCTGATGGAGGGCGCCGGCATGGCCCTGCGGGCGTGCCTGGCCGAGATCCCCGAACCTTGGCGGCCCGCCCAGGTGGTGGCCGCGGGCGGCGGCACCGCGAGCCGGGTGTTCCTCCAAATCGTCAGCGACCTTTGCCGCATCCAGCAGCACGTCTGCGACCCATCCGTGAATGCCGCGCTGGGCAGCGCCATGCTGGCGGCTACGGCCGTCGGCGGCCATGCTGGTCCGGACGAATCTTTGCCCCGTTGGGCGCCCGTGCGGGAGACCGTCACGGTCGATGCGGCCCAGGCATCCCTCTATGACGCCGTCTATGACCGGTTTCGGGCCGCCCTGGCGGCCGTGGCGGAACTGCCGCTGGGTCCGGTGTAATCCCGTGGCGGCGTGCCGCCCGTGAGGGGGCTGGCTGGTGGCCGCGCCCCTGGCGGCCCGCCGGTGGATGGAGAAACCGTTGCTTCTTTGCGGAGGTGGTACCGGCGTGACATTGCCCCCGGAATTGCCTGAAACGATGCTGCAAGCCAAGCTCTACGGCATCGGCGACCTGCGCCTGGAAGAAGGCCCCCTGCCCACCATCGAAGACGATGAAGTGCTGGTCCGGGTGGAGGTGTGCGGCATTTGCGCCAGCGACGTGCGCAAGTTCACCGCGGAGAACTACTATCCATTGAAGTTCCCCTTTAACCCCGGCCACGAATGGACCGGCACCGTCGTCGCGGTGGGGCGCCGCCACACCAAGTTTCAGGTGGGCGACCGCATCGTGGCCGAGGGCCAAGGCGGCTACGCCCCCTATGCCAAGATCAACGCCCACGACCTGCGCTTTTCCACCCGGCTGCCCGACGAAGTCTCCTTTGAGGCGGGGATTTTCACCGAGCCGCTGGCCGACTGCATTCACGCCGTCGTCCACCGCGGCGGGGTCCGCCTGGGCGACAAGGTGGTGGTCGTCGGCGCGGGCTCCATGGGCCTCATGCACGCCAACGTGGCCGCGCTGGCCGGCGCCGACGTGCTGGTGTCGGAACCCGACCCTGAGCGCCGGGCCCTGGCCGTCGACTTTGGCGCATCGGTGACCGTCGATCCCACCGCCCACAACTTGCGGGACGCGGTGGAGGAATGGACCAAGGGCAAGGGCGCCGACGCCTGCATCCTGACGCTGAGCCACCCGGCCCTCATCGACGAGGCCGTCCACCTGGTGGGCGCCCGGGGACGCGTCATCCTCTTTGCCAGCGGGCCCGTGGGACAGCGCATCAGCCTGGATCCCAACCGGATTCATTATAAGGAAATTCTCTTGACGGGAAGCCACTGGGTCGGGGTCAGCGGCTATTCGGACCCGAGCCTTTATGAGCTGGCCGTGGACCTCATCGCCCGCAAGAAGGTGAACGTGGAGGCGCTGATCACCCACCGCCTGCCCCTGACCCGCATCCACGAAGGGTTCCAGCTTATGCAGGAGCGCAAGAGCCTCAAAGTGCTGGTGTACCCCCACCAGGAGGCGCCGGTCCCATGATCCATTCTCCCTTGACCATACCCGGCCCTGGCCCCAGCGCCGCCGACGGCGCCATCGGCGCGCAGCTGCGGCTGCAGCGGCTGTTTTCCCCCGCCAGCGGCCGGGGCATCATGGTCGCGGTCGACCACGGCATCGAAGGCGTGCCCCGGGGCCTGGAAAGGGTCCAGCAGACCATCCAGTCCCTCCTGCCCCTGGGCATCGAAGCCTTCCTGCTCAATCCCGGCATGTTCCGGCACGTCGCGGGACTGTTCCGCGGGCCCCATCGGCCGGGCGTCATCTTGGCCGTGGACCTGTACATCAACAGCCCCCGTCCCCGGGGCACGCCCCAGGGCGACGCCCACGTGCTCATCGCCTCGGTGGAACAGGCGGTGGCCCTGGGCGCCGACGCGATCAAGGCGGTGCTGGTCTTTGGCCAGAGCGATTACCGGGCGTACGCGGACAACGTGGCCACCGTGGCCCGCGTCATCGACCAGGCCCACCGCTACGGCATGCCCGTCATGCTGGAAACCGTGGTGTGGGGCCAGGCACTGCCCCGGGACGAATGGGCCACCCCCGAGTTTATCGGCCACATGATGCGCATCGGCGTGGAGCTGGGGGCCGACGTGCTCAAAGTGCCCTACGCCGACCCCGTGGACGAGTTCGCGGCCTTGGTGAGCGCCTGTCCGGTGCCGGTGACGGTCCTGGGGGGCTCCCACGCGGAAGAGGACGCCGTGGTGGCGGCCGCGGCCCGGGCCCTGCAGGCCGGCGCCCGGGGCCTGGTCTTTGGCCGCAACATTTGGCAGCAACGAGCACCCGCGGGCATCGTGCGGCGGCTGCAGGCCGTGGTCCACGCCGGGTCCGAGCCCGGCCGGTAGCCGACGAAAAAAGCGCAGCCCGCCCCGGGGCTGCGCCGGCATCGGCCCGCCAGCACCGTGGTATAAGCCGGGCTTGGCGCCATTCCCGCCAAGCCCGGTTTCCTTTTTGCCCGCAGAGGCCTACTGGGGGATATGGTCGTACTTGAGCCGGGGATCCAGCACGTCCCGCAGCAAGTCGCCCACCAGGTTGATGGAAATCACGCTCAGCATAATGGCCAACCCCGGCAGGGACGCCAGCCAGCCGGCCAAGCTCAGGTACAGTTTGGCCTCGTTGAGCATGCCGCCCCAGGTGGGCACCGAGATGGGCACCCCCAAGCCGAGAAAGCTCAGGGCCGCCTCGCTGATGATGACCTGGGCCACCTGCGTGGTGCCCACCACGATGATGCTGGACACCGCATTGGGCAGCACGTGCCGGAACAAAATCGCGACGTCCGACGCGCCCATGGCCCGGGCCGCCTGCACGTACTCCACTTCCCGCAGCACCAGCGCCTGCGCCCGGGCCACCCGGGCGAACACCACCCACCCCGTTACCCCGAGCACCAAGATGAGGTTGGTGAGGCTGGGGCCCACCACCGCGATAATGGCGATGGCCAACAGCACCGCCGGAAACGCCATCTGGATGTCCGCGATGCGCATCAAGACGTTGTCCACCCTGCCCCCGGCGTACCCGGCCCACAGCCCCAGGGGCACGCCGATGCCGGCCGAGACCAGGACCGCGGTGATCCCGACCGCCAGCGAAATCCGGGCGCCGTGAAGGATGCGGCTGAGGACGTCCCGTCCTAGATGATCGGTGCCGAGGATGTACTGGGCGCTCCCCCCCTCGGCCCACATGGGCGGGCGCAGCCGGTGCAGGAGAAACTGGGCGTTGGGATCCCGGGGAGCGATGTGGGGGGCCAGCAGCGCGACGACGATGATGGCCAGCAGAAAGAGGCACGCCACCAACCCCGACTTGCGCCGCCACGCCGCGCGCCAAAAGCGCACCAAAAAGGGCGTCCGCCGCAAGCCGTCGGCGCCGGTGGACGCCTCGGGCGGCGACGGGTTAGGAGTAGCGGATTCTTGGGTCAACGACAGCATAAAGCACATCCACCACCAAATTCACCAGCACAAACATGAGGGCGATGATGATGAGCGCGGCTTGCACCAGCGGGAAGTCCCGGTGGGCGATGGCCTGCACCACCAGCTGGCCCATGCCCGGCCAGGCGAACACGGTCTCCGTCACGATGGCGCCGCCCAAAAGCCCCCCCGTCTGCAGGCCGATGACGGTCAAGACGGGGATGACCGCGTTGCGCAGGGCGTGCTTCAGCACCACGGACGGCGTGTTGAGGCCTTTGGCCCAGGCGGTGCGGATGAAATCCAGCCCCAAGGTTTCCAGCATGCCCGACCGCAGCAGGCGGGTGATCAGGGCTGCGGAGTACATGCCCAGCGCGATGGACGGCATGATCAAGTGGGCAAAGGTGCCCCGGCCAAAGGACGGCAGCCACTGCAGGCGCACGGAAAAATTGAGGATCAGCATAAGGCCCAGCCAAAAGACGGGCATGGCCTGACCGACCAGGGCCAGCACGGTGCCCAAGTGGTCGATGAGGGAGCCGGGCCGCACCGCGGACAAAATCCCCACGGGAAACGCGAGCAGCAGGGCAAAGGCCAGGGCGGCAAAGGACAGCTCCAGGGTGGCCGGCAAGCGCTCCAGCACCAGCTCCAGGTTGGGCAGTCCGTAGCGCAGCGACGTGCCCAAATCGCCCCGCGCCAGGCTCACGAGAAAGGTGAAAAACTGGACCAAGAGCGGCTTGTCCAGGCCCAACGCGGCCCGCAGCCGGGCCGCGTCCTCGGGCGTCGCGTCCAGCGGGAGCATCAGCGTCACCGGATCCCCCGTCAGGCGGACGAGAAAAAAGGTGATGGTGGCCACACCGACCACCACGTAGATCGAGTGAAACAGCCGCCGGGCTACGTACGCAGCCACAAACGTCGACCTCCATACAAGGACGAGCGGGAACTCGAAACGGAAACCGTTTCGAGTTCCCGGACCCCGTCAGCGAAAACCGTTCCTTTAGCGGTCCACTGGCCCGCTACCGGATCTTCGCGTCACCAAGCCAGATCAGCTGGTTGCGCCAGGGCGTCCAGTCCACCCTGTTGCTGAGGCCGTAGATGTCGTTGCCGGTCCACAGGGGCACGAAGTAGGCCTCTTCGTGCAGGATGCGCTGGATTTCCTGGTAAGCCTCAAAGCGCTCGTCCTGATCCATGCT
>DATGPV010000020.1:0-22343 GCA_035304545.1 Limnochordales bacterium | reverse complement strand
TGTACCAGCTGCCCATCAAGATCGTCGACCGGCGGGGGCTTACGGTCAGCGAGATCCGGGCCAAGGCCCGCAAGGTCAAGGCCGAGGAACCCAATTTGGGCCTCATCATCATCGACTACTTGCAGCTCATCAAGCCGCCGGCGGCCACCAACAAGAACTGGGCGCTGGTGGTGGGCGACATCGTGAGGGAGATCCGGGACCTCGCGGGTGAGCTGGAGGTGCCCATCATTCTCCTGTCCCAGCTCAACCGCGGCGTGGAATCCCGGGACAATAAGCGGCCTGTCATGAGCGACCTGCGGGACAGCGGCAACATCGAGGAGTTCGCCGACGTGGTGATCTTCCTTTACCGGGACGACTACTACTACCCCGAGCGGGCCCGGGAACAGGGCACCGAGGGACTGGTGGAGGTCATCTTTGCCAAGCAGCGCAAGGGCGAAACCCGCACCGTGCAGCTGCGGTTCATCAAGGAGTACACCCGCTTTATCGACGTGCACGAAGTGTGAAGGCGGCCGCCTGGGGATGGGCCCGGGCGGCCGCCCGGGCACCCAGCGGTGCCCAGGACCCGCCGGGCCGGCCCTGGGGATCGGGGTGAGGGGCCAATGGAACTGTTTGAGGATATGGAACGCTTGAAGCTGCGCTTTCTGGCTGCCTTTGAGGGGCTGGCCCGCCGGGGCGTCATCAGCGAAGCCGATCTCGCGGAAATCTTTGATCTAGTGGACAGGCTTGACGAGCTGTCCGAGGAGGAGATCCGGACCCGCCTGGGCCGGTTTATCCCGGGGGATGCCGATGCCACAGCTCCGTGACGAACGGGTCAAGGGCCTGGTGATGCTGGCCCTCATCTACGTCCTGGTGGCCTTTTCGCCCACATGGGTCATCCGGGGCGTCACCGTTGTCGACGACGGCCACATCGTGCGGGCCGAGGCCTTTAGGGGGACGGTGGCCGACGCGCTGCAGCAGCTGCAGGTGCCCATCGCGGAAGGCGACCGCATCGCCCCGGGTCCCGACGCGCCGCTGCGGCCGGGCATGACCGTGGCCATCGAGCGGGCCGTGCCGGGGGTGGTGGCCGTGGACGGCCAGCGGCGGGACCTGCGCCTGGTCGCCCGTACGGTGGGCGAGTTTCTCCAGGAAGCCGGCGTGGAGCTGGGCCCCCTGGACCGGGTGGTGCCCAGTCCGGACACCCCCATGACGCCGGGCACGGTCATCCGGGTCACCCGGGTGCACGCCGAAGAGATCGTGCGGCAGGTGACCATCCCTTACGAAACGTGGCGCTGGGCCGAACCTAAGTGGGAGAAGGGCCGGGTGGGCCTTTTGCGGGAGGGCCGGCCGGGCCTCGCCGAGGAGCGGGTGCGCCGGGTCTACGAAGACGGGGAGCTGGTGGAGGAGACGGTCCTGTCCACCACCGTGGTGCAGGAGCCCCGGGCCGAGATCATCGGCGTCGGCACCCGGGTCATCGTGCGGGTCATGCAGACGCCGGCGGGGCTCATCCGCTACAGCGACATGCTGGAGATGGAAGCGACCGCCTATTACCCGGGCCCCGAGAGTACGGGCCGGTGGGCCGACGGGCGCACCGCTACGGGTGTGCCCGCGGGCCACGGCGTCGTGGCGGTGGACCCGGGAGTCATCCCCCTGGGCACCCGCGTCTACATCCCCGGCTACGGCATCGCCTTGGCGGCCGACGTGGGTTCCGCCATCCGGGGCCACCGCATTGACCTGGCCTTTGACACCTACCGGGAAGCGCTCCACTACGGCCGGCGCTGGGTGAAGGTGTACATCCTCGTTGACTGACCGGAAACCGCGCACCACCGGCCCTGGGCCGGAAGCTTCGCCGGCGCTGGCGGCCTCCGGGAGGGGATGGCCGGTGGACCCCAGCCGGCTGGCCACACCCTCGGGAGCGGCCGCGGTGCTGGCCCACTACGGCCTCGCGCCCCGCAAAGGCCTGGGCCAGAACTTCCTGGTGGACCGGCACATCGTGGCCAAGATCTTGGACGCGGCCCGGCTGACCGCGGCGGATACCGTCTTGGAGATCGGCCCTGGACTGGGCGTGCTCACCTGGGAGCTGGCGCAGCGGGTTCGCCACGTCATCGCGGTCGAGGTGGACGCAGGCCTCATGCGCTGGCTGCGGGACTTGTTTGCCGGCCATCCCCGGGTCCGCTTGGTCCACGAGGACGCGCTGTCGGCGGATTTGGCGGGGCTGTTGGCCGACCACCCGCCCGGGCCCGGCGGCACCGCTAAGGCCGTGGCCAACCTGCCTTACTACATCACCAGTCCCCTCCTCCTGCGCCTCCTGGAGGAGGAGCTGCCCCTTTCCCTGGCGGTGGTCATGGTGCAAAAGGAAGTGGCCCGGCGGCTCATGGCCGGGCCCGGCAGCAAGGACTACGGCGCCTTGACCGTGGCCGTGCAGCTGCGGGCCCAGGTGGACATGGTGGCCGCGGTGCCGCCCGGGGTGTTTTTCCCGCCGCCGGAAGTGGAGTCGGCGGTGGTGCGCCTGACGCCGCGGCCTCTGCCCCCCGAGGCGGGCGATGGCGCCTTTGTGTCGGCCGTGGTGCGGGCCGCCTTTGCCCAGCGGCGCAAGACGCTGCGCAACGCGCTGCAGGCGGCCGCGGGCCCCTGGGACAAAGCCGCCGTGCCCGCGGCCTTGGCGGCGGCAGGGATCGACGGGCGCCGCCGGGGCGAGACCTTGAGCGTGGAGGAGTTCGTGCGGCTGGCCGCCGCCCTTCGGCGGGCCCAGGGGGAGCCGAGGGCGTAGTCGGGGCGGGCGCCGGACCGGGCTCCCAGCGAATCCCAGCCCCGGCGGCTAGCTGGGGTTTGTTGTGCACACCTTTCGCAAGTGCTATACTGGACGCGAAAGGTGGCAGTCTTGATGGTGTTCATCAGCCCCTCCAAAGGGCGGATGTCCTTTGACGAAGTGTTCGCCGATATGATGGCCTATGTGGACGAGGCGCCCGACGCGCGCTACAAGGTCATCGTCGGCTCCGACTCCCAGCTGGGAGAAGAGACCTGCTTCGTCACCGCCATCATCATCCACCGCCAGGGAAAGGGCGCCCGGTACTACTACACCCGGGAGCGGGAACGGGTGCACCGGTCCCTGCGCCAGCGCATCTTCTACGAAACCGCCCGCAGCCTGGGCTTGGCCAGCCAAATCGCGGAGCGCATGGCGGAAAACGGCCATGCGGATATGGACGTGGAGATCCACTTGGACGTGGGCGAAAACGGCCAGACCCGGGACCTCATTCGCGAGGTCGTGGGCATGGTGGTGGGCTCCGGCTTCGACGCCCGCATCAAGCCCGACTCCTACGGCGCCATGACCGTGGCCGACAAGTACACCAAGTGAACCCCGGCCGGTTCCCCTCCTGCCCGCCCCGCCGCGCCCAGGCTACGCCACGTGGGCCCTACGAGGCGATTTTTGCAAACGTGCCTTGACAGCTTTTCGCGGCCTCTGCTATAATAGCTGTTTTTCTTGACAGCCACCGGGAAACGTGGTAAAATGCACAAGGTACGAGAGTGCGAAAGAGGTGATGACCGGTGGCCGCCAACCGCAAGAGCCTCGAAGATATCCGGCGCGACCTGGAGATGTATGTCGGCCGGCGCGTCAAGCTGCGGGCCAATCGTGGACGCCGCAAGTTCATCGAGGAAGAGGGCGTCTTGGAGCAGACCTATCCCAAGGTCTTTGTCATCCGGTTGGACAAGCGCGGCGGCGTGACCAACCGCATGTCCTACTCGTACGCGGACGTGCTCACTTCCACCGTTGAGGTGACCGTGGACGACAAGCAGATCGGGGTCGCGAACCTGTAGGCCCCGTTGGCCTTAGGGCCAGCCGTACCGCCCGCGCAGGCCTGCGGGCGGGGCATGCCATCCTGAGCCCGGCGCATCGGCGCCGGGCTTTTTTGCTTTCCCGCCGGCCCGCGGCCCCGCCGACAACGTCTGCGCAGCCTCGGGACGGCCCGCTCATCCCCCGGGAACTTTTCGCACAGTCTCTTCCGCCTCCCGCATAGCTTGATGGAGCAGGCACGATGTGCCGGGGGGAAGGAGGTCCTCCTCCATGGTGTCGGAGCGGGCCCAATGGGTCCGTCGCTGGCGGGACCAGGTGCTGGGGCTGCCCAATGTGGTGGGTTGCGGCTGGGGCGAGAAGCGCACCCGCGGGCGCAAGACGGGTCAGCAGGGCATGGTCGTCTTTGTGCGGCGCAAAGTGCCCGCCGCGGCCCTCAAGGCCCGGGAGCGAGTGCCCGCCGTCCTCGACGCCCGGCCCACCGACGTCATCGAAGTGGGCGAGGTGCGGCTGCTGGCTGCGCCCCTGCCCTCTCCGCGCACCGCCCGCCTGCGGCCGGCGCCGCCGGGGGTCAGCCTGGGCCATGTGGCCGTGACCGCCGGCACCTTTGGGGCCGTGGTGCGGGACGCCAAGACCGGGGAGCCGCTCATCCTCTCCAACAACCATGTCATCGCCAACCAGACTACCGGCGACGACGGCCGGGCGGCCGTGGGCGACCCGGTGCTGCAGCCCGGACCCTACGACGGGGGCACCGTCGAACGGGACGTCATCGGCCACCTCTTGCGTTTTGTGCCGGTGGTCCCTGTGGCCGCCGTCCCGGCCTGTCCTGTGGCCCGCGGGGCCCAACGGGTCCTCAACGCCGCCCTGCGCCTGCTTCTGCCCCGCTATCAGCTGCAGCTGGTGCGCCTGGATGACGCCGAAAACCTGGTGGACGGCGCGGTGGCCCGCCCGGTGGCCCCCGACGCGATCACCCCCAGGATATTGGAAGTGGGCCGCGTGCAGGGGGTGGCCGAGGCCGAGGTGGGCATGCGGGTGAAAAAGAGCGGCCGCACCAGCGGGCTGACTCAGGGCGAGGTCATGGCCCTGGGCGCCACCCTCAACGTCGCCCTGGGCGAAGGGGTGGTGGCCCGCTTCTGCGATCAAGTGGTCACCTCGCCTTTGGCCCAGCCCGGTGACAGCGGCTCCCTGGTGCTGGACGAGGGCAACCGCGCGGTGGGGCTCCTGTTCGCGGGGTCCCCGCAGGCCACGGTGTGCAATCGCATCCAAAACGTGCTGGCCGCGCTGGATGTGCAATTCTGAAGCCTGGCAGCGCCGCATACCCATCCATGAAGACACCGGACCTCGAAAGGGGTGGGCCGGGGTGCCGTGGTGCCGCGTCCTCGGACCGCTGGGCCGCGCTCCGCTGCGCCCGGGCCAACGGGGCCCCGCGGTGCAGGCGCTGCAGGAACGCCTGCGGGAACTGGGCTATGATCCGGGGCCCGCCGACGGCGTATACGGCCACCAGACCGCGGAGGCCGTGCGGGAGCTGCAGCGGGATTGCCGCCTGCGGGTGGACGGGATCGCGGGTCCCCAGGTGCTGTCGGTGCTGCGGGATCCGGCCGTGCTGGCCCTCAGGCGGCCGCTGGCGCTGGCCCCCGGCCAGTCCCTGGCCGATGCCGCGCGGGCGCTTCAGCTCTCGCCGGCGGCGCTGCGCCGGGCGCTGGGGCTGCCGCCCCGGGCCCAGCCCGCGCCGGGACAGCGCTGGGTGCTGTGGGAGCGGGTGGTGGCGGCCGAGGTCAAACCCGGCCCGGGCCAGGCCGCCGGGCTGCGGGCGCTGCAGCGCCGGGCGAGCCTGGTCTCGGCGGCCGCGGTGGTGGCCGCCGGGGGGCCCGGCGACGATCCGGCGGCCTTAGAAGCGGCCGCCGCCGCGACGGCGCTGGGGCTGCCCGTGTGGGTGACGCTGCACACCCGGCGGGCGCCCGCGCTGTTGCCGGGCAGCTACGGGCCGGGCCAGGTGCAGCAGCTGCTGCACGGGGGGCGGGAGCGGGACCGGTGGGTCCAGCGGGCCTTGGACTGGAGCCGCGTCCCCGGGGTCACGGGCGTGCACCTGGACCTGGGCGGCCTGCGCTTTGGCGACGGGCCCCGCTGGCTGCGCCTGGTGCGCCGGGTGGCCGCGGCGCTGCACAGCGCGAGCCGCGAGGTCATCGTGTCGGTGCCGCTGCGGGACAGGCGGGGCTTCTGGGCCCGGGCCGCCGACGATGTGGACTGGGAAGCTGTGGCCGGCCTCGTGGACCGGGTGGTGCTGGTGCCCCCGGTGCTGGCGGAGCGGGCCCGCCCGCGGCGTCCCCTGGCGCCGCCGGAGTTGGCCGGCCGCCTGCGGGCCGCGGTCCGCCGGGTGCCGCCCTGGCGCTGCCTCTTGGCGTTGCCCGTGGGGGCGCTCATCCTGCCTGGCCTGGGCGAGGAGGGCGCCTCGCCCGCCGTGCCCGGGACCTTGAGCGCGCCCCGGGCCCGCAGCCTGGCCTACCGGGCCCGCACCCGGCCCCACTGGGAGGAGGCGGCCGGCCGGCCCCGGTTTCAATGCGTTGCGGAAGGGCGAGAGCGGGAGGTGTGGCTGGAAAACCGGGAGAGCCTGGCCCGCAAGCTGGACTTGGTGGAGGGGCTGCGGCTGGGCGGGGTCTACTTGTCCGCGATGGGGGAGGAGGACGCCGGGGTGTGGACCGCCCTGCGGGAGCGGTGGAAGGTGCACAAGCTTCCCTCAGCCCCCGGGGACGCGACGGCATGATGACAAGACGGCATGTTTCATTTCCGTCCGGAATATAGATCCCGCAGATGGTGCCGGCGAAGGGGGAGTCCACGTGAACTTCCGTTTCGAATCCAAGACGCTGCGCATGGAGCGGCCCCTGGGAGCCGCCACCCAGCAGACGGCCGCCGACGCTTCCTTGGAGCTGCCGGCAGGCTTGCCCGACATCGCCCGCATCGTGCGGGTGGAAGCGTACCCCATCGTCACCGACGTTGATCCCCTGGACAACCAGGTGGCGGTGGCGGGCGCGATCGACGTGGTTCTTCTGTATGCCCACGAGGAAGAAGTGCCCGTCGCCGCGTCCCCGATAGGGGACATCGAAGCTGAAGCCGCTTATGGGGAGGCCGAGGGCCTGGACGAGGATCTGCCGGCCACGGAAGCGCGGGAGGTCCTGTACCGCCACCGCTGGCGGCGGGCGGCGCCCTTTGAGGCGGCCGTGGAGATCCCGGGGGTTCACCCCGGGGCGGTGGTGGAGGTGACGGCGGCATCCGCGGGGGTGGAAGCGGCCCTCCGGCCCGATGGGCGCGGCATCGACGTGGAAGCCGTGGTGGCCGTCGCCGCCCGCGCCAGCGAAGAGCAGACGGCCACGGTGCCGGTCCCGCGCGGCCCCTGGCCCGCCGGCGCGGAGGCGTTGGAAAGCCCGGTGTCCGTGGAGCACGTCCTGGGGCGCGGAACGGCCCACGTTTCGGTCGACGGCGCCTTGGCCGCACCGCCGGAGGCCCCCTGCGCCCGGGTGGTGGACGTGGCCGCGGTGGCCCGCTCGTCCCAGGCCATCGCCGCCGCGGGCGAGGTGACGGTGGCCGGCGTGGTCGATTACCGGGTGCTGTACGTGGACCAGGACGGGCGCCTGCGGACCGGCGCCTGGCAGGAGCAGACCCCCTTCGCGCACACCTTTCCGCTTCCGGAAGCCGCCGAGGGCGCGCCGGTGCACGTGGAGGCCCGCCTCACCAGCGTCGACGGGGTCCCGGGCGAAGGCGGGCGAGAGATCCGGGTGTGGGCCGATGTGGAGGTGGCCGTGCGGCTGGCCCGGCTGGAGGAACTGGCGCTGGTGGAAAGCGTGGCCGGTCCGGACGATCTGGATATCCGCTGCCGGACGGAGCCGGTGTCGCTGGAGGAATGGGTGGGCGGCGGGACCCACCCGGCGGCGGTGACGGGCGCGCTGGAGCTGCCCCAGGGCTACCCGCCCATCGACCGGCTGCTCACGGCGGGCGCCCAGGCGCGGGTGGCGGATGTGCTAGTGCTGGAGGACAAAGTGGTGGTGGCGGGCCAGGCGGACGTGGACGCCCTCTACATCGGCCGCAGCCAGGGCCAGCCGGTGTACGCCGTGCGCTGGGAGGACGCGCTCCCCTTTGAGTGCGACGTGCCCCTGCCCGGCGCCGAGCCCGGCCTGGAGGCCCAAGCCGACGTGCGGGTCGAAGACGTCGTCCTGGACCTCCTAAACCGGGAAACCGCTGAGGCCCAGGTGCGGCTGGCCGTCACGGTCCGCCTGACCCGCAGCGCAGCCCGGGACGCGGTAGTGGAGGCGGTGGCGGTGGCTCCGCCCGACCCCGATCCGCCCACCTGGACCTTCGTGGTGCTGCAGGAGGGGGATACCTTGTGGAAGCTGAGCCACCAGTACCACACGGCGGTGGACCGCATCCTGGCGGCGAACCCGTGGCTGGAGGATCCGGAAGCGCCTTTGCCGCCCGGCCGCAAGCTGTGCATTCCCCGCCGCGGGTCGTCGCTGTCCCATTAGTGCCTCAAGCCCGGGCTGCCGGCCTCGACCCGGAGTTCAGCCGGCAAAGCCGGGATAGGCCGCGTACCAGTCCGCCGGGGCATCGGCGGCCGAGTAGGCATGGGACGGCCGCGCGGACCAGGGGCGCCCGTGGGCCGCGGCGATGTCCGCCAGCTTTTGCAGGCGGGCGGGCATGGCGCCGGCCAGGAAGGCCTGCCGGGCGGCCTCGTCGGTGATCTCCACCGCCTCCCGCCAGATGGCGCGCCCGGCCACAAAGCCCGACGCGCCGGCTTGACAGGCGGTTTCCAGCTGCCGGCAGTAGGTGTCAAAGTCGACCCCCGCCGACAACAGCGCCCACGGCGGCCCGCAGGCCTCGTCCAGCCGCTGGCACGCTTCCCGCCACAGGCCTGGATCGTCGCCGCCCTCGGGGTGGACGGGGAACTCCATCTTTAAGAGGTCCACGCCCATGCCGCTGAAATGCTGGGCGGTTTCCACGACCAGATCGGGCTTCTCCCGAATGTAGCCTTCCTGGTCGCCGTCCCGGGACGGGTAGGTGACGGGCTCCAGCATAAAGGGAATGTCATAGGCCTGGCATTCCTTGGCCACCTGGGCCACCAGCTGCCGCTGGTGTTCCGCCGCCGCTTCCCGCCGGGGATTGTAGTAAATCAGCAGCTTGACGGCGGCAGCGCCCATAGCCTTGATCTTGGCCACGCTCCAGCCGTCGAGAAGCCTGGTCAGCCGATCGCCTTCCCGGTCTTCATAGCCCGTGGCTTCCAGGGCCACCACCAGGCCCACCCGCCCGGGCAGCGCGCCGCGGGTGATGAGCTGGGCCGCGCCGTACTCGGGATCCAGCAACACGCCGGTGGCGAGGGGCGCGAGGGGCGCGACGATGTCATGTTTCATCTGCACCATGGTGTCGTAGGTAATCGGGGACCGGCCCGCCTTCTCCATCATGCGCCGCAGGGCGCCTCGCTGATCGCAGGCCAAAATCGCAAAGATGCCCTTGTCCGTGGAAACCTGTTGCAAGCCCCGCAGCTTGCCCATGGAAAGCGCCATGCCCGTCAGCCTCCCTGGGAATCGCCGCCGCAGGCTCCCGGCCGGGCCCGCAGGGCGGTGGTTGCGTGCACCACGTGTCCAGTTTACCGCAGACCGCAGCAACTCCTGCCCGGGCTAGGCGCGGATGTCTACGGGCGTGCCGGGCGCGATGCGGTGGTAGACGAATTCCGCATCCTTGTTGTAGAGGCACACGCAGCCGGGGGTCACGGCGCCGCCCACCAGCCACGGCTCGTCGGTGCCGTGGATGCTGCAGAGGTCGGGTTCCAGACGGATCCAACGGGTGCCCAGGGGCGGCCCCGGGTGCGGGACGAGCTCCGCGACGGCAAAGCGCCCCGTGGGCGTGGGCGCCTCGGGCCGGCCCACGGCGGCGGGAAACGCGACGGCCCCTGAGGGGGTGTGCAGCACCAGGCGGCGCTGGGTCACCGACACCTCGATGCGGACCGCCGGGGGTTCGGCGGCCCTGGGGGCCCAGGGCGAGGGGGCGGGAAGGGAGCGGCCCCGGCACCCGGGGCCCGGTGCGGCCAGGGCCCCGGCAGGATCCCATCGCAGGCTGTGGGACGGGGCGCCGGTCAAGGCATAAAGCCGTCCCCAGGTGGCGGGGCCTACGATGCCGTCGGGCACCAGCCCCGCGGCGGCCTGGAACGCGCGCACCGCCGCGGCCAGGGCTTCATCGAAGCCGCTGCCGCCGCCCGGCTCGCCGTAGCCCAGCTTTGCCAGGCGCCAGCGCAGTTCGGCCACGGCGGGGCCCCGGGCGCCGGGCCGGAGCGCGACGCGCACTTGCCACATGCCGGTTTCACCCCTTTAGCGCCGTCGCACCCTGGCGCACTCCCGCTCCCACCGCACATCCTATGATGACGGCCGGCCTGCGGGCACCGGAAAATGGGGGGCCGGCGGAGGAAGGAATCCCCATGGCGGCACGGCAGGAGATCGATGGCAGTTGCGGAATTCGCTAGACGATCCAAGGGATGCGGAGGCTGTGACGGTGCAAAGGCGACGATGGCTCGTGATTTGCCTCGTGGCGCTGGCCCTCAGCGCGGCCGGGCTGCCGGCCAGCGCGCAGCTGCAGTTTGACATTCCGGCCGAGGCCGCCTTGCTGATGGAGGCCAGCACGGGGCGCATTCTCTGGTCCAAAAACCCCGACATGCAGACGGAGCCCGCCAGCCTCGCCAAGCTCATGGTCATGCTCCTGGTCTACGAGGCAGTGGAGCAGGGCATCGCCTCGTGGAACGACCGGGTGGTGACCAGCCCGTACGCGGCCAGCATCGGCGGGTCCACGGCGCTGCTCGCGCCCGGCGAGAGCTTTACCCTGCTGGAGATGCTCAAGGCCATCGCGATCAACTCGGCCAACGACGCGACGGTGGCCGTGGCCGAGCACCTGGCCGGCAGCGAAGAGGCCTTTGTCGCTGCCATGAACGCACGGGCCCGGGAGCTGGGCATGGTCAACACCCGGTATGTCAACAGCGAAGGGCTGCCGGTGCCGCCGGGGCAGGAGCCCAACTTGACCACGGCCCGGGATGTGGCCATTCTGGCCCGGGAACTGATCACCAAATATCCAGAAGTGCTGGAGCTGACCTCGACGTGGCAGACGACCTTCCGGGAGGCGGTGGGCTCGCGGCCGGCCTTTGTGCTCACCAACACCAACCGGCTGATCCTGCGCTACCCGGGTGCCGACGGGCTTAAGACGGGCTGGACCGACGCCGCGGGCTACAATCTGGTGGCCACCGCGCAGCGGGACGGGGTGCGCCTCATCTCGGTGGTGCTGCGCACCGAAAGCGACGAAGCCCGCCTGTCCCAGAGCGCCCGGCTGCTGGATTACGGATTCAACAACTTCGCCTGGCGCGTGGTGCTGCCCAAGGGCCAAGGCGTGGGCAGCGTGCACCTCAGGGACGGCACGCCCGAACAGCTGCCGGTGCGGGCCGGCGAGGACCTGCGGGCCTTTATCCACCGGGCCGATGTGAACCGGGTCACCTACCGGGTGGTGCCCCGGGAAAACCTGCAGGCCCCGGTGGCCGTGGACGAGCCCGTCGGCGAGATCGTGGCCTACGTGGGCGATGAGGAAGTGGGGCGGGTGCCCGCCATCGCCGCCGCCGACGCTGGCCGCGCGAACTTCCTGGTGCGGGGTTGGCGCTGGCTGCGGGATTTGGTTGGACGCGGGGAGTAGGCGACGGGCTTGCTGATCATCGAAGCGCCCGCGAAGCTGAATCTGACCCTGGCCGTCAACGGGCGGCGGCCCGATGGATATCATCTGATCGAAAGCGTCATGCAGACCATCGACCTCACCGATTGCGTGGAGCTGGTGCCCACAGCCGGCGGGACCGCGGTGCGGTGTGAGGGTCCGGACGGCGTGCCCACCGATGAGACCAACTTGGCGGCTCGGGCCGTGGAAGCCTTGCGGAGGGCCGCGCCACCGGACCGGGGCCAGTTGGGCGGCCTGGAGATCCGGATCCGCAAGCGCATCCCCGTGGCCGCCGGCCTGGGCGGGGGCAGCGCCAACGCGGCCGCCGCCCTGATCGGGGCCAACGCGCTGTGGCAGCTGGGGCTGGACCAGGCCGCGCTGGCCCGCGTCGGCGTCCAGCTGGGGGCGGACATTCCCTTTTGCCTCCACGGGGGCACGGCGGTGGCCCGGGGCATCGGCGAGGTGCTGGCGCCGGTGCCGGCCGCGCCCCCGTTGGCGGGGGTGGTGGTCAATCCCGGTTTCCCGGTGTCCACTGCGGAGGTGTACCGCCAGTTCGATCAGCTGTACGCGGGGGCCCTGGGCGCGGAGGTGCGGGCCGGCATCGCCAACGGGGCCGCAGGGGGGGCCACGGGCAGCCCGGCCGCTCCGCGGTTTCTTCCCGGCGCGGCGGGGCGGGCGGCGGCCATGGTGCAGGCGCTGCAGCGCCGGGACGTGGCGGCGGTGGCCCGCCTGCTGCACAACGACCTGGAGCCCGCAGCGGCCCGTCTCTACCCTGAGATCGCGCGGCTGCGGGAGCAGGTGCTGCGGGCCGGGGCCCTGGGCGCCGTCATGTGCGGCAGCGGCCCCACCGTGTTCGGCCTCGCGGCCGACGCCGACCACGCCCGGGAGCTGGCCCGGCGGCTGGCAGATGCCGCGCCCTTTGTGGTGCCGTGCCGGTTCCGGGATCAAGGATGCCGGGTGGTCCAGTCCCAGGCCTGCCCGTAGCTGCCGGTCGGGCCCGCCCGGCCGGCGGCAGCCCGAGGGGATCGGGCCGCCGCCGACCATGATCGCGGGAGGAGGGGTGTCCGATGCCAAGGCCGCTGATGCCCATCAAGCTGGACAATTACAAGCCTTTGCGGGAGCTGGTGTTTGAGGCCATCCGGGAGGCCATCATCAACGGCACCCTCAAGCCTGGCGAGCGGCTGATGGAGATCCAGCTGGCCGAGGAGCTGGGGGTCAGCCGGACGCCCGTGAGGGAAGCCATCCGCAAGCTGGAGCTGGAAGGGTTCGTGGTCATGGTTCCCCGCAAGGGCGCGTACGTGGCGGACATCTCCCTCAAGGACATCGCCGAGGTGTTTGAGATCCGCACCGCCCTGGAGGGGCTCGCGGCGGAGCTCGCGGCCGAGCGGGCCACCGAAGAGCAGCTGGAGGGCATGGAGCGGCTGCTGGTGGCCATCGCCGAGTGCATCGAGCGCCAGGACGTGGAGGGCATGATCGCGAAGGATACCGAGTTCCACGACCTTTTGTTCTCCGCCAGCCACAACCAGCGGCTGGTGCAGATCTTGAGCCTGCTCCGGGAGCAGATCCAGCTGTTTCGCTCCCGCACCCTGGCCAAAGTGGAGCGCATGAAGGAGGCCTTGGAGGAGCACCGGGCCATCGTGGAGGCGCTGGGACGGCGGGATTCGGAACTGGCCCGGGCCTTGGCCGAAGCCCACATCGAGAGCGCCCAGAGCAGCCTGATGAAGCTCATCACCGACGAGCACGCCGCGAGACAGAATGGCCGGGGTGAGCCATGAGCGCACCTGTTCCCGCACTGGTGCTGGCGGGCGCGCCCAACCGGGGCCCGCTGGCCGCGGTCAGCGACCGGCCCTATGAGGCCCTCATCGAGATCCAGGGGCGGCCCATGATCGCCTACGTGCTGGACGCCCTGCGGGCGGCGCCGTCGGTGGGCGCCGTGGGCATCGTGGGCCCCGTCCCCGAGCTGGCGGCCGCCCTGGAGCTGGCGGGAGAGCAGTTGATCCCGCCGGTGGGCGGGCTGCTGGACAACCTGGTGCACGGCGCCCGGGTGCTCCAGGAGGCGGGCGGCGATAGGGAGGGCGACGGCCGGGGCGCGCCCCGGGAGCCCGCCGGCGGCGGGGATCGGCTGCTGGTGGTGACCGCCGACATCCCGCTGGTGACGGCCGCGGCCTTCGAAGACTTCCTGGAGCGGTGCCGGGCCCGGGACGCGGCCGCCGGGCCGCCGGGCCTGGATGCCTTTTATCCGATGGTCAGCCGGGCAGCCAGCGAAGCCCGGTTTCCCGGCCAGCGCCGCACCTACGTGCACCTGAAGAACGGCGCGTATACGGGGGGAAATTGCGTGCTGCTCTCGCCCAACCTGTTGCTCAGGCAGCGGGAGCTCTTTGACCAGGCGGTGGCATTGCGCAAGGATCCCCTGGGGATGGCGCGCCTATTGGGCTTGGGCTTTATTGTCAAGTTCGTGCTGCGGCGCCTGGAGGCGGCCGACATCGAGCGGGTGGTGCGGCAGCGGCTGGGCATCAACGGCGCCATCGTCGAGGTGCCTTACGCCGAGATCGGTTTCGACGTGGACAAGCCGGAAGACCTGGAACTGGCGCGCCGGCTGCTGGCCAGGGCGTAGCGGGACACACTCGCCCGGCAGTGGGCGGCCCGGTCCGTGGCGGGCGGCCTGGACCGCGGCGGGCGGGGCGGGGAGGGAAGACCTTGCGTCGGAGCGAGCGGATCAGCGCGCTGACGAAACTGCTGGTGGACCGCCCGCATCAGATCATCACCCTGGCCGAGCTGGGGGAGCTGTTGGGCGCGGCCAAGTCCACCTTGAGCGAAGACATCGCCATCATCCGCGAGACGTACCAGCGCTTAGGTCTGGGCCGCGTCGAAACGCTGCCCGGGGCCGCCGGGGGCGTCCGCTACGTGCCCCTGTTGTCCCCCGCGGCCATGCGGGCCGTCGTCGACGAGTTGGTGGAAACGTTGTCCGACCCTGACCGCATCCTGCCGGGCGGGTTTCTGTACATGAGCGACATCGTGGCCTCCCCGTACCTACTGGCCCGCATCGGCGAGCTCTTTGCCACCCGCTTCCACGATCGCGAGCCCCAGGCGGTGGTGACGGTGGAAACCCGGGGCATCCCCATCGCGCTCATGACGGCCCGGGCCTTGAATGTGCCCCTGGCCATCGTGCGCCGCTCCACCCGCCTGAGCGAGGGAACGGTGCTGACCATGAACTACGTGTCAGGCTCGGCGCGGCGCATCGAAACCATGTCCTTGTCCCGGCGGGCCATCGCGCCCGGCACGCGGGTGCTGGTCATCGACGATTTCATGAAAGCCGGCGGCACCGCGCGGGGCCTGGTGGACCTGATGGGCGAGTTCCGGGCGGCGGTGGTGGGTGTGGGCGTCCTCATCGAGACGTGGGAACCCCGGCAAAAGCTGGTCCGCGACTACGTGTCCCTGGTGGTGCTGGAGGCGGTGGAAGAAGAAACCCGTACCGTGCGGGTGCGGGCCAGCCCGTGGCTGGACGGGTTGGACGAGCAGGGCTCGGCGGCCGCCCGCCCGGGCAGCCAGGCCCCGTCGGCCGATGGCTGACCGGCAAGCCCTGGGCGGCCGCGCGGACGTCCCCGATCCCGTCCGGCATGCCGGCGACAAGGGCGGCCGAGGGGGCAGCGCGCCGGCCTTGCGCCGCGGCCCCGTACCGCTGGAGCGGGCGTGGTACGGGGTGCCCTTGGCCCTGGCCATTGTGCTCCTGGTTCCCCCGCTTTTCCAGCGGCTGGGCGCGCCGCCCCTGGCCGCCCGGTCCCTGGGCCTCTTGGTGTTCGGCCTGGTGGGCTGGGGCGCGGGGGCGTTTCACCAGACCGTCGTTTCCCTCCTTATCCTGGTCTTTATCCCCCTCTTGGGGCTGGGCGATTTCGCCTTGGCGGTCAGCGGCTTTGGGGAGCCCTTCATCTGGCTGGTGGTGTCCGTGTTTGTCCTGGGCAAGGGCATGGAGGCCAGCGGCCTTGACCGCCGCATCGCGCTGGGGCTGTTGCGCCTGGCCCGGGGACGGACGGTGACCACCCTCTACGCGGTCTTAGGCTCGGTGCTGGTGCTGGGATTCCTGGTGCCCACCGGCGCCGGGCGCACCGCGATGCTGACCCCCATCTGCACCGGCATGATGCAGGTCATCGAAGAGCGGCTGCCCGCGGGCTCCCGGGATGTGCGCAACTGGGGCCGCGCCCTTTTCATCGGGTTTACCTACGTGACCCTGATGATGTCGTGGGCGCTGGTCACCGGCTCGGTGACGTCGGTGTACGCGGTGGCCGCGGTGCGGGAGCTGACCGGGTTTCAGTGGACCTACGCCTACTGGATGCTGATCAGCGTGCCCATCGTGGCGGCCTTTGCCCTGCTTCTGCCGCCCCTTTTGCTGCGGCTGTTTCCGGTGGGCTTGGCCGAAGTTCCCGGCGGGCTGGACTACATCGTGGCCCAGCAGCGCCGGCTGGGCCCAGTGCGCGGGGCGGAAACACGGGTCATGGCCCTCCTGGGCCTGGTGGTGGCCGGATGGGTGACCGAGCCCTACCACGGGTGGCCCATCCCGTTGGTGGCCCTGATGGGGGCCTTGCTCATGTGCCTGCCGCCCCTGGGGGTGCAGACGTGGCAGGAGGCGGCCCGGGCCATCAAGTGGGACGTGGTCATCCTCTTCGGCGCCGGCTTTGGCTTGGCCCGGGCGCTGCAAGCGTCGGGAGCGGCCCAGTGGGTGGCCGCCGCCTGGGCGGCGCAGTTTCCGAGCCCGTCGCCTTGGCTCGCGGGCCTGCTGGTCCTTGTGGTCATCCTGGCGGTGCGCCTGGCCTTCGCCAACATGCTGGCCAGCGCCGCCACCTTCCTGCCCATCACCATCAGCCTGGCGGCCAGCTGGCACATCAACCCCGTCTGGCTGGCCCAGCTGGCGGTCATCGCCAGCGGCATGGGCTTTTTCCTGCCCTATCAGGCCCCGGCCATGGTCATCGCCTACACCGCAGGGCACTTCGCCCCCCGGGACCTGTGGCCGGCGGGCCTGGGCGCGGCCGCCCTCATCATCGCCCTCACCTTGGGCGCCGCCCTGGCGTGGTGGCCCTTGGCGGGTCTCGCGCCCTAGCTGCGGGACTGCGGGGAGCCTGTTGGACCGGCGGGTGTCCCCCCGGCGGCCCCGTTCAAACAGGAAAATCCCAATTTAAAGTGAACAAAGGAAACATGCACTTGGATGTCTTTGACACAAATGTTGTGAAGACGGCCGCCGCCGGCAGTTCCGGCGCCTGTGCGACGCCCTGGATCTCACCCACCGGCCCGGCGACCCGCTTGCTGACCCTGCACGCCGCCAGGAGGTTGACGCATGTACCGCAGCTACCTTATCAGCCCCGCCAGCGACACCCATAAGATGGAAAAGGCCCTGGGCAGCGGCGCGGACGCGGTCATCTTTGACCTGGAGGACGGCGTCGCGCCGGCGCAAAAGGACGCGGCCCGGGCCAATCTGGTGCGATTCTTGGAGCAGATGGACTGGGTGGCCCCCAGCCCGGCGGTCTTTGTGCGGGTCAACGGGGCCATGACGCCCTGGTTTCACCGGGATCTGGAGGCGGTCTACCACCCGCAGGTGAGCGGCTACATGGTGCCCAAGGTGGAGTCCCGAGAGACCCTGGCCACCGCGGAGGCGGTCCTGCTGCGGGCCGCCGGCCGGGAGGACGCCCCCTTCAGCCTGATCCCCTTTATCGAGAGCGCCCACGCCCTGTGGCACTTGCCCGCCATCGTGCACGGGCAGCGGCGGGTGCCCCGGGTCGTGTTTGGCGGCGAAGACTTCGCCACCGAGCTGGGCATCCGGGCCCGGCCGGGAGGCTGGAGCTACGTGGTGCCCCGGGGCCTGTTGGTGCTGTTGAGCCGGGTGGCGGGGCTGGAGCCGCCGGTGGATACGGTGTACGCGGCCTTTCGCGACGAAGCGGGGCTGCGGGCGGAGCTCGCGCAGGCCAAGGAGCTGGGCTGCTTTGGCAAGCTGGCCATCCATCCCGCCCAGATCCCCCCCATCAACGAAGCCTTTACACCGTCCGAGGACGAAGTGGCCTGGGCCCGGCAGGTGCTGGACGCCTTCGCGGCCAGCCTGGCCGCGGGCCGGGGCGTGGGCCGGGCCGATGACGCCATGGTGGAGCAGCCCATCGCGGAGCGGGCCCGCCGGCTCTTGGCCCTGGCCGAGGCCATCGGGGTGGGCCCGGGCGCGGGCCCGCCGCACCCCCCCGACGCAGCCCGGTTGAGCGGAGCAGGGGGCCGCGCCAGCGCTGCTGCCGGCGCCGGCCAGCAGGGAGGGGAGCCTTTGGTGAGGGCCAAAGTGCCCGACGACAGTGCCGGGCGAGACAAAGGTCCGGCCCCGGCAGGACACAGCTTGGTGCCGCCGGAGGCGTGGGCGCTGGTGGGCCGGCAGATCGGGCCGGGCGCGCCCATCACCATCCACGCCCACGACGTGGAGCGGTTTTGCCGGGTGATCGGGGAGGAGAACCCCGTCTTCTTTGACGAGGAGGCGGCGCGCCGCAGCGGGCACCGGGGCCGGCCCATGCCGCTGCCCTTCCCTTTGACCCGGTTTCCGTCGGGCGATGAGCGCAGCTTTGCCGTGCCCCTGCACGCTCCCCGGCGGGTGCGGGGCGAAGACGAGCTCATCGTGCTGCGGCCCATCGTCGTGGGCGACCGCATCCGGGCCCGCACCCGGCTGTTGGACATCGAGGAAAAGCCGGGCCGCTCGGGGCCCATGGTGTTCGTGCGGTTTGAAACCGAATATTTGCTGGACGACGGCGAGGTGGCCATGATCGTGCGCACCACCATCGTCCGCCGCTAGCCGCAGCGCGGTTCGGCCGCAGCACTGCCGGCGGGGAGGGAAGGCTCCTTGGAGTGGAAACCGGGCGCAGCCCTGCCGTCTTTGGCGGTGGGGCCCATTACCACCGAAATGCTGGTGCGATGGACCGCGGCCGCGGAAGACTACAATCCCATTCATTATGATCAGGCCTTCGCTCGGGAGCAGGGCCTGCCGGACGTGGTCATGCACGGCCCCTACAAGCTGGCCCTCCTGTGCCGGCTGCTCCATGGCGCGCTGGGGCCGGGCGGGCGCATCGCGCGCATCAAGGTGCGCTACACCGGCCTGGACGTGCCCGGCGACGTGCTGGAGCTGGGCGGCCAGGTGGAGCGGGTGGAGGAGGCGGGCCGAGAGCGCCGGGCCCAGGTGAGCCTTTATTCCCGCAATCAGCGGGGCATCGTCACGGTGCGGGGGGAAGCCGAGGTGGTCCTGGCAGCCGAGTAGGTGGTCGCCGAGGAGGTGCCCGTGGGAAAACGCGGGCGGGCGACGAACGAAGAATCGGGATCGACAATTTGAATAATGCAGGAAATATGTCATCAAAGATGGAAGTATCGAATCGCGAGTCGGCCTCGTCTGCCACGAAGTTTGGGAAAAGGAGGTTAGATCAATGTATCGACGGATAGGTGGGACGGCGGTACGATTGCTGTTTGTTTTCGCATTGGTCGGAATGGTGTTGCCGGGCGCGGCCCTGGCCCAGCGGGTCCCGGTGCGTTGGGCCACCGCGGACGTGGGCTCCTACGGGTATTCGGTATCCAGCATCCTGGCCGATGTCCTCAACCGGGAGCTGCCGGACCAGTACGTCGTCACCGTCCATCCGTACCCCAACACCACCGCCGCCATGCGCGCGGTCATGAACGGCGAGGCCGAAATCGCCTACACGGCGGACGTGGGGATGACCGAGCTGTACGCCCGGGTAGGGCCTTATCAGGGCTTTACGCCCCGGGCCGGCGACCTGGTGCACACCTTGTACGTGTACCCCATGGAGTCCTTTATGACCGTGCCCGCCGACAGCGCGGCCAATTTCAACTCCTGGGGCGACTTCAGCGGCAAGCCCGTGTTTTTTACGCCCGCAGGGTACATGAACTGGCTCAATTTCCAGCGGGTGTTTGACGCCCTGGGCTATGAGTTCAACCACGTGGAGATAGATTCGTCGCTGCTGGCCGATGCCCTGCGGGCCGGCTCCATCGTCGGTGCGGGCTCCTACACCACCGCCGGCGCGTCGCTGCCCACCTTCTGGAAGGAAGCCGAGCTGCGCATCAACATCAAGGTGATCAACCCGAGCCCCGAGGAATTTGAAAAACTGCAGGCGGCCGGCCTCGCACCGCGCCGGGTGGATCCCAAGCGGGCCTTTACCCGGGAAGTGGGCGTCGACGAGATCTGGGGCGTGCCCATCCTGTTTGGCTACAACATGCGGGCGGACGCGGACCCCGAGCTGGTCTACCAGATGTTGACGGCGCTGGAGCGCAACGCGGCGCAGCTGCCGTCCTTGGACCCCGGCTTTGGGCCGTTGGCCGAGGACTTCGCCGGCCTGCAGGCCGCGGGCGTGGCGGCCAATCCCCACATCCCGGTCCACAAGGGCCTGGCCCGGTTTCTGCAGGAGCGGGGCGTCTGGAACGACAGCTGGACCATCGCCGAGTGACGGCACCAGGGGGGCCAGCTGGGGCGCTGGCCCCCTGGGGTTCGCCCTTGGGGCGGCTCCACGGCGGGACCTGGCGATGCCAGTGACATGAGCGGGGCGGCGGCGGCCGCCGCGGCAAGGAGACGAATCCGCGATGGAACAGGTCAAACGGATTGTCAACGCCCGGCATCTGCTGATGGTCGTATCCCTCTACTTCTTGGTGCAGCTGCTCATCTATTTCTTTACCGGTGCGGGCGGACCCATGCGGCTCGCGACGCGGCTGGTCCCCGTGGCCCTCATCTTGTACATCTTGAAGGCCTACAAGGACAACGAGCTCTACCCGGGCCTGGGGCCGGCCGCGAACCGGGTCATTGCCACCGTCTACGTCATCGGAGCCCTGATCCCCCTCGTGTACCTGGAGCGGGAGTTTCAGAACCTGTTTCTCTTTCGCGCGGGCGCCTACAACACCGCGGACATCTTCGTGGGCACGGTGCTGTTCCTCTTGGTGATGGAGATTTCCCGCAAGGCCCACCCGGTGCTCTTCATCGTCAACCTGGTGCTCATCTTGTACACCTTGTTTGGCGCGTACGTGCCCTTCGACTTTTTCTGGCACCCCGGCGCGTCGCTGACGCGCATCATCACGTCATCCACGGTGGAGCTGGCCACGGGAGTTTACGGAAAGTACGCCCAGATGGGCCTGACCCTCATCGCGGCCTTCCTCCTCTTGGCCGCCATCGGCGACGGCTTTGGCACCCAAGCGTCCCTCCTCAACGTGGTGCGGGGCCTGGCCGGGCGGCGCACCCACACCATCCCCCAGACCGCGGTGGTCAGCTCCTTGGTCGTGGGCATGGTCAGCGGCAGCGGTGCGGCCAACACCGCGGTCACCGGCAGCGTGACCATCCCCCTGATGAAGCAGTACGGGATCCCTGCGGCCTTCGCAGGCGCGGTGGAAACGGCCGCTTCCATGGGCGGGCTGATCATGCCGCCCCTCATGGCGGCCGCGGCCTTCCTGATGGCGGATTTCTTAGGTGTGACCTATTGGGACGTGGTGGTGCGGGGCTTCTCCATTGGTCTGATCTACTACGCGGTGGTCGCCTTTGCCACCTATCTCATCTCCGTGCGCACCATTGAGCCCGCCCCCGTGACGCCGCCGGCCGTCCCCGGCCATGACAAGGCCAAGACGGCAGTGTTCTTGGGCTGCATCGCGCTGCTGGTGATCTTCTTGGGCCCGCTGGATTACAGCCCCATGCGGGCGGCGCTGTACGCGGCAGTGGTGCTCTTGGCCTGCATGGTGGGCCTCCATCTTTACTACAAGTACGGGCGCCGCCTCGGAGAATACGGTCGGGAGAGCCTCCTGGCCAACCTGGGCAAAGCGATGGAAACCTATGCGGATCTCACCGCCTACATCGTCATCCTCATGATGGTGCTGGGCATCATGATCGGGCTGTTCACCGTCACCGGCTTCATCCTGCGCATGGGCCAGCTCATGCTGCAGCTGGGCGAGTGGCACGTGGCGGCCATCATCGTCATGGCCTGGCTCTTTGGCTGGCTGGCCGGCACGGGGCTGCCGCCCACGGCTACCTACATCATCGTGGCCGTCATCATCGTGCCGCCCATGAGCCAGTTTGGCATCAACCCGTGGGTGGCCCACTTCTTCGCGTTCCTCATCGCCGTGTGGGGCGAGCTGACACCGCCCACCTCGCTGACCGCGGCGGTGGCCGCCAGCATCTCGGGCGCGTCCTTTCTGCGCACCGCGTACGAAGCGCTGAAGATCTGCATGCCCATGTTTGTGGTGTCCTTTGCCATCTTTGTGCGCCAGGACATGCTGGTGTCGCCGGGCGTTCTCCAGATCATCGAAAGCCTCATCGTGGGCGTGGCCGCGTTGGCCCTCACGTTTGCCACCTTTGGACGCTTCGCCCGGGAGGCGTGGATCGATTGGGCGGGGCGGGGGGCGCTGGTGGTCATGGCCCTGGTGGCCATGTTCGCGCCCCAGACGCAGGTGGCGGCCGGAGCGGCCATCCTGGGGCTGATCCTGCTCCTTAAGGGACTGCTCACCTTCCGCGTCATCGGCTCTGCCGCCGTGGTGCAGGCGGCCGGCCGGGCGGTCTGAACGGGAAGCTGGCCTGACCGGGGGCGGGCCCGGTGTGGCCGGCGGCCAAGAGGGCGCGGACCGGCTCCGCTTTGCCGGTTCGGCGCCGGCCCATCACCGTCGCACAGGACGCAAGAAGGGCCGCCACAAGGCGGCCCTTCTCTTGGCTGGGGCGCCAGGATTCGAACCTGGACCGATTGCTCCAAAGGCAATAGTGCTGCCGTTACACCACGCCCCATCAGACAGGAAGCGCCGGCCCAATGCCGGCTCATCCTTATTATAATGGCCGGTCGCCATCGCTGTCAAACAGCGCGCGGGCGCT
>DATGPV010000019.1:0-25253 GCA_035304545.1 Limnochordales bacterium | reverse complement strand
TTCGAACCTGGACCGATTGCTCCAAAGGCAATAGTGCTGCCGTTACACCACGCCCCATCAGACAGGAAGCGCCGGCCCAATGCCGGCTCATCCTTATTATAATGGCCGGTCGCCATCGCTGTCAAACAGCGCGCGGGCGCTCCGGCCGGCGCCTTTGGACGCCCTTTTTGCAGCGGGCCTAGGGCCCTGGGGGAGAGGATCTTGCTGTCGCGGCGTCATACTGATAATGACTGGCCTTTGGCTCTGCCGTGGGGCGGCTGGCGCAGGAAAGCCTAGGGCGATGCCGAAGGTGTGGCTAGGGAGCCTTTGTCGATCCAGGAGGAGTCCAGCATGTCCCAAGCCGTCGCCGTGGTTCTGGCCGCTGGGCAGGGCACCCGCATGCGCTCCAAGCGGCCCAAGGTGCTGCATCCCTTATGCGGGCGGCCCATGCTCCACACGGTGGTGGAAACGGTGCGGCGGGCGGGCGCCGGGCGAGTCATCGTCGTCGTCGGCCATGGGGCCGACGAGGTGCGGGCCGCGTGCGCCGGACTGGACGTGGAGTTTGTGGAGCAGCGGCCGCAGTTGGGGACGGGGCACGCGGTGGCCCAGGCCGAGCCGCTGCTGGGCCAGTACGACGGGCCTTTGCTGGTCACCTACGGCGATACGCCCCTGTGGCGTCCCGAGACGCTGGCCGACTTGCTGGCCCGCCACCGGGCCAGCGGCGCGGCCGCGTCGGTGATCAGCGCGGTGGTGGATGAGCCGGCGGGTTACGGCCGCGTCGTGCGGGACAAGGTCACCGGCCGGTTTCTGCGCATCGTGGAGCAAAAGGATGCCAGCGCGGAGGAGGCTCAGATCCGGGAGATCAACAGCGGCACCTACTGCTTTGACGCACCCCGCCTTTTTGCTGCCCTGCGGGAGGTGGAGCCCGTCAACGCCCAGGGTGAGTATTACCTGCCCGACGTGCTGACGGTCCTGGAGCGGGCTGGCCATGCCATCGAGGTGGTTATCGTCCCCGACGCCCGGGAGGTGCTGGGGGTCAACAACCGGGCGGAGTTGGCCCGGGCCGAAAAGATCTTGCGGCGGCGCATCGTGGAAGAGTGGATGCTGGCAGGCGTCACGGTGGAAGATCCCGACACCGTCTACATTGATCCCCGGGCCCGGCTGGAGGCCGACGCGGTGATCTTGCCCTTTACCTTCATCCGCGGCGCGTCGGTCATCGGCGAGGACTGCCGCATCGGCCCCCACGCCGAGATCGAGGACAGCGAGATTGGGCGGGGTGCGGTAGTGGAGCGGGCGGTGGTGCGCCAAAGCCGCGTGGGACCGGGCTGCACGGTGGGGCCCTTCGCGTTTCTGCGGCCGGGCACGGTGCTGGAGGCGGGGGCCAAGGCGGGGACCTTTGTGGAGATAAAGCAGTCGGTCATCGGTCCGGGCAGCAAGGTGCCCCACCTGGCGTACCTGGGCGACGCCACCCTAGGCCGGGACGTCAACGTGGGGGCAGGCACCATCACGTGCAACTACGACGGGGAGCGCAAGCATCCCACCTTCGTCGGCGACGGGGCGTTCATCGGCAGCAACACCAATCTGGTGGCGCCGGTGCGCGTTGGCGAGGGCGCCTACATCGGCGCCGGATCCACCATCTCCCGCGACGTGCCCCCCGATGCGCTGGCCGTAGAGAGGGCCGAACAGCGCATCATCGAGGGCTGGGCGGCGAAGCGACGGTCAAAGAGAATGGCACAGGAGGCGCCTTAGGTCCAAATGCGTGTCAGCTCGGTCAGCCACAAAAAGATCAAGGTTTTTACGGGCACCGCCCACCCCGAACTGGCGCGGGAGATCTGCGACTATCTGGAGCTGCCGCTGGGGGACGCGGTCGTGGGCCGGTTCCGGGACGGCGAGATCAACCTGCGCATCGGGGAGACGGTGCGGGGCGCCGAGGTCTTCGTCATCCAGCCCACCTGCAATCCGGCGGACAGCAACCTGATGGAGCTTCTCGTCATGATCGACGCCCTCCACCGGGCGTCGGCCAAATCCATCGCGGCGGTCATTCCGTACTACGGCTACGCGCGGCAGGACCGCAAGACGCAGCCCCGGGATCCCATCGCTGCCAAGCTGGTGGCCAACCTGCTGACCGCGGCCGGGGCCGACCGGGTGCTGACTATGGACTTGCACGCGGGCCAGATCCAGGGTTTTTTTGACATCCCGGTGGACAACCTCAAGGCCCTGCCCATCCTGGCAGACTACTTTGTCCAAAAGGGATTGGACGACGTGGTGGTGGTGTCGCCCGACGTGGGGGGCGTGGCCCGGGCCCGGGAATTTTCCCAGCGGCTGGGGACGCCCCTGGCCATCATCGACAAGCGCCGTCCGCAGCCCAACGTCTCGGAAGTGATGCACGTCATCGGCGATGTGCAGGGCAAGACCGCCATCCTCATCGACGACATCGTCGACACCGGCGGCACGCTGGTCAAGGCCGCGGAGGCGCTCCTGGCCCAAGGGGCCAAGGAGGTGTACGCCGCCGCCACTCACCCGGTCCTGTCGGACCCGGGCGCCGAGCGGGTGCAGGCGTCGCCCATCAAGGAACTGGTGGTGACCAACACCATCCCCTTGCCGGTGCACAAGCGGGTGCCCAAGATCCGGGTGCTGTCCATCGCCCCCTTGTTCGCCGAGGCCATCCGGCGCATCTTCGAGGAGATCTCCGTCAGCAAGCTCTTCGAGGTGTAGGCGGCGCGGCGGCGCCCGGCGCCCTTGGCGCGTGGGGCACCCGCCCGCGGGGAAGGACTTTGCTCAGGTACAGCGAGGAGGGGTCGCGATGAGCGAAGCAGTACTGGCCGCCCAGCGGCGGTCCGAGACAGGAAAGCAGAGCGCGAGAAGCCTGCGGCGCGCGGGCCGGGTGCCCGGCGTGCTATACGGCGGCGGCCAGGGGCCGACGCCGGTGGCCGTGGACGCGCGGCAGCTGGAACGGCTGGTCCAGGGCGCCGGCGCCCATGGGCTCATTGAATTGCAGCTGGACAACGGCAACGGTCCCGCCCGCCACCAGGTCCTCATCAAGGAGCTGCAGCGGGATCCGGTGTACGGCACCATCCAGCACGTGGATTTCCAGGCGGTGGCCATGGATCAGGAGCTGGAGACCACGGTGCCGGTGGAGCCGGTGGGCAGCCCCGAGGACGGCGTGGTCAACGTGGTCTTGTGGGAGCTGAACATCGCCTGCCTGCCCAAGGACATTCCGGAACACATCCCCGTGGATGTGTCCGGCCTAGAGGTAGGCGCCACCGTCACGGTCCAAGACCTGGCGCTCCCTCCGGGGGTGCGGGTCCGCCACGAACCCGATGAAGTGGTGCTGACCATCACCCGGGCGCGGGCGACGGAAGCGCTCGAAGCCGAGGCGGAAGAGGGCGCGGAGGGCGAAGCCGCCGAGGCTGGGGACCAGGGCGAGGACAAGGGGGAGTAACGGGCCCTGAAACTGGTTGTCGGATTGGGCAATCCCGGCTCGCGCTACGAGCGGACCCGCCACAACCTCGGCTTTTGGGTCGTCGACCTGCTGGCCGGGGAACTGGGCATCCGCTGGCGCCGCCATTGGTCCAACAGCCTGGTGGCCAGCGGGAGCCTGGAGGGCCAGCCCGTCCTGCTGGCCAAGCCGCAGACCTTCATGAACCTCAGCGGCGAAGCGGTGGAGCCGCTGGTCCGCTATCACCGCCTGGCCTTGGAGGATCTCCTTGTCGTCTACGACGACCTGGACCTGCCCGCGGGCACCCTCCGGGTCCGGCCCGCGGGCGGCCACGGCGGCCACCGGGGCGTGCAGTCCATCATCACCCACCTGGGCAGCCAGGGCTTTGCCCGGGTGCGCCTGGGGATCGGCAGGCCGCCGGCGCCCTTGACCGCGGCCGAGTACGTGCTCCAGCCCCTGACCGGGGAGGAGCAGGCCTTCTTTGAAGGGCTGGCGCGGGAGGCGGCCGCGGCCGTACGCACGTGGCTGTTGGAAGGCACAGCGGCGGCCATGAACAAGTACAATAAAGGGAATAAGTCCCCCGGGGCGATGCCATAATACGAGCCGGACCCGGCGCCAAGGGGTCCGACGGGCCGCGGGGCGTGAGTTGATCTCGTCCTCGGCCCTTGCCTATAATGAATTGGACATTAAAGGCGGTCGATCATCTTCGCGTGGGCGGAAAAGGCCGTTTTTCCCACCAGGATGGCCGTGCCTTTCCGAATAGCTTGACGCACCCTGCGGCAAGGCAGCGGCGCGTCCCTCGCACCAGGACCGGGGAATGCCGCCGCGGGCATGGGGGGATCTGCCCGTGCGCGGCCGACGGAGGGACATCGATTTGGATATTACGGCAATCTTTGATTTGTTGGCCGACTCGCGCGCCGCGCGCTGGGCAAAGGAGGTGCCGCGCGCGCCGGGGCAGCCCCCCGCCGGCCTCTTGCACGGGTTTACGCCGGCCCACAAGGTCCTGCTCTTGGCCGCGCTTTACCGCGCCGGCTGGCCGGGGCGCCGCCGGCAGCTGCTGGTCGTGGCGGCGGGTCCCCACCAGGCGGAGCGGCTGCGGGACGACCTCGTTTGCCTGTTGCCCGAAAACGAGGTGCTCCTTTTTCCGGCCCGGGAGATATGGCCCCATGAGGAGCTGCCGGTGCCCAAGGAGTTGTCGGCGGCCCGCCTGGCGGTGCTGCAGCGGCTGGCCCTGGGCGAGCCGGCGCTGGTGGTCGCGCCCGTGCAGGCGGCGGTGGAGCGGCTGGCGCCCCGGGACGTCTTCGCGGCCGCGATCCGCACCGTCGCGGTGGGCCAGCAGGTGCGCCCCGAGCAGCTGACGGCCCATTTGGTGCAGCTGGGCTATGAGCGAGTGGATATGGTGGACGGCCCGGGCCAGTTCAGCGTGCGGGGCGGCCTCATCGACGTGTTCCCGCTGACGGCCCCGCAGGCGGCCCGCATCGACTTCTTTGACGACGAGGTCGATTCCATTCGCTGGTTTGACGTGGACACCCAGCGTTCCTCGGGCCATGCCCAGCAGGTGACCATCGGGCCGGTGTGGGAGGCGCTCATGCCCGCGGACCCTGCGGCCGCAGCCGAAGCTGTGGAAGCCGCTGCCCACCGCCAGGCCAACCGCCTGCACCGGGCAGGCTTTGAGGAGGCTGCGGCCGAGCTGCGCCAGCGGGTGGCGGAACATGTGGAAGCGCTGCAGACCGGCCGGCGCTTTGCGGGCATCGAGCAGTACAAGGGCTTCTTCTATCCCCGCCTGGAGACGGTGCTGGAGTACATGGGCGATGGGCCGGTGGTGCTGGATGAGCCGGCCCGTACCCGGGAGCAGCTGCACCTTTTCCAGAGCGACTACGCCCACAGCCACGCGGGTCTCCTGGAGCGGGGCCGGGTGCTGCCCGAGTCCGCCGAGCTGTTTGCCGACTGGGAGGACTTGCTGCGGCTGGTGCGGGCCCGGCCCGCCCTGTTTACGTGCGGGCTCAAGCAGCATGTGCCCGGGCTTGAAGGCGTGCCGGAGCTGGAGGTGGCCTCCCGCCCGGCGCCCACGTTCCAGGGACGGCTGGAGCCCTTCGTGGAAGCGGTGCGGGAGCGGCGCCGGCAAGGTTGGCGGGTCATCATCGCCGCCTCCAGTCCCGAGCGGGCCCAGCGGGTGGAGACGGTGCTGCGGGATGAGGAGATCCCGGTGCAGCGGCTGGCTTCGCCCCACGATGGGGCCGGCAACGGCGCCGTCCCGCCCGGCGGGCAGGGGAACGCCCCCGACGGGGCCGTGGCCGCTGGGCCCGGGGCCAACGGGGCGGCTGGCCCGGGGACGGATCCGGCGCCCTTTCCGGCGGCGGATTCTGACGCGGCGTCGGCCGCGGCGCCGGCCGCAAGGCCAGCGGCCGCCAGCCAGGGCAACGGCGCGGCAGCAGCCAACGGCGCCGCGCCACGCGCCAGGACCGTGCCGCCCTCGGGCTCGGTATCGGTGACAGCGGCGGCTTTGAGCGCGGGGTGCGAAGTGCCCGAGCTCAAGCTGCTGCTCCTGACGGAACTGGAGATCTTCGGACAGCGCAAGGTGCGCCGCCGCCCGCGGCCCAAGGGGGGCACCGCGGCCCGGTTGGAAGAGCTCAAGGTGGGCGATCTGGTGGTCCACGTCAACCACGGTATCGGCCGCTACATGGGCGTGGAGACGCTCCAGATCGGCGGCGTGCACAAGGACTACCTGGTGGTGCACTACGCGGGCGACGACAAGTTGTACGTGCCCACCGAACAAGTGGACCTGCTGCAAAAGTACATCGGCGTGGACGGGCAGGCGCCCCGGTTGAGCAAGCTGGGTGGGGGCGACTGGGCCCGGGTCAAGAAGCGGGTCACCGAATCCGTCAAAGAGCTGGCCGAAGGGCTGCTCAAGCTGTACGCGGAGCGGGAGGCTCTGCCCGGGTACGCCTTTTCCAAGGACGGCGTCTGGATGCAGGAGTTCGAGGAGCAGTTTCCTTATGAGGAAACGCCGGACCAGTGGCGGGCCATCCAGGAGGTCAAGGCCGACATGGAGCGGCCGCGGCCCATGGACCGGCTGCTCTGCGGCGACGTGGGCTTCGGCAAGACGGAGGTGGCCATGCGGGCCGCCTTTAAGGCGGTGGTGGACGCCAAGCAGGTGGCGGTGCTGGTGCCCACCACCATCCTGGCCCAGCAGCACTTGCGCACCTTCCGGGACCGCTTTGCCAAGTACCCGGTGCGCATCGAAGCCTTGAGCCGGTTCCAGTCGCCGGCCGAGCAGGCCAAGATCCTCAAAGGGCTGGCCGACGGCACCGTGGACATCGTCATCGGCACCCACCGCCTGCTGTCCAAGGACGTCAAGTTCAAGGATTTGGGCTGCGTCATCATCGACGAAGAGCAGCGGTTTGGCGTGGCCCAGAAGGAGCGGCTCAAGGAGCTGCGCCGCTCGGTGGACGTCCTCACGTTGAGCGCGACGCCCATCCCCCGCACGCTGCACATGGCGCTGGTGGGCGTGCGGGACATGAGCGTCATCGAGACGCCGCCCGAGGATCGGTTCCCCATCCGCACCTATGTGGTGGAGTACAACGAGGAACTGGTGCGGGAGGCCATCTTGCGGGAGCTGGCCCGGGGCGGCCAGGTGTACTTCGTCCACAACCGGGTGCAGGACATCGAGCGGTTTGGCGAACGGCTCCGGGAGCTGGTGCCCGAGGCCCGCACCGCCATCGCCCACGGGCAGATGGACGAGGACCTGCTGGAGCGGGTCATGCTGGACTTCCTCAACGGCGAGATCGACGTGCTCCTGTGCAGCACCATCATCGAAACCGGCATGGACATCGCCAACGTCAACACCCTTATCGTGGACGAGGCAGACCGTCTAGGCCTCGCACAGTTGTACCAGCTCCGGGGGCGGGTGGGCCGCAGCAATCGGGTGGCCTATGCGTATTTCACCTACCGCAGGGACAAAATACTGACCGAGGACGCGGAGAAGCGCTTGCAGGCCATCCGGGAGTTCACGGAGCTGGGCTCGGGCTTCAAGATCGCCCTGCGGGACCTGGAGATCCGGGGCGCCGGCAACCTGCTCGGCCCCGAGCAGCACGGCCACATCGCCTCGGTGGGCTTTGAGCTCTACTGCAAGCTGCTGGAGGAGGCCGTGCGCGAGGTGAAGGGCGAGGTGGTCCAGGAGCCGCCGGAGCCCGTCATCGACCTGAACGTGGACGCGTACGTCTCCGACGACTACGTGCCGGACCCGCAGCGCAAGGTGGAGGTCTACAAGAAGGTGGTCGCCATCCGCCGGGCGGAAGATGTGGCCGACCTGCAGGAAGAGCTGGAAGACCGCTTTGGGCCGGTGCCCGGGCCGGTGCGCAATTTGCTGGCGGTGGCCCGGATCAAGGCGCTGGCCCGGGAGCTGGGCGTGGCCAGCATCAGCGGCGGCCCGGGCGAGGTCGTTATCCGGTTGCTGACGGGCCTCGTCCTCCCCAGGGAGACCGCCCTGCACTTGAGCCGCCAGTTCCGCGGCCGGGTGCTCCTGTCGCCGACCCGCACGTCCCTGGTGAAGCTGCGCACCCGCGGCTTGGGTGAGCGGGACATCCTCTCGCTGCTGGAGCAGGTGCTGCGGGAGATGCGGGCGGCCTGGCCCAGCGCCGGTGCGGCCAAGGAAGCCGACCCGCCCCGGGTGCAGGCGGTGCCAGGCGGCCGGGCTTGACGGGCCCGGACGGCGGGAAGCCGGCGGCCGGCGCAGGCCGGCGGCGCCCGCCGGCCACTACAAGGCAAAGGAGGGGGGCTGCTCCAAGTGAAAGCGACCGGAATCGTGCGCCGCATCGACGACCTCGGCCGTGTCGTCATCCCCAAGGAAATCCGCCGCACCCTGCGGATCCGGGAAGGAGATCCCCTGGAGATCTTCGTCGACCGGGAAGGCGAGGTCATCCTCAAGAAGTACTCGCCCATCGGGGAGCTGGGCGAGTTTGCCCAGGAGTACGCGGATTCCCTGCACGAGACGACTAACCACATCGCCCTGATCACGGACCGGGACGCGGTGGTGGCCGTCTCCGGCGCGCCCAAGAAGCAGTGGATCGACAAGCCGGTGCCATCCATCGTGGAAAAGGTGATGGAGAGCCGCCGCTCGCTGCTGTTGCCCAAGCCGGGCGAGGCGGGGCCGGCGCTGGAGGAGGACGACGACCAGATCTGGGCCTTCGCGTCCCAGGCCATCGCGCCCATTATCGCCGAGGGCGACCCCATCGGCGCGGTCATCCTGGCCACCCGCGACGGGGACAAAAAGATGGGAGAGCTGGAGCTAAAGCTGGTGGAGACCGCCGCCGGCTTTCTCGCCAAGCAGATGGAACAGTGAGGGGGCCCGCCCCTGGGGCAGCCCCGGGCCAGGGCGTTTCAAAGAGTCCAAAGAGTCGGGCCTCCGGGAGCGCCCGTCAGGGCCGCTCCCGGAGGCCTGTGCGTTGGATGGGCAACCGTCGGGGGAGGACGGCGCCGGCGGGCCGGGTCTAACCCGGGGCGGGCTTGTCCGGCTCCGTCCGGTCCGGCGCGGCGCTGGCCTTGGCCTCGTCCCATAGGGCATCCATTTCGGCCAAGGTCATGTCCTCCAGGCGGCGGCCCAAGGCCTGGGCCCGGGCTTCGATGTGCTGGAACCGGCGGCGGAACTTGGCGTTGGCCGCCCGCAGCGCCTGCTCCGGATCGACCTTCAGGTACCGGGCCACGTTGACCAGGGCAAAGAGCACATCGCCCAGCTCTTCCGCGACGCGGTCCTGGGCTGTCCCGGGGGCGGACGGGGCCGCATCGCCGGCCCGGCGCAGCTCTTCCAGCTCCTCTTGGACCTTGTCCCAAGCCCCGGCCACGTCGTCCCACTCAAAGCCTACCCGCGCCGCCCGGGCCTGCAGCTGTTCAGCCTCCATGAGGGCGGGCAGGTGGCGCGGGATGCCCTCCAGCAGCGAGGGCGCTTCTTTCCCCGCGTCGCGCACCGCCTGTTCCTGCCGCTTGATGGCGTCCCAGGTGCGCACCACCGCGGCCGCGTCGGGCGCGTCCGCGTCCCCAAAGACGTGGGGATGGCGCCGCACCAGCTTTTCCACCAGCCTGTCGATCACGTCGGCCATGGTGAACCGGCCGGTTTCCGAGGCGATCTGGGCGTGAAACACCACCTGCAGCAGCACGTCGCCCAGTTCCTCGACGAAGGCGCGGTCGTCACCGGCGTCAATGGCGTCCAGCAGTTCGTAGGCTTCCTCCAGCAGGTACCGCTTCAGGCTGGCGTGGGTCTGCTGCCGATCCCAAGGGCAGCCCTCCGGCGAACGCAGCCGGGCCATCACGTCCAGCAGCGGCTGCAGATCCGCCTGGGGGGTGTCGGCCATGGGCTACCGACCAGCGACCATCTGCTTGAGGGATTTGCCCGCCTTGAAGGCCGGCACCTTGCTGGCCGGAATCTGGATCGCTTGCCGCGTCGCGGGGTTTACGCCGCGGCGGGGCGCCCGGTTGCGCACCTCAAAGGTGCCAAAGCCCACCAGCGTGACCTTTTCGCCGCCGGCCAGCGCCTCGGAGATGCTTTCAAAGACTGCCTCCACCGCTTCCCCGGCTGCTTTCTTGGTCAGGTTGGTCTTCTCGGCGACTCGCGCGACGAGTTCGCTTTTGTTCACAGAAGGCGCCTCCTTTGGAAAGTTTTTCATTGCTGTCTATTCGGGGGCCTAGATCGAATTCCTGCTGGTGGCATAGGCTGGGACGCTCCTTCGCAGACTATACCACGACACGGGCAGGAGGTGGAAGGGTTGGACAGCGCGCGCCTGCGGTCCATGACCATCGTGGCCGTCATCCTGCTGCTGGCCTTGGGGGCTCTGTTCCTGGTGAGCGGCCGTTCGGGGGCGCCCGATCAGGCCCGGGGCGAGGAGCCCACCATCACCCTGGTGCACCGGGACGGCCGCCGGGAGCAGATGCCTATGGAGCAGTACGTGAAGGGCGTGGTGGCAGGCGAGATGGGGCGCCTTCCGCCCCGGGGCGAGACCGAAGAGCAGGACTGGCCCGAGGAGGCTTACGCGGCCCAGGCCATCCTGGCCCGCAGCTTCGCCGTCCGCTACCTGGAGGAAAGCGGCGGCAGCGAGATCCCCGCCCAGCACGAGGCGGCCCAGGCCTATAACCCCGGCAATATTACCCCCGCCATCGAGCGGGGCGTGGACCGCACCCGGGGCGAAGTCATGACCTATCAGGGCGAGACGGTGCGGGCCTGGTTCCACTCCTACAGCGGCGGCCGCACGGCCACGGCCCGGGAGGGGCTCGCGCAGGAAGAGGACCCGCCCTATATCAAGAGCGTCGACACCGGCGAGAACGAGTTCGCGCCCGAGGACGTGGTGAGCTGGCAGGTGAGCCTGGGCCTCGACGAGATCGGCGCCGCGTTGCGGGACGCGGACGTGGACGTGGGCGAGGTGCGGGATGTCCGCATCGCGGCCCGGGGGCCGTCCCGGCGGGTAACGGAGTTTGAAATCGTCGGCAGCCAGGGCACCCGCACCGTCAGCGGCAACGACTTCCGCCTGGCCGTGGGCCCGGAGCGGCTCAAATCCACCCTCATCGACGAGCTGGACGTCCGCGGCGGGCGCCTCATCGCCACGGGCCGGGGCTTTGGCCACGGCGTGGGGTTGAGCCAGTGGGACGCGTACAAGCTGGCCCGGGAGGGGCGATCGCCTGAGGAGATCGTGACGTTCTTTTTCGAGGGGATCGAGATCCAGCGGCGGTGGTAGCCCGCGGGCCGCGGCGCCGTGAGGCAGGCATGGCGGACTCCCAACCGGCATAGTTTTTAGCGAGGCCGGGCGCGGACAGGCAGCGCCGGGAGGGGGGTCCCGCCGGTGACCGACGAGAAGAAGACGCTGGTGCGCCGCAAGCACCAGCTGTCGCTGCGCAACCGCGAAGCCCTCCACATGGAAGGGGTGGTCCATGTGGAGAGCTTCGACAACCAGGAAGTCGTCGTCGAGACCGACGCCGGTTTGCTCTTGGTGCGGGGCGAGGACTTGCACATCAAGGAGCTCAACCTGGAAACCGGGGCGCTGCAGCTGACGGGGCTGGTGCACGGGCTCGAATACGCCGGCGAGAGTATGGCCAAGAAAGGAAAGGGGCTCTTGGGCAAACTGTTCCGGTGAGCCCATCGGCCTTCTCACCTGTGGGGCGGCAGGTGCATAGGATGGTGCGGTGCATGGCGCGAGCGCCTGCCTGCCGAGGTGAAGGCCGATGGTATCGCTGTGGGACCAGCTCCATGCGTTCGCCGTGACCGCCCTGGGCGGCGTCGCCATGGGCGTGCTGTTTGACTGCCTGCGGGTGGTGAGGCGGTGGACGCCGCGGCGCGCGCTGCTGCCGTGGATGCTGGATCTGTTGTACTGGGCGGTGGTGGCCCCGCTGATGGCCGGGCTGCTGTTCTTTGCCAACTGGGGCGAGCTGCGGCTCTATGTGCTGCTGGGCATCGGCACCGGCCTGGCCCTGTATTTTGCCTTTGTCAGCGGGCCGGTGCTGGCCGCGCTGTGGGCGGTTTCCCGGGGCATGGTCGCGCTGGCGGCTTGGGCTGCCCACCTGGTGCTGGCCGTGGCCGCCCTGCCGGCCGTCGCGGCCCGCACCGCGGCTTACGGGATGGGCCTGCACCGGTGGCTGCCGGGCCGGCGGGCCAGTGGGTCCGGACCCCGGCGGCGGCTGCCGTGGCCCGTGGGACTGGCCTGGCGGCGACGCTAGCGCCGCCGGGCCGCGGCGGGGGTCCAAAGCTGCCGGGGCGGGCGGCCGCGGCCAGCCGCCGCCGGCCAGGGGGTTGCCGCCGGCGAAAGGAATCCCCTCAAGCGGCGTCGAAAACCCGGGTGCACGCATCCTCCCAGCCCGGGGTGATGGCCATGGCCCGCAGCAGCGGGGGCCGGATTCGCGTCAGGCCCCGCTTTTTCGTCATCCTCGGGGTGCTGTTCCTTTCCGCCTATCTGCTCTATGGGTATGTGGACGGTTTCGTGCGCATGGGGGCCATGCGGGCCGAACTGGAGCGGGTGCGGGCGGAGATTGCCCGCTACGAGGCGCTGAACGCCCAGCTGCGGGCGGAACTGGAGCACTACAACAGCGACGCGTACATTGAGCGCGTCGCCCGGGAAGAACTGGGGCTGGTCAAGCCCGGGGAGACGCCGGTCATGCTCATTGAGGAACCGTAAACGGTGCAGCCCGCGGCGGGGAAACTGCACAGGATCGATTGACACAAAAATTCTCAACACGTATAATAGTGGTGCCCGGGGGGCCGTCCCCGCGGTAACTTTATAGGGGAGGAATTGCTTTCCGCATGTCCATCGAAGTTGGCAGCATTTTGGAGGGGAGGGTCACCGGCATCACCAACTTCGGCGCGTTCGTCGAGTTGGGTGAGGGAATGACTGGTCTGGTGCACATCTCGGAGGTTGCGGACGCGTACGTCCATGACATCAAGGACTATCTCAAGGAGAACGACATCGTCAAAGTCAAAGTCATCAACGTCCGCGACGGCAAGATCGGTCTTTCCATCCGCCAGGTGAACAATCCATCCTCCGCTGCCCGCAAGCCCGGGCGCGGCCGCGGCCGGGCCCCCAAGTCGTTTGAGGATAAGCTGTCCCGGTTCATGCGCGAGAGCGACGAGCGCCTGGCGCATCTGCGCAAGAGCCTGGACGCAAAGCGAGGGGGACGGGGCACCCGGAGAGCGTTCTGACACCGGTCTGCTGCCACAGCTGTCGCTGCACAACAAAGGCATCCCTGTCGGGATGCTTTTTTGCTGCAAGGAAGGTGGCCACGATTTCGGCGTCCTTGGATGAACGCGTCATCGCCCGGCAGCTGGGCCGCCGGCCCAGGCCGGTCACCGGCATTTGCCGCCGCTGCCGCTACGGCTACCCCCAGGTGGCGGCGACGGCACCGGCCAGCCGGCGCAACGGCCGCTGGGACCTTTTTCCCACCGTCTACTGGCTGACGTGTCCCTTGCTGGCCCGGGCCATCAGCCGGCTGGAGGCGGAGGGCTGGATCGCCCGCTATGAGGAGCGGCTGGCGCAGGATCCCGAGTTTGCCGCGGCCATGCAGGCGGCCCACAAGGCCGCGGCCGCGGACCGGGTGGGCCGGGTGCCGCCGGCCTGGCGGGAAGAGCTGGCCCGCGAACACCCCCGCCAGTGGCGGGCGTTGAGCGAAACCGGCGTCGCGGGCATCCGCTCCCAGACGGGCGTCAAGTGCCTTCATGCCCACTTCGCGGATTACATCGGGCGGGGCGACAACCCCATCGGCCAAGGGGTATACCGCCAGCTGGTGGCGGAGGGCATTCCCCTGGACGGCACCGACGCTTGCTGGCAGTGGTGTACAGTGGAGGACAGGCCCGAGGCTCCTGATCCAAAGGGGGCCGCCGCGCGGTGACCCGCGAGGCCGCGGTCCGCTGGGCAGCCATCGACATCGGCACCAACTCCGTGCGGCTGCTGGTGGCCGACCTGGGGGGAGACACCCTGGTGCCCGTCCGGCGGGACCTGCGCCTGGTGCGCTTGGGCCAAGGCGTTCACGGCCGCAGGCGGCTGGACCCGGAGGCGGCGGCCCGCACCGCGGCGGCGGTGGGCGAGCTGGCGGCCCAGGCTCGGGCGCTGGGGGCCCGGGACGTGGTGGTGGCGGGCACCAGCGCGCTGCGGGACGCGCAGGACCGGGAAGCGTTCTGCCGCCGGATCCAGGAGGCCTACGGCCTTTCCGTGGCTATCCTAAGCGGCGCCGGCGAGGCGGCCTTGTCCTTCTTGGGCGCGGTGCGGGGGCTGGGCGGGAACACGGCCGGAGCAGACGGCGGTTCCGGGGCAGCGGTGAGGGCGGACGGCGGCCCAGGGGCCCACGGTTCGCCGGCGGGGCGCGGCGCGCACCCCGTGTGGGTGGTGGATGTGGGCGGCGGGAGCACCGAAGTGGTCCGGGGCACCGCCGACGGCCAGGTGGCGGCCCGGGCCAGCGCGGACGTGGGCGCTGTGCGCATGACCGAGGCGTGGGTCCGCTCCGACCCCGTCAGCCCCCGGGACTGGCAGCACCTGACGGCGGCCATCCGGCGGGGTCTGGCGCCGCTGTGGGAGCACCTGGCCGCGGCGGCGACGGCCGCCTCCGGCCTGGCCCCGGCGGATTTTGACGAAGCCGCGGGCCACCAGCTCATCGGCGTGGGCGGGACGGCCACCACCCTCGCGGCCATGGACCAGCGTCTGGACCCCTACGATCCGGCCAAAGTACACGGCTATTGTCTGGGCCGGGAGGCGGTGGATCGCCTGGTGGACCGGATGCGGGCCGCGACGGTGGCGGAGCGGCGGACCTGGCCCGGCCTGCAGCCCGCCCGGGCCGACATCATCCTGGCCGGGGCCGCCATCGTGCAGGCGGTCATGGCCCACCTGGGCGCCGGGCAGCTCGTGGTCAGCGAGGCCGATCTCCTGGACGGCCTGATCTTGTGGGCCGCCCGCGGCGGGCGGGACCCTGCCTATCTCGTTGACCCCGTTCGCGGGCCGGGGATATAATGGGTCTGCCAGCGGGCCGATGCCGGGCCGGAGTGGCGGAAAGGCAGACGCGGGCGACTTAAAATCGCCTGGGCAATCCCGTGCGGGTTCGAGTCCCGCCTCCGGCACCATCCCTTTTGCCCAACCGGTCCGCGGACGGCACGGGGGGTTGCCATGAAACCCAAGTCGTGGCGGGAATCCTATACCGAGCTCAAAGAAATCGTGGTACCACCCCACTGCAACCACCATGGCACCGTCTTTGGCGGCCACATCCTTGCCCTCATCGACCAGGTGGCCGGCGTCACGGCCATGGAACATTGCGGCTCCTCGTCCGTGGTTACCCTGATGATGGATCGGGTTCACTTCTTCCGCCCGGTCAAGGAGGGGCAGCTGCTGCACTTGCAGGCCCGCGTCGTGCACACGGGCCAAAGCTCCCTGGAAGTGTACGTCAAGGTGTACGGCAAGGACTTGTCCGGTCCCCAGCCCAAGGCGTGGCTGACCTGCGAGGCCTACACCATCTTTGTGCTCGTGGATGCCGAGGGGCGGCCCGTCAAAGCCGTCCCGCCGCTGCTGTTGGAAACCCCCGAAGACCACGCGCTGTTCCAAGCCGCCGCCGCCCGGCGGGAGGCGCGGCTGGAGGAAGCGCGCCGGCTGCGCTCCACAACGTAGCGGGTTGGAGCCCTCCTTTGGACTCGCCTCGGGGGACCGGCGCGTCCCATTGCCACCACCTAGATGCGTCAGTAAAATGAGGACCAGAAAGGAGCTGGTGCTCGTGCGGGGCCGCATACGGGCCGCTGCGGGTTGGGCGCTGCTAGTGGCGCTGCTTTCGGCGGCGGGTGCATCGGCGCAATACCAAGGGGAATTTTACGTTCATACCGATCAGCGTTTCTGGTGGTACCAGGGAGACAACCGCCTCTTTGAGCTGCTGGTGCCGTCCCAGGGCGAGCAGTACATGGAGCGGGACGTCTTTGGCGAAAAGATGCTGGAAATCACCTTGCGGGGCGGCAGCCCCATCATCCGGGTGGCCAGCTTCCCCGGAGGCAGCGCGGCGCTGGACCGGGCGCGCCAGGCGGTCACAGGACGGTGGCAGCATGTGCTCAGCAACGCCCAGACCACCGAGAACCGCACCATCACCACCAGCAACGGCCTGCAGGCGCGGTTTGTGGTCATCCAGGGCCGCACCCCCAGCGGCCAGACGGCCATGATGCGGGCGGTCTTCTTCAACAACGGCGACCACAACGTGTATTTGCAGTGGCTGGGCCTCACGTCTCAGTACGGCGGCGCCAACCAGGAATTTTGGCTGCAGGCGGTCAACACCTTCGCCTGGCTGCGCTGAGCGCGCCGGCTGGGAGGCACGCGGGTGATCTCCGTCACGCCGCAGGCGGCGGCGAAAATGCGGGAGTACATGCAGGCCCGGGGCAAACAGGACAAGGCCTTGCGCATCTGGATCAAGAGCGTGAGCCGCATGGCGTACGGGATGGCCTTTGACGATCACCGGCCCGGCGACGTGCGGGTGGAATGCCACGGCCTGACCGTGGTGCTGGATCCAGTGAGCGCGACGTGCTTGGCGGGCGCGCGGCTGGTGTGGATCGACCGGGCGCCGGGCGGCTTCGCGCTGGAGATGCCGGCGGCTCCGGGCGCGGCTCCCAGCGGCGCGGGCGAGCCGGCCCCGGCCCGCACCCTCTCCAGCGGCAACGGCCGTGCCGGGCCCACCGGCCGCCCTGTCTCCCCGGGCGGCATCACCGAAGCTTGACGGCCAGCACCCGCACCAGGTCGGCAGAGTCCTCGGCCCGGTCGGCGGTGTTTTCCATGGCCTCGATCAAGTCGTGCAAGAGCAACAGCGCGCCAGCGGGCAGGTCCAGGGCCAGCAGGCGCCGGTAGAGGCTGGCCTTGAGGGCGTCTCCTTCCTCTTCGCAGCGCTCCACGGCCGTGCACAGCCGCAGCGTTTCCCTGCGCTGCCCGTCCAGGAGCTGGTCCAGGGCTTGGGCCAGCTGTTCCACGGCCCGCACCAGCAACTGGCCAAACCGGACCAGATCCTCCCGGAGCTCTTCCGGGGGAGCTTCCTGGAACAAGACCAAGAGCCGCGAGGCGGCATTGGCGTAGTCGGCCACGTCGTCGGTGCGTTCCACCATATGGACCAGATCTTCCCGGTCCGCAGGCAGGAACATCCCCTCCGAGAGCTGGTCCAGCAAGTCCCGGCGCAGCTCGTCGGCCTCCCGCTCCGCGGCGGTGACCTGCTCGTGGATCTCCCGCACCCGCTCCAGGTTGCCGGCGGCAAACTGGTCCAGGGCCTCCTTGAGCAGGTGCACCACCTGACGCACCTGCTCCATGTGCTGCTGGGAGGCCTCCAGGGCCCGCTGCTGCTCCCGCATGCCCATCCAGCCGAAAATGTTGCGCATCCCCGTCCCCCTCTCGCGCTTGCGTACCGCTCCCTGGGCGCCGCCGGCCAGCCTAGACAATCCGTGCCAGCAGCAGGAACAGCACCGCCGACACGAAGCCGGCGGCCAAAGGCGTCGCCGCCCAGGCCAACACGATATCCCGGGCCGTGCGGGGATCGATGGCGGCGCGGCCAAACACCAGCCCGACGCCAAAGACGGCGCCGACGATGGAGTGGGTGGTGGACACCGGCAGCCCCAGCAGGGTGTACAGCTGTACGTTGAGGGCCGCCGCCACTTCCGCGATAAAGGCCATGGGCGGGATCAGGTGGGTGATGCGGGTGCCCACCGTTTCCATGACCCGGTAGCCCCAGGTCGCGATGCCCAGCACGATGGCCAAACCGCCCACCAGGGACGCAGCAAAGGGGCTCATCAGGCTGGCCCCGACGATGACGCCGGTGGCGTTGGCCACGTCGTTGGCTCCCCACGAGAAGGCCATCCACATGCCGCTCGCGGTAAGCAGCCACCCCCAAATCCGATCAGGGATCGCAACGTGGCGCATGACCAAGATCTGCAGCGCCTGGTAGAGAACGTAGGCCACGATGGCCGCGCCCACGGGCGTCAAGATCCACGCCAGGAAAATGTCCACCAGTTGGCCCCAGAAAATGGGCACGCCACCTGCAGCAAGGCCCGCGCCGGCCACGGCGCCCACGGTCGAGTGGGTGGTGGACACCGGCAGTTTGAGATAGGTGGCCCAGAGCAGCCACACGCCGGCGGCCAGCATGGCGGCCAGGGCGATCAAAGTCGCCTGGCGGGGATCCAGTTGGTCCAGGGGAACGATCCCCCGGCCAATGGTCTTAATGACGCGGTGGCCAAAGGCCAGCGCCCCGGCCAGGCTGAAGACGGCGACGATGATGACGGCCTCGCGGATGGTGCGGACGCGGGCGCCCACGGCGGTGCCCATGGCGTTCGCGGCGTCGTTGGCGCCCAGGTTCCAGCCGACAAACACACCCGACAAGAGGATGAGGAGGCTCAACAATGTCATGGACCGTCTTCTCCGCGCCCGGGGTCCGCGACGGCGGGCCTTGGGCATGCTGCCATGGTATAGTGCTCCTGCCGATTTCCACACCGGTGCGCCGCACACCTTCCCTGCCGGCGCGTAACATGGAGAGAAGCCGGCGCGAAGGGGGGACGCGGTCCGTGGACGAGGTTTATTATTTCGCCTACGGGTCTTGCATGAGCCCCGACGACCTGGCGCGGGATGTGGAGGAGTTCCAGCTCATCGGCCCCGCCCTGGTGCGGGGCTTCCGCCTGGGGTTTACCCGCTGGTCCCGGACGCGCCGGGGCGGCGTCGCGGACTTGGTGCCCGACCCCGACGGCGTGGTGGAGGGCGTGCTTTACCGCCTCCCCGCCGAACAGCTGCCGGCGCTGGACGAGCGGGAGGGGGCGCCTGAGCATTACCGCCGGGAGCATATCCGCGTGGAAACGCCCGGCGGGCAAGTGTTTGAGGACGTGGTCACCTACGTGGTGGTGGACAAGGCGGCGGAGGACATCCCCCCGCATCCCGACTACGGCGACACCATCCTGCGGGGCGCCGAGGCCTATCTCAGCCGGCCCTACGTGGCGCAGCTGCGGGAAACCTTGCGGCAGCTGGGCCAGCGGAGGAGCCAGGAGAAGCGCGGCGATGGGGAGGGCGACCCGCCCGAGCGGGGCCGGATAGGCCGGCGGCGCCAGGGCCGCCGCCGGCGGCGGGGCGGGGGGCGCCGGGCAGGCCGCCGGCGCCTGGCCGTGTCCCGCTCCGGGCTCGTGCTGCGCCGCCTACCCGTCCTCCTGCGCCGGATGGCCGGCTGATTCCCCTTGCACAAAGCGGATGACGCCCCGGACGATAGCCGCGGCCACCTGCTCCCGGTAGTCGTCCCGCTGGAGCAGCGCGCGGTCAGTGGCGCTGGTGACAAAGCCAATCTCCACCAGGGCCGCCGGCATGCGGGTGCCCCGCAGCACCCGGTAGTTGCCGGGCAGCGCCTGGCGGTAATTGGGCGGATACACCCGCCGCAGCTCCTCTTGGATGAGCCGCGCCAGCCGCTGGCCTTCGGGCGCGCCGGGCAGATAGAAGGTCTGGGCGCCGAAGCATTCCGGGCTCGGGTAGCGGTTGACGTGCAGGCTGAGGAACACGTCCGCCCCCTGCTCGTTGGCCAGTTGGGCCCGGGCGTCCAGGGACAGGAACGTATCGTCCCGGCGGGTCAAGAACACCCGGGCCCCGCTGGCCCTTAGGGTCCGCTCCAACCGCTGGGCCATGTCCAGGTTGATCTCTTTCTCCACCAAGCCCGAGGGCAAGTGGCAAGCCCCGCGATCGTGCCCGCCGTGGCCGGGGTCCACGGCCACCATGATGCCCGCCAGGGGCGCCGTGGGCACGCCGTGAATCGCCGAAAGCCCGCTGCCCACGGGCAGGGCCCCCAGGCCGGCCGCCGCGGCCAGGAGGGCAGCGCCCACCACGAGGGGGGCCCACGGTACCCGAAGGGCGCGCCGGCGAAGGGGCACGCGCCAAAGAACAAAGGCCATAATCCGGGACCTCCCGCCCATTGTATGCCGTCCTGTGGTTGACCGATGCCCCTGCGGCCGCGTATGTCGTGCTGGTTGAAAGGAGAACCTGCCTGCAGCGTGAATACCCACTGGATATCCGCATGATCGTCGTAAGGAGACGAACCCTTGCGCGTCATCGTCGTCGGAGCGGGCAAGCTGGGCTACGAGATCGCCCAACTGCTGGCCGCCGCAGACCACGACATCGTCGTCATCGATGAGCGGGAAGACGCCCTGACCGAAGTCGCCAACAACCTGGATGTGCTGGCCATCGCCGGCAACGGCGCCAGCCCCCAGGTGCTGGAAAAGGCCGGTGTAGGCCACACGGACCTGCTGGTGGCGGTGGCTGGGCCCGACGAGGTCAACATCATCGCCTGCCTCACCGCCAAGCGCTTGGGCGTGCCGGTTTGCGCCGCCCGGGTGCGCAACGAAGACTACTTGGCCGGCGATGATCCGGCCTTTCACCACCGGCAGCTGGGCATCGACGTGGTGGTCAATCCCGAGCGGGCCGCCGCTTTGGAGATCGCCCGGCTGCTGAAAACGCCCACCGCGACCCAGGTGGATTACTTTGCCGGCGGCCGGGTGAGCCTGGTGCGCCTGAGGGTCGAAGACGGCGCGCCCATCACCCGGGGACCGTTGCGGGAGGTGCGGCCGGAACGGTGCGTCGTGGCCGCGGTGGTGCGGGACGATCAAATCATCATCCCCAGCGGCGATACCACCATCGCCAGCGGCGACAAGATTTACCTGGCCGGCCGCACGGGCAATTTCGCGGCCATGCGCGCGCTGGTGGGTTCGCCGGCCCGCCCCCTGAGGGAGGTCACCATCGTGGGCGGCGGGCGCATCGGGTTTCCTCTGGCGCAAAGGCTTACCAGGGGCTCGCGGCGGGGCGTGGCGGTGAAGCTCATCGAGAAAAATCCCGAGCGGTGCCACGAGCTCGCGGCGGCGCTGCCGGGCGTGCTCATTATCTGCGGTGACGGGGACAAGCCCGAAGTGCTGCGGGAAGAGCTCGTGGACCGCTCCGACGCGCTGGTGGCCGCCACCGGGGATGACGCCGCCAACCTCCTGGCCACCATCGCGGCCAAGGAGCTGGGGGTGGGGCAAGCGGTGGTGGTCCTGTCCCGGGAAGACTATGTGCCCCTGGCCGAGCGGGCCGGCGCGGACGCTGCCGTGGTGCCGCGGCTTATCACCGCCAGCACCTTGCTCAAGCTGGCCCGGCGGGACCCGGTGGTATCCTTGTCCCTCTTGGAAGAGGGCCGCGCCGCGGCGGTGGAGGTCATCGTCGAGGCCGGCGCCCGGGCCGAAGGGGTGCGCCTGCAGGATCTGCGCCAGGCCGAGGGCACCATCGTCGGCGCGGTGGTGCGGGGGGATGAAGTCATCGTCCCGCGGGGGCCCACGCAGATCCTGGCCGGCGATCACCTGGTGCTTTTTGGCACCGTGGAGGCCCTGGACCGGGCCCAGACCCTTTTCCGGAGCTGAGCGCGGGCGCGATGCAGCTGCGGTTGCTGGCGCAACTGGTCGGCCGGATGGTTCTCTTGATGGGCCTTTTCATGCTGGTGCCCCTGGCCTGGGGGCTGTTGTCCGGGGACGGCGCGGCGGCGGCCTTTGGGTTGTCCGCCGCGTTGGCTCTGGGGGCGGGCCTGGCCGCAGGACGTCCAGCCGCCGAGGAGCTGGACGTCCGCACCGCCTTGGGCGCCGTTGCCTTGGGCTGGGCCGCGGCCGCCGCCGTGGGAGCGCTGCCCTTTTGGGTGTCGGGCGCCCTGCCCCAAGGGATCGATGCCTTCTTTGAATCCGTGTCCAGTTTTACCACCACCGGCGCCACGGTGATGACCGGCCTGGCGGCCCAGCCCCGGGCTTTGCTTTTGTGGCGCAGCCTGCTGCAATGGCTGGGCGGGATGGGCATCGTCGTCCTGTTCGTCTCTCTTTTTCCCCGCCTGGGCATCGGCAGCGGCCAGCTGTTTCGGGCTGAGGTGCCCGGACCCGCGCCCGAGAAGCTCCTGCCGCGGGTGGCCGAGAGCGCCCGGCTGCTGTGGCGGATGTACGTGGCGCTGACCGCGGCCGCGGCCCTCTTGCTGCGCTGGAGCGGGCTGGACTGGTTTGACGCGGTCAACCACGCGCTCACCAGCGTCGCGACGGGCGGCCATTCCACCCGGGACGGCGGCGTCGCGGCGCTGGCCAACCCCTGGGCCGAAGGGGTCTTGGTGCTGTTCATGTTCCTGGGCGGCACCAATTTCTTGCTCCTGTACCGGCTGTTCCGCTTTGGCGACGGGCGGGCCGCGGCCGGCAGCCGGGAGTTTTGGGCCTACGCGGGCCTTTTGCTGGCCGCGGGGCTCATCATCGCCGTGGACCTGCGGGGAGAAACCGGCGCGGGGTGGCTGCCGGCCCTGCGCCTGGGCGTGTTCCACGCGGTGTCCGTTATGACCACCACCGGTTTCGCAGCGGCCGATTACACAGGCTGGCCGGACTTGAGCCAAGCGGTGCTGTTTGTCCTCATGTGGGTGGGCGGCAGCGCGGGCTCCACCAGCGGCGGGCCCAAAGTGGTCCGGTGGCTGGTGCTGGCCAAGCACGGCGCCCGGGAGCTGGGCCGCCTGCTCCATCCCCGGGCGGTCCAGGTGCTGCGCATCGGTGATCAAGCCGTCTCCGAGCGGATCTTTTCCGCGGTGGTGGGGTTTTTCGTGCTGTACATGCTCCTCTGGCTGGCCGGCACCGCGGTGCTGGCCGCCCTGGGCGTGGACCTGGGCAGCGCCGCGGCCGCTGCCCTCGCGTCTTTGGGCAACGTGGGCCCGGGCTTTGGGGCCGTCGGGCCCAGCCACACCTACGCACCTTTTCCGCCCGCCGCCAAGCTCTTCCTCGCGTTTCTGATGGTCGTGGGCCGCTTGGAAGTCCTTGTGGTGCTGGCCCTCGTTCACCCCACCTTCTGGGAACGGCGGCTCTTGCGCCGGCGGTGAGGCCATCCCTTGCCCGGCCGGCGCCGGCAAAGCGTGGGTTGCCCCCGGTTTCACAGCATAAAATGAATCGGATTGTGCAAAGACTAGGAATGCAAACACCACCGGGTGGAGGGATGCCAGGGTGCAGCGGGCCAAACAGCGGTATTACGCGGCCATCGAACAGGCGGAAAACGCCGAGCGGCTGCTGGAGAGGCAAAGGGAGGGAGACGCATTGGCCGAATTGCGGGGCGAAGAGCAGCTGTATGCGGACTTGGGAGTGCGGGCCTATCGGGCCTTCGCCAACCTTTTGGATTCCTTGGGCGATGTGGCGGCCCGGCCCGGGGGCGTGCCGGGAGAGGCGGTGGAGCAGGCGGTGCGCCGGGGCGTGGACGCGGTGGTGGAGGAGCTGCGCAGCATCCGCCACAAGCTGGAGCAGCAGGACCTGACGTTGCACGAGATCAGCGCGGGCATTCGCCGGATCGACAAGTTTACCCTGGAGGCCTTTCAGCGCATGAACCGCGCGGAAGGCGCCCTTTTGACGGGCCGCTACGAGCCGTCGCCCGGCCGGCTGTCCAAGGAGGAAACCACCGAACGGGCCCTGCAGGCCGCACGCGAGCTGCGCCAGCGGGGCGAGCGGCTGACGCTCAAGGCCGTGGCCCGCAAAGCCGGCCTGCGGTACGCCCAAGTGGTGTACGCCTTCGGCCGCAAAGAGGAGCTCCTCAGCCGGCTGGAGGAGGAGCTGGGCGAACCCGGCGCGGACCGGACGGCCTGAGGGTCCTGGCGCTACGATCGGGGTGACAACACGTCCAGCTGCAGCGATTCCAGGTAGCGGACGACGGCGCGGGTGATCTCGCTGGGCGTCGACGAGCCCGCGGTGACGGCCACCCGGCGCACGCCCCGGAGCCATTCGGGGTCGATGTCGTCGGCGCTGTCGATGAGGCGGGCCGGGCGCCCGGCGATCTCCTGCACCACCTGGACGAGGCGGTTGGAATTGTTGCTCCGCTTGTCGCCCACCACCAGCACCAGGTCCGCGTCGCGCCCCTGCTGGACCGCGGCCTCCTGCCGCTCCTGGGTGGCCAGGCAAAGATCGTTGTAGATCTCCGCATGGGGATAGCGCTGGACGATGTAGTCGATAACCCGCTGGGTGTCCCACTTGCTCAGGGTGGTTTGGGTCGTCACCGCCACCTTGTCCGCGTCGATGGCCAGTGCGTCCACATCGGCTTCGGTTTCGATGAGGTGCACGTGGTCGGGGGCTTCGCCGATGACGCCTTCGGGCTCGGGGTGGCCCCGCTTGCCGATGTAAAGGATGGTGTAGCCCTTGGCCGCCAAGTTCCGCACCAGGGCGTGGGTGCGGGTCACGTCGGGGCAGGTGGCGTCGATGCAGTAGAGGCCCCGCTCTTTGGCCTTGCGCTTTACCGCCGGCGATACGCCGTGGGCGGTGAAGATGACGGTGCCGCCCTTTACTTGGTCCAGCAGCGCCTCGCGGTCGTCCCCGTCCAGGGAAATGATGCCGTACTGCTCCAGCGAGGCCACCGCGTGGCGGTTGTGCACGATGGCGCCCAGGATGTGCACGGGCTTGGGCACGTGGGGGTCCAGGGCCGCCTTCTTGGCCAGGTTGATGGCATCCACCACGCCGTAGCAGTAGCCGCGGGGGCTGATCTTGATGACTTCCACCGGCGGTCCCTCCATCATCATGACCATTACCCGACGGCCCGGCGCATTCCTGCCCACGGGCGGCGGGCCCGCCACGGCGAACGCGCCCCGGACGTCAGGCGCAGGGCAACGAGTCCCGAACGTCCCTTTGCGCCGACCTGTCGCGGTGCCAGAACCGGTCATCCGCCATGTTCGCTTGGGTCTACAACCGGCTGCGGCGGTGGTTCGCTTGTCCCTCAGAGAAGCTTCTTGACTGTTCGACCGTCGGCGCGTCCATGAGGAAGTGGGAACCCCATAGCAAGTTGCGAAGGAGTTCGCGGCTTGCCGGGAAGTTCCTTCAGGCCGCCGACGACACGACCCTTCAAGTCCCTGCTTTCGGCCGTCATCGTGTATCGGCTTCGTCTCGACGGATTGCTCCTTGCTCGCCGCCGCACAGACCAACGCATAGGCCCTCTGCATGCAGGGCTTCATGAGCAAACAAAGCGGCCGGCGGAAAGGACCACCAGGGGGGAGCTAGGCCGGCTCCGCCGAGGCCTTTCCACCGACCGCATTTTCTAACCCGCTTAGCCTCGATCCGACACCAGTTATGGGGTGTTGATAATCTGGATCCGACTGCCGAAGGTCAGCGTCCCCCGCGTATCCAGCAGACCATCTATCCAGACACTTATTGTGGCCCGTCCACCGGCAAATGGATCCCTTTCGTCCACGATGAGCCTGAACACCCGCTCCTCTCGGCCATTGACAAGGGCACGACCGCTGATGGTCGCCCAGCCATCGGCCACTTGCAGCTTGCCCAACTCCACAGCCACGGCTTCAAGGCCACTAACAGAATCCCTGAGGCGCAGGTAGCCTGTGG
>DATGPV010000018.1:0-90333 GCA_035304545.1 Limnochordales bacterium | reverse complement strand
GGCCGATGGTGTGGCCAAAGTTGAGCACTTCCCGCAGACCCTGGGTTTCCTTCTCGTCGGCGGCCACCACCCGGGCCTTAATTTCGCAGGAACGGGCCACGATGCGAGCCAAAAGGGACAGGCGCCGGTCCAAAATCCCCTCCAACCGGTCCTCCAAGAAGGCCAGCAGGTGGGGATCAGCGATGGCGCCGTACTTGATGACTTCGGCCAGGCCCGCCACCAGCTCCCGCCGGGGCAAGGTCCGCAACGCGCCCACGTCGGCCGCCACCAGCCGGGGCTGGTGAAACGCGCCCACCAAGTTCTTGCCCTCGGCCAGGTTCACCCCCACCTTGCCGCCCACGCTGGCGTCCACCTGGGCCAGCAGCGTGGTGGGCGCCTGCACCAAGGCCACGCCCCGCAAGTACGTCGCGGCGGCAAAGCCGGCCACGTCGCCCACCACACCCCCGCCCAGGGCGACAAAAAAATCCCGGCGCTCCAAGCGGGCCGCCAAAGCCGCCCGGTAGATCTGCTCGGCGGTGGCCAAATTCTTGTGGGCCTCTCCGTCGGGGATGTCCACCCGGCGGGCCGCAAAACCCGCCGCGGCCAAGGACTGCATCAGGGGCTCGCCGTAGTAGGCGCCCACTGTGGGATTGGTCACGACCAGGCAGCGGCCGGTCACGCCCCGGTCGGCCAGGAGCTGCCCGAGGCGCTGCAAAAGGCCTGCCCCCACGTACACCGGATACGCCGCCGCTCCCACGGGCACGGATACCACTGTGGGCCCTTCGTCGGGCACGCCCGCCAGCCGCTGTTCGATCTGCGCGGCCACCGCGTCCGGGTCGTCGGTAGCGTCCACCACCACGTCGGCCAGGGCGTAGACCGGCAGCCGCTCGTCATACAACCGGGCCGCGGCCGCCTCCCCGGCCGCGAGCAGAGGGCGGCGCCCCTCGGCCTTGGCCCGCTCCAGCAAGGTCTCCAGGGGCGCCCGCAGCCAAACCAGCGTGCCCGCCGCCCGCAGCGCGGCCAAATTATCCCGCCGCATCACCGCACCGCCGCCGGTGGCGATGACCTGTCCCTTGCGCTGGGCCACGGCGCGCACGGCCGCGGCTTCCCGCTCCCGGAAACCGGCTTCGCCTTCCCGCGCGAAGATGGCGGGGATGGGCATTCCCGCGGTTTCTTCAATTACCGCGTCCAGGTCCACGAAGGGCCGTCCCAGCCGCGCCGCCAGGCGGCGGCCTACGGTGCTCTTGCCCGCACCCATGAAACCGATGAGAACGATGTTGTCGGCCACGCCCGAGAGGTTCTGCGCCCGGGGGCCGATTCCCTGCGCTAGCGGCGGGCGAAAGCCAGGATCACCCGCAGATCGGGGCCCGCCGGGCCGATGTGGACGTCGGCCAGCTCGTAGCCTTCCAGGAAGGGACAGGCTTGGCGCACCCGCTGCACCACCCGGCGCAGCTCCAAGAGCAGGTCCCCATGGGCGGGGCGGCGGTCCATGCGTTCGATGACGGTGATGGTCTGGGCCGCGGCGTGCTTGTCCGCCATGCTGGGCAGCGCCCCCTTCTTGCCACGGTATACTCCAGTCTATGGCAAAAAGGAGGCCGGCTATTCCGGATCGCGGGCGTCGGGAGCTAGGGTGCGGGCCAGCGATCTTTGGGGCCCAAGAGGTTGGGCCGCACCGTCCAGTGCACGCCCTCTGGCAGCCGCAGCCGCAGGTCCAGGGGACCGCCCCGCAAGGTGACCCAGCCCAGGCCATGGATCGCCAGGTCGTGGGCGTGGGCCAGGGTGATGCGGTGCTCCGCGCAGCCCGCCTCGGCCAACCGGGCCCGGCAGTTTTGGCAGGGCACGTCGGCCCAGGAGCGGGGCGGCCGAGCCAGCAGCTGCTCCACCCGGTCTGTCCGGGTGCGGTGCATGGGCAGCCCCTGGGCCCCGTAGGCGATGAGCACCGTCCCTTCGGGGACGGGACCCGCCGCTTCCAGGACGGCCAAGGTGCCCAGCATCATCGCTTGCCCCGGCGCCACTTGCCAAAGGCGGCCCTGGAGGCGCCGATCGGGCACTACCCTTTTCGCGCACTCCGGACACAACCGGTCGCTGACCCGTCCCGGAGGCGGGATGCCGGGCGTATCCAGCAAGGTGAAACCGTCCTGCACCAGCCGCAGGCGGAGCAGCGCCAAGGTAGTTCCCGGCACCGGGGACACGGTGGGCGCGGGGCCTTGGTACCCGACGGCCTGGACCCAGTGGGCCAAGAGGGCCGACTTGCCCACATTGGTCGCGCCCAAGACGGCCACGGTGCCCCGGCCCGCCCGCTGGGCCAGCCGCTCCCACAGGCGCCGGGTGCCCCAGCCCGTCCGCGCGCTGATCAAATGCACCTCGGCCCGGGGCAGCCCGGCGGCGGCCAGGCGCCCCTCGGCCCACCGGCCCACTTCCGGAAGCGGCGTGCGGGGCGGCAACAGGTCCACCTTGTTCACGGCCACCACCAGCGGCGGACGAACCAAGTCCCGTACCGGCGGCGCGATGCTGGCTTCGAAGTCAAAGGCGTCGGCCACCAAGAGGACGCAGTCCGCGGCCTTGACAGCCTGCCCCACCGCCGCCCGCACCGCCTCGAGCGCGGGCGGGCCGCCGGCCGCGTCGCCGTAGTGGCGCAGCCGGAAGCACCGGCGGCACAACAGCGCCGCCTCGTCCCGGGCCAGCACCTCGGCGGGCACATAGCCGTAGGCCTCGGGATCATCGCTCTGGAAGGGCACGCCGCAGCCCGGGCAAGAGCGTCTACGCATCTTGGGAATGGCCCTCCCTAAGCCGCCAATCGGCCTCCGTCAGCAGGCCGCGGCGCACCAGATGCCGGAGCACCCGGCGCTCCAGCCGCCGCACCAGGCGGGTGGTGCCCAACTCCACCGCGCTCAAGGGGTTGACCAGAACGGTATACATGCCCATGCGGTTGCCGCCCAGCACGTCGGTAAACAGCTGATCCCCGATGACGGCGGTTTCCTGGGGAGTGGTGCCCAAGATCTTGAGGGCGCGGCGAAAGGCCCGGCGCACCGGTTTGACAGCGTAGGGGATGCCCGGCACGTCCAAGGCCTCGGCGAAGGCCTTCACCCGGCCGGGGCGGGCATTGGAGGTGATGCAGACGCGAAAGCCCCGCTCCTTGGCGGTTTGGATCCACGCCCGGGTCGCGGGCGGGATGGCCGCCTGGCCGTACTCGGCCATGGTGTTATCCAGATCCAGGATGAGGCCGCGGATGCCGCGCCGGGCCAGATCATCCAGGTCGACTTCGTGCAAGGAGCGGCGGCATTGGTCGGGGGCCAGCAGGCGCAGCACGGCGGTCCTCCATCCATGGGCGGCAAAGTCCGTGGGATATTATAACACACCGCCGGGCAGGGCTGGCCGGCCCCCATCGGGCTCAACCGTCGGCCAGCATCTCCCGCTGCAGTTTGGTGATGGCCCGCTTCTCGATGCGGGACACGTACGAGCGGGAGATCCCTAAGGCCCGGGAGATATCCCGCTGGGTCTGCCGGACGCCGTCCAGCAGCCCGTAGCGCAGCTCCAAGATGCGCCGTTCCCGGCGGCTGAGCCGGGCCATGGTGCGGCGCAGCTTTTCGTGCTCCAGTTGCCACTCCACCCGGTCCAGCACCGCGTCGGGTTCCGTGCCCAAGATGTCCAGCAGGGTGATCTCGTTGCCTTCCTTGTCCGCGCCAATGGGGTCGTGCAGCAGCACTTCGCTGCGGGTCTTTTTGCTGGAGCGCAGGTGCATCAGGATCTCGTTCTCTATGCAGCGGGCGGCGTAGGTGGCCAAGCGCGTCTTCTTGTGCCGGTCAAAGGTGTTGATGGCTTTGATGAGGCCGATGGTGCCGATGGAGATGAGGTCATCGGGATCTTCGCCGGTGTTGTCGAACTTCTTGACGATGTGGGCCACTAGGCGCAGGTTGCGCTCCACGAGGATATTGCGGGCGTCGGGATCGCCCTGGGCCATCCTCTCCAAGAGGCGGGCCTCCTCCTCGCTGGACAGGGGCTGGGGGAAGACGCTGTTGCTGATGTAGGCTGCCGCCAGCATCAGACCGTCCAGCAAGGACGCGATCAAGGCCACCAAAAAGGATGGCAGCACTGGGCACGCACCTCCCGCGGGTTCCGGCGCCGCGCGCCGTTCTCCGCCAATCTATGAGGCGCGGGGGCAGTGCGTGCCAGTACCCTTACCGGCGCACTTGCTGGCGAGCCCGCACGTGCTCCGCAAAGGTGCGGCTAAAGATGTGGGTCCCGTCGCCCCGGGCGACGAAGTAGTAATAGTCGGTGTCCGCGGGCTCCAGCACCGCCCGGATGGCGCCCAAGCCCGGGCTGCCGATGGGCCCGGGGGGCAAGCCCGCGTAGCGGTAGGTGTTGTAGGGCGAGTCAATCTCGAGGTCCGCGTACAAGATCCGGCTCCGGTGCTCGTCAAACAGGTAGTTGATGGTGGGATCCGCCTGCAGGGGCATGTTGATGCGCAAGCGGTTGAGAAAGACGCTGGCGATGATCGGCTCTTCCCGCGGATACAATGCCTCCGCCTCCACGATGGACGCCAGCGTCACCACCTCGTGCATGTTGAGCCCCAAAGGCGCCGGACGGCTCGCGATGAGCGGCGCGGCCGCTTCCAGAAACCGGCTCACCATACGCCGGATGATCTGCTCCTCCGTCATGGACGGGCTCAGAAGATAGGTGTCGGGGAACAGGTAGCCCTCCAGCGAACGGACCGGTTTGGGGATGGGCGGATTGGAGCCGTAGACCAGGGTCTCGTCGGAAGCCAACCGGAGAAACCGCTCGCGGTCCACCAGGCCCTCCCGGGCCAGCAAGTCCGCGATTTGCCGCAAGTGTAGACCTTCGGGGATGGTGACCCGCACGGTATGCACCTGGCCCGACTCCATGCGGCGGGCGATGGTCAACGGGTCCATGGCCGCGCTGAGCAGGTAGTCGCCGGCCTGCAGCCGCCGGTCGTAGCCGTGCCATCCGATGAGCAGCTGGAAATGGCGGGCGCTGCGGATGAGCCCGGCCTCCTCCAGCAGCCGGCCGATGTCTTCGGCGGTGCTCCCCGGCGGGACGTGAAAAAGCACCATCTCGGCCTCGTGGGGGGCCGCCGCGGGCAAGGTAAGGGACCCGTACACGAGGCCCAGCCCCAAGGCGCCAAAACCGCACAAACCGATGCCGTAGGCGATCAGCCGGCTCACGAAGGCCAGCAGGCTTTCCCCGGCCACACGCCCCGGCCGCTTGCCAAGTGAATACGGCCGGGCCACTCCGGCCAAGGATCGCTCCATGGCTCGTCCACCTCGCGACCCATTATAAAGGCGGGAGCAAGATCTGGCAAACGCGTGCGGGATCCGCCGGGTTCACGCCCGCCGGTCGCAGGGGGCCGCCCGCCGGCGGACCGCCCCCCAACCGGCCCGGCGCCGGCCGCCTTCCGGGCTCACTCCGCGCCGTTTTGCTCCTCCCACGCCTGCCGGACCCGCTCCCACTCATCGTCGTCCTCGACCAGAGTCAATACCTGTTCGCCATCGTCGTCGGTGTCCAGGCGGAAAACCCACGCCCCTTCCTCGACGCCTTCCTCGGGCTCTGCCGGCTCCAACAGCCAGTACTGGTCCGCGCCCACCTCGACCATGTCCCAGATGATGAACTCCCGGGCCTCGCCGTCGTCGCCCATGAGGGTGATGCGTTCCGGTTCCTGGCCCCACTGCTCCTTGTCCCGGCTCATCCTTTTCACTCCCGTCAGGTATCGGTTTCCCGGCGCTGGCGGTCCAAGTAGGCCTGGAGAATGACGCTGGCGGCCACTTGGTCGATCACCTGCCGCCGCCGGGAGCGCCGTACCCCGGCTGCGATCAGGGTATGTTCTGCCTGGGCGGTGGAGAAACGCTCGTCCCAATAGACCACGGGCACTCCCGCCACCGCCTCCAGCCGCCGCCCAAAGGCCTGTACGGCCTCGGCCTCGGGCCCCAGCCGGCCATCGGTGCGGCGGGGCAGCCCGATGACGATGCGCTGGCAGCCGTGTTCCCGCACCAGGGCCGCGATGCGGGCCGTGTCGGCCTCCAGGCTCTGGCGCTGGATGACCGTCAGTCCCTGGGCCGTCCAGCCCAGCTCATCGCTGAGGGCGACCCCGATGCGTCGTTGGCCCACGTCCAGCCCCAGGACTCGTCCGGCCGGGCTGGGCTGCGGGTGATCATTGTTCGTAATCTTGCGACACCTCATCCCCTGCACAGCTGCGGTCTTGGGCGTTGCCCGGCCCGGGCCGGCCCTGGTCCAAGGCCCGCCCCCCTCACGCCAGCCGCCTGTCGGCCAGATAGGCCTTGACCAGCTCTTCCAGGAGCTCGGACCGCTCCACGCTGCGCACGAGGCTGCGGGCATGGCGGTGGCTGGTGATGTAGGTGGGATCTCCCGAAAGCAGGTAACCTACGATCTGGCTCACGGGGTCGTAGCCCTTCTCCTCCAGGGCCGCGTACACTTCCCGGAGAATACGCCCGGCGCGCGGGAGCCGATCGGGGCCGAACCGGAACAGCATCGTGCGATCCATTTCCGCCATGATCGGTCTCCCCTCCCCCGTAATGCCACGTGGATTCGGTGGGGATCCGCCCAATTCCTCCAGCACCTGTTCCGCCCGTCAGCCTTGCGCGCGGGCCGTGGTGAGCTGGGCGCGGACCACCTCCCGCGCGCGCGCCAAGGCTTCCTCCAGCCGGGCGGGGTTGCGCCCACCGGCCCGGGCCATGTGCGGCTGCCCGCCGCCGCCGCCCTCCACCACCTGGGCCGCCTCCCGCACGATCTGGCCCGCGTGCACGCCCTCGTTGACCAGGTCCCGGGTAGCCATAGCCACGAGGCTGACTTTGCCGTTGGCGGCGGTGCCCAAGACCACGGCGCCGGTGCCCAGGCGGTCCCGCACCAGGTCGCCCAGGGCCACCAAGTCGTCGGGCTCCACGTCCCGCACGGAGGCCACCACCACCCGGGCGCCGCCCACCGCCTCGGCCTGAGCCAAGAGCGCGTCCACCCGCAGGGCCAAAAGCTGTCCTTTGAGGGCGTCCCGTTCCTTCTCCAGCCGCCGCAGCTGGGCCAACAGCCCGTCCACCTGCTGGACAAGCTCACCGGGCGGCGTGCGCAATTTGGCGCTGACGTCCCGTACCAGCGCCTCCTGGGCGGCCACATGGCGCCAGGCCGCCTCGCCGGCCACGGCCTCGATGCGGCGCACGCCGGCTGCGACGCTGCCTTCGGCCACGATCTTGAAGAAGCCCAGCTGGCCGCTGCGTTGCACGTGGGTGCCGCCGCACAGCTCCAGGCTGTAGTCGCCGATGCGGACGACCCGCACCCGCTCCCCGTACTTCTCGCCAAACAGCGCCTTCGCGCCCAGGCGCAACGCATCGTCCAGGGGCATTTCCGTCCACGTCACCGGCAGGTCCGCCATGATCTGCTCGTTGACCCGCTGTTCCAGGGCCGCCAGCTGTTCGGCACCCACCGGCTCAAAGTGGGTGAAGTCAAAGCGCAGCCGGTCCGGGGCCACCAAAGAGCCCGCTTGGTTGGCGTGCTCGCCCAGGATCTCGTGCAGCGCCGCATGCAGGAGATGGGTCGCGGTGTGGTGGCGCTGGGTCGCGGCCCGGGTGGGCGCGTCCACGGTGGCCAGCACCCGCTGCCCCACCGCCAGCCGCCCGCTGGTGACCCGGCCCTTGTGCAGGATCAAGCCGGCCTCCGTCCGCTGCGCGTCGACGATTTCCACCTGCCCGTCGGCCCCGGTGATGGTGCCGCTGTCCCCCACTTGCCCGCCGCCGGCAGGATAGAAGGGGGTGTGGTCCAGGACCACCTCCACCTCCTGGCCCCGGTGCACGGCCGGCACGCTCTCGCCGTCCACCAACAGGGCCAGCACCCGGCTTTCGGTTTCCAGCCGATCGTAGCCCACAAACCGGGTGGCAGGCAGCTCCGCCAAGCCGGGAACCACCTGCTCCCGGCCCAAGTAGCCTTCCTCGCCCCGGGCCGCCCGGGCCCGCTGGCGCTGGCGCTCCATGGCCGCCTGGAAACCCGCCTCGTCGATCTCGAAGCCCCGGTCGGCCGCGATCTCCCGGCTCAGCTCCAGGGGGAAGCCATAGGTGTCGTAGAGGCGAAACACCTCTTCGCCCGGCAGCACCCGCTGGCCTTGCCGCTCCGCGGCGGCGAACACCTCTTCCAAGAGTTCTAGGCCCTGGTCCAGGGTTTGGTGGAAGCGCTGCTCTTCGGTTTCGATGATCCGGCGCCCGTAGGCTTCCCGCTGCAGCAGCTCGGGATAGCCCACCCGCATCTGCTCCACCACCACCCGGGCGATGTCGCCCAGGAAGGGCTTGTCGATGCCCAACAGCCGCCCGTGGCGCACGGCCCGGCGCAAAAGCCGCCGGAGCACGTAGCCGCGGCCTTCGTTGCCCGGCAGCACGCCGTCATGGATCAGGAACGTCACCGCGCGCATGTGGTCGGTGATGACCCGTAGGGACACGTCCTTTTGGGGATCCGCCTTATAAACCACGCCCGCCCGGGCGGCGACGGCGTCCAGAATGGGGCGCACCAGGTCGATCTCAAAGTTGCTGTCGACGCCTTGCAAAAGAGCGGCCACCCGCTCCAGGCCCATCCCCGTGTCGATGCCCTTGCGCTCCAGGGGCGTGTAGCGGCCGTCCTCGTCCTTGTGGAACTGGATAAACACCAGGTTCCAGATTTCCATGTACCGCTCGCAGCGGGGACACCCCGGCCGGCAGTCGGGCTCGCCGCAGCCCCGCTCGGGGCCCCGGTCCACGTAGATTTCGGAGCAGGGCCCGCAGGGGCCCACGCCGATCTCCCAGAAGTTGTCCTCCTTGCCCATGCGGACGATGCGCTCGGGCGGCAGGCCCGCCTCCTCCTGCCAGAGCTGGGCCGCCTCGTCGTCTTCGACGTAGACGCTGGCCCACAGCCGGTCGGGATGCACGCCCATGCGCTGGGTGACGAACTCCCACGCCCACGCGATGGCTTCCCGCTTGAAATAGTCGCCAAAGGAGAAGTTGCCCAGCATCTCAAAGAAGGTGTTGTGCCGGTCGGTACGGCCCACCTGGTCGATGTCCGCGGTGCGCACGCAGCGCTGGGCTGTGGTCACGCGGGTGTGCTCGGGCACCGCCGTGCCCAGGAAGTACGGCTTAAAGGGCACCATCCCCGCAGCGGTCAACAACAGCGTCGGATCCCCGTGGGGCACCAGGGACGCGCTGGGCAGCCGTTTGTGGCCCTTCCCCTCGAAGAAGCGCAAAAACTCCTCGCGCAGTTGATCCCCGCTCCACCGCTGCATGAAGGATGGCCTCCCTCGCGTGCTGTCTCAGAGGCGAAAATCGTTTCTTATGGTAACAACTCGCCCAAAAGGTGTCAAGCAAGGGGAAAACGGGCGGGCATGGCCAAGGGCGCCCGCCCGCCAGCAGGGGGCCCAGCTGGGGTCGTCAACCGCCGGTCAGAGCCTGCACCGCGTCGTTGACCCATTTCATGCCCCGGGACCGCATGGCCCTGGCGGCGGTCCGCTCCATCCGGCGTCCCACTCGCCGCGCCTCCCGCAAAAGGGCGCGCCGCGCCGGGCCGCCGGCCCGCGCCATCATGTAGGCCCCGGCGGCGAAGCCCGCCAAGCCCCAGACAAGCGCGCGCATCATGGGCTGTCAGCTCCTTCCCGCCGTCGCCGCTTGCGATTGCGGCGCGCGGTTAGTATGCCCCGGGTCGCCGCCGATTTCCGGGCCCAGGGGACCTGCGATGACGCCGCCCCCCAACAGCAGGTCACCGTCGTACCATACCGCCGCCTGGCCGGGGCTGATGCCCCACTGGGGTTCCGCGAAGCGGGTGATGATCCGGCCGGGCCCGGCGGGCTCGATGACGGCCGGGGCAGGCGTGGCGTTGTAGCGGATCTGGGCTTCCACCGCCATGGGGCCGTCGATGCCGGGGATGCTGACCCAGTTGACGTCCCGGACCACTAAGCCCGGCTCCCGCACATGCTCCGCCCCGCCGACGATGACCGCGTTGCGCTCCGGGTCGATGGCCACCACGTACAGGCGCTTGCCCGCGGCAATCCCCAAGCCCTTGCGCTGCCCGACGGTGTAAAAGGCGATGCCTTCATGCTGGCCCAGGTAGTTGCCGTCCACGTCGTAGATGGGCCCCGGCCGGTGGGCCCCAGGCCGGTATTCCCGCAGGAACCGGCGGTAGTCGTTGTCGGGAATGAAGCAGATTTCCTGGGAGTCGGGCTTGGCCGCTACCCCCAGGCCCAGCTCGCGGGCCAGCTCCCGGATCTGGTCCTTGGTGTACTCCCCGCAGGGTGTAAGGGTGTGGCGCAGCTGCTCCTGGGTCTGACCGTAAAAGGTGTAGGTCTGATCCTTGCGGGGATCCGCCGACTTGCGCACCACCCAGCGCTCCCGCGCCGGATCGTAGCCGATGCGGGCATAGTGGCCCGTCGCCACGTAGTCTGCGTCCAGCTCCAGGGCCTTCTCCAGCAGCAGGCCAAACTTGACCGTCTGGTTGCACAAAAGGCACGGGTTGGGCGTCAGGCCCCGCAGGTACTCATCGGCAAAGCGGTCGATGACGGCCTCCTGGAAGGGCTCCTGGACGTTAATCACGTAGTAGGGGATGCCCAGCCGGTGGGCCACCCGCCGCGCGTCCTCCACCGCCGTCAGGCTGCAGCAGCCGCTGTCGGACCGCTGCCCCAAGGGCAGATCTTCCGGCCACAGCTGCATGGTGATGCCGATAACGTCGTAGCCTTCCTTCTTGAGAAGCGCCGCCGCCACCGAGCTGTCCACGCCGCCGCTCATGGCCACCACCACCCGGATCTCGTGCTTGGGCGGTGCGTCCGGCGGCAGCGGCCAGGTGGGCGGCACGCCGTTGTTACGAGGCATAAGCCTCCCTCGCTTCCGTCATCCGTTTCGGGGGAGCCGGGGGTCCCCTCCGGCTCCGGTCCGGGCCCGCAGCCGTTCCACGGTACGGGCGATGAGGGCCACCGCGGCGTCCACCTCCGCGGCGGTGTTGTCCTTGCCCAAGGTGAGCCGCAGCGACGCCCGGGCCAGCTCCTTGGACATGCCCATGGCCAAAAGCACATGGGACGGCGAGAGCGACCCCGACGTGCACGCCGACCCGCTGGAGGCGGCCAGGCCCCCCAGGTCCAAGTTCAGCAGCAGCGACTCGCCGTCCACGCCCGGAAAGGAGACGTGGACGTTGTTGGGCAGGCGCTGGACGGGGTGGCCGTTGAGGCGCACCCCGGGCACCCTCTCCTCGAGCCCCGCCAGCAGCCGGTCCCGCAGCGCCAAGAGGCGAGGCACCACCTGGTCCCGTTCCGCTGTGGCCAACTCCAAGGCCCGGGCCAGGCCCACGATGCCCGCCACCCCTTCGGTGCCCGCCCGCAGTCCCCGCTCCTGGCCGCCGCCGTGCAGCAGCGGCTCGATGGGCGTGCCCCGGCGCACGTAGACGGCACCGGCGCCCTTCGGCCCGTAAAACTTGTGGGCCGACATGACCAGCACGTCGCAGCCCAGGGCTTCTACATCCAAGGGCAAGAGCCCCGCGGTCTGGACCGCGTCCACCACCAAGGGCACACCCCGGGACCGGGTGATCTGGGCGATGGCCGCGATGGGCTGAACCGTGCCCACCTCGTTGTTGGCGTGCATGATCGCAGCCAGCACCGTGTCGGGCCGCAGGGCCGCGGCCACCGCCTCCGGGTCGACCAAGCCGTGGCCGTCGACGGGCACCAGCGTCAGCTCCCAGCCGTGCCGGGCCAGAAACTTGGCCGCCTCCAGCACCGCCTGGTGCTCCACGGCCGAGACCACCACATGGCGGCCGCGGTCCCGCCGGGCCCAGGCGATGCCCTTGATGGCCCAGTTGTCCCCTTCGGTGCCGCCGGAGGTAAAGTACACCTCGGCCGGCGCCGCGCCGATGAGGGCCGCCACCCGCTCCCGGGCCTCGTCAATGGCGGCCCTGGCCTGGCGGGCGGCGGCGTAGGGGGACGACGGATTGCCGTGCCACCGCTGGAGCCACGGCATCATGGCCTCCCGGACCCGGGGATCCAGGGGCGTCGTGGCCGCGTGATCCATGTAAATCGTCCCCATGGGGCCGCCTCCGGCTAAATGTGGTACATGTAGGCGCCGTCGCTGGCCCGGGCCGCCTCGGCGGCCGCCAGCAGGTCCGCCAAGGTCGTCGAGTCCAATAGATCCGCAATGCGCTGGCTCAAAGCCTGCCACAGATGGCGGGTGCCGTAGCGGGGCAGCTGGTGCCGCTCCCCGCCCAAGGGCCCGCCGTCGTCGAAGCGGATCTCCAGGTTTCCCTCCAGGGCCCGCAGCACCTGGCCGGTGGTCAACTGATCGGGCGGCGCCGCCAGTTGGTATCCGCCCTGCGCGCCCCGGGCGCTGGTCACCAGCCCCGCCTTGCGCAAGCCTCCCATGAGCTGCTCCAGGTAATGCTCGGAAATGCCTTGCCGCTCCGCGATCTGCTTAAGCGCGATGGGACCCTGGCCGTAATGAAGGGCCAAGTCCAGCATGGCCCGCAACCCGTACTCGCCGCGGGTGGAGAGCCGCAACGTCCTTCGCCTCCTGTGCTCGTCGACCCAGTCGGAGGAAATCCGACCTGTTTGCCTGGGTTTGCGCCTGCATCTTAGCACGCGCCGCGGCATCCGTCAACTGGCGGGGTCCTCCGGCCCGGGCCTGCCCTCCCGCCACCGGCGGAGCCGCTCGGCCAGGACGGCCTCGTAGCCTTGGTCCGACGGCGCGTAAAACCGCCGCCCCACCAGGTTGGCCGGCAAGTACACCTGGGGAACGTGATGGCCCGGGTAATCGTGGGGGTACAAATACCCCTTCCCATGGCCCAATCGCTGGGCGCCCGGATAGGAAGCATCCCGCAGGTGCACCGGCACCGGTTCCCACCGCTCGGTGCGCACTGCCTCCAGAGCCGCCCCGATGGCCTTATATGCCGCGTTGCTCTTGGGCGCCGTGGCGATGTAGAGGGTCGCCTGGGCCAGGGGGATGCGGCCCTCGGGCAGCCCCACATGCTCCACCGCCTGCGCGGCGGCCACAGCCACCAACAGCGCCTGGGGATCGGCGTTGCCTACGTCCTCCGCTGCGTGGATGATGAGGCGGCGGGCGATGGTTCGCGGATCCTCGCCCGCCTCCAAAAGGCGCGCCAGCCAGTAGACGGCCGCGTCGGGGTCCGAACCCCGCATGCTCTTGATGAAGGCCGACATGGTGTCGTAGTGGGCGTCGCCGTCGCCGTCCCACGCCACGGTCCGGGTCTGCAGGGCCGCCGCCACCAGCTCGGCCGTGATCCGGATGGGCCCTGGACGGGTCCCGTCGGCGCCCTCCTCCCCGGCCGCGCCCTGCGCGATCTGCACGGCCAGCTCCAGGCCGTTGAGGGCCGCCCGGGCGTCGCCGTTGGCGGCCCGCAACAGCAGCGCCCGGGCCCCGGGCTCCAGCTCCACCGCCAGGGCCCCCAAACCCCGCTCGGCATCGGCCAGGGCCCGATCGATGATCTGGCTCAAATGCTGGTCGGTGAGGGCCTGCAAGCGAAAAATGGGCGCCCGGGACAAAAGGGGCGCGTTGACAGAGAAGTACGGGTTTTGGGTGGTGGCTCCGATGAGCACCACCGTCCCGTCTTCTACCGCGGGCAGCAGCGCGTCCTGCTGGGCCTTGTTGAACCGGTGGATCTCGTCGATGAACAGCACCGTGCGCCGGCCGTGGTACCGCAGGCGTTCGCGGGCCTCCGCCAGCACCTTGCGCACGTCGGCTACGCCTGCGGTCACCGCGTTGAGGGACGCGAAGGCCGCCCGGGTGCGGGCCGCGATGAGCCGCGCCAGGGTCGTCTTGCCCGAGCCCGGCGGTCCGTACAAGATCATGGAACGCAGCCGGTCGCTTTCGACCAGGGCCCGCAAGGGGCCGCCCGGCCCCACCAGCTCTTCCTGCCCCACCACCTCATCCAGGTCCCGGGGCCGCATGCGGGCCGCCAGGGGCGCGTGGGCCTCCCGGGCCCGCTCCTCGGCCGCGGCAAAGAGATCCACGGGCCTTCACCTCCACCCCGCCGTCGCCAAACATGACAAAACGGGAGGATGGTCCTCCCGTTGCCGCCAAAGAATGCCCCACCGTGCCGCCAAAGTCCGCCCGTAAGAACCTGCGCTCAGGCAGGTGGGTGTCCTCCTGGGCGCTTGTGGGCTTCCCCGCTTGCCGGGGCCTGCACGCCACGTCCAGAGCCGAACTCCCAAGTGTGAAGGTGTTGGCTCATTACAAGGCGAGACTCCGTCGCGCACACAGCAGGGCGTCGTTTCCTGCCGCCTTGATCATACCACAGCGGTCCGCCCGCCGGCAACCGCCCGGTGCCTGGCAGCCCCGCCGGCCCTTGCCGGTCAGCGCAGGCGGATGTGGAGCTCCCGCAGCTGCGCTTCGGTCACTTCCGACGGCGCGCCCGTCAACAGGCAGCTGGCGCTCTGGGTCTTGGGGAACGCAATAACGTCCCGGATGTTGTCCGTACCGGCCAGCAGCATAATCAGCCGGTCCAGGCCAAAGGCCACGCCGCCGTGGGGCGGCGTGCCATACTCAAAGGCTTCCAGCAGGAAGCCGAACTTCTCGGCCGCCTCCTCCTGGGACAGCCCGATGACCCGGAACACGGCTTCCTGCACGTCCCGCCGGTGGATCCGGATGCTGCCGCCGCCCAGCTCATAGCCGTTGATCACCAAATCGTAGGCCTTGGCCCGCACCTTGAAAGGATCCGTCTCCAACAGCTCCAGATCCGCATCCGCGGGCGCCGTGAAGGGGTGATGCTTCGGATCCGGCCGCCCGGTGTCCGGGTTCTCCTCAAACAACGGGAAGTCCACGATCCACGCGCAGGCGAACTGCCCGGGTTCCAAGGGAAAACGTTCCCGGCCCAGCCGCACCCGCAGCCGGCCCAAAATTTCCGCTGCCAGCTCCCGCCGGTCCGCGGCAAAAAGCAGCAGGTCGCCGGCCTTGACCCCGGCCCGCTCCTTGATGCCGGCCAGCTCCTCCTCGCTCAAGAACTTGGTGATGGGCGAGCGCACGCCATCTTCCTGAAACGCGATCCACGCGAGGCCCTTGGCGCCCCACTGCACCGCCAGGTCCACCAGCCCGTCGATCTCCCGCCGCGGCATGCTGGCGCCGCCCGGCACGTTAAGGGCCTTGACCCGGCCCCCGGCCGCCACCGCCTTGGCGAACACCTGGAAGCCGCTCTGCGCCACGATGTCCGAGACGTCCACCAGCTCCATGCCGAAGCGCAGGTCGGGCTTGTCGCTGCCGTACCGATCGATGGCCTCGTCATAGGTCAGCCGCGGGAAGGGCCGCGGCAGCGCAATGCCCGCCGCCTCCTGGAAGACGTAAACGATGAGCCGCTCCATCACGTCCAGCACATCGTCCATGTCCACAAAGGACATCTCCACGTCGATCTGGGTGAACTCGGGCTGGCGGTCGGCCCGCAGGTCCTCGTCCCGGAAGCACCGCGCAATCTGGAAGTAGCGCTCCAGCCCCGCCACCATCAGCAGCTGCTTGAAAAGCTGTGGCGACTGGGGCAGCGCGAAAAACTTGCCCGGGTGCACCCGGCTGGGGACCAGGTAGTCCCGGGCCCCTTCGGGGGTGCTGCGGGTGAGCATGGGCGTCTCGATTTCCAGGAAGCCTTCCCGGTCCATGAAATCCCGCACCGCCTTGGTGGCCCGGTGGCGCAGCATGAGGATCTGCTGCATGGCCGGGCGGCGCAGGTCCAAGGGCCGGTGGCGCAGGCGCACCGCCTCGTCCACGTCCACCCGATCGTCAAGACCAAAGGGCAGCGGCTTGGCCCGGCTCAGCACCGTGAGGTGCAGCCCGTCCACCTCGATGTGGCCTGTGGCCAGCTGCGGGTTTTCCGCACCGGGCAGCCGGCGCCGCACCCGGCCCCGCACAGACACCACGTACTCGCTGCGCAGGCTGTCGGCCACCCGGTACGCGGCCGCGTCCACCTGGGGATTGAACACCACCTGCACGATGCCGCTGCGATCCCGCAGGTCCACGAAGATCAAGCCGCCGTGGTCCCGGCGGCGATGCACCCAGCCGTTCAGGATGACCTCCTGGTCCACGTGATCCAGCCGCAGCTCCCCGCACCAATGGGTGCGCTGCCAGCGCGCGTCGGACGCCTCCATTGCCTCAGCCGCCCTTCTCCTCTAAGAACTGCAGGAGCTGGTCGCCCCCGATTTCCCGCTCGTCGCCGGTGGCCATGTCCCGCACCCGCACCACGCCCCGGGCCGCCTCGTCCTCGCCGATGATGACCGCCCTCCGGGCCTGAAGCCGGTCGGCCTGCTTCATCTGGGCCCGCAGGCTCCGGTCCAAGTAGTCCAGCTCCACCCTGAGGCCCGCGTCCCGCAGCTGGCCCGACAGGCGCACGGCGATGCGCCGGGCAGCTGCCCCGTGGTGGATGATCATGGCCGCCGGCCGCGGCGGTTCGGGCGCGGGTCGGTGCTTGGCCATCACCAGCAGGATGCGCTCCATTCCGGCGGCAAAGCCGACGCCCGGCGTCGGGGGGCCGCCCAAGGTTTCCACCAGCCCGTCATAGCGGCCGCCGCCGCCCAAGGCGTCCTGGGCCCCCAGCGCCGGGGACACCAGCTCAAAAACGGTCTTGGTGTAATAGTCCAGGCCCCGCACCAAGCGCGGCGCCAGCCGGTAGGCAAGCCCGCCGTCTTCCACGTATTCCCGCACCCGCTGGAAGTGGGCTGCACACTCGTCGCACAGGGCATCCAGCAGCAGCGGCACGTCGGCCGTGGCCCGCTGGCACCCCTCCCGCTTGCAGTCCAGCAGCCGCAGAGGGTTGCGGTGGTAACGGGTGCGGCAGTTGGCGCACAACTGGTCCAAGCGGTCCGCCAAATGCGCCCGCAGCCGCTCCACGTAAGGCGGGCGGCACCGGGGGCAGCCGATGCTGTTGAGCAGGATCTCGAACTCCGCCACGCCCAAGCGCCGCAAGAGGGCTGCGGGCATGCGGATCATTTCCGCGTCGGCCGCCGGATCCGCGGTGCCGAGGGCCTCGGCCCCCAACTGGTGAAACTGGCGGGCCCGCCCGGCCTGGGGCCGCTCGTAGCGGAACATGGGGCCCATGTAGTACAACTTGACCGGCAGGGCGCCCTTGTCCATGCGGTGTTCCAGGAAGGCCCGCACCACGCCGGCGGTGCCTTCCGGCCGCAGGGTCAGGCTGCGCTCACCCCGGTCCTGAAAGGTGTACATCTCCTTGTCCACCACGTCGGTGGCCTCGCCGATGCCCCGTTCAAACAGCTCGGTATGCTCAAAGATGGGTGTGCGGATCTCCCCGTAGCCGTACGCGTCAAAGACGGCCCGGGCAGCCCTCTCGAGTTCTTGCCATCGCAGCGCCTCGGCGGGCAAAATATCTGCGGTGCCCCGCGGCGCCGAGATCATGCTCACGCCGTCCACCCCGCTCCCGATGCGCACCGGCGGAACCCCGCTTCCGGGATTCCGCCGTCCTTTCGCCCGGCTTTGGCCGTCCGCACCGGTGCGGCCCGGCTCCCCGCCGGCAAGATGTCGTTGGCAACCCTTGGTGGACCCAAGCCCCGGCTTTCCCTTAGAGACTGCGGCGAAACCGGAGCGGCGGCTACTCCCCGTCCTCCGCGCCGGCGTCCCCCGCACCGCCCGCGTCGCTTTCGCCTTGGCCCACGTCGGGCTCGTCGCCGGCCTCCGCCTCGGCTTCCTCCTCCTGGGCCTCCAGCTGCGCGAGGAACTGGGCTTGGATTTCGGCCAACCGCTGGCTGGCCACGGCCACGTCCTCCTCCAAGCCCATTTGGGCAAAGAGCTGCATCAAGGTGAGCTGCAGCTGGGCGTCCCACGGGTTGAGCTCGCCCGCCCGCCGCAGGCTGGCCGCGGCATCCTCGTCCCGGCCCACGGCCCGGTAGGCCAAGGCCAACTGCACGTGCAGCTCGGGATCGCTGTCGGCTTTGGCCACCGCCTGCTCGTACTGGGCCACGGCGTCTTCCATCCGGTCCAGCTGCTCGTAGACCCCCGCCAGGGACACGTGCAGGTACGGATTGAAGGGGTCTTCCGCCAGCGCCTCCTGGTAATAGCCGACCGCGGCTTCCAGCTGGCCGTTGCGGGCCGCGTGATGGGCCCGCAGCTGCCAGTCGTGGATGACGACCTGGGCCTGGCTGCGCCGCTCCTCCAGCCACTGGGCCCACTGCCGGTCGCCGGCCGCCTGCTGCAGCTGGGCCAGCACCTCGTCCCGCCGCTGGGCGAACTCGTCGTCGGATGGCTCCCGGCGCTCGGTCACCTGGATGAGATGGTAGCCGTACACCGTCCGCACCGGCTCGCTGATCTCGCCCGGCGCCAGGGCCAGGGCCGCATCCTTAAAGGGTTCCACAAAAGGCGTGCTCTGGCTGACCCAACCCACATCGCCGCCCTGGGACGCCGAGCCCCCATCGGCCGAATAGGCCGCGGCCAGTTCCTCAAAGGAAGCGCCGTTCAGCAGCTCCTCCCGCAGCGCCTGCGCCTGGGCCAGGGCCGCGTCCCAGGCGGCTTCCCCTTCCAGGCCGTCGTCGGGCTCGATCAAGATGTGGCGGGTGCGCACTTCCACCATGGCTTCCCGCACCTGATCGTCGGTAAACTCCGCGTGCCGCACCTGCTCCCGCAGCTTGCGCACCATCACGTCTTCGCGGATCAGATCCCGCAGGCGGGCCTCGGTGAGCCCGGCCTGGGACAGCGCCCGGCGATAGGCGGCGTCATCGGGGAACGACGCCTTGATGTCAGCCAGGGCCGCGTCGATCTCCTGCTGCTCCACGGGCAGGTTGGCCGCCCGGGCCGCCTCCAGCGTCAAGTAGTTGTCGATGAGGCTGTTCAGGGATATGTATCGCAGTTCCTCGGCCAAGGTGCCGCGAATGGGGCCAAAGAACTGGCTGTACATCTGCAGGTTGTTGAGATAGACTTGCTGGAACTCCGCGTAGGAGATGGCCCGGCCGTTGACCTCGGCCACCGGTGCGGCCGCCTCGGTCGCCTGCTGGCCAAAGTTGACCCCCACGTACACGCTGCCAGCCACGAACGCGACCACGACCACGATGATGATCCAGCGCATGTGCTTGCGCAGGGTGGTAAAGAACATGACGGCTGCGGCCGCCTCCTCCGCTGCAAAATCACTCCGCTAATTTTACTTTAAGGCCGAAGACGTGTCAAACCAAAGGGTCACCGGCCCATCGTTCTCCAGCTGCACCAGCATGTGGGCGCCAAAGACCCCGGATTCCACGTGGAACCCCCGTTGCCGCAGAAGCTCCTGGAACCGCTCGTACAAGGTCCGGGCCTGCTCCGGCGGCGCGGCCTCGGTGAAGCTGGGGCGCCGGCCCTTGCGGATGTCGCCGTAAAGGGTGAACTGGGACACCACCAGGAACTGGGCGCCCACGTCGGCCGCGGCCAAGTTCATTTTGCCGTGCTCATCTTCAAAGATGCGCAGCTGCGCGACCTTGTCGGCCAGGTAGGCCGCCTCCCGCTCGCCGTCGCCGTGCCCGACGCCCAGGAAAACCAGCAGCCCGCGGCCGATGCGCCCCACCACCTGCCCGTCCACCTGCACGCTGGCAGATCTGACCCGCTGGATGACGGCCCGCATTGCCCCACCCTCTCCCGATGGATATCCGCCGCGCCGCTTTAGTGGGACCCCGCGCGGTGGACGGTCAGGACGCCCTCGACTTGTGTGATCCGGTTGATGACCGACTGCAGGTGCTCCACGTCGTGGATGTCCACGGTCAGGTGAATGGTGGCCCGCTTGTGCCGGGTGGTGCGGGCCTGCACGGCGCCGATGTTGGTCTTGCCGTCGGAGACGCTGGCCATGATATTGGTCAGCAGGTTGACCCGGTCGACGGCTTCCACCTCGATGGCCACCGGATACGTGGCCGACGGGGTCTTTTCCCACTCCACTTCCAGCTGGCGCCCTTCCGCGCTCAAGGAGCGCAGGTTGGGGCAATCCCGCCGGTGCACCGACACGCCCCGGCCCCGGGTGATGTAGCCCACGATGGGGTCGCCCGGCACGGGATTGCAGCAGCGGGAGAACCGGATCAGCACGTTGTCCACGCCGCGCACCCGCACCCCTTGGGCCTGGTCCACCGGGCGGTGCTCGCCGTTGCGCCTGCTCCGCTCCCGCAGCTGCCGCCGGCGGGCCTCCAGCTCGTCTCGGCCCAACAGCCGCGTCAGCACCTGGGTGGCCGTTACCTGGCCAAATCCGATGCCCGCCAGAACGTCCTCCAGATCGGCAAACCCGTACCGCTTGACCACTTCCTGCATGCGCTCGGAGCGCAACAGCTCCGCGGGGTCCAGGCCCAATCGGCGGGCCTCCCGCTCCCAGGTCTCCCGCCCCCGGGCCAGGCCCTCTTCCCGGCGCACTTCCTTGAGCCAGCTGCGGATCTTGGTGCGGGCCTTGGAGGTCTTGACCAGCCCCAGCCAGTCCTGGGACGGCGTAGCGTGCTTGGACGTCAGGATTTCCACGATGTCGCCGTTCTGCAGCCGGTAGTCCAGGGAGACCATCTTGCTGTTGACCTTCGCGCCCACGCAGTGCATGCCGATATCGGTATGCACTGCGAACGCGAAATCGATGGGCGTCGCGCCCGCGGGCAGGCTCTTGACGTCGCCCCGGGGCGTGAAGACGAACACCTCGTCTTCGAACAGGTCGATCTTGAGGGTCTCCATGAACTCCTGCGGGTCCTTCATCTCCCGCAGCCACTCCATGACCTGGCGCAGCCAGGCCACCTTCTCCTCGAACTCGCTGGTGGTTTTGCCTTCCTTATATAGCCAGTGGGCCGCGATGCCCATCTCCGCGATGCGGTGCATCTCGTGGGTGCGGATCTGTATCTCTAGCGGCTCGCCCCGGGGCCCGATGACCGTCGTGTGCAGCGACTGGTACAAGTTGGACTTGGGCATGGCGATGTAATCCTTGAAGCGGCCCGGCACCGGCTTCCACAAGGTGTGCACCAGTCCCAGCACCCCGTAGCAGTCCTTGACGGAGTCCACGATGACCCGCACCGCCAGCAGGTCATAGATCTCGCTCAAGTCCTTTTGCTGGCGCTGGAGCTTTTGGTAGATGCTGTACAGATGCTTGGGCCGGCCCTGCAGGACGCCCCGGATGCCCACTTCGTCCAGGCGGGCCTGCAAAGTGGCGATGACCTCTTGCAGCTCCTTTTCCCGCTCTTCCCGCCGCCGGGCGATGCGGCGGGCCAGGTCCGCGTACTCCTCCGGATGGAGGGCCCGGAAGGCCAGGTCCTCCATCTCCCACTTCATGGACCACATCCCCAGGCGGTGGGCCAGGGGCGCGTAGATCTCCAGCGTTTCCGTGGCAATGCGGCGCTGGCGCTCCACCGACAAGTGGCGCAAGGTCCGCATGTTGTGCAGGCGGTCAGCCAGTTTGATGACGATGACCCGCAGGTCCTCGGCCATGGCCAGGAACATCTTGCGCAGCGACTGGGCCTGCTGCTCCTCCTTGGTCTGGAAGGTCAGCTTATCCAGCTTGGTGACGCCCTCGACCAGGCGCACCACCTCGGCGCCGAATTCGTCGCCCAGCTGCTCCGGGGTGACCGGCGTATCCTCCAGCACGTCGTGGAGCAGCCCCGCGACGATGGTGGTGACGTCCATCTGGAGATCCGCCAGGATGCAGGCCACCTCATACGGGTGCTGGAAAAATTCCTCGCCCGAGTCCCGGTATTGCCCCGCGTGGGCTTCCCGGGCGCGCGCGACGGCCCGGCGGACCCGCTCCACATCCGCCTCGGGATGGTAGGCCAGGATTTTGTCGATCAGCACATCCCTGGGCACCACAGCCATGGCCGTTCCGAAAGCCCCTTACTCCCCGTAGGTCACCAACGACAGGATCTCGTAATCCCCCAGCCGCCGGCGGCCGTTAAGATAGGCCAGCTCAATGACAAAGGCGAAACCGATGATCTGTCCTTTGAGCTGCTCGACCAGGCGTGCCGCGGCTTCCATGGTGCCGCCGGTGGCCAACAGGTCGTCGACGATGAGCACCCGCTGGCCTGGTTTGATGGCGTCGACGTGGATCTCCAGCGCGTCGGTGCCGTACTCCAACTGGTACTCGACGCGGATTTTCTCCGCGGGCAGCTTGTTGGGCTTGCGGATCAGCACGAAGCCCACGCCCAGCTCGTACGCCAGGGGGGCGCCAAAGAGAAACCCGCGCGACTCAACGCCGACGATGAGCTCGGGGCGCTTGTCCCGGAAGTGGTCGGCCATGCGCCGCACCACGTAGCGCAGGGCCTGTCCGTCAGTCAACAGGGGGGTGATGTCTTTAAAGCTGACCCCCGGCTTGGGAAAATCGGGCACCTCGCGGATCAGCGACCGCAGGTCCATGCACCAGTTCGCTCCTCTCGGCAGCCAGCGAAATCAAACGGGCCGGACTGGCCTCCAGGGCCATCCGGCTCAGTGCGGCAAACGCCTGTTTCCTCTTGACACCGTCATTATACCGCGCCGAGGCGGTGACGTCCACCTTGGCCCGGGGCGGCGGGGCCAGGCGGGCCTGCCCCGGCCCGCCGGGGCGGATGAGCCCCAGATCGGCAAAGACCGCCAGCGCGAACTCGACGCCGGCCACCGACACCAGCCCCGGCCACCGCTCCTGCACCAGCGCCGCCACGGGTTCCGCCGGCGGCACGTTCCCGCCCGCCCGGCCGGCCAGGAACCGCACCGCCCGGAAAATCCACCGCAAGGTCTCCTCGCCGGGATAGCAGCGCTCCAGATGCGCGGCCGCGGCCTGCACCGCCGCGGCGTCGTAGGCCAGATGTACGGTCCAGCCCGGCCCCAGGGCGGCGGCCGCGAGGAGCGCCCACCAAGCGCCCGCATCCTCCGGCACGCCGAACAGCACCAAATGGCCGCGCCCGGCCCAAGGCGAGGGCGCGCCGCCGGCCGCGGCCACCCGCGTCCCGTCCACCACCGTCACCCGGCGGCCGGGCAAGGCCTCCAGGCCCGTGGCCACCGGCGCCTCGTCGCCCAGCATGGCCTCCGCGGCGGCAGCCAGGAGCCGGGGATCCTCGCCCGGGCCGGTGACGGCCACGATGCGGGCGCCCGCGGCGGCCAGGGCCGCCAGATACGCGGTGCGGGCCAAGGGATGGCGGGGCGGGCCTTCCCGCCGGTCGGCCACCGGCACGGGCCCGGGCCGCCGGGCGGTGATGGGCGCGACCCGCAGCTGCTGGGGCTGGGCCTCCAGGGCCGCCGCCACCTCCGCGCTGGCTTCCGGCGCGCGCAAGGACCGCACAAGCAGGTCCACCCGGGTCTTGCCAAAGCCCTCGTTGAGCTGGGGCGTAAAGGCCACATCCAGCTGGCTGCCGGGGGCCGCCAGGTCCAGGAGGTGTCCGGCACCGAAAGCGATGGCCTCCTGCACCTGGCCCGTAGCGGGGCAGCGCAGGCTGAGCTTGAGGTGCTGGCCGTCGGCGCCCACGGTGCGGGCCCCCAGCACCCGTACGCCCCGGGCCGCCAGCACGGGGGTGGGATTGCCGGCGCCAAAGGGCGCCAAGGCCTCCAGCTCCCGCACCAGGCCCTCGTCCACCTGTCCCAGGTCCACCTGCAAGTCGATGCGCACCCGGGGCAACAGATCCGCGGGCCCCAGGACTTGGGCGGCCACCGCGTTGAGGCCGGCCCGCAGCGCGGGCAGCTGTTCCCGGCTCACCGTCAAGCCGGCCGCCAGGGCGTGGCCCCCGTAGCGCAACAGGAGGTGGGCGCACCGGCTCAGGGCCCAAAAAAGATCGAAGCCGACGATGCTGCGGGCGGACCCTTTGCCCTCCGGGCCGTCCAGGGCCACCACCACCGCCGGCCGGGCAAACCGCTCCACCAAGCGCGCGGCCACGATGCCGATGACGCCAGGATGCCAGCCCTCGCCGGCCACCACCAGCACCCAGTCGGCCAGCAGGTCCTCCCGCTCCACCTGTTCGATGGCCGCGGCCAAGATGTCGGCTTCCATCTGCTGGCGCTCCCGGTTGGCCTCATTGAGCGTACCGGCCACGGCCTCGGCCCGAGCCGGGTCTTCCGTCAACAGCAGCTCGACGCCCAAGCGCGCGTGGCGGACCCGGCCCGCCGCGTTGAGCCGCGGCGCCAACCCAAAGGCCACGTGCGCCGCGGTCATCCGCCGGTGGTCGAGGCCCGCCACGCGGGCCAGGGCCGCGAGGCCCACCGAAGGCTCCCGCTGCATCTGCTGGAGCCCCGCCCGGACCAAGATGCGGTTTTCGTCCACCAGGGGACAGACGTCGGCCACGGTGCCCAGGGCCACCAGGCCCAGCCCATCGTCCCCCACCAGCGGCCGGCCCAACCGCTGGCCGAGGGCCACGAGGAGCTTGTACGCGACCCCAACGCCCGCGAGCTCCCGGAAAGGGTACTGGCTGTCGGCCCGCTTAGGATTGATGACGGCCGCGGCCGCGGGCAGCACGGCCCCCGGTTCGTGATGATCCGTAATGATGACGTCCATCCCCAGTTCCCGGGCCCGGGCCACCTCGGCCACCGACGGGGTGCCGCAGTCTACCGTAACCAAGAGGCGCACCCCTTGGGCCGCGAGGCGCTCCACCGCGTCCCGGTGCAGGCCGTACCCCTCGGACTGCCGTTCGGGGATGTACCACTGCACGGGCAAGCCCAGGCCCGCCAGGGCCCGGACCAGCAAGGCTACACTGGTCTGGCCGTCCACATCGTAGTCGCCGTAGATCGCCACCGGCTCCCCCAGGGAGATGGCCTGGGCCAGCCGCTCCACCGCGGGCGCCATGTCGGGCAGCGCCCACGGGTCGTGCAAGGCCGAGGGATCTGAGCGCAAAAAGGCCCGCACCGCTGCGGGGTCCGTGAACCCGCGCGCGGCCAAAAGGCGCGCGGCCACCCGGGATACGCCCGCCTCCCGCATCAGCCCCTCCACCACGGCCTCGTCGGGGGCCGGACTCATCTTCCAAACCGTGTGCAATTGCATGGGGATCCACCCGTTTCGCGCCGCTTAGGCTACAGGCGGGGAAGACTGGGGATCGTCGGCGGCCCGCTGCGCCTCGTCGGTGGCAGGCGGCTCCAACGCCTTGAGCCGCTGTTCCAGTCGGTGCACCTGGCCTTGCAGCTGGCGGATGCGCCAAGACGCCCGCACTTGCCGGATGAAGCCGAAAACGCCGGCCACCAGCGCGCCTGCGGCCGCTGATCCGACCACCACCACCACCAGCGACGTTTCCAGTTGCCAGCGGATGAGATTGACGGTAATGGGCTCGGCGTTTTGCACCGCAAAGACGGCCACAGCCAGGGCGAACAACAGCGCGATGATGAGCAGCAGCTGCACCGTGAAGTCCCCCCGCCGCGGGAGCTGGCATCGATTGGCACTTCGCTCCAAAAGGGCCGCTTCCCTGCCCTCGCCCTCAGAAGCGCCCCGAGCGCAAGATGCCGATGACGAGCCCCAAGCCCAGGAAGGCGGCCATGACGAAGCCCAATACCCCCAGCACCGGCACGCCCCACACGGTGGGCCCCGCGTGGGCCTGCAAGATGATGGCCGAGCCCAGGATGAGGGCCGCGAGGACCACCGACATGGCCACCCGATTGCTGGTGCGCTCCAGGCGCTGGACCGTGGGGTCCAGCCCCTTGTGCACAAATTGAATCTGGATCTCGCCCCGGACCAGGCGGGACAACGATTCATCTACCCGTTCGGGCAGGCGTCCCAAAAGCTGCAGGTAGGCCCCGGCCTCGGCCAGGGCCCTGCGGGCCACGGCGGCCGGGTCCAGCTGGCGCTCCATGAGTTCCCGGGCAAAGGGTTCGGCAATTTCCAGGGCGTTGAAATCGGGGTCCAAGTGTTTGCCGACCCCTTCGATGGTGACCAGGGCCTTGGCCAGCAAGAGCAAATCTTCGGGCAGGCGCAGCTGGTGGCGATGGGCCAGCCGCAGGATCTCCTGGACAATAGGCCCCAGCTCCATCTGCTGCAGCGTCTTGCCGTAATGCCGATCAATCAGGTCCGACAAGTCCCGGCGCAGGGCCCGCGGATCCACGTCGTCCCCCACGGCCCCCACGCGGGTGAGGCCCCGCACGATGCGTTCCGTATCCCGCCGGGTGACGCCCACGAAAAGATCGGCCACCGCGTCCAGCAGCTCCTGGTCCAGGCGCCCCACAATGCCAAAGTCGAGCATCCCCAGGCTGCCGTCGTCCAGGACCAGCAGGTTTCCCGGGTGGGGATCCCCGTGGAACACGCCGTCGATGAGCACCTGCTGGAGGAAAATTTCCGCGCCCAGGCGCGCGATCTGGCGGGGGTCGACGCCCAGCCGCTCCAGTCCCGCCCGGTCGTCTACCTTGACGCCGCTCAAGTACTCCATCACCAAGACCCGGGAAGTGGTGAGGTCCCAGTACACCCGGGGGATGCGCACCCGGGGGTCGCCTGCCCACGCGCGGCGGAACCGCTGGATGTTGCCGGCCTCCAGTCGGTAGTCCATCTCCCGGCGCAGCACCCGGGCGACTTCGTCCACGAAGGCCACGGGACTGATCCGCTCCGGCCGCCACCGCTCTTCAATAAGGCGGGCCAGGTCCTGCAAGATCTCCAGGTCGGTTTCCACGACCTCTTCCACGCCGGGGCGCCGCACTTTGACCGCCACGCCGGTGCCGTCGGGCAAGGTGGCCCGGTGCACCTGGCCGATGGATGCCGCAGCCAGGGGTTCGGGATCAAAGGAGGCAAAGGCTTCGGACAGGGGGCGCCCCAGTTCCGCCTCCACCACGGGGATGACCTGGTCCACAGGCACCGCGGGTACGTGATCCTGCAGGAGACTCAGCTCTTCCACGACGTCTTCGGGGACGATGTCGGGGCGGGTGCTCAGGATCTGTCCCAGTTTCACAAAGGTGGGACCGAGGGCTTCCAGGGCGGCACGCAAGCGGGCGCCCCGGGTCTGCTCAGGGGGAGCGGGCGGCAGCACCCGGCGGCCAAAGGGCACCAAGTCTTGAAGGTCCAACTGGTCCAGAGCGTAGCCGAAGCCGTGGCGCAGGAGGACCTCGACCACTTGCCGGTAGCGGCGCCAGTGCCGGTAGCGCCGCTGCATGAAGCCCAAGGGCACACTTGTCACCGCCTACCGGACGGGGGCCGGGCTCACCTCAGCTCCCTCGCGCTTCTCCCGCCCCTTCAGCGCCAGCCACAAGGGGTTGGCCACGAAGATCGAGGAGTAGGTGCCCACCGACAAGCCCACCAGCAGCACCAGGATGAAATCCCGCAAGGTCGAGCCGCCAAAGACAAAGAGGGTGGCCACCACCAGCAGCGTGGTGAGGCTGGTATTGACGGTGCGGGCCAAGGTCTCGTTGAGGCTGCGGTTGATCAGCTCCACCAAGGATTCGTTCTTGCGCAGCTGCAGATTTTCCCGCACCCGGTCGAAGATGACGATGGTGGCGTTGAGGGAGTAGCCCACCACCGTCAAGATCGCGGCGATGAAGGGGCTGTTGACTTCGACGCCCAGAAGGGAAACCACGCCGGCCGACACGATGGCGTCGTGGAGCAGCGCAGCGATGGCCGCCACCGCGAACTTGAACTCAAACCGGAACCAGACGTAAACCAAAATCCCTAGGGACGCAAAGGCCACCGCCAGGAGGGCCCGGCGGACCAACTCGGCGCCGATGACGGGCCCCACCAGCTCGGTGCGGCGGATCTCCACCCCGCCCAACGCCTCCGCCAAGGCCCCGTCCACCCGCTCGATTTGGTCGTTGGTCAGGGGCCGGGTCCGGATGAGCACGTCCCGGGGATCGTCCAAAGGCTGGATGACCGCGGCGCCCAGGTCGAGGTCGGCTAGGGCCGCGCCGGTCAACACCGCCCGCACCTCATCGGCGGTGACCGGCCGGTTGAACTGCCGCTCGATCAAGGTGCCGCCCGTGAAGTCGATGCCGAAATTGAACCCCCGCCCGGCGATGCTCAGCAAGCTCAAAAGGACCAGCACCGCCGACAAGGTCAGGGTGGCCTTGCCGTAGCGCATAAAGTTGAAGCGTGTCCGTGCCATGGGGTCAGGCTGCCTCCCCGACGCCGAAGTAACGGGCTGCGCCCTGGGGATTGGCGTCTACCGCGGCCACCAGCAGCCAGCGGGTGACGACGATGGCCGTGAACATGCTGGCCAGCACCCCCAGGCTCAAGGTCACGGCAAAGCCCTTCACCGGCCCTGTGCCCAGGTAAAACAGGACGCCGGCCGCGATGAGGGTGGTGATGTTGGCATCCAGGATGGCCCGGAAGGCCCGGCTAAAACCGGCCCGGATAGCGGCCCGCACCCGCTTGCCGGCCCGCAGCTCGTCCTTGATGCGCTCGTAGATGATGACGTTCGCGTCCACCGCCATGCCCACCGACAGGATCAGCCCCGCGATGCCCGGCAGCGTCAGGGTGGCCCCCAGGCCCGCCAACAAGGCCAGCACCAGCATGACGTAGACGCCCAGAGCCACGTCGGCCAGCAGACCCGGCAGGCGATAGTAGATGATCATGTAGAGGACCACCAGCACCAGCCCCGCGATGCCGGCCTTGAGGCTGCGGTCGATGGATTCCTGGCCCAGGGTAGGCCCCACATTGCGCATTTCCACCACATCCAGGGGCACCGGCAAGGATCCGGCCTTGAGCAGGATGGCCAAATGGCGGGCCTCCTCGTGGGTGAATCCCCCTGTGATCTGGCCCTGGCCTGACGTGATGGGCTCCTGCACCACCGGCGCCACCAGCAGCTCCCCGTCCAAAAGGTGCGGAATCTGCTGGCCCACGTACAAGGTGGTCAGCTGGGCAAAGCGGGCCGCCCCCTCAGGCGTAAACTCCACGTCCACCGCGGGCCGCCCAAACTGGTCCAGGCCCAGGCGGGCGTCGGCCAGGTCCGCGCCCGTGAGCACCGTGCGGCCCAGGGGATCTTTGATCTCCAAGAGAGCCGTCCGGCCGATGAGTTCCACCGCCTGCTGCTGGTCGGTGACGCCGGGCAGCTCCACTACGATGCGCCGGGCTCCTTCCCGCTGGATGACGGGTTCGGCCACGCCCAAGGCGTTGATACGCCGGTCGATGATGGCCATGGCCCGCTCCAGCGCCTCGGCGGTCACGGGCGCAGCGCCGGTTTCCCGGGCTTCCAGGACGATATGGACGCCGCCTTGCAGATCCAAACCCAACTGCATAGGGAAGCGGTAGAGAACTCCGCCCGTCGCGGCGAGGATGACCAGGATTACCAAGATTCGCAGGACGTTCGCGCGGGGCAAGCTCGGTTCCTCCCTCGCTGGCCGCGGGGCCCTCGCGGTCCCGGGTCCGCGGGCGCCCAGCCGGCGGAAACCGGCATCAGGCGCTCCTCAAGACATACGCGCCCATTATAATCCCGGCCCCGGGGCTTGTCAATTTCGACAACTTCCAAACGGCCGCCGCCCCTTGGCACCGGTTGCTCGTCTACGCCAGCCGCGCCCCGTTGGCCACCAGGTGAAACCGGCAGCCGAGAAACTCGGCTGCCCGGCGGCACATGATCATCCGCTGCAGGAAAATTTCGAAGTACTCCATCACCGAGGTGGCCTGCTGCTCGATGGTCAGCTCCAGGGTAATGGCGCGGGCGGACCCATCCACGTGCAAAAAGGAGCGCACCACCGCGTAATTGACCCGGTCGTGGATGTCAAAGGTGGCCGGGTCCCGGTTGCGGACCCGGGTGCGGTGGACGTCGCTCTTGTCGGCCAAAATCAACGCCGCGGACACCCGGTTGACGGGGTGGCCGTGGGCCTCCTCGTGGTTGCCGATGGCGCCCAGGATGATGGCCGCTTCGTGGGGCGGCATGCCCAGCTCGTCCAGAATGGGCGCCATGAGCACCGCCCCGGTCAGGGCGTGGCCGGCTCGCCCCACCACGTTGCCGATGTCGTGGGTATACCCGGCGATGGCCGCCAGCTCCGCCTCCCGGGGGGAGTAGCCCAGGCGCGCCACCACGTTGTGGGCGATGTTGGCTACCAAGCTGCAGTGGCGTTCACCGTGCTCGGTGAACCCCAGCGCGGCCAAGTGGGCGTCCGCCTGCCGGATGAAGGCGCCGACGCGGGGGTGCGCCCGCACCGCCTCCAGGGTGACCGGCGCCTGCTTTCCCCCGGCTCCGGTTTCCATGGGCACCATCCTGGCCTTTCCCCTACTCCCGGCCCTTCACGTGCCCGATGCCTTGCCGGCTCATGCGGATCTCCACCTTGTCCGCGATGCGCAGCTGCACCGTGTCGTCCTTGACGGCGGTGATCTCTCCGTGGATGCCGCCCACGGTGATCACCTTGTCGCCGGCCTTCAGGCTGTCCAGCATTTCCTTGCGTTTCCGCTGCTGCTGCTGTTGGGGCCGGATGAGGAAAAAGTAGAACACGGCGATCATGAGGATGAAAGGCAAAAGCGGGCCCAACATCCCCGCGCTCGTCTCCGCCTGCAGAAACACCATCCGTGGTTCACACCTCTCTTGGGGGCATGTAAACTCCTAATCGCCTTTCGACGGGTCCCCGGACGTTCCTGCCCGCCGGTACATGCGCAAAAACTCCGTGCGGAAGGCAGGGAACGTGCCCTGCCGGATGGCCGCCCGCATTTCCTCCATCAGCCGGTGCAAGAAAGCCAGGTTGTGCCAGGTGGCCAAGCGCAGGGCCAGCACTTCGCCGCTCTTGAACAGGTGGCGGATGTAGGCGCGGGTGTAGTTTTGGCAAACGTAGCAGCCGCAATCCGGATCCAGCGGACCAAAGTCCCGGGCATAGCGGGCGTCCCGCACGATGATGGTGCCGGTGCGGGTAAACACCGTCCCGTGGCGGCCGATGCGGGTGGGCAAGACGCAGTCGAACATGTCCACCCCCCGGGCCACGCCCTCCACCAAATCGTCGGGCGCGCCGACGCCCATCAGGTAGCGGGGCTTGTCCCGGGGCAGCAGGCCGTGGACCACGTCCAGCATTTCCAACATCTTTTCCTTGGGTTCTCCCACGCTCAGGCCGCCGATGCCATAGCCGGGAAAATCCATCTCCGTCAAGGTGCGGGCGCTCTCCGCCCGCAGCTCCGGGTAGACGCTGCCCTGCACGATGCCAAAGAGGGCCTGGTCCCGGCGCCGGTGGGCGGCCTGGCAGCGGGCTGCCCAGCGGTGGGTCAGCTCCATGGAGCGGCGGGCGTAGTCGTAGTCGCACGGATAAGGCGGGCATTCGTCAAAGCACATGATGATGTCCGCCCCCAGCTGTTCCTGGATGGCGATGGACTTTTCGGGGCTGATGAAATGCCGGGAACCGTCCAGGTGGGACTGGAAGGTGACGCCCGCCTCCTCGATCTTGCGCAGCCGGGCCAGGCTGAACACCTGGAAGCCGCCGCTGTCGGTGAGGATGCTGTGGGGCCAGTTCATGAACCGGTGCAAGCCCCCCGCCTCCTCCACCAAATCCGCGCCCGGGCGCAGGTACAAGTGATACGTGTTGGCCAGGATGATCCGGAAGCCGATGGCCTCCACCTCATGGGGCGTCATGGTCTTCACCGACGCCTGGGTGCCCACGGGCATAAATACGGGCGTCTCCAGCTCGCCCCGGGGCGTGCTGAGCCGTCCGGCGCGGGCCCCCGTGGCGGGGCAGGTAGTCTCCACCCGGAATTTGATGGCCATGGCGGCCCGTCTCCTTTCCTCCCTCTGCTTGCCAGCGGCAAAAGCCGCTTCCTGGGGCCCGGCCGCGCTACAGGATCAGCATCGCGTCGCCGAAGCTAAAAAACCGGTATCCCCGCTCCACGGCCTCTTGATACGCGGCCAGGGTCCGCTCCCGCCCCAAAAACGCGCTGACCAGCATGAGGAGCGTGGAACGGGGCAGGTGGAAGTTGGTCACCAGAGCGTCCACCACCTTCCACCGGTAGCCCGGATAAATGAACAGATCGGTCCAGCCCTCGCCAGCCTCCACGCGGCCCTCATCGTCCGCGACAGCTTCCAAGGTGCGGGCCGCGGTGGTGCCTACGGCCACCACCCGGCGCCCTTCCTCCTTGGCTTCGTTCACGGCGGCTGCGGTCTCGGCCGGGACCGCGTAGAACTCGGCGTGCATCCGGTGGTCCTGCACCCGTTCGACCTGCACGGGCCGAAAGGTGCCCAAGCCCACGTGCAAGGTGAGGTGCACCAGGAGCACCCCCTGGGCCCTGAGGCGCTCCAGCAGGGCCGGCGTAAAATGCAGGCCGGCCGTGGGGGCGGCCGCTGACCCCGCTTCCCGGGCATAGACGGTTTGGTAGCGCTCGGGGTCCGCCAGCGGCTCGCGGATGTAGGGCGGCAGCGGCACCTGGCCCAGCTCCGCCAGGCGGGCGTCCAGATCGTCGGCCGGTTCAAAGCGCAGGAGGCGGCCTCCGGCGGCGGTGCGGTCCAGCACGACGGCCGCGAGCCGGCCGCCGGCAAAGACGATGCGGGTACCTACCGGCACCCGCCGGCCCGGCCGCACCAGAGCCTCCCACGTGTCGGGCCCGTGCCGCCGCAGGAGCAGCACTTCTACCCGCCCTCCAGTGGTCTCCTTGGCGCCCAAAAGGCGCGCGGGCAAGACCCTGGTGTCGTTGAGGACCAGCACGTCGCCCGCCCGCAAATACGCGGGCAAGTCCCGGAACACCCGGTGCTCCAGTTTCCCGCTGTCCCGGTGCACCACCAATAGGCGCGCCGCGTCCCGGGGCTCCACCGGCTGCTGGGCGATGAGGGCCGGCGGCAGGTCGTAGTCGAAGTCGCTGACCAGCATTGCGGTTTCCCCCTGAGGGTCAACGGTACCCCAGTTCCTGAAGCGACCCGGGGCGGTCCCGCCAGCCCGGCTTCGCCTTGACCCACAGCTGCAGGTTGATCTGGCTGCCCAAAAGGGCTTCGATCTCCATGCGGGCCAGGCGGCCGATCTCTTTGAGCATGCGCCCGCCCTGGCCGATAATGATGCCCTTCTGGCTTTCCCGTTCCACCAGGATGGTGGCCTGCACATCCACCAGATCCCGGTCCGGCCGGCGGCGCATCGCCTCCACCACCACCGCCACCGAGTGGGGCACTTCCTCCTGGGTGTGGTGAAAGACCTGTTCCCGGATGAGCTCCGCGATGAGGAACTCCTCGGGCCGGTCGGTGAGCCATTCGTCGGGAAAGTACTTGGGTCCCTCCGGCAGGCGGGCCACGATCCAGTCCACCAGCTCGGCGGTGCCTTCCCCTGTGACGGCCGACACGGGCGCCACGTGGGCAAAGGTTCCCAGCTCGGCAAAGGCGGCTACCGCGGCTGCTTTATCCTCGACCAGGTCCAGCTTGTTGACCACCAAAGCCACCGGCGTCTCGATGCCCGCCAGCTCCCTAGCGATGCGCTTGTCCGCGGACCGCACCCCCGCAGCCCCGTCCACCACCCAGAGGATGACGTCCACTTCGGACCACGTGGCCCGCGCCACCCGGACCATATAGTCGCCCAGCCGGTGCTTGGGCTTGTGCAGGCCCGGGGTGTCGATGAACACCACCTGGGCATCGGGCCGGGTCAAGACGGCCTGAATGCGGTGGCGGGTCGTCTGGGGCTTGTCCGAGACGATGGCCACCTTGGCGCCGACAATACAGTTGAGCAACGTGGATTTGCCCACGTTGGGCCGCCCGATGATGGCGGCGAACCCAGAGCGGAAGCCCTTGGCCGAGGAAGCCTCTCGGAAGACGTTCCTTTCCCCCACGCGGGAATCCATTCCTCCCACAGCTTAGCCTTTCCCTTCGCGGGCAGGCAAGCGAAAAGCGCCCGGCAACAGCTCGGCCGCGGTGGTCACCTGCCGCCGGCCCTGGAGGTTGGCCAGGATGACGGGCATGTTAGGGGCAAACTCCACCAGGCTCTGCCGGCAGATGCCGCAGGGGGTCGCGGGCTCGTCCCCATCGGTGACCACCGCGAGGGCCCGGAAATCCCGGTGGCCGGCGGCCACCGCCGTGCCCAGCGCGACCCGCTCGGCGCAGATGGTGGCCCCGTACGACGCGTTTTCCACATTGCAGCCCGCGACGATGTCGCCCCCCGCCGTCAGCAAGGCTGCCCCCACCCGGAAGCCCGAGTAGGGCACGTAGGCCCGCTCCCGCACCGCCCGGGCCGCAGCCAGCAGCTGCTCCACCTCGGCCTCCGTCAGACCGGAAACCGGCTGCCTATCCGTCTCCTGCACCGTGATCACCCTCCTTGTGATGACTGCCGGGGGCGCCAGCACCAGCGCCGCCGCCCAACCCCCCACGGGCACCGCCGCCAGCGCCGGCGGGAGATGGGGGACAAAGACCAGGTAGCCGATGACCACCGCCACCCCGGCCAGCACCAGCACCGCTCCCGCTGCCACGTTTTTCGCCACCGCGGCCAGGGGATGGTACGCCTCGGTCACCAGATCGACCACGGCCTCGATGGCCGTGTTGAACAGCTCCGCGGCCACCACCATGCCGATGGTGAGCACCAAGAGCGCCAGCTCCCCGCCCGTCGCCCCCACGGCCCACGCCAGCAGGAGCACCACCACCGCCGCCGCGGCGTGAACGCGCAGGTTGCGCTGGGTGCGCCAGGCGTAGGCTACGCCCGCGAAAGCGTACCGAAAGCTCTCGCCCAACGTGCGGGCCCGCATGGGGCTCATGTGCGCTTCACCGGCAGCCGCCTCCTGTGTCAGCGGGCCAGGCCCAGCTGGGACAAAATGGCCTCTTCCCGGGCCCGCATGACGGCCCGGGCCGCCTCCTCCTGGTGGTCGTAACCCAGCAAGTGGAGCACCCCGTGGACGCACAGATACCCCAGCTCCCGCTCCAGGCCGTGGCCGTATTCCTCGGCCTGGCGGACCGCGGTTTCCACGGAGATGACCACATCGCCCAAGAGCAGCGGCCGCTCGGGCCACCGCTGGGGGTCAAGGCGCAGGGCCGCGATCTCATCGGGCTCCCAGAGGGGAAAGGACAGCACATCGGTAGGCGCGTCCTGGCCCCGGTAGTCCCGGTTGAGAGTCCGGATCTCCTCGTCGTCCACCAGCGTGACCGACACCTCGACCCCGTCGGGCATGCCTTCCGCGGCCAAGGCCGCCCGCCCCGCCGCGGCCAGCTGCCGGGCGGCGCCCTCGGGCAGCGGGGCCGCCGTGCGTTTGGTCACCACCACGTCCATGGCCGTCTATCCCACCTGTGCGCTTTGGTGCGAGCCCGACTGCGAAGCGGGCTGCGGGGCGGGCTGTCCGCCGGGCGGTAGGGCGTCGGGCACACCGTCGTGGGCGGCCTGGGGCGCTTCCCGGCCGGCGCGCCGCCGCTCCTTGAGCCGCTTCAACTCCTGTTCCTTGGCGCTCATGTCGGGGTATTCGACCCGCTTGTGGTAGATGCCCGTCAAGACCCGCACAAAAGCTTCCGCGATCTTGTCCAGGTCCTTGAGGGTCAAGTCGCTTTCGTCCAGCTCGCCCGCTTCCAGCCGCTCCTTGATAATGCGCCGCACCAGGCCCTCGATGCGGCCTGGCGTCGGCCGCCCCAAGGACCGCACCGACGCCTCCACCGCGTCGGCCAGCATGACCACCGCGGTTTCCTTGGACTGGGGCCGCGGCCCCGGATAGCGGAAGTCCAGCTCGTCCACGGGCTCGCCCTTGGCGTTTTCCACCGCCTTTTGGTAGAAATACTTCACCAGGTCGGTGCCGTGGTGTTCCCGGATAAAGTCCACGATGACCTCGGGCAGCTGGTACTCCTTGGCCAGTTCCACGCCGTCCCGCACGTGGGAGATGATGATCAACGTGCTCAAGGTCGGCGAAATCTTGTCGTGGGGGTTGTCCCCTCCAAACTGGTTCTCCACGAAGAAGTAGGGCCGCTTGGTCTTGCCGATGTCGTGGTACTGGGCCCCCACCCGCACCAGCAGCTGATCCGCGCCGATGGCCTCCGCGGCGGCCTCTGCCAGGTTGCCCACCAGAATGCTGTGGTGGTACGTGCCCGGCGCCTCCATCAGGAGCTTGCGCAGCAGCGGGTGGTTGGGATTGGACAGCTCCAGGAGGCGGATGGAGGAGGTGATGCCAAACAGCGTCTCCAGGTAGGGCAACAGCCCGATGGTGCCCACCGCGGACACAAGGCCGTTGAGGAGCCCCAAAAACGAGTACTGGATGAGAAACATCTCGCTGCGCAGCAGCCCCAGGGCGATCATGGTCAGGAAGCACGCCCCGCCCACGATGAGGCCGGCGCGAGTCAGATCCGACCGCTGGCTGACCCGGGAAACGCTGTACACGCCCGCCACGCCCCCGCCGACAGCCACCACAAAGTAGCGTCCATCAAACCCAAACAGCGCGGCCAACAGGATGGCCAGGACGACGGTCACCAGCATGGCCAGCCGGGAATCCAAAAGGAGCGTGACCAGCAGGCCCGCGAGCCCCACGGGCACCAGCAGCGCCGTGCCGTCCCAGGGGATGAAGGTGCCCACCTTGGCCAAACCGACCACCAGCAGCACGATGAGGCCCAGCAGGGCCAGCTGCTTCTCGTTGGTGAGGATGTCCCGCCGGTGCTGGTTGAGGTACACCCCGACCATGGCAAACAGGAGCAGCAGCAGCAGCGCGTCGCCGGCCAGCTGGCCGTAGCTGTAGCGGCCGTCCAGCATGCCCAGATCCTGCAGCAGCATGATATGTTCCACGGTCACCGGGTCGCCGCGGCGGATAATGATCTGGCCTTCCCGGACCCGCACCTCGGCCACGGCCCGCATCGCTTCCTGCCGGGCCCGCTCGATGCGCTCCGGACTTGGGATCAGGTTAGGGCGCAGGACCGCGCGCACCACCTCGGCCACGAAGGCCTGCTCCTCCCCGGACAGGGTCGCCACCTGCGGTTCGGCCGCCACCGCTTCCCGCTCCCGCTCCAGGTCTTCGGCGCTGATGCGGCGGCGCAGCATCACATCGGCCACCACCCGCAGGGTGCGCTCCTCCAGGGCCGCGAGGGCACCGTCGTCCCGCGTCAACCCGTAGGCCAGGACGTCACGCCCGAGGGGCATACCCTGCTCGGCCAAGAGCGCCTCGGCCTCGGCCAGCAGCTCCTCCACCAGCTCGGGGGGCAGGGCGACGGACGGCGCCGGCTCGGCGACCTCCGGCGAAAGGGCGTCGCCCGCCGCCCCGGTGTCTCCGGCCCCGTCATCGGCCGGTGCCGCAGCGCCGGCCGCGGCGTCCGGTTCCCCGCCGGCTCCGGGTGCGGTGGCCCCAGGCTCCGGGGGCGCTCCCCCGCCGGGCTCGCCGCCCAGCTCGACCCCGGCCCGGGCCCGCACCGCCCACAGTATCTGGAAAATGGCCTTAACCCGCTCCTCGGCCCGCAGGGCTTCGGCGGGATTAATTTCCCAGTTCACAGGGTCCAGCTCGGCCTGCCGCACCGCCTCCCGGGCCGCCTGCTCCCGCAGCTGCTCTGTGCGGTAGCGGTCCACCACGTCCCGGGGCGCGGCCACGTCCCGGGTGGCCACGTCGCCCACTTGCCAGTCCAGCACGTCAGGCGCCTTGTCGGCGGCCATCACCGCCAGCAGTACCGCAAACATCACGGCGGCCAACAGGACCCGCCGGGCCCGGCTGGACCGGGAGAAAAAGCCGTGCACCGGCTCCCACAGGCCCGCGCGCAAAGACGCCCACACCCGGTGGGCGCCTCCTTTGCGGGCCGGATCGTGGACTCCGGTACCGTCAGGTTTCTTGGTCATACTCCTCATCTCCCGGCTCGGGGGCCCGGCCCGCCGGCCGAGCCCGCAAGCCGCGCTGCTCCGCCCGCTCGTAGGCGCGGACGATCTTTTGCACCAGCTCGTGCCGGACGACATCCGCGTCGGACAAATCCACAAAGGGAATGCCCGTGTCGGCCAGCACGGCCCGGGCATGGGCCAGCCCCGACATCTGGCCCGGGGGCAAGTCGATCTGCGTCAAGTCCCCCGTGACCACCATGCGGGAGCGGAGGCCCATGCGGGTAAGAAACATCTTCATCTGTTCGGGCGTCGTATTTTGCGCCTCATCCAGGATGACAAAGGCGTCCTCCAGGGTCCGGCCCCGCATGTAGGCCAGGGGAGCCACCTCGATGACGCCCCGCTCCACCTGGCGCTGGAACGCCTCCGCACCGACAATATCGTACAAGGCATCGTACAAAGGCCGCAAGTAGGGATCCACTTTATCCTGCAGATCCCCCGGGAGGAAACCGAGGCGCTCCCCGGCTTCCACCGCGGGCCGGGTCAGGACGAGACGGGCCACCGACCGGGCCCGCAGGGCGGCCACGGCCACCGCCACCGCGAGGTACGTCTTGCCGGTCCCCGCGGGCCCGATGGCAAAGACGAGGCTGTGGCGCCGCATGGCGTCCACGTACAGCTTTTGCCCCAAGGTGCGAGGCGTCACCGGCCGCCCGCGGGCCGTCACCACCACCACATCCCGCTGGATGTCTGCCAGCGTGGCGCCGGCGCCCCCCGCGGCCAGCCGCAGGGCGTAGCGGACCTCCTGGGCCGTCAGGTAAGGACGCGTCCGGCATAGTTCCGCCAAATCCCGCAGCACCCGCAGAGCCTGGTCCACGGCGGCCGGCTCTCCACTGATGGCGAGGGCGTTGCCCCGGGGCACGATGGTTACCCCCAGGGCCCGCTCGATGGTGCGCAGGTGCTCATCCCGCTCGCCAAAGACGCCCAGGGCCGCGGAGTTGTCCTCCACCGCGAAGGCGGCTTCCATCAACGGTTTGCTCAAAGCTGGTCCGTATCCCTCCCCGGAAGTCAGCCGTCTTGGCCGTCCGGGCCGGCGCCGATGGGCGCAAACCGGCCCAGATCCTGCAGGACCTCCAGCGTGACCATGGCCCGCACCACACCCGCGGACCGGTCCTCGGTGACGGTTACCTGCTCGTCCAGAATTTCGCCCCCGGCCGGCAGCTGCGCCGCCACCTGGGCGCGGGCCTGGGCCACCGCTTCGGCCCGGGCCTGGGCCGCGCCCACGGGTTCCTCCCACCGCCGGACTTCGTAGGCCACATGCCACGTCCACGAGAGCCCGGGTAGGGCGGCCAGCGACCGGGTGTGCTCCTCCCACCGGGCCGCGGCAAAGGGGGCCGCGGTGCGGCCCAGGCGCAGTTGCCACCGGCCCAGGCGGAGGATCCCGTAGCGGTGCCGCCTGCCCGTATCCTCCTCTACGACCCGCACAAGCGGCGCCTCCGCCAGCCCCCGGTACCACGTGCGGCCCCGCACGACGCCGGCGGCCCGCACGTAGGGCAGCTGACCCCGGGCGATGTGCTCCTGGTACTCCGCGCTGCCCGGCGGCAGCATGCCGCTGATGAGGGGCTGGCCCGCCCGCACCGTTTCCCCGGGGGTCACCAGCACTTCGCCCCGCAGCGCGGCCGCCTGTTCCACCACACCGTCGCGTACGGCCACGATATGGCCCGGCTGCCGCTGGCCGGCCTCCAGTTCGGTGCGCTCCACCACCCGGACGGTGGCCACCGTGCCCCGGATCTCCACCGCCGTCCAGGCCAACTGGGGGATCTCCAGGTACAGCCGCCGCTCCACCACGTCCCGCCGCACCAGGTCCCGCAAAACGCCCGGGCGCAAGCCCGCCTCGGCCGCCACCGCCAACAGGCGGTGCGGCGGCAAGGCCTGGACACCCTCCACCCGCACGAACCAGACGAACTGGCCCAGCACGTACAGCAGGGCGGCCAGCAGCGCCCCGCCGGCCACGAAGGCGGGCCGGCGTCCAGCCCGCAGCAACAAAAACGGCAGGCCGGCCTTGTGCAGGATGACCACGTGCACTCCCAGCCGCCGGCCCGCCCTGGCCACCCGCGGGAAGTCGGACGCCGCCACCCGGGCCACCAGGAGGTGCGGGGCCACCCGCTCCAGCCGCCACAGGGCGATCCCCTGGGCGACGACCCGGTTTACGAACGCTTCGAGGCGGCCACCCTTTGCTCTGATTATAACATATCCTCTGAACAGGGACGACAGGGCGCGCATAGGCCGGGGCGGGCCTCCTCAGCGGTGCAGCTGCACTTGGAGGATGCGCCCGTCCACCACCAGTTCCTGAGGGAGAATGCTGCCGATGGCGAGGCGGCTGCCCGTCACGACCAGCTCACCCTGGGTGGTGCGAATCCGGATTTCGCGGGGCGTGTACTTGAGCAGCCCTTGATGGTTCTCCACCAGCATCTGCACATCGCCGATGAGCGTCGTCTTGGGCAGGTTGAAAACGATATCCTGGGGCAGCTCCAAGGCCCGCACCAGGCGCTCTGCCACGCTGCCGCGCTGCCGTCCCACGGCCGTCCCTCCCGGGACACCCTATGCCGCGGGCGCGCCGGCTAGACCTGCGGATGCCCCCTGGGCCAGGCCCGATGGGGCCGCAGGGCCCGGGGAGCATCCCACACCTCCTTGAGGACTACCGCCGCCAGCCACGGCTGCCCCCGCGCGAGCAGCGCCGCGGCCGCGGGGGGCAGCTGCCCGGGCGCAGCCCGCCGTTCCCCGGCCCCAGGGGCGGCCGGCGGCTGGCCGCGCAGCGGACCGTCCGTCAAGGCGCCCCCGCTCCCCGCGATGTCCGGGATGTCCAGGACGTCCGCGCCCAGCGGGATATCCGCGGCGCCCGCGCCCCAGTCACCTTCGGCCAGCGTCAGGTCATCAAAAACCTCGTCGGGGCGGGATGGCCGTACCGTGGGCCGGGTGGCGGGGCGCCGCATCGCCGCGGGCATCCGGGGCCTCTCTGCCCCGCCTTGGGCGGGCGCCCCCACGGGAACCGGCGCCGCCGGAGCCGGCGCTGTCCGAGCCGGCGTTTCCGCCGCCGGCCGCGGGGACGGCACCCCCAGCGGCCACTCCCCGGGGGCGGCAGGCCGCGGGATCACCGGCGGCGGCCCCTCATCCGGGCCGGCCGGCGGCGGGCGCAGCATCTCCTCCCGGGCCCGGCGCAGCCGCCGCTCCAGTTCGTCCATGTCCAAGATGTCTTCGGGCCCCGCCCCGTCGTCCCCGGCGGACCCGCCGCCGGGCCCGGGCCGGCGGCGCGCCAGGGCCGCCATGACCCAGCTCAGAATGTAGAAAGCAAACAACAGGGCCAAAAGCTCATCCAGGGGCACAATGCCTCACCTCCCCGGCCGGCGCCGTCCCATTCCCCCGTATCGGTTTCTCCACCGGCTCTCACCGGGATCCTTTGGGGGCTTCACCGCCCGGCTTGGGCTCAGGGGCCTCCCCGCCCCGGCTGATGGCCTGGCGCATCTCGGTGTCGGCGATGAGATTGCGCATGGCGTAGTAATCCAACACGCCCAGGCGCCCTTCCCGCAGGGCCGCGGCCAGCGCCTTGGGCACTTCGGCTTCGGCTTCCACCACCCGGGCCCGCATCTCTTCCACCATCGCCCGCATTTCCTGCTCCCGGGCCAGGGCGGCAAAGCGCCGCTCCGCCGCCTTGGCCTGGGCGATGTTCTTGTCGGCTTCCGCCTGGTCGATCTGCAGCTGAGCCCCGATGTTGCGGCCCACGTCCACGTCGGCGATGTCGATGGACAAGATCTCGTAGGCGGTGCCCGCGTCTAGGCCCTTTTCCAACACCGTCTTGGAAATCAAGTCCGGGTTCTCCAGCACTTCCTCGTGGCTGGCCGACGACCCGACGGTGGTGACAATGCCTTCGCCCACCCGGGCCACGATGGTCTCTTCGCCGGCGCCGCCCACCAGGCGCTGAATGTTGGCCCGCACCGTCACCCGGGCCTTGACCTTGAGCTCGATGCCGTTTTTCGCCACCGCGGAGATGACGGGCGTCTCAATGACCCGGGGGTTGACGCTCACCTGCACCGCTTCCAGCACATTCCGGCCGGCCAGATCGATGGCCGCAGCCCGCTCAAAGCTCAACTCGATCTGGGCCCGGTGGGCGGCGATCAGGGCATCCACCACCCGGTCCACGTTGCCGCCGGCCAGGTAGTGGGCTTCCAGCTTGTCGATGGCCACGTCCAGCCCGGCCTTCACCGCCTTGATCAGCGGCAGCACGATTTTCGCCGGTGGCACCCGGCGCAGGCGCATCCCCACCAGCTGCAGGATGCCCACCCGCACGCCCGACGCCCAGGCGGAGATCCACAGCCCCACCGGAATGAAGTTGAAGAACACGATGACAAAAATGATCGCCAGCAGGAAGAGCAACAGTCCCGACATGGTCGCCAGTTCCACGGTCTCAGCCTCCCCACAGGCCATTGCCACAGCCTCGTATTCTCATGCTCATGTTACCCTTGCAGCCCCCGCTCTCCCGCCCGCCGGACAGGCCCAGGCCCTCAGTCGCGGTGGGCCCGCACCGTCACCCGGCCCCCCACCACCCGGACCACGACCACCGCGGTGCCCGCCGGGACAAACTCGCCGTCGGACACGGCATCCACCCGCACGCCCTCTATCTCGACGGTGCCGGCCGGGCGCAGGGGCGTTAAGGCCCGGCCGAGGGCGCCCACGCGGACCACGGGATGGTCGGGATCGTCCTCCGGCACGCCCACATCCTCCAGCTTGGTTTCCAAGGCGAGGCGCCGCCAGAGCCCGGTCTTGGGCATCCGCCGCAGCAGCAGGATAGCAAAGACGACGGTGGCCAGGGTCGCGGCGCCGATGGCGGTGAACGCGGTGGCCGCGTCCGGAAAGGACAAGTACAGGCTGGCAAAGATGGCCACCAGGCCCCCGATGCCCGCAATGCCAAAGCCCGGAATCACTAGGATCTCCAGCAAAAGCAGGCCGACGCCCAATAGGAACAGGAGCACGACTTCCAGCCCCGCGAGGCCGGTGATCAGGCGCGCGCCAAAAAACAGCGCCAAGGCGGCCAATCCCGCGGTGCCGGGCACGCCCCAGCCTGGGGTGGTGATTTCGGCCCACAGGCCCAGCATGCCCAAGGTGAGCAGCAGGGAGCTGATAACGGGATCCGTCAGAAACCGCGCCACCCGCTCTGCCCAGTTGGGAGCCAGTTCTTCCACCACCGCGCCGGGAAACCCGAAGGCCGCCAGCACCGCGTCCCGGCTGTCAGCCACAAGATCCACGAACCCGATGTCGTAGGCCCGGGCGGCGGACAGGGTCAAGATCTCGCCGGCGGCCACCAGCCCCTCGATCTCGATGCGCTGATCCACCATGGCCGCCGCGACCCGGGGATCCCGCCCGTGGCGCTCCGCGGTGGCCTCGAACTCGGCCCTCAGGGCCGAGATGGTCTTTTCCTCCGCCGGCCGGGGTTCGGCCGCGCCCAGGCTGCTGCCCGGCGCCATGGCGATCTTCTCCGCGGCCAAGGTGATGAGGGCTCCCGCGGACCACGCCCGTTCCCGGACAAAGGCCAGCACCGGCCGCCCCGCGCCCAAGAGGGCGTCGCGGATGCCGGTAGCCGAGTCGACCCGGCCGCCAAAGGTATTGACCTCGATCAGGATCGCGTCGGCTCCGGCGCTGGCTGCGGCTGCCACCGCCCGCTCCACGAAGGCGGCCAGTCCCTCATCGATGGTCCCGGTGATAGGGATGACGACCACCTGGGGCGCCGCCGGCTGGCCAAACCCGCCGCCCCCGTAGACGCCCAAGAGCAGGCCCAACACCAGGCCCAACCAACGGCTTATGCCCACGGCCCCTCCCCCGTTCCACGGTCCGGCCCAGCGACCGGGTCCCTTCCTCGGCCGCCGCCGCCGACGGGCTGGGGCGGAACTTGGCGGAAAAAAGGGAGGCCCTTCCGGCCTCCCCCTCCTCGTCCCGTGGCCCGCCTGTCACTTGCGGCGCTTGCGTGCGGCGGCCGCCTTCTTCTTCCGCCTCACGCTGGGCTTGTCGTAGTGTTCCCGTTTGCGCAGCTCCGACTGGATGCCTTCCCGGCGGCTGAGCTTCTTGAACCGGCGCAGGGCCTTGTCCAGGCTCTCGTTCTTCCCGACGCGCACTTCGGCCATGGCTCCGGGCTACCCCCTCTCTGGCGCCAGATGTGCACCGCGGGCCTTTACGCAAACCGCCCTAGAGGTTTGCCGCCCAGGAGGTGGAAATGCAGGTGAAAGACGACCTGACCACCATCCGGGCCGCAGTTGGTCACCACGCGGTAGCCCGATTCCCGGATATTCAACTGTTCGGCCAGGTTTCGCGTCACCTGCAGCAGGTGCCCGGCCAGCTCCGTGTCGCCGGGCCCCAGCTCCGCCAGGGAAGCGATGTGTTGCCTGGGTATGATGAGCACATGCACCGGGGCTTGGGGGTTGATGTCGCGAAACGCGATGACGCGGTCGTCTTCATACACTCGGTCGCTGGGCAACTCGCCCCTCACGATCCGGCAGAAGACGCAGGTTTCAGTCACCCGCGCTCCACCCCCTTCCCGCAGGTCTTTCCTAATGGTTCGACGGCGGCCGATGCCTTCCTGCTCAGGGATGTCCTTTCGAAGCGCCCTTTTCGTCCCGGGCTTCTGGTACGGCCAAACCAAGCCGCCGCGCCATAATCTCCTTTTGAATCTCCGACGTGCCGCCACCGATGGTGTAGACCCGCGCGTCCCGGTAGTACCGCTCCACGGGGTAGTCAGTGACGTAGCCGTAGCCACCGTGGATTTGCACCGCCTGGCCGGTAACCCGGTTGACCATCTCCGACGCGACCCACTTGGCCAAAGACGCGGCCAGCACCCGGTCCCCGCCCCCGTCCTGGTACGCCCCGCAGGCCTGGTACAGCAAGAGCCGCGCCTGCTCCACCTGCGCGTACATTTCCACCAGCTGGTGGCGCACCGCCTGGAAAGCCACGATGGGCCGGCCAAACTGCCGGCGAGCCAGGGCGTAGTCCCGGGCCGCCTCGTAGGCCGCTTCGCCCAGCCCCACGCACTGCGCGGCCAGGAAGACCCGCTCCAGATTGAAGTCCTCCATGACATAATAGAAGCCTTGCTGCTCCCGGCCCAGGAGCTGCTCCGCTGGGAGCCGGCAGCCTTCAAAGAGCAGCTCTCCGGTTTCCGACGTGTGCCATCCCATCTTGTCCAACTTGCGCGCGACGGAAAAGCCCGGCGTGCCCCTGTCGACGATGAAGAGGGACAAGCCCTTGCGCCCGGCGCCCGGCACCGTCCGGGCCGCGACCAGGACGAAATCGGCCACCGGTCCGTTCGTAATGAAAGTCTTGCGGCCGTCGATGACCCAGGCGTCCCCGTCCCGAACAGCCCGGGTCTGTACCGCGGCGAAGTCCGAACCCGCGTCGGGCTCCGTCATGCCGATGGCCCCGATGATCTCGCCCCGCAAGCCCGCCGGCAGGTAGCGGCGCTTTTGCTCCTCGGTGCCGTGCTGCCAGATGGGGTAAAGGGCCAGTACTTGGACCAGCAGCGTGACGCCGATGCCGGCGTCCACCTTGGAGATCTCCTGGACCGCCAGGGCTTGGGCCAGCACGTCGCCGCCGGCGCCGCCGTACTCTTCCGGGAACATGATCCCGATCAGGCCTTGCTCCCCCATGCGGCGCACGATGTCCGGCGGGAGCGCCCGCCGCCGCTGGTACTCTTCCACCAGGGGCGCCACTTCGCTCCGGGCAAAATCCCGGGCCATGGCCTGAATGGCCTGGTGGTCCGGGCTCAACCGCACCATACCTGCCCCTCCTCCCCGGCGCGCTCCTCAAAGGCCCCGCAGCAGGATATGTGCAAAGGCCGGTGCGGGCGCGCGGCGGCAAGGGTTTCCCTTTCCGCGCCGTTGTCAACCGCGCCCGGCACCTCCACGGCTAGGACGGATTATGTCGGCATCTTTCAAAGGTTTCGTGGCATTTCCTGCCCAGGGCGGGATTGCCCGTAGAAACCCTATGCACGGATTCAGTCGGGGATGGTTTCGATGAGGATGGGGCGGAAATCGATGGCGTCACAAGCCACCAAATGGTAGCGGATGCTGCCCACCTGGCCCGTGAGGGCTTGCCGCCGGGCGGCCCCATGGAGATGGCCGTAGACGCAGTGCACGACGGGATACGCCTCCATGAGGCGGGTGAAGCCGGAAGGCTCGTGGCGCTCGTTGGTGGGCGGGTAGTGCAGCATAACGATGAGGCGCTCCGCCCCCGCCTGCAGGGCGCTCTTGAGAGAGAGTTCCAGGCGCTGCTGCTCCCGCAAATAGATCTTCATATCTTCGTCGGGCCGGAACCCGCTGCTGCCCGGCACGGTCCAGCCCCGGGTTCCACACACGGCCCACCCGCGGGGCAGCAGCAGGTGGTCGTTTTGCAACGCCGTCACGTTGGGGGGCAACGCCCGCCGCACCTTGCTGATGCTGCTCCACCAGTAGTCGTGGTTGCCGCGGATGAGGACGATGCGCCCGGGCAGGGTGGCCAAATATTGGAAATCCCCTTGGACTTGCTCCAAGGTCATGGCCCAGGAGAGGTCGCCGGGCATGAGGACCACATCGCCCGCCCCAACCACTTCCAGCCAGGCGCGGCGGATCTTTTGCGGGTGATCGGCCCAGCCAGGCCCGAACACGTCCATGGGCTTGTCCTGCCCGCCCGGGAGGTGCAGATCACCGATAGCAAAAATCCTCAAGCCAGCGCCCCTCCGGTCGGCAGCGCCCGTCCGGGACCCGGCCCGATCATGATGGTGCGCAGGTGGTCGGTCACCGGTATCCGCAACCGGTGATGGTCATCAGGTGGAAGAGGCCACGTCGTCCTTGCGCACGGCTTGCGCTTCCACGGTGTTGGCGATCTTCGGCTTCTCGTCCTCGTCGTCTACCGCCGCGCTGGTGGCCTTCTTGAACTCCCGAATGCCGCGGCCGATGGCCTTGCCCACCTCAGGCAGCTTGCCGGGGCCAAAAATGATCAAGGCCAGGACTAAGATGATGATCAGTTCCGTCGCGCCGATGCCAAACACGGTCCCGCTCTCCCTTCTCCTGAGCCTGCGGCCGAGCTTGCCTTCAGTATAACGCAGGCGGGAGCAAAGGTAAAGCGGCGCGCCCCGGTGCTGAGCTCAACCGGGACGCGCCTGGCGGCGGCTGCCGCGGGGTGGAGGGCCCGGGTGCGGGCCCGCGCGGGAGCAGCTTCAGCAGAAGTGGTTCTTCACGGCGATAGTGCGCAGGCCATTGACGAAGATAGGCCTGACGAAGGCCCGGCGGACCAACACGGGCCGGACCGCGATGGTGCGCAGGAAGACAGGCCGGACAGAGACGGGCTTGACGGCGACGGTGCGCAGAAAGATCCGCCGCACCAGGATCGGCCGCACCGCGATGGAGCGGACGAAGATGGGCCGCACAGCCACCGTCCGCAGGGCGATGGGCTTGACCGCAATGGTCCGCACGAAGCTCGAGCAGACGGAAACGGGCCGCACCACCACCGTACGCACGCCGTTGACGCAAGACATCGACGGCACCTCCTTTTCGTTGGCTTCAGTGCTACGGTATGTGGGCCCGTCCCCCCCTGCCTTAGGAACGCTTTCTCATTTGCGCGGCCCCGGTCGCCTCACCTCGGCCCCGGCGGCGGTCCGGTCGGTCACCGGGGCATCCCCGGGTCCATGCCGGGCAAGGGAATGAAGCCCAGCACGCTGTGCAGGGAGAAGCGGATCTCCCGCCCGGCGTTGGGGCCGTGCCCGGGGCGCAAAGCGACCAGGCTCTCTCCCACCCCGGTCAGCATGCCGTCCGTGTCCCAGGGCCCGATCTCGGGCACTGCCTGGCCCGCGATGAGCAGCTGGACCCGCTGCCCCACCAGCCGGCGGAGCGCGTCGCGGGTCGCCCGCACCAGCGGGTCTTCCAGGGAAAGCTCGGGCGCAGCCGCCGGGGCTGCCGCTGGGTAGTCGGACGCTGCCTGAGGCACGCTGGCCCGAAGCCGCCGGGAAGGAACGGGGAGCGCCACCCGCCGGAATCTGGTGCGGCCCCCCCGCCGCCGGCGCCAGCTCCGGGGGACCGATCGGCGCCCCCGCGCGGCGCCCAGGCGCCTAGGCGCGACAACTTTTCTCGGCATTCTCTCCACCTCTCCAAAGGAACGCTCCGGAACGGGCACGTCCCAGGGCCATGACCCGTCCCAAAGCCCGCCGGGTTCGTACCAGTCTATGCCGCGCGGCGGCCCAGGACGGAAACCGTCCCCGGCCCGACCGTTCCTATCCGCCCCAGCGATTCCCATTATGGCCGGAGCAGGGTTCCAGACCGCGGGTCAAGGAATGGTTGACCACTGCCGCAAGCGATTGTCAGTGGAGGAGGCATTCACCGCTCGTGAGAGACGTTCCCAATGCCCAGAGGACGCGCCGCCGCCCGCTGGCAGGCATCGCGCTGCTGCTGCTGGCCGCGGTCTTGGCGGGATGCTTCGGGTCCCGCCCCGGCGCCGGCACCTTTGGCCTGCAAGGGGTCGTGGTGGCCGACGGCGCCGGCGACGCCCCCATCGCCGGCGCGGTGGTGCGGGTCGGTGACCTGGAAACCATCTCCGGCGACGACGGCGCCTTCTCGTTGCCCCAGGTGCCGGTGGATGGCGCCACCATGACGGTGACCGCGGTGGCCCCGGGCTACCGCAGCGCCACAGTGCTCATCCAGCCGGCCCCGGGCCAGCAGCTCTTTATCACCGTACGCCTGCTGCCATTGGAGGACGGCGACGACGGCGGCAGCGGCGATGCGCCGCCGCCCATGGGCAACGGCGCCGTGGAAGCCCTCGTCCGGCTGGTCAACGCCCCGTCCGGCACCAGTGCCGCGGGCGCGGCCGGCGCCCGGCCAGCCTCCATCGGGTCCGCCGGCCGGCTGGAGGAGGAGCTGCGGGCCGCGGGCGCAAGCCGATCCGTGGTGCGCACCGCGGCCGCCACGGTGCCCGGCCAGTGGATCGTCCAGATGAACGCCGATTACCCGGTCCAGGCTGTGCAAGACATGTGGGCCGCGGCGGGCGTCCACGTCTTGGAGCGGCTGGCCGACAACTTCTACCTGGTCGCGGCGCCCGAGGGTGCGTCGCCCCTGGAGACGGAGCTGCGGCTGGCCCAGCTGCCCAACGTGGTGTCGGTGGAACCCAACCGGCAGGTATACCCGGTGGCGGTTCCGACCCCCAACGATCCCTACTTCGACCAACAGTGGAGCCTGCCCCTGATCAGCATCCCTTACGCCTGGGGAGTGACCACCGGCAGCCGCGACGTGGTGGTGGCGGTGCTGGACACGGGCCTGTTGCCCCAGCATCCCGACTTGGCGGGGGTCAACATCGTCCACGGCCGCAACTTTGCCAGCGGCCAGTCGGCCACCAACTACACCGACGACGCCACCGACGTCAGCCACGGCACCATGGTGGCCGGAATTATCGCGGCCGCGGCCAACAACGCCCGGGGCATCGCCGGCATCAACTGGAATGTGTCCATTATGCCGGTGCGGGTCATGAGCTCCCGGTCCGGCGGCACGGTGGCCGCGGTGGGCCAGGGTATCCGCTGGGCCGTCGACAACGGCGCGCACGTCATCAACATGAGCCTGGCCTGGGACGCGGCCTACAACGACACCTTCGTCAATCAGCAGATCGAGTACGCGGCCAGCCGGGGCGTCGTGCTGGTGGCCGGCGCCGGCAATGACAGCGGCCGAGTCACCATGCCCGCCAGCCATCCCGACGTCATCGCGGTGGGAGCGGTGGACCGCCACAAGCAAGCCGCTTGGTACAGCAACTACGGGCCCGAGCTGGATCTGGTGGCGCCCGGCGGCGACACCCGGCGCAGCCGGCTGGACGGCGTCCTGAGCACCAACCTGACCAGCGGCAGCGCCGTCTACTCCTACCAACAGGGAACTTCCTTCGCGGCTCCCCACGTGACGGGCATCGTCGCGCTGATGTATAGTGCAGGTATCACCGACGCCCAGGAGATCCGGGACCTCTTGCGCTACACGGCGGAGGACCTGGGGGCGCCCGGCTTCGACCACCGGTACGGATGGGGCCTGGTCAATGCCTACGCGGCGGTGACCCGGTCGGATCCGATTCACGCCTTGGTAGGTGTTGCCGCGGCCGACGGCAGCCACGTCTGGGGACCCGTCCATCCCCAACGGCAGGGGGGCCAGGCCGTGGCCCGGGTCGAAGGGCTTGTCCCCGGCCGGCACACGGTGTTTGGCTGGATCGATGCGTACCCCGACGGCCTGATGGGCCCCGGTGACTTCGCCGGCCTGGCTGAAGTCGCCGTGCCCGAGGACGGTACCGTGTCCGTCGACTTGCCCCTGGCCATCTGGGACACGCTGCCGGCCGCGGACCAGAGTCGCCTGGCGGCCTTGATCCACCGCTGAGCCGAGCCCATGGGCCCGGGCCGCCGGCCCCGCGGCGCCGGATCCGGGCCCCGGGCTTAAGGCCGTGGGGCGGTCTTGCCCACGAGAGGGGGTTTACCTGATGTGGAGGAACCATACGGTCCGAGCGCGCCGACCGGCGGCTCTCCGCTGGGATTGGCGGCTGCTGTTCATCTTGGGAGGGGTGGGCGCCCTCATGACTGGCGCAGGGATGGGCGCAGGGAAAGGCGCAGGGGAAACCGTCACGGGCCCCGGATGGCCCGGGACCGCGCCCCCGGTAGCCGTCGCCCTGTCCGTGGAACCGCTGGCTACAGGCGACGAGCCGCGATACCTTTTCGTCCTGGGCGCCATGGCCACGGGCGAGGAGACGGCAGTGGTGACCTTCCGCAACGGCCAGACCTACGACTTCGTCGTCGTTCAAGACGGCGAGGAAATCTGGCGCTGGTCCCAGGGCCGCGTCTTCCACCAGGCCATCCAGCAGCGCCGCTGGCCGCCGGGAGAACTGGTCATCTTCACCGCGGTATGGGACGGCCGGGACGCCGCGGGGCGCCCGGTGACAGGCACCGTGGAGGTGCACGGGACGCTGACCTCGGATCCGCCGCTGGCCGCCGAGGCCGTGACCTTGCGGCTGCCCTGACCCGCCGGCGGCTGGTCCCGCCCGGCTCAGTCCGCCGGCACCCGGTGCGGGGCGGTCCCGGCCCCGTCCCCGGCGTCCCGTTCGGATCCGCCCAGGTCCCCCCACTCGTACAGGATCACGCTGGCCGCCACCAGCCCAGCGGTCTCCGTCCTCAGCACCCGGGGACCCAAGGTGACGGTGTGGGCGCCGCGCGCTTGGGCCAGGGCCACCTCCCCCGCCTCAAGTCCGCCCTCGGGACCGATAATGACCGTCACGGGTCCCGGCGGCGGCACTCCGCGCAACACGTCCCGCAGGCCCGCGTCCCGGGCCGCTTCCCAGGGGACGATGATCTGCCCCAGGTCCCCGCCGGCGCCCGGCGCGGCGGAGGCCAAAAGGTCCGACAAGGAAGTGACCGGCGCCACGGTGGGCACCCGCCCCCGCTGGGCCTGCTTGGCCGCCTCATACGCGATGCGCTGCCAGCGGCGGCGGCGGGCCTCGGCCTTGGCTGCGTCCCACGCCACCACCGTGCGGGCAGCCAACACGGGAATGATGCGGCTTACCCCGACCTCCACCGCCTTCTGTACCACCAGGTCCATCTTGTCGCCCTTGGGAATGCCTTGCACCAGGATGAGGAAGAGGGGCGGCTCGCCCCGGGAGGGCGCGGATGACAGGACCCGGGCCGCCACCCGGGCCGGGTCCACGGAAACCAACTCCGCGGCGTAGTCAAAGCCCCGCCCGTCGCAGAGAACGATCCGGTCGCCGGGCCGCAGCCTAAGCACCCGGGCGATGTGCTGCGCGTCGCTGCCCACCAGCACCGCGACTTGGCCGGGCGCCAAGGCAGGCTCGCCCACCGCGGCCGCCTCTCCCCCGCCGGCCGGATATTGCACGCCTTGTTGGACCGTCGCCTCCCCTGTGTCTCCCGGATCTCCGGCCAGGAAAAAGCGGTGCATCAGCGGGCTCGCTCCGCCACCAGGCAGCGCCACTCGCCCCGGGCCCGCTGGGCGCGGAGGACAAACCCCGCGTCCACCAGCCGCGCCCGCACCCCGTCGCACGCGTCGGCGATGATGCCGCTGGCCACCAGCTGCCCGCCGGGGCGCAAGAGGCCGTGCAGCTCCGGGACCATGCCGGCGATGACGTCGGCCAAAATGTTGGCCACCACCACATCCGCCTGCTGCTGTGCCAGCAAAGCCCGGGCCGCGGCCGCGCTGCCCTCGGCCACCCACACCTTGTCGTGGACCCCGTTGCGCCGGCAGTTTTCCCGGGCCGCGTGCACCGCCTGGGGGTCGATGTCGACGGCGATCACCGCGCCGGCACCCAGGAGGGCGGCCGCAATGGCCAAGATCCCTGAGCCGGTGCCCACATCCACCACGGTGTCGCCGGGGCGGACCAATTCTTCCAAGGCTTCCAGGCACAGCGCGGTGGTGGGATGATAGCCGGTGCCAAAGGCCATGCCCGGGTCCAGCTCGATGACGTGCCGGTCCGTAGGCGCCACCGTCACCCACGCCGGCTTGATCAGGAGCCGCCGGCCCACGGGCAAGGGCCGGTAGTGGCGCTTCCAGCTTTCGGCCCAAGCTTCGTCGTGCACCCACTCCACCGACACCTGGGCCGGCCCCGGCTGCAAGCCGTACCGGGCCAGGGCCCGGACGCGTTGGCCGATTTCTTCCGCGGACACCGCGGCGCCCTCGGGGAGAAAGGCGATGACGGCCCGCTGGTGGCCCTCCCCCTCCAGCACCACGCCTTGGGCGCCGGCGGCCAGCAGGATCTGGGTGACGGCCTCTTCGCATTCCGAGTAGGTGTGTACAGCCACCTTCATCCACCGCACCGCGCCAACCTCCACCGGACGCCGGGGCTATTGGGCATTGCGCCCGCCCAGAGTGTCCCGCACCCGATCAAAAAACCCGCGGCTGCCCTTGGGCTCCTCGCCGCTGGCCCGGGCGAACTCCCGCAGCAGCTCCTTCTGTTTCGCGCTGAGCCGGCGGGGCACTTCCACCCGGACCCGCACGATCTGATCCCCGCGGCCGTAGCCGCCCATGCGGGGAATGCCCTGGCCCCGCAAGCGAAACTCGGTGCCCGGCTGGGTGCCCTCAGGGATGGTGACCTTTTGCGTCCCGTCCAAGGTCTCCACGTCGATCTCGTCCCCCAGCGCCGCTTGAACGAAGCTGATGGGGACTTCGGTGATGACGTCGACCCCGTCCCGCACAAAGAAGGGATGGGGCCGCACCCGGACATACAGGTACAGGTCCCCCGGCGGGCCGCCCCGGGCACCGGCATCGCCTTCGCCGCTGAGCCGGATGCGATTGCCCGTGTCCACCCCCGCGGGGATCTTCACCGTGATCCGCCGGCGGCGCCGCACCCGGCCCGCCCCCTGGCACTCCCGGCAGGGCTTCTGGGGAAACCGGCCCTCACCCCTGCACCGGGGGCATACGGTCACCGTCACGAACTGCCCGAAGGCGCTGGTCCGGACGTGGCGCACCTCACCGGTCCCATGGCATTCGGGACACGTTTGGATGGGCGTGCCCGGTTCGGCGCCGTCGCCGTGGCAACGGGCACACACCTCCACCCGGGGCACCTCGATGGTTTTCTCCGCGCCAAACGCGGCCTCCCGAAACTCCACCTCGATCTCCATCTCCAAGTCCCGGCCCCGCGCGGGGCCCCGGGCCCGCTGGCGGGTGCCGCCGGTAAACATCTCGAAGACCTCAGAGAAGAGATCGCCGAAGGGATCAAAGCCCCCCGCGCCACCGAAGCCGCCGGGGCCAAAGGGGCCAAAGCCCCCGGGACCGGCGCCCCCGGCCCCGTCAAAGGCCGCGTGTCCAAAGCGGTCGTACTGCTCCCGGGTCTTGGGGTCGCTCAGGACGCGATAGGCCTCGCTAATCTCCTTGAACTTTTCCTCGGCCTGGGGATCGTCTTTGTTCACGTCGGGATGGTACTGGCGCGCCAGCCGCCGGAACGCCCGCTTGATCTCCTCCTGCGACGCGTCCCGGCTGACCCCCAGCACCTCGTAGTAATCCCGCTTGGTCGCCAATGGCTACACCGCCCGCCAATCCCGAAACCGCCCGGGCAAACAGGGGCGGCGGGTCATGCGCCCCGCCGCTCCTCGTCCCCCGACACGGTGTACTCGCCCTCCACGGTGGCACCGCCGCCGGCCCCGCCGGTGGCGCCGCCGCCGCCCGGCGGGGGCTGGGGACCAGCGCCCGCCTGCCCGGCGGTTTGGTACGCCCGGGTGGTCACATCGTGCAACGCCTTGCTAAGGGCCTCCAGGCCGTCCTTGATGGCCTGGGCGTCGTCGCCGCCCACGACCGACTGCAGCCGCTGCTTGGCCTGCTCGATGTTTTCCTTCTCCTGGGGCGTCACCTTGTCGCCCAGATCCTTCAAGGTGCGGTCGACGGTGTAAATCAAGCTGTCGGCCTGGTTCTTGAGCTCGGCCAGCTCCTTGCGGCGCCGGTCCTCCTCCGCGTACTGCTCGGCCTCCCGGATCATGCGCTGGATGTCCTCGGAGGACAGACCCGTGGACGCGGTCAGGGTCACCTGCTGGGAGCGGCCGGTGGCCAGATCCTTGGCCGACACCTTGACAATACCGTTGACGTCGATGTCAAAACTGACCTCGATTTGGGGCACTCCCCGGGGCGCGGGCGGGATGCCGTCCAAGCGGAAACGCCCCAGCGTCACGTTGTCCGCGGCCATGGGGCGCTCGCCCTGCAGCACGTGGATCTCCACCGTCGTCTGGTTGTCGGCCGCGGTGGTAAACACCTGCTTGGCCGAGGTGGGGATGGTGGTGTTGCGCTCGATGAGCTTGGTGAACACCCCGCCCAACGTCTCGATGCCCAACGACAGCGGCGTCACGTCCAACAGCACCAGGTCCTTCATCTCGCCGGCCAGCACCGCGGCCTGGATGGCGGCGCCCAAGGCCACCACCTCGTCGGGGTTGACGCCCTTGTGGGGTTCCTTGCCCGTCAAGTTCTTGATGGCTTCTTGCACCGCCGGGATGCGGGTAGACCCGCCCACCAGGATGACCTTGTCGACCTGATGCGGCTCCAAGCCCGCGTCCTTGAGGGCCTGCCGGGTCGGCCCCATGGTGGCCTCCACCAGATCCCGGGTGAGCTCTTCGAACTTGGCCCGGGTTAAGGTGACATCGATGTGCAGCGGCCCCTCGGGCCCCATGGAAATAAAGGGCAGGCTGATGTTGGTGGTGGTCACGCCCGACAGCTCGATCTTGGCCTTCTCCGCGGCCTCCTTGAGGCGCTGCATGGCCTGCCGGTCCCGGGTCAAATCGATCCCGTGATCCATCTTGAACTGTTCCACCAGCCAGCGGATGATGCGGTCGTCGAAATCGTCGCCGCCCAGATGGTTGTTGCCGCTGGTGGCCTTGACCTCAAAGACGCCGTCGCCGATCTCCAGGATGGAGACGTCAAAAGTGCCGCCGCCCAGGTCAAAGACAAGGATGGTCTGGTTGCCTTCCTTGTCCAGTCCGTAGGCCAGCGAGGCGGCCGTGGGCTCATTGATGATGCGCAGCACCTCGAGACCGGCGATGGTGCCCGCGTCCTTGGTGGCCTGGCGCTGGGCGTCGGTGAAATAGGCGGGCACGGTGATGACCGCCTTGGTCACGGGCGCGCCCAGGTAGTTTTCGGCATCGGCCTTGAGCCTCTGCAGGATCATGGCCGAGATCTCCTGGGGCGTGTACTCCTTGTCGTCGATGCGCACCCGGTGGTTGGTGCCCATCTTGCGCTTGATGGACATGACCGTCCGGTCCGGGTTGAGGACCGCTTGCCGCTTGGCCGCCTGGCCCACCAGGCGTTCCCCTTCTTTGGTAAAGGCCACGACCGACGGCGTGGTGCGGCCGCCCTCGGCGTTGGGAATGATGACGGGTTCGCCGCCTTCCACCACCGCCACCACCGAGTTGGTCGTGCCCAAGTCAATGCCGATGACCTTGCTCATGTGCCAATTCCTCCCGTCACTGGGTGCCGTGGTCAGCGCGCGGCGGCGACCTTGACCAGGCTGGGGCGCAGCACCTTGTCGTGGAGCCGGTAGCCCCGCCGGTACTCCTCCACGACGTAGCCCGGGGGCGCCCCGTCACCGGGTTCAGCTTCGGCCACGGCTTCCATCAGATTCGGATCAAAGGGCTGGCCCACCGCTTCGATGGGCGCAAGGCCGTGGCGGGCCAGCACGTCCAGCAGCTGCTGCCGGATGAGCTTGACCCCCTGACCCAACGGGCCCGCGGCGTCGCCGCCGGCCGCCGCCAGGGCGTGATCGAGGCTGTCGATGACGGGCAGCACGTCGGCCAACAGCCGCTCCGCGGCCGTGGCCCGCAGCGTCTCCATCTCCTGGCGGGTGCGGCGCCGGTAGTTGTCAAATTCTGCCAATAGCCGCACATACTGATCCGACAGCTCCCGCTCGCGCGCCTCCAAGGCCGCGATGCGGTCCTCGAGAGAGGCCACGTCGGGCTGGGATTCTGGCGCCGCGCCCCCGTCGCCCGCCGCAGATTCCCCCTCGGCGGCGGTGGGGGCCGCCGGCGCGCGGGCCTCGCCTGCCTCATCCAGGGCTTCACCCGCGAGAGGCTCCGCAGCGCCCTTCTCTGCGGCCGCCGGCGGCTGCCCCTCCGGGATGCTCTCCTGGCCTGCTTCCTCCGCCGGCGCGGCTTCCGCCTCGCGCGGCGCCGGTCCGGTCATGGAATCATCCTTTTCCTGCCGCAACACCGTCGACTCCCCTGGACAAAGAAAAAATCCCTCGCGGCGCACACGCCTCAAGGGCCCTGCCCCATCTATAATAATGGACGCCCGCGGCCCTGTCCACGCCAGGGCCGAAGGCGCGCCCGGACGGGGGCCCGTCAGTGGCCCCGCATGAGCGCGTCCAGCGCTTCGGTCAGCTGGTCGGCCACGTACTCGACCATCCCCACCGCCCGGGAGTAGTCCATGCGGGTCGGCCCCAGCACCCCGATGACCCCGATGACTTCGTCGCCCAGCCGGTAGGCCGACGACACCACGCTGCACTCCCGCAAGCCGGCCACGGGGTTCTCGTGGCCGATGATGACCGTGGTGCCCCCGCCCCGGGCCGCCACACTCAACACCTCGTTGAGGATGTCCCGGGCCTCCAAGAGCGCCAGGAGCGAACGGGCCCGCTCGATGTCCCGGAACTCCGGCTGGTTGAGAATATTGAGGGTGCCTTCCAGGTAGACCTTATCGCTCTTGCGGTCGCTGAGGCCGGTGGTCAGCAGATCGGCCACCGCGTCGTAGAGCTCAGGATGGCCCACCTCTTCCTTAATCCCAGCCAAAAGGTCGCGCCGGATGTCGCCGTAGCGCACGCCAAAAAGTCGCCGGTTTAGGCGGGCAGCCATCTGGTCGCACTGCGCCTGGCTGACCGGACGGCCCACTTCCACGATGCGGTGCTGCACGAAGCCAGGATCGGCCACCACCACCGCGACGACCCGGAGGTCATCCAGCGGCACCAGATCCAGGCGCCGGAAGATGCTGGCCTCCAGGCTCGGGGCGGCCACCACCGAAGCGTACTGCGTGGCCCGGGCCAAGAGCCGGGCCGCCTCGTGCACCATTTCCTCCATGGCCCGCCGCACGGCCAACACTTCCCGGTAGACAGCGGAGCGCTCAGCCGGACTGGGTTCCCACCGCGCCATCAGCTCGTCCACGTAGTACCGGTAGCCTTTGTCCGACGGGATGCGGCCCGCAGAAGTATGGGGCTGGTGCAGGTAGCCCTCGTCCTCCAGATCCGCCATCTCGTTGCGGATGGTGGCCGGGCTCACGCCCAAGTTGTACTTGCGGGCCAGGTTGCGGGACCCGACGGGCTCGGCTGTCTGGATGTAATCCTCGGTCAGCGCATGAAGCACCCGTCGCTTGCGCTCGTCCAGCACGCGCTCCACCTCCTTCCCTTAGCACTCGTCCCGAGAGAGTGCTAACTTCTCCCCTTCAAAATAGCACCGGCCCAGAAGTGTTGTCAATCTTCACGGATCCCCGGTTGACACGCTGGAACGGGACGGGTAGGCTTGTGCCGATGGGCTTCTACGACTGCATCCGCCCCCTCCTTTGGACCATGGACGCCGAGCGGGCCCACCGCCTGGCCATGGCCCTGCTGCGCCGGGCCAGCGGCCGGCCCGCTCTCCTGGCCCGCTGGCAGCGCCGCTGGGGCTTTTCCGATCCCGCCCTGGCGGTGGAGCTCGCGGGCATGCGCTTCCAAAACTGCCTGGGCTTGGCCGCGGGGCTGGACAAAGACGGCGAGGCCGTGCCGGCGCTGGCGGCGCTGGGTTTCGGGTTTGTGGAAGTGGGCACGGTGACGCCCCGCCCCCAGCCGGGCAACCCGGGCGTGCGGCTGTGGCGCCTCCCGGCCCACCAGGCCCTCATCAACCGCATGGGCTTCAACAACGGCGGCGCGGCGGCCCTGGCCCGGCGGCTGGCGGCTGCGCGGCCCCAGGTGGCGGTGCCCATCGGCGTCAACATCGGCAAAAACCGGGACACCCCCGCGGAAGCCGCCGCCGGCGACTACGCGCGCTGCCTGGAAACCGTCTACCCCGTGGCCGATTACGTGGTGGTCAACGTCAGTTCCCCCAACACCCCAGGACTGCGGGGTCTGCAGGCGGCGCCCGTGCTGGCCCAGCTCTTGGCCGCCCTCCGCGAGGCCCAAGTCCGGCTGGCCGCCCGGGGCGACAGCCCCACCCGCCCCCTTTTTGTCAAGGTGGCTCCGGATCTGGATGCAGCGGAGTTGGACGCCATCGTCGGCGTCTGCCTGGAGCAGGGCGTGGCCGGCCTTATCGCCACCAACACCACCGTCACCCGGCCGGGTCTGGCGGGCCGCGCGGCGCAACGGCCCGGAGGCTTGAGCGGCGCGCCCTTGTTTGACCTTTCCACCCGGGTGGTGGCGGCCCTTTACCGCCGGTGCGGCGGCCGCCTGCCCATCATCGGCGTGGGCGGCATCATGTCAGCCGCCGACGCGTATGCGAAGATCAAGGCCGGGGCGTCGCTGGTGCAAGTGTACACGGGATTCGTCTACGGCGGGCCGGGCTTTCCGGCGCGGCTATTGCGGCAGCTGCGGGATCTCCTGGCCCGGGACGGTTTCCGGCGGGTGGCCGACGCGGTAGGCGTCGAAGCCCACCGCTGGCCTGATCCTTAGGGCGCAGCCCCCAGCATTAGAGCGCAGCCCCGAGCCTTCGGCGCAGCCCCAGGCGCCGGCCAGGCCGCTCGGCCACGGCTGCGGCCTGCGCCCCGGCCCTTCAGGCCGGGACGCGGATAAAGGCCTGGAAGGCCTGGTTGGCCACGGGCAGTCCCTTTTCCGTCAGGCGCAGGCGGACGCCGTCCCACTGCACCAGTCCCAGATCCTGCAGCCGGGCGATTTCCCGCCCGAACACCGCGTCCAGCCCCTGGCCAAAGCGCCGGCGAAAGGCTTCGCCGTCGACGCCCTCCCGCAGCCGCAAGCCCAAAATGACGGTGTCTTCCTGGGCCGTGGCCCCGTCCACAGGCTCCCGCCACGCGATGGGCAGCTCTCCGGCGGCCAGGCGGCGGGCGTAGTCCTGCGGCAGCCGCTCGTTGGCAAAGCGGAAGCCCCGCCACTGGGAATGGGCCCCGGGGCCGAGGCCTAGCCACTCCCCGTTGAGCCAGTAGATGCGGTTGTGCTGCGAGGAGCGCCCCGGCCGGGCCCAGTTGGAGATCTCGTAGTGCTCGTAGCCCGCGGCGCCCAGGGCCTCCATCGCGTACTGAAACATGGCCAGCTCCGCCTCGTCGCCGGGCAGGGAGAGCTGCCCCCGGGCGTAAAGATCGCCAAAGAGGGTGCCCTCCTCGATGATGAGGCTGTAGCAGGAGATGTGCTCGGGCCCCCAGGCGATGATCTCGTCCACCGTCCGGCGCCACGCCGCTCCGTCCTGCCCGGGCAGGCCAAACATGAGGTCGATGTTGATGTTGTCGAAACCGAGCTGGCGAGCGCGGCGAAAGCAGTCCCGGGCGTGGGCCGCCGTGTGGATGCGCCCTAGCCGCCGGAGCAGCCCGTCGTCCAGGCACTGCACCCCCAGGCTGATCCGGTTGGCGCCGCCGGCTTGCAGGGCCTTGAGGCGCGCGTCGGTCAAGGTGCCCGGGTTGGCTTCCACGGTGACCTCGGCGCCTGGCTTCAGGGGCAGGGGGGCCAAGGCCGCGAACAGCCGCTCCAGCTGGGCGGGCCCCAGGGCCGTGGGCGTGCCGCCGCCAATGTAGAGAGTATCAAAGGGGGCTGCCCGCACGTCCTCCTGGGCGGCGTAGAGGGCCGCCTCCGTGGCCAGCGCCTCCAAGTACTCCTCCACGCCGCCGTCCCGCAGCAGGTACGTGTTGAAATCGCAGTAATGGCACCGCTTTTCGCAGAAGGGAACGTGGACGTACAGCCCCCGCATGGGCATCACCGGGCCCCTTCAATCGATGCGCAGCACGGCCATAAAGGCTTCCTGCGGCACTTCCACCCTGCCCAGCTGCTTCATGCGCTTCTTGCCTTCCTTCTGCTTTTCCAGCAGCTTGCGCTTGCGGGTGACGTCGCCGCCGTAGCACTTGGCCAGCACGTCCTTGCGCAGGGCCCGCACGGTTTCCCGGGCGATGATCTTGCGGCCGATGGCGGCCTGGATGGGCACTTCAAACAGCTGCCGGGGAATGACTTCCTTGAGCTTTTCGGCCAGCTGGCGGCCGCGCGCGTAGGCCTTTTCCCGGTGCACGATGCACGACAGCGCGTCCACCGGCTCGCCGTGGAGCAGGATGTCCATCTTGACCAGGTCCCCGGGGCGGTAGCCAATGAGCTCGTAGTCCAGCGAAGCGTACCCCCGGGTGCGGGTCTTGAGCCGGTCAAAGAAGTCCAGCAGGATCTCGCTCAAAGGCAGCTCGTAGATGAGCTGCACCCGCTCCGGGGTCGTGTATTCCATGTTGATGAAAACGCCTCGCCGCTCCTGGCACAGCTCCATGACGGGGCCCACGTAGTCGCTGGGCGCCATGATGGTGGCCCGCACATAGGGCTCTTCCACCTGCTCGATGTACTGCTGCTCGGGGAATTTGGCCGGGTTGTCCACCTCCACCACCTGGCCGTTGGTCAGCGTCACCCGGTAGACCACGCTGGGCGCGGTGGTGATGAGGTTCAGCCCGAACTCCCGCTCCAGCCGCTCCTGGACGATCTCCATGTGCAAAAGGCCAAGAAACCCGCAGCGAAACCCAAACCCCAGGGCGCTGGACGTCTCCGCCTCAAAGGTGAGGGCCGCGTCGTTGAGCTGCAGCTTCTCCAGGGCGTCCCGCAAGTCGGCGAAATCGTCGTTGTCCACCGGATAAAGGCCGCAGAACACCATGGGCTTCACGGGCTGGTAGCCGGGCAAGGGCGCCGCGGCCGGCCGATCCGCTTGGGTGATGGTGTCGCCGATGCGGGTGTCCCGCACGTTCTTGATGGTGGCCAGGATGCAGCCTACCTCTCCCGCGGCCAACTGGGGCACGGCGGTCATGGCCGGGACAAACACGCCCACTTCGTCCACTTCGTACGTCTTGCCCGAGCTCATCATCTGAATGGTCATCCCGGGCCGCACGGTGCCGTCCACCACCCGCACGTAGGCCACGGCGCCGCGGTAAGGGTCGAAATGGGAGTCAAAGATCAAGGCCCGCAAGGGCGCGTCGGGATCGCCCTTGGGCGGCGGCACCCGCTGGATGATGGCCTCAAGGATCTCGTCCACGCCTTGGCCGGTCTTGGCGCTGGCCAGGAGCGCGGTCTCCGGATCGAGGCCGATGGTTTCCTCGATCTCCCTGAGCACCCGCTGGGGGTCCGCGTTGGGGAGATCGATCTTGTTGATGACCGGGATGATCTCCAGGTCGTGCTTCAGGGCCAGGTAGCAGTTGGCCAAGGTCTGGGCCTCCACGCCCTGGCTGGCGTCCACCACCAGCAAGGCCCCTTCGCAGGCGGCCAGGCTGCGGGACACTTCGTAGGAGAAGTCCACGTGCCCCGGCGTATCGATCAGGTTGAGAACGTACTCTTGGCCGTCCCGGGCCCGGTAGGTCATGCGCACCGGGGTCAGCTTGATGGTGATGCCCCGTTCCCGCTCCAGCTCCATGCTGTCCAGGATCTGGTCCTTCATCTCCCGCTGGGACAGGGCGCCGGTCCGCTCCAAGAGACGGTCCGCCAAGGTCGACTTGCCGTGGTCGATGTGGGCAATGATGCAGAAGTTGCGTATCCGCCGCTGATGCATGCACCCATTATAGCAAAAATATCGTGGACCCGACCAGGACACCCTGCCGACAGGGGCGAAGCTCACCTCTTTGGGTCCTTGGAGGAACGCCCATGCAACAGTCCCGCTCCGTCGCCCGCAACGCCGGCACCGTCATGCTCCTCATCCTCATCTCGCGTCTATTGGGTTTCATCCGGGAGCGGGCCATCGCGGACGTGTTCGGCCTCACCTGGGAAACCGACGCCTTCCGGGCCGCCTTCAACATCCCGGACCTGATGTATTTCCTCCTGGTAGGCGGCGCCATCAGCTCGGCCTTCATCCCCGTCTTCAGCAGCTACCTGGCCCGGGGCCAGGAAGCAGAAGCGTGGCGCATGGCGGCCGCCTTCATCAGCGGCGTCAGCCTGGGACTGGTGGTGCTGACGGTGCTGGGCGTAGGCTTTTCGCCGTGGCTTGCGCCCTTGGTCGCGCCCGGCTTCGGCGGCGACCAGCTGGCCCTCTTGGTCCTGCTCATGCGCGTCATGTTCCCGGCCGTCTTGTTCACCGCCCTGGCCGGCGTGGGCATGGGCGTGCACAACGCGTACCAGCGCTTTGCCGTCCCGCTCCTCGGCCCCATTTTTTACAACATCGCCATCACCCTGGGCGCCTATCTTTTGGGCCCGGTGATGGGCATTATGGGCATGGCGGTGGGCACCGTGGCCGGCGCGGTGGGCAACTTCTTGATCCAGGCCCCCTTTGTGCTTTGGGCAGCCCGCCGGTTTCCATGGAAACCCCACTGGCGGCACCCGGGCCTGCGCAAGGTGGTGCGGCTGATGGGGCCCACCATCCTCGGGCTCTCCATCGTCCAGCTCAACACCATCATCCTCACCGCCCTGGCCTCCACCCTTGCCGAAGGCCACATCACCGCGCTCAACCTGGCCAACCGCCTGGTCCAGCTGCCCCTGGGCGTGTTCGGCATGGGCATGTCCATGGTCATTTTCCCCGTCATGGCCCGTCTGGCGGCCCTGGGCGACTGGCAGGAGTTCGGGCGCACCTTGGGAACGGGCCTGCGGACGGTGCTGTTTGTCACCATTCCGTCCGCGGCGGGACTGGTGGCCCTGGGCGAACCCATCGTGCGCCTCCTCTTTGAGGTGGGCGCCTTTGGCCCCGAGGACACCGCGACCACGGCCTACGCCTTATGGTTTTTTGGCGCCGGGGTGTTTGCCGTCTCTTCGGTCCAGGTGCTGACCCGGGCCTACTACTCCCTGCAGGATACCGTGACGCCGGTCAAGATCGGCGTCCTTTCCGTGGCCACCAACACGGGCCTCAGCGCAGCCCTGCTGCGGTGGACGGACTTGGCCCACGGCGGGCTGGCCCTGGCCTTCTCCATCGCCTCGCTGGTGCAGATGACGGCGCAGCTGGTCCTGCTGCGGCCCCGGCTGGGCGGGCGCCTGGACATCCGCGCCCTGCTGGGCACCGGCGCCCGGGCGGCCTTGGCCGCCGCGATCATGTTCCCCGCGGCCCGGGCCGCGGCGGCCGCGGCCGGTGCCCGGGTGGACCTGGCCCTCACCAGCGGCCGCCTGATCCAGGTGTTGGCGGGCATCGCCGCGGGCGTGGCCGTCTACGGGCTGGTGGCCCTGGCGCTGCGCATGGAGGAGCTTGCCCTGGTCAGGGACGCCTTGCGCCGCATGGCCCGCCGCTCGTCCTGATCGGGCCGCCCGCTAGCGGACGGTCCCATCCGTCCGGCGGTCCAGGATCTCCGCCAGCGTCTCCGCCAGCACATCGGCCAGCAGCTCCGCTGCGAACAGCGCCTCGTCCAGGTGGTTGTGGTACGAGCCCACTTCCACCAGCACCGCCCGGGGGTGCAGGTCCTGGTTGAGGCGGGATTCGGGCCGCTGGATGACCCGGCGGAACAGGCCCGGATAGCGGTCCGCGATGCGGGCGCCCAGTTCCTCCGCGAAGGCCAGGTTTTGCCGCCAACCGGGATGCATCGCGGTGTTGGTGCCCACTACCAAGGCCAGCTGAGCAGCCCGGCGGCCAGCGACGGTGGCCACCAGCCCCGCGGGCGCGTCCCGGTGCACGTCCAGCACCAGCTCCACCTGGGGATTTTGAGCCAAGAGCTCTTGCACCGTGGCCCGGGACTGGATGTAGGCCCGGGGATGGGACGGCCAGTCGTGGATGGCCGTCGAGTGGCAGGTGGGAATGCCGTAGACCGTCTCCAGCCGCGCCTTGATGGCACGCCCCACCGCGACGATGCCCGTTTCCGGTGTGTTCCAAAGGTGGTACGCGTCTTCGTCGGCTGGGGCAAAGGAACCCGTCCGGTACGTCTCCGATGTGTGGGTGTGGTAGATGAGGACCCGGCAGCCCTCGCTCCACTGGGCGGCCCGCAGCCGGGCCCGCCAGTCGCGGTCCGGGGGCGCCGCGGGGAGGCTCCCGCCGGGCTCATCCCCGGGCCGCAAGGGAGCCTGCGGACGGGACTCGGGCGCGGGGTCCGGCACCGGAACGGGGGCGGCTCCCGGCGCCGCTCCGGAACCAAGGGCAGGCCCTGGGCGGCCATCCCCTGGCCGGGGCTCAACATCGCCAAAGGAGGCCGGCCCCGGCGCCGGGGGCGCGGGCGGCGACCCGAGGGAGGGTTCACCCCGGGCGGTCACCACGACCCGACCCCGGGAGCCGGGCGCCGGGGGCACCGGCGGCCACAGTCCGGCGCTCCCCAGCCCCTGGCCCCCGCCCGGCAGCCCCGCGGCCAGGATCGCGCCTGGGCTTCGCAGGTCGTAGCGGGTCAAGGCGTACACCACCGCCTGCACCTGCTGCCGCCAGCCGGGGGCCGGCGGGGGCTCGGTCTCGGCGGCCCACACCCCCTTGGGCAGGCCCTCCCGCAGGGCGGCCGGCGCCAGCCGCCCGCCGGCCTGGGCCCAAGACACCAGGCCCGGCAAGAGCTCGCCCGCCGCCGCCCTGGCCGACTGCCACGCCCGGGCCGCGGCCTCCCCCGCCCAGCCGCGGGCGCCTGGGTATCGCCCCACTGCGGCCACCAGCCCCAGGGCCACCAATAGGAGGCACCAAAAAACCAGCAGGTTGCGGATGGGCCGGCGGAGGGCCCGGGGCAGCCACCGCCCGACCCGGACGCGAGTAATCCGCAGGCGCCAGCGCAGCCTCCCGTGTCGGATCCGACGCACGGCTCCCCTCCCTTTCCACTGCCAGTCTATGGGACGAACCCCGGGCTTTATGCCGGCTCCCCGGCATAAAGCCCGGGGCCGCACCGTATGGTTAGCCAGTGGAGGAGGCGAACGCCGGTGGCGCGTCGGTGGGGGCGCGCGGTCCTCATCATCGTCCTGGGCGCGTTGGCGGCCGCCGCGGGGGCCTTCTGGGCCTGGCGGACCTGGCTGGTCCCCCGTTTTGAAGCCGCTGGCATCGCCATCGATCCCCAGGCCCGCGTCGATCCCCAGCGGCAATACGAGCTGGTCGTATGGGAGGAAGCCATCGTCGTGCCCTGGGCCGAGGCGGATCACCGTTCGGTGCTGGATGAGGCCGTGGCGGCCTTTACGGAGCGGCGGCCCAACGTCCGGGTCAGCTACAGCCTCCTGGACCCGCTGCAAGCCCGGGACCAGCTGGCCGCCGCGGTGGCCGCCGGCCGGCCCCCCGATGTGTACGGCACCGCCGCGGGGCTCATCCTGCATCCGTCCCACCAGATCCCCGCCGAACCGTATTTCCCCGGGACCGGCCGCGGCGAGCTGCCGCCCTTTCTCCCCGCGGCCACCGGCGGCTTGACCCGCGACGGCACCGTCTGGGCCTGGCCGAGAGCCTTATGGTGGTCGGTCTGGCTGGCCGATCCGGAGCTGTTGGCTCGCGGCGGCGTGGACGTGGACGCCGTGCTGGTCCGGGGCTGGACGTGGGACGACGTCCTGCAGCTGGCGGAGCGGCTGCGGGAAGCCGTGGCGGACCCGCTGGTGCTGGACGCCGCGTCCGTCCCGACCTTGGCGGAGCTGGTCCTCAACGCGGGGGCCCCGGTCCCGCCCCATCCTCCGGAAGGCGTCGCCGGGCTGCAGGAAGCCCTGGTGCGGGTGGCCCGCTGGCTGCAAACCCTCCGGGAGCACGGAGCCGTGCCCGGCGATCCGGCCACCGCCAGCCGCACCCGGCTGGAACGGCTCATCACCGGCCGGACGGCGCTCATCGGCCCGGTGGGCCCGCACCTCGCGCAGGCCGTCCTGCGCCGCCGGCCCGGTCGGTTCCTGCTGGTGCCCATCCCCCACCACCCCGCCGCCCCGGAAACCGCGCCCGCGGTACCCAGCGGCTACCTCGTGTTTCGCCAGGACGCCTACCAAGGAGATGATCACACGCGCCTGGCCATGGAGCTAGCCAGCTGGCTTGCGGCCCGCACCGAGACTTGGCTCGCGGAAACGCTGGGGCTCTTGCCGGCCCGACCGGCGACCTTGCACGCCTGGCACGACCTGGCCCCCCTGGACGCCCGCAGCAAGCAATTTCTGGCTGAGTACGTGCTGCACGCGGGCTCCGGCGCGGGGGCCGCGTTTGCGGCGGAATCCCTCTGGGACCGGGCCGCCCCCCAGTGGGCAGCCTTCTGGACCGACAGCCCCGTGCCCGAGGAGTGGGCTGCCGCCGTGGTGCGAGACCTGTTGGAGGGCGGGCCGGCGCCCTGACGGCGCCGCTACGCTGGCGCCCCGCCCGTGGCGGCCAGGATCAGCCGGTTCAAATCCAAGTCGGGATGGAGGCCCTGGTTGAGCCCTTCGGCCAGCATTTCGGCCACATCTTCCACCAGCACGTCGATCTCTTTTGGCGTCATGATCAACTCGCCCATGTACGGCCCCAGCACTTCCTCCAGAACCGCCCGCTGCTGGGGGCCCGGCGGCGGTCCCCCAGCCTGGGAAAGGCCCCCGGCGGACCCCGCCGCCGGCGGATGACCCGGGGCGCCCGAACCGAAGATCCAGCGGGGATCCGGCAGCGGCACGCCCGGGACCGGGGCGGCACCGCCGGGGGATGCCGCGGCCGGGCCGGTCCCTGGAGGCGCGGGCGCCGGGCCCGGGGCCGGCGCTGCCGCCGGGCTGCGGTGGGCGGCCATCCGCTCCAGGCCATCGGCCACCACCGTCAGCGCGTGGACCACGGTGGGCACGCCGATGGCCAGGACGGGCACGCCCAAGGTCTGGCGAGTGATGCCAAACCGCTTGTTGCCCACGCCCGAACCGGGCTGGATCCCGGCGTCGGCGATCTGGACGGTCGTGCCCAGCCGCTCCGTACTGCGGGCCGCGAGGGCGTCGATGCAGACCACCAAGGCCGGGTGGATTTGGCGAACGATGCCCTGAACGATCTCGGCGGTCTCCAGCCCGGTGATGCCCAAAACGCCCGGGGAGATGCCGGCCACGGGCCGGGCCCCGGTGCGGGCTCCCGGCGGCGCCATGTAGTAGAAGTGGCGGGTGACGATCAGGTGGTGGATGGTGCGGGGCCCAACGGCGTCGGGCGTCGCGTTCCAGTTGCCGAGGCCCACCACCAGCACCTCCCCGTCCAGGGGCACCTGCCAGCGGGTGAGGAAGGCTTGGAGCTCCCGTCCGATCAACTGGGCCACTTGTTCCAGCGCATCCTGATCCCGCTGGCGCAGGGCCGGCGCCTCGATGGTGGTGTAGTGGCCCGGCAGCTTGCCCATGGCCCGCGCCCCGGTCTCGGTGGTGATGGCCACCCGGGAAATGGTCCCCACCGGCGTTTCTTCGGTCTCCACCGCGACCCCGGGGATCTCGGGCGGGCCTTCGTGCTGGATCACCACCTCCCGGGCTTCCAAGGCGAGGTCGGTGCGGGTCCGGTAGCGGCGGGTCCACTCGGTGTGGATGGCGCCCAGTTCCAAAGGCCCCACCTCCTGCCGTCACAGTCTGCCTCCGGGGGCAAATCCCTATACCCTCCAGCGAAAATGTGTGGTACAATGTTCGCGTTCACTTCACGGCAGAAGGGAGGTCGCGACGTGCCCAACACGCGCTCGGCTGAAAAGCGGGTGCGGGTGACCGCCAAGCGCACCCTGCGCAACCGGATGATCCGGTCGCGGATGAAAACGGCCATCCGCAAGTACCAGGCAGCTGTCAACGAAGGCAATCTGCAAACGGCTACGGAGCTGTTCCGGCACGCGGTCAGCCAGATCGACCGCGCGGCGGCCAAAGGTGTCATCCATCCCAACCAGGCCTCCCGCCGCAAGGCCCGGCTTGCGGCCCGGCTCAACGCGCTGCAGGCGGGCTGAACCTAACCCACCTTTCGATCCTGTTGTCCATGGGCCAGCGCGACCACCAGCGTTTCCAGCACGATCCGGGGGTCCCGGCCCGTTTTTATTTCCTTATCGGCCTGGATAACGCGGCGGAGGGCCGCCGCCGCCCTTTCCTGGCCCAGCAGCGCCCCTTGCCGGACCAGCCGGTCCACCACGAAGGGCTGCAGCCGCAGGCGGGCCGCCAGTTCCCGCCGGTCCGCCGCGGCGTCCAGCACCAGGAGAATGAGCCGGTACTGCCGGGCCATCATGCCGAGAAGGGCCAGGGGAGGATGGCCTACCGCCAACAGATCGTTCAAGATAACCAGCGCGTCCTGGGCCCGGCCTTCGGCCACCGCATCCGCGAAGCGAAAGACGGCGTACTCGGCCGCGTAGGGGATGGCCACGCTGGCCACCTGCTCCACCGTGGCTGCATCCACGGGCGCGCCGCCGGCATAGGTGGCCAGCTTCTCCAACTCCGTATGCAGGGTCTGGGGGTCCGGACCCGCGGACGCCAAAAGGGCCTGCACCGCGTCGGGTGCGAGGCGGAGGCCCAGGTCCCGGGCCCGCTGCTTTACCCACTGGGGCAAGGCGCCCCGGGGGGGCGGGTCGCAGGCCACCACCCGGCCCGCGCGGATCAGCGCCTGCACGCCCTTGCGGCGCCGATCCAGGGCAGTGGCCACCAGCACGACGGTCACCCCGGCGGGCAGGCGGGCCAGCAGCGGGGTCAGCTGCTCCTGGCCGTCGGCGCCGAGCCGGTCAAACCCCCGCACCACCACCAGGCGGGCGTCCCCGAACAGAGAGCCCGTGCCGATGGCGCCCATGATGGCCTCGGGCGTCGTTTCATCGCCATAGAGCACCAGCCGGTCCACCCCGCCCGGCCCGGACGCGAGGGCTTCCTCGATGAGCCGGCACGCCCGCTCCCGGGCAAAGGCATCCTCGCCCACCACAAGGTATAATCCAGCCACCGCTCCTGTGCGCAGCTCTTGCGCGAGCTCGGTCAGCCCGTCGATGGCCGCCCTCTCCCCTCACCGTACCGCTTCGTTCTGGGCGGCAATTCCGCACGGCACCGCCGTCTTCCTGCACCCGGAACAGCCGGGGCTGCGCGCCGATCCGGCCACCGCCGGGCAAAGGGACCAGCGGGCGCCGTCGCTCACCCACCGCACCGCCCCGTGCAGGTCGGTGCGGTAGACGGCCATCTCCAGCTGGGCGAGGGCTGCCAGCACATCGGGGTGGGGCTGCCCGTAGTTGTTGGGACCCACGGGAATGATGGCCGCGGCGGCCCCTGTCGCGGCATAAAAGGGAGACACCAGGGACAGGCGGCTGCCATGGTGGGGCACCTTGACCACGTCGGCCCGCAGATCGGTGCCGCTGGCCAACAGGTGCCGCTGCCCGGGTGCCTCGAGATCGCCCGTCAACAGCACCGCGGTATCGCCGTAGCGCAGCCGCAAGACGATAGAATTGTCGTTGAGGCCGTCGCCGGCGCCAGCCACCGGCTCGGAGGGCGGGTGCAACACCTCCAGCACGGTATGGGCATCCAGGGCGATGACGTGGCCCGCCCCCACGACCCGGCGGGGCACGCCCCGCTCCGCGAGCAAACTCAGGTAGGCGTCCCACAAGGGCGTCGCCCCGGACTGGCCGTTGTCTACCGCCAGGCCCACCTCCATCTGGGCCACCACGGGCAGCAGCCCCGCCAGGTGATCGTCGTGGGCATGGGTCAGCACCACCATGTCCACCCGCCGCACCCCTTCCCGCCGGAGAAAGGGCACGATCACATCCCGGCCGGCATTGAAGACTTCGACGCCCTCCCGCCACCGGTGGCCGCCGCCGTCCACCAGGGCGGTGACGCCGGCGGGCGTGCGGATGAAGATCGCGTCCCCCTGCCCCACGTCCAGCACCAGCAGCTCCAGCCGCCGGGCTTCCCCCAACAGGGGGAGCCACAGTCCGGCCACGACAACGAGGCCGCACGCCCACGCCACGGCCCGCCGCTGCCGGGGCGCCCACCCCGGGCCCCGCAGAAGCAGGACGCCCAGCCCCCACCACACCAGCATGGTGCCCACCCACGGCCGGGGCACCTCCACCAGAGCCCAAGGCCAGCGGGCCAACCACGTCATGGCCGTCGTCAGCGCCTCCACCAGCCAAACAACGCCGTGGCCCAAGAGATGGGCCGCCTGCGGCCACACCCCGTGGAGCAGCCCCGTGGCCAATCCCAAGGGCACCAACAGGCCGGTCAGGGGCCCGCCGATGAGGCTGCCCGCAAAGCCGACCAGGGACACTTTTTGAAAGTAGTAGGCCAGCAACGGCACGACGCCCAGTTGGGCCCCGGCGGTGACGGCCACGGCCGCGGCGACGGCGCCCGGCAGTCGCCCCAGCGCCCGCCGGATGGGCCCGTAGGCCACGAGGATGCCCGCGGTGGCCGCGAAGCTCAGCTGGAAGGACACGTCAAACAGCGCCAGGGGATTTTCCACCAGCAGGATGAGGGCGCCCACCGCCAGGGCGGTGGCCATGTCCCGCTCTCGCGCCAGGGCCGCGGCCAAAAGCCCCAAGGTGCTCCCCACGCCCGCCCGCACCGCCGGCGGGCGGGCACCGGCGGCCAGCACGTACACCCACACCAGCACCGACCCGACCACGGCCGCCAACGGGCGCGGCACCCGGGCCGCCGCCAGCAGCCGCCATGCGGCCCCCGCTACAAAACCCACATGCAGCCCCGAGACGGCCAGCAGGTGCATGACCCCGGCCCTCTGGAACGTGGCCTCCAACTCTGGCGGCAGCCCTTGCCGCTGCCCCAGGACGAGGCCGGCCATCACCGCCGCCTGGTCCGGCGCCAGCACGGCCGCAAGGCCACCGGCCACCCGCTCCCGCACGCCCGCCGCCAACCGCTTCAGCACGTTCCCGCCGCCCCGCGCGACGATGGAGGCATGGCGGGGATAGGTGACGGTGGCCACGGCCGTCACCCCTTGCCGCCGCAGGTGTTCCCGGTAGTCAAAGGCTCCGGGGTTGGTGGCGGCCGCGGGCCGGCGCAGCACCGCCCGCACCTGCAGCGTATCGCCGTACCGGACCGGCACGGCCGCCGGCAGTGTCACCCGCACCTTGCCCCGCGCCGGCACGGCCTCGCCGCGGGCTTGGACCTGATCCACTTGTACCACCACGTGGGTGCGGGATCCCGCGGGCTCGGGAAAGCCCACCACCCGCCCCGTCAACACCACGGGACCCGTGTCGATAAAGGAAGCGAGGCCCAGCTCCATCCGGGACTCGTATTGGGCCAGCCAGCCAGCCCCGCAGACGACCACCAGCAAAGCCGCCAGCGGCCCCAGCCCACGGCCCCGGGCCGTGCCCACGGCCACCGGCAGGCCCAGCGCGGCGGCCAACGCCGTCCATGCTGCCGGCGGGAGCCCCACATGCCCCTGCAGGACCATGCCCGCGGCCACCAGCAGGCTCCAGGTGACAAAGGGCCCCACGGCCTCACTGGACCCGGATCAAGTCCCGGATGGCGTTGAACTTCGCGGGACCGATGCCGGGCACTTCCATGATGTCCTCGATAACGGTGAAGGGCCCCCATGCCTCCCTGTACTCCACGATGCGCCGGGCCAGGGCGGGCCCGATGCCGGGCAGGCGCTCCAGTTCCGACGCCTGGGCCCGGTTGATGTCGATGCGGAGGTCCACCGCCGCCGCCGGGACCGGCGCCGCCGCGGGCGGGCACGGACCGTCCGCCTCGCCCGCCGCGGTGCCGTAGGCATCGCCTGCGGCGGCGCCGGCTGACTCCGATCCGGCATCGCTGGCCAGGGTAGCCGCCGCCGCGGGTTCAATGATGACCGGCCCCAGGCCCCCGCGGCCCCACCGGCGGTCCAGCCACCAGTGGCCCAACACGCCGGTCACCAACAGGACGCTCACCGCCACCGCCAACCAGCTCTCCCAGCGAGACCACCCAAACATCCCGATACCCCTCCCGTTGGACTTCTAGGTGCGCCCGCCGTGCGCGCGGCAGTCGGCTCTTCCCCTTCCGTCCCCCGGGGCGGCCATCCTTCGGTCAATTCGCGGTATTCTTTGTCGGCATGGGGCTTTCCCGGTTCACAGCGGGCCGTTAGGAGGAGACAGAGAGGAGGTTGACATACCCCAAAGGGTATATTATGATGAAGGCGTCGATATACAATACCCCGTATGAGTATATAAGAGGAGGGTGTGCGTCTTGAAGAAGCCCATCGTCTACACGACTTCCACGTGCCCCTATTGCGTCATGCTCAAGCAGTTCCTGGAAGATCAAGGCATCCCCTACGAGGAGCGCAACGTGAGCTACGACCGCCGGTACGCGGCCGAACTCGCGTCCTTGGGGACCCTCGGGGTGCCCACCACCGTGGTGGACGGCCAGGTGATCATCGGCTACCAGCCCCAGCAGATCCTGGACGCGGTGGGCGTAGGAAGCTAACCTAACGAGCTGCGGCCGCCGGTGGACACCGGCGGCCGCAGCGGTTTTTCACGGGCCAGCGTGGATCGCCCGCCCCCTGGAAGACGCTGTTTCTGGGGAGACGCTGCTTTGCCCGCAGGGCCCTACCCGGCCACCACCACGTTCACCAGGCGGCCGGGCACCACCACCACCCGGGCCACGGGACGCCCGCCGATGTGCTCCTGCACCTTGGGCATGGCCAAGGCGGCCGCCCGCACCTCCTCTTCGGAGGCATCCCGCGCCACCCACAGCCGGTCCCGCACCCGGCCGTTGACCTGCACCACGATCTCCACGGTGTCGGCCTGCACCGCTTCGGGATCGTAGGCCGGCCACGGCTGCTCATGGACGCTGCCGCTGCGGCCCAACATTTCCCACAGCTCCTCGGCCAGGTGGGGGGCAAAGGGCGCCAACAGCAGCACCAGCTTCTCCAACCCTTCCGCGACCACCGCCCGGTCCCGCGGCCCGCCGGATTCCTTGTAGAGGTAAAACGCGTTGACCAGTTCCATGATGGCACTGATGGCGGTGTTGAAGTGGAACCGCTCCTCGATGTCCTGGGTCACCCGCTGCACCGTGCGGTGCACCATGCGCCGCAAGTCCTCCGCGGCCGCATCCTGACCCGGCGCCGCCTGACCCGCGGGCAGGGGCCCCAGCTCCTCCACCAAGTCGCCCACCAGCCGCCACACCCGGTTGAGGAACCGGTAGGCGCCCTCGACGCCCGCGTCGCTCCACTCCAAGTCCCGCTCGGGCGGCGCGGCGAACAAGATGAACAGCCGTGCGGTGTCGGCCCCGTACTTGCGGACAATGGCGTCGGGGTCCACCGTGTTGCCCTTGGACTTGGACATCTTGGCGCCGTCCTTGAGCACCATGCCTTGGGTGAGGAGCCGCTCGAAGGGCCGCTCGGCGGTGACTAGCCCCAGGTCCGCCAGCACCATCTGGAAAAACCGGGCGTACATCAAGTGCAGGATCGCGTGCTCCACCCCGCCGATGTACTGGTCCACCGGCATCCAATAGTCGACCTTGTCCCGGGCGAAGGCTTCATTCTTGTTGTGGGGGTCGCAAAAGCGCAGGAAGTACCAGGACGAGTCGACAAAGGTGTCCATGGTGTCCGTCTCCCGCCGGGCCGCGCCGCCGCAGTGGGGGCAGGTGGTGTTGACGAACTCTTCCTTTTCCACCAGCGGCGACTGGCCGGTGGGCTTGAAGGCCACATCCTCGGGCAGCAGCACCGGCAGCTGATCCTCAGGCACCGGCACGATGCCGCACTGGCCGCAGTAGACGATGGGGATGGGACAGCCCCAGTAGCGCTGGCGGGAGATGAGCCAGTCCCGCAGCCGGTACTGCACCCGGCGCTGGCCGATGCCCCGCCGCTCCACCTCGTCGGCGATGCGCTCCAGCCCCTCCCGGTTGGCAAGCCCGTCATAGGGCCCCGAGTTGACCATGATGCCGTCGTCCACAAAGGCTTCGGTCATGGTGGCCGCATCGGGCATGGGGCCGTCCTTGGGCGCGATGACGACCCGCACCGGCAGGCCGTAGCGGCGGGCAAAGTCCAAGTCCCGCTGGTCGTGGGCCGGCACCGCCATGATCGCTCCGGTCCCGTAGCCCATCAGGACGTAGTTGCCGATCCAGATGGGAATGTCCTCGCCCGTGAAAGGATTGACGCAGTAGCTGCCGGTGAACATCCCCAGCTTTTCGCCTTCTTCGGCCGTGCGCGCGATCTCGTCCTGGCGCCGCACGTCTTCAATGAACCGCTCGATGGCCGCCCGGTCCGGGGAATCCGCAATGAGCCGGGGCACCAGGGGGTGCTCGGGAGCCACCACCATGTAGGTGGCACCGTAGATGGTGTCGGCCCGGGTGGTAAACACCGGCAAGACCTCATCCATGCCCTTGATCGGAAACCGGATCTCCACACCGTGGCTCTTGCCGATCCAGTTGCGCTGCATGATCTTGACTTTCTCGGGCCAGCCCGGGAGGTTATCCAGATCCTCCAGCAGCCGGTCGGCGTACTGGGTAATGCGGAAAAACCACTGCTCCAGCTCCCGGGTCGTGACGGGCGTATCGCACCGCTCGCAGCGGCCCTGGACCACCTGCTCGTTGGCCAGCACCGTGGCGCAGTTGGGGCACCAGTTGACGGGGCTGCGCTTCTTGTACGCGAGGCCTGCCTTGAAAAACTGCAGAAACAGCCACTGGGTCCAGCGGTAATAGTCGGGATGGCACGAGGCCACCTCACGGCTCCAGTCGTAGCTGATCCCCAGCCGCTTCAGCTGCCGCCGCATGTTGTCGATGTTGTCCCACGTCCAAGGGCTGGGGTGGATGTTGTGCTGAATGGCCGCATTCTCCGCCGGCAGGCCAAAGGCGTCCCAGCCCATCGGGTGCAGCACGTTGAACCCGCGCATGCGCTTGTAGCGGGCCACCACGTCGCCGATGGAGTAGTTGCGGACGTGGCCCATGTGGAGCTTGCCCGACGGGTAAGGGAACATTTCCAGGCAGTAGTACTTGGGCTTGGACGGATCCTCTGCCACCCGGTAGAGGTCCTGCTCCTCCCATCGCCTCTGCCACTTTTGCTCCACCGCGTCGAAATCGTAGGTGGTGGGCCTCATGGTCGCCGTGCGTGCCATATCCATACACCTCGCTCATGAAAAAGCGCCCCTCGTCCCTTAGAGACGAAAGGCGCACACCTTCCGCGGTACCACTCTAATTGGCCGCTCCCGCGGCCCCCTCGCCGGCCGGGCCCCTGCTGCGGGCGCCGTGCCAATCCGCAATAACGGGCGGAGCCCGGTTGGGCTTACTGGCCCCGTGCGCGTCTGCGACCGCCTGCAGCCGCCGCTGCGCCTCCGGGACGTTCGGCCAACGACTCCGGGGTGAGCTTCGGGTCGGGCCAGGTACCATCTCGCAGCAACCGATGGCTCTCTGCAACCCGGCTGCGCCCTACTGGTCCCCTTCATCGTCATTCACAATTTTCCTGCGTTGCGTGGATGGTGGATATGATCCTAGCACAGAGCCTTTTGCGCTGTCAACGGCCCGCCGGTGAGCGCCGTCCCCAGCCGCCGTAGCCGGCAGTCCCGTCAGCGCACCGACAGGGTCAGGTACCAGCCGGCCCACAGCACCAGGGCGATGCCCAGGCCCACCAGCCAGCCGGGCACAGGCGCTTCGCCCGTCTCGGGCAGCACCGGGGTCTCCTCCTGCACCTGGCCCTCCCGATCCATCCGCGCTCACCCCCATCCGCGCCCGGCCAACACCCGGGCGCGCCCCGCGCCGGACCGCCGCGGTCAAACCGCCAGCGGCCAGTCCCCGGGGTCTAGAAAAATTCCGTCAGGTAGTGGTAAAAGAGGCCGTCAGCGCCCCACAGGGACCACCCCGCGCCGCTCAAGGGCAGGAGCACTGTGGCCAAAAGGACAAACCCCAGCAGCACCAGGGAACCAAAGACGATAGTGGCCGCCGTCGGCCGCCGCATCCACCCTCACCTCCCGCGGCCCGGGCCGGCGCCTTGAGCCGGCCCCGCAGCCGTCCACCCGCGTCAGTGGGAAACTCCCTTGGGCAATTCCACCGGAACCCGCGAATCCCTGCCCACCTCGCGGCTGTGCAGTCCCGGCGTGAGCAGTTCCTGGTAGGCCCCCACCAGCCGCAGGGCCATCTCCCGGGCGCTCAAAGACTCGGCCCGGGTCCGCGCCCGGGCGGCAAAGCGCTGGTACTTGGCCCGATCCGTCAGGAGGGACACCGCCGCCGCCGCGAAGGCCGCCGGATCCTCGGGCCGCAAGAGCCCCTGTACTCCGTTTTGCACCATGTCGTGGGTGCCCGGCGCGTCCACGCCCACCACCGGCAGCCCGGCCGCCATCGCTTCCAAGGTGGCCAGGCCCTGGGTTTCGGTGGTGGAGGCGATGACGAAAAGATCCGCGCCGTGATAGGCCTGTATAACCTGATCCCTAGTAAAGGTGCCGGTGAAGTGCACCTGCGCCGCCAGCCCCATCTCCCGGGCCATGCGCTCCAGCCGCGGCCGGTCGGGGCCGTCGCCCACCAGCACCAAGTGCACCCGGTCCACCGCCTCGCGGACCCGGCGCAACGCCTCCAGGAGAAACGCGACGTTTTTTTCCCTTCCGAGGCGGCCGACGAAGATCAGCACCGGATCGTCGGAAGGGATGCCCAGCCGCTCCCGCAGCCAAAGGCGATGGCCGTGGCGGTAGTCGTCCACGGGGATGCCCGTGGGAATCACCTTGACCGGCTTGCCCGCGAGGCCGTAGGTTTCCACGATGAAGTCGCGAATCTGGGGCGTAGGGGCGACAATAAGGTCCGCCCGCCGGCAGTAGCTGCCCACATAGCGCAGCATCAGCTGGCGCAGCACCGTCCGGACCCCCGGCACGTAGTGGACGTACTCGTGGTACATGGTGTGGTGGGTAAAGGCCAGGGGAATTCCCCGGCGCCGGGCCAGCACCGCGGCCATGACACCCATGACGAAAGGCGAATGGGAGTGGATGATGTCGATGCCCAACTCGGCCAAGAGGGCCTCGGCTTGCATGGAAATGGGCACCGGCACCGTGAAGCCCCGGTAGGTGGGCACGGGGATAGACCAGAAGCGGAAGACGCGCAGGGCCGGCGGCCGCTCGGGCTTGGGCGCCGCCGGGCTAGCCGCCTGGTGATAGTAGCGGGGGCCGAAGATGTACACCTCGTGCCCCAGCTCCAGCAGCTCGGCGCCAAAGGTGTCAATAGACCGCACGACGCCGCTGACGTACGGCTGGTAGCTGTCGGTGAACACCGCGATCTTCATCGCCGGCCGCGCCTCCCTTGATGTGTCCAGGTCCATTGTACCAGAACGCGCCGGTTGTGAAACAGCTTTCCCGGTGGTATAATTGGTGTGCCGGCGGATCGGCTGCGGTCCGCCCGGGCCCGGGCGCGACAGGTGTGACGGATGGCCGCTGGCGGCCCCTTGGGGCCGCTAGAGGAAAGTCCAGACTCGGCTGTCGGTTTCCACCGGCAGAAAGTTGGTGCCTGCCGCAAGGCAGGGCGGCGCGAGCCGACGGATGCGAAACCGGCCCTCGCGGTCGGGATTAGCTATAAAAGGGCCATAGAGACGAGTCGCCCCGGCGACGGGGCGGGTGGAACGCGGTAACCCCCACCACCGAGCAACCCCAAATAGGCCCCGGTAGGGGCGGGTAGGGGGCAGCCTCCCGAGGGAGGCCGTCCGGCCTTGGCCGGGCGAGATAGATGGCCATCGGAAACAGAATCTGGCTTACGGTCACACCTGTTGTTGCCTGGTGTCGTCCACGCTTCCCCAGCGGCTTGGGCCGCGGCGGAAGCGTGAAATTTTTATGCCTGGCCCGCGTCGGCCAAGTACAGCACGTAGCCCTTGGCCCCGGCGGGGCGGTAGCGGTGGCGGGGCACCGCGGCGTGGGGCCATCGCAAGGCCGTGCGGGCGATCTCCCGGGAAAGGCCCATGACGGGCGTCAGCTCCTCCAGCTCCTCCAGGGACACGAAGCGGGCGTCCGTCACTTCCTGGCCGTCGGGCCGCAGCTGGCCTTCCACATAATGCAGGAGAAACGCGATCACCAAATCCCCTTCCCGTTCCCGGATGCCCAACATCCCCCGCACCCGGCCCACCACGCCCGTCTCTTCCCGGATCTCCCGCACCACCGCCTCGGCCAAGGTCTCCCCGGGCTGGACGTAGCCGCCGGGGACGAACCAGTGGCCGGCTCCTTTGCCGTAGCGGTTGTTGTACGCCTGCCGCACCATGAGGACGCGCCCGTCGCGCACGAGGGCGCCGCATACCCCAACGGACACCGTCGCCATGCCTTGACCTCTCCCTGCGCCGGCCCGGCCGCGCCGCCGTGCCCCGGCGCGGGCGGACCCGGCGCGCGTGGCGCCGGGCCCCGCCGGGGCGCGGACCGGCGGGGCTACGCGCCGAATCTCTTCAGCCGCAGGCCGTGGGCCAGCATGAGGCCCATCAGCTCTCGGGATCGGAAATGCCCCAGCGTGCCGCGGGTGCACGCGGTTTCCCCAAATTCCTCCACCCACGGGTTGGGCCGCGCCCAGCGAGATGCCAGGAGCACGGGCACCGGGTGCCAGCTGTGGCTGCGCAGGGCCGCGGGCGTGGAATGGTCGCCCGTCACCACCAGCACGTCGGGTTTGAGGTCCAGCAGCTGGGGCAGGAGCGCGTCCACCGCCTCGATCTCCTGCACCTTGCGCTGGAAATCCCCGTCTTCGCCGGCCGCATCCGCCCCTTTGACGTGGATGAAGAAGAAGTCGTACTCGTCCCAGGCCTCCCGCAAGGCCGCCAGCTGGTCCCGGAAGCCCTCCCCGGCCGGCAGTTCCGTCATGCCCACCAGCTTGGCCAGGCCCCGGTACATGGGATAGACGGCCAGCACCGCGGCCCTAAGCTGGTACAACTCCGGGAAACGGGGAATGGACGGCAGGCGGCCGAAGCCCCGCAGCAAAATGGTGTTGGCCCGGGGTTCGCCGGCCAGGATCCGGTTGGCCTCGGCCACAAACTGGTTGACCAAGGCCGCGGTCGGCTCCGCCTCGGGGGACAGGGCCCGCACCGGCAGGGGCGGCTTGCCCGTCACCTGCGGGTCGGTATCGGTCAGCTGATCCGACAGGCCCCGGCCCCGCCACACGATGACGGCCCGGTGCTGCATCTCCGGCCGGATGACGACGTCCACCCCGGGCAGCTGGATCTCGCTAAGGCGCTGGCACAGCCGCCGGGCTTCCTCCGTCGGGATGCGGCCGGCCCGCCGGTCGGTGATGACGCCGTCCTGCATCGTGGCGAAGTTGACCCGGCACGCGACGTCGCCGGGACCCAGCTCCAGCCCGACGCCTGCCGCCGAGAGAACCCCGCGCCCGATCTGGTACTGCACCGCGTCGTAGCCGAACAGCGCCAGGTGGGCCGGGGCGCTGCCCGGGGTGACGCCGGGGGCGATGGGCGTCATGAGGCCGACGGATCCCTGCCGGGCCAAGGCATCCAAATTGGGCGTGCGGGCCGTCTCCAGCTCGGTGCGGCCCGTGGCCGGGTCGGGCAGGCCGCCCAGGCCGTCCAGCACCAAGAGCACCAGCTTGCTGTCGGCGGCCACCGCCAGCTGCTTCAGCAGCTGCGTATCATCCATGGGAACGCCTCCCCTTGGAAATTTCTCCCCTGCATCGGGTATGATTTCTCCGGCACCGCCCCCAAGGCCTGCGCCCGACTTCCCCGCCCTGCGGGCGGGCCGGAGGATTGGCCTGGGCGCAAGGCGAAGGCTAATTGCCTAGGTCTTGCGTATCGGGAGGACCACCGTTGCTGCGCGTGTTTTACATTGTGGCCGAATCCCAGCTGGTGCCCGCCCTGCGGGCCGCGGCCGCGGCCCTGCGGGGGGCCGGGCCGGATATGGCCGTGGAGCTGGACGGCTGCACGCTGGATGAGCTTGCGGGGCTGGACGCGGCCCGGTTGGGCCCACGGCTGGCCCGGGCCGACATCTTCATTGGTTCCATGATCAACAGCGACCGGGAAGCGGCGCTGCTCGCGGACCTGCTCCGCCGGCAGCGGCCGCCGGTCACCGTCTTTTTCACATCCCAGCCCGAACTGATGCTTCTCACGCGGCTCGGTTCCTTCGACGCCGAGGTCCTGGCCCGAGGCGGCCCGGGCTGGGACGCCCTGGTCCAGAGGCTGGCGGCGGCGGGCGCTGCTCCTCCCCCCTCGCCCCCGGCGCTGTTGTTGGCCCTGCCCCGCCTGGGCATGCGCCTGGGCCCCGAAGCCCTGGGCGACGCCTGGGCCTATGCCCGGGCCGGCGCCTACTGGCTCCACGCCTCGCCGGAAAACTTTCGCCGGCTGCTGCTGCATTTGGCCAATCACCATCCGGCCCACGCCGGCCGCTTCGACCCCGAGCCGCCCGAGGCGTATCCCGAGGTGGCCTTGTGGCACCCCCGGGCGGAGCGGTATTTTGCCTCCTACGACGCCTACCGGGCCTGGTACGACGAGTACCGCGACGCGGCCGGTCCCGCGGGGCAGCCCCGCCGCGGGCAAGGGCCGGCGGCGCCGCGGTCCCGGCCTGCGGTGGGCGTCATCGTGTTTCGCCAGTACGTCACCAGCGGCGCGTGGCGGCACTACGACGCGGTCATCACCGCCCTGGAAGAGCAGGGGCTGGACGTGGTCGCGGGGTTCGGCGGGCTGGACAACCGCACCTTGGTGGCGACGCTTTTGCGCCCCGCGGGCATTGACCTCCTGCTGAACTTGACGGGGTTCAACCTCATCGGCTCCATGGGCCGGCCCCAGCCCGACCAAGCAGTGCAGCTCTTGCAGGAACTGGACGTGCCGTACCTGGTCCCCTTCCCGCTCCTGTTCCAGACCCGCGAGCAGTGGCTCGCGCATCCCGTGGGCTTGGCGCCCATGCAGACGGCCTTGCAGGTGGTCTTGCCCGAACTGGAGGGAGCCACAGAACCCCGGGTGTTTGCCGGCCTGGGCCAGGATGGCGACTTTGTGCCGGAGGCACACCAGGTGGCGGCCCTGGCCCGGCGGGTCCGCCGCTGGGTTGACCTGCGCCGCAAGCCGCCGGCGCAGCGGCGGGTGGCCATCACCATCTTCAGCTTCCCGCCCGACAAGGGCAGCGTCGGCAGCGCGGCCTACCTGGACGTGTTTCGCACCCTCCACCGCCTGCTGGCGGCCATGCAAGCCGCCGGCTACCAGGTGACGGTGCCGCCCGACCCCCGCACCCTGCTGGACCTGGTGCTGGGGTCCGAGGAAGCCTTGCCCGGCGCCCCTACTATCGCCGTGGCCGATCGGCTGCCGGTGGAGGACTACCTCCGGCTGGTGCCGGGCGCGGACCGCATCGCGGCCAACTTTGGCCCGGCCCCGGGCCAGCTGGACACCGACGGGCGCGGCCTTTTCATCCGCGGCCGGGCCCTGGGCCATGTCTTTATCGGCGTTCAGCCGGGCTTCGGCTGGGAAGGGGATCCCATGCGCCTGCTGTTTGCCCAGGACGCGAGCCCCTCCCACAGCTTCGCCGCGTATTACGCCTGGCTGCAGCACGTCTGGCGGGCCGACGTGGTGGTCCACTTGGGCACCCACGGGGCGCTGGAGTTTATGCCCGGCAAGCAGGTGGGGCTCACCGCCGGCTGCTGGCCGGATCTGCTCTTGGGCGACTTGCCCCACGTGTACTTTTACTCCATGAACAACCCTTCGGAAGCCACCATCGCCAAGCGCCGCGCCTACGCGACCATGGTCACCTACTTGAGCCCGCCCCTGCGGGAGGCAGGGCTGTACCGCCAGCTCCTGGCCTTGCAAGACGCCCTCGCGGCCTGGCGCAGCGCCCCCCAGTCCCAGCGGCAACGGGCCTGGGAAGCGGTGCGGGCCCTGGCGCAGGAAGCGCACCTGGACGATGACGTGGCGCGGCCGGCGGACGGTGAGGCTCCCGAGGCCTACGTCGGCCGCCTGGAAACCTACCTGCGGACCTTGGCGGAGCGGCTCATCCCCGTGGGCCTCCACGTGGCCGGCGAACCCGTCACCACCGAGGAAGCCGCGGAATTCCTGTGGGCCGCCCTGCAGCACCCCCGCCCCGAACTGGGGGTCCCCGGCCTGCCCCAGCTCATCGCCGCAGGATTCGGGCTGGATTGGGACCAGCTGGACGCCGCCGACCCCCGCCGCGCGGCGGTGCTGGACGCGGGGCGGCAAGTGGTCCGCCTGCTGGCGGCCGGAGAGCTGCCGGCCAAAGACGGTGCCGCGGGGGAAGCGGCCTGGCCGGAGCTGCCGGGGGCAGCCCGGGGCCCCCAATGGGAGGCGCTGCTAGGTTTTGCCCGGGACTTCCTGGAGCGCCTGCGTCAAGACCGGGAAATCCCAGCCCTTCTGGCCGCCATGGCCGGCCGGTACATCCCCCCCGCTCCCGGCGGCGACCCCGCCCGGGTGCCGGCCGCGCTGCCCACGGGCCGCAACCTGCACGCCCTGGACCCCCACCGGATCCCGTCCGCGGCCGCGGTGGCCCGGGCCCGGCCCGTGGTCCAGCAGCTCTTGGCAGCCCTGCGGGAACGGGACGGCGGGTGGCCGGAAACCATCGCCTGCGTGCTTTGGGGCACCGACAATATTAAGACCCAGGGCGAAGGGGTAGCCCAAGTCCTGGAGCTCATCGGCGTGCGGGTGCTGCCCGACAGCCTGGGCCGCATGACCCGCCTGGCCCTGGTGCCCTTGGCGGAGCTGGGCCGCCCCCGCATCGACGTGGTGCTGTCGGTGTCGGGGATTTTCCGGGACATCTTTCCCAACGTCCTGGAGCTGTTGGACCGGGCTATCCAGCTGGCGGCCGCCGCCGACGAAGATCCCGAGCACAACTACATCCGCAAGCACGCGCTGGCCATCGCCCGGAGCCTGGACCTGCCCTTGCGGGAGGCAGCCCGCCGGGTGTTCAGCAACGCCCCCGGGCAGTACGGCACCGGCGTCAATCACCTGGTGGAGGCGTCCACGTGGGACACCGCGGACGACTTGGGCGCGGCGTTCCTGGAGCGCAAGGCCTACGTCTACGGCGACGGCCGGACCGGAGAAGCCCACCCGGACCTTTTGGCCGCGTGCCTCAAAACGTGCGCGGCCGCGTTTCAAAACCTGGATTCCGCCGAAATCGGGCTGGCCGACGTGGACCACTACTTCGAATACTTGGGCGGCCTGGCCGCGGCCGCGCAAAAGGTGCGGGGCCAGCCGCCGGCCGCCTTCGTGGCCGACACCGTGGCGCCCGGGGCAAAGGTGCGCACCCTCGCGCAGACGCTGCGCCTGGAGACCCGGACGCGCCTTTTGAACCCCCGCTGGTACGAAGGGATGCTGCGCCACGGCTACCAGGGGGTGCACGAGATTGCGACGCGGCTGGACAACACCTTTGGCTGGTCGGCCACCGCGGGCGCGGTGGACAGCTGGGTCTACACCGCCGCCGCGGACACGTTCCTGTTGGACGACGCCATGCGGACCCGCCTGCTTGAGCTGAATCCCCGGGCAGTGCAACGGATGGCGGGCCGGCTCGCGGAGGCTTACGCGCGCGGCTTTTGGCAGGCCGACGACCACCGCTGGGCGAAGTTGCAAGCCATCCTGGCCGACGCGGAAGATCGCGTCGAGGGGGTTGTGTGAGTGCCGCTCAAGACTGCCACCGGCCTGCAGCCGGTGTATCCTTTCTCCGCCATCGTGGGACAGGACGCGCTGCGCCTGGCCCTAGTGCTGGTGGCCATTGACCCGCTTATCGGCGGTGTGCTGGCCATGGGCGATCGGGGCACCGCCAAGTCCACCGCCGTGCGGGCCCTGGCCCGGCTTCTGCCGCCCATTCCCGTCGTCGCGGGGTGCCCTTTCCGCTGCGATCCTGGGCGTCCCGAGGAATGGTGCCGCCTGTGCCAGGAGCGGGACGCCCAGGGAGAGAAGCTGGAAACCGAGTGGCAGCCTATCCCCGTCGTGGATCTGCCCTTGGGCGCGACGGAAGACCGGGTCGTGGGCAGCCTGGACATTGAAGCGGCCCTGGTGCGCGGCGAAACCGTCTTCGCGCCGGGCCTTTTGGCCCGGGCCCACCGGGGGTTCCTCTACATCGACGAAGTCAACTTGCTGGAGGACCACCTGGTGGACCTGCTGCTGGATGTAGCCGCGAGCGGGGTCAATGTGGTGGAGCGGGAAGGCATCAGCCTCACCCACCCGGCCCGGTTTGTCCTCATCGGGTCCGGCAACCCCGAAGAGGGCGATCTGCGCCCGCAGCTTCTGGACCGCTTCGGGCTGTTTGTGCCCGTGGCCACCATCACCGACATCCCGCTGCGGGTGGAGATCGTGCGGCGGCGGGATGAGTTCGAGCGCCATCCCCGGGCCTTTGCCGCCCGCTTTGCCGCGGCCGAAGCCGACTGGCGGGACCGGATCGTCGCGGCCCGGGAGCGGTTGAACAGCGTGGACGTACCCGAGGCCGTGCTGGAAGCGGTGGCCGGCCTGTCGGCCGCGTTGGGCCTGGCGGGCCACCGGGGGGAGCTGACCTTGCTCCGGGCGGCCCGGGCCTACGCCGCCCTGGCGGGCCGGGAAGCCGTGGCCGTGCACGACGTGGCGGGGCTGGCGCCCATGGCCCTCAGCCATCGACTGCGACGGGATCCTTTGGAAGAGATGGATTCCGGCGCCCGGGTGCGGGAAGCCGTGGCCCGCTGCCTGCCTGAGGTCCCGCCCGGGCCCCTCCCATTTCCGCCCGCATAAGGATGTGATCCCATGCTGTTGGCCATCGACATCGGCAACACCAACATCAGCTTTGGCTTGTTCCGGGGGGAGCAGCTGCTGCGCACGTGGAGCCTGTCCACGGATCTGCGCCGCACCGCCGACGAATACGAGATCCAGATCGACAACTGGTTCCAGCGGGCCGGCCACACCCCCCTGGAGGTGGACGCGGTGGTCATCGGCAACGTGGTCCCGCCCCTGCAGCCCCACTTCGAGCGGGTGGTGCGCCACCTGTTCTCGACGGCCCCCTGGTCCGTCAGCGGGCGGATCGGCGTGACGGGGGTCCGCATCCAGGTGGACAATCCCGCCGAGGTGGGCGCGGACCGCCTGGCCAACGCGGTGGCCTGCCACCAGCGCTACGGCGGCCCGGCCATCGTGGTGGACATGGGCACCGCCACCACCTTCGACGTCATCTCCGCGGACGGGGAGTACCTGGGCGGCGCCATCGCCCCCGGCGTGCAGATCGCCGCGGAAGCCCTGTTTGTCCGGGCGGCCAAACTGCCCCGGGTGGACCTGTCGCCGCCGCCCACCGCCATCGGCCGCAACACCGTGCACGCCATGCAGGCGGGCACGGTCTACGGCTACGCGGGCCTGGTGCGGGGGCTCATCGAGCGCATCCGGGCCGAGCTGGGCGGCCAGGCCCGGGTCATCGCCACCGGCGGCTTGGCCGAGGTGGTGGCCCGGGACAGCGGCGTCTTTGACGTCATCGACCCGCACCTGACCCTGGAGGGCTTGCGCCTGCTGTACCTGCTCAACCACCCCCACTACGAGCCCAACCATCCCGACCGCGCCCGGGGAGGCTTGAACGCATGACGGAGCACCCCCTGTCGGGCAAGACCATCGTGCTGGGCGTTTCGGGCAGCATTGCCGTGTACAAGGCTGCGGACCTGGCCAGCCGCCTGGTGCAGGCGGGCGCGCGGGTGGAGACCGTCATGACCCGGGGCGCCGCCGAGTTCATCAAACCCCTCACCTTCCAGGCCCTCACCCACCGGCCGGTGCTGACCGACATGTTTGATCCCCGTTCGGAGATCAGCATCGACCACGTGGCCCTGGCCCGGCGGGCCGACGCGGTGCTCCTGGCCCCGGCCACCGCCCAGCTCATCGCCCGCCTGGCCCTGGGTTTGGCCGACGACGTGCTGACCGCCACCGTGCTGGCCACGGCCGCGCCCATCATCGTCTGCCCCGCCATGGAAACCCGCATGTACCAGCATCCCGCCACCCAGGCCAACCTGGCCCGGCTCCGGGAGTGGGGGGCGGTCATCGTGCCCCCCGCCCGCGGCCGCCTCGCGTCGGGGGAAGCCGGCATCGGGCGGCTGGCGGATCTGGGCACCATTTTGGGCACCTTGCGCTGGGTATTGGGGCGCCAGGGGGACCTGGCCGGCCGGCGGGTGGTGGTGTCCGCCGGGGGCACCCGGGAAGCCATCGACCCCGTGCGCTACATCACCAACCGCTCCTCGGGCAAGATGGGCCACGCGCTGGCCGCCGCCGCCCGGGATCGGGGCGCCCAGGTCACCCTCGTGACCACCGTCGCCCCCGACCCGGAAACCGCGGCCGGCATCCACGTGGAACAGGTGGCCTCGGCCCAGGAGATGCTGGCCGCGGTGAAAAGGGCCGTGGCCGGCGCCGACGCCCTGATCATGGCGGCGGCGGTCGCGGACTTTCGCCCCGCGGCAGCCGCGGCCGAGAAGCTCAAGAAGGGGACCGCGGAAGAATGGACGCTGCGCCTGGTGCGCAATCCTGATATCCTGGCATCGGTGGAAGGCCCCTTTGTCAAGATCGGCTTTGCCGCGGAGACCAGCGACCTGCGGACCAACGCCTTGGCCAAGCTCAAGGCCAAAGGCCTGGACCTGATTGTGGCCAACGACGTCACCGAACCGGGCAGCGGCTTTGAGGCCGACACCAACCGGGTCACCCTGTTCCACGCCAGCGGCCAGGTGGAGCCATTGCCCCTCCTGCCCAAGCCCGCGGTGGCCCACGCGATTTTGGACCGGCTGGTGCAGCTGCTGGGCTGAAGGCGCCGGGGCAGACCGGCCGCGTGCGTCAGCCGGTCAGAGAGCGGGCCGCCGGTAGGCCCCCCGCGTCCTGGGCCGCGTGGGCCGACCTCACGATGGCCAAGGCCACAGCTTCCGCCGCGGCTGCGCCCACCTGGGCCACCTGTGCCAGTTCCGCCGCGCGAGAGGACGCCCGCAGCTCCTGGGCCTGTCCGGTGGCCAGGGCAAACACCGTGTCCCCGTCCCAAGGGGTGTGGGCCGGATAGACGGCGCGCGCGATGCCGGCGTGGGCCATCTGGGCCACCCGGTGCACGGCCTCCTTGGACAGGGGCAAGTCCGTGGCCACCACCGCGAGGACGGTGTTGCTCCCGGGAAACCCCCCGGACACGCGGGCCGAGCGGGTGATGAAGGACCGCCCTTCCCGATCGTAGGCGCCGGCCACGACCCGCCCCGTCAGGGGGTCGACGATGTCCCCCAAGGGGTTGCTGACCACCAGGGCCCCCACGGTGCCGCCGCCGGGCAGCCGGATGGCGCTGCTGCCAAGGCCCGTCTTCATGGCGTAGGCCAAGCCCGCCCACTTGCCCGCGGTGGCGCCGGCGCCGGCGCCGACGTTGCCTTGGGCCACCGGGTGGGCGGTGGCCGCCGCGGCCGCCGCGTACCCTTCGGCGGGGCCCGGACGCACCCGGGGATCGCCCACCGCCAGATCAAAGATGACGGCCGCGGGCACGATGGGCACAGGCACGACGCCAGTGTCAAAGCCGATGCCCCGCTCCGCCAGCCAGTCCATGACCCCCGTTGCGGCCGCGAGCCCGAACGCGCTGCCGCCCGAAAGGACGATGGCGTGCACCCGCTCCACCAGCCGGCCGGGTGCCAAAAGATCCGTTTCCCGGGTGCCGGGGCCGCCCCCCCGCACGTCCACGCCGCCCACGGCGCCGTCCCCGTCGCACAGCACCACGGTGCACCCGGTGAGGGCGTGGGGGTCTGTCCAATGCCCCACCCGCAGGCCGGCCACATCCGTCAGCGTCCCCACCGTGCCTCCACCTCCCTGGCCCCGCCGGCCCCGAGCCCGCTCGGCGGGCGGCAGGGACTAGTGCTATAATGAACCCAGTGGCGTGCTGGAAATCGACGCGGCCTGGCTTGCCCGGCACCAGGCCGGATAAGGAAAGGTTTCTCCATCCATGAAGGCACCCGTGCCGGAACCCTTCATCCTGCTGGCCGTGGACCCGGCCCTGCAAGGGGTGTACATGTGGGGTTCGCCGGACGCCGGCCCGCCCCTGCCCGTCCTGGCCCGCGGGCTCACCGGCCGGCCGCCGGTGCGGGTCCCCGCGCGGCTGTCGCCCGACCAGTTGGCCGATCCGTTGGATGTCCAGGCCACCTTGGCCCAAGGCCGGCCGGTCCATCGCCCCGGGGTGGTGCGGCGGGCCCGGCACGGAGCCCTCGTCCTGGAGGCGGCCGACCTTATGCCTGTGGCCACCGCCGCCCGCCTGGCGGGGATGATCCGCTCCCAGCCCCTGTGCCAGCGGCCCCTCCTGTTGGTCCGCGCCAGCACCCCGCCGCGCCCAAGCGATCCCATCGCCGCCCACTGCGCCTTGTGGCTGCCCTGTCCGCCCGCCGCCGACCTCGGCCTTCAGGCGTTGCCAGCAACAGGCTGGGACGAGGGCCGGCAGCGGGTGGCCGCGGCCCGGGAGCAGCTCCACCGCATCCCGCTGCCGCCGGCGGTGGTGGAGGAGATCTGCCGGCGGGTGGGCGCGGCGGCCCAATGGGGTCAATCCCTGGATTACTTCGTCGCCCGGGCGGCCCGGGCCCGGGCCGCCTGGCACGGGCGCACCGCCATCGGGCTGGAGGACATCGAGGCGGCCGTGGGCTGGGTCGTCGCGCCGCGGGCGGCGAGGCCCGATGACGGGCCGCCGGCCGGCACCCGTGATGGCGGCGCTGGCACCCAGGATCCGGAGCCTTCGCCCGGTCCGGCTCCGCCGCCTGCCGCCGGCCGCCGGGGCGCCCATCCTTCCGGCCCCGCGCGGCTGTCCCCGCCGCCCCCGCCGCCAGCCTGGGACACACCCCAGCGGGCCGCTGCCGGCCTCCGGGTTGGTGCGGGCCAGCCTGGCGCCCCCGTGCACGGCTCCGCGGGGGCAGGGGCCCCGCAGCTGGATCCGCCGCCGGTGATGGTGGTGCCCCCGGCGGCCTTGGCCGGCGCCTTGTCGCTGGCCGCGGCCGGCGCCGCCCCGCCCCGGTCCGGGGCCGCCCGCCGCGCCGGGACAGGCCGGCCCGGCACCCGGCCCACCCCCCACCGCGCGAGCGCCGGGCTGGCCTTGGCGGCCACCCTCTTGGCCGCGGCGCCCTACCAGCGCCTGCGCCCGCCGCGGCGGCCCCTGGCGGTGCGGGTGCTGCCCGGGGACCTGCGCTGGCGGCGCCCCCGGCCCCAGCCCCGCTCCCTATATATCCTGGCCGTCGACGGGTCGGGCTCCATGGCCCAAGGCCGCATGCAACTGGCCAAGGGGGCCGCGCTCAGCGTGCTGCAAGGAGCCTACCAGGAACGCCGCTACGTGGCCCTCATCGATTTCCGCCAGCGGGCCGCCCGCCTGCTCTGCCCGCCCGGCCGCAGCCCTGCCTTGATCCGCCGCCAGATCAGCGCCCTGCCCAGCGGCGGCGGCACGCCTTTGCCCGCGGCCCTGGCCCTGGCCCTGCGCATGGCGGAGCGGTGGCGGCGCCGCCACCCCGATAGTCGATGCACGCTGGTCTTGTTCACCGACGGAAAGGCCAATGTGCCCTTGCTGGAGGAATCCGGCCCCCCGCCAGGCAAAGGGACCCCGGCTGGCCCGCCGCCCAACGATGCCGCCGGGACGGATCAGCGCGCCCGGGCGTGGGCCGACGTGGAACGCCTGGGAGCCCTGCTCCGGGGGGCGGGCGTCGGCTGCGTCCTGGTGGACACCAGCCCTCCCGGCACCGCCCTGGCCTTAGGAGCGCTGGCCCGCTGCCTGGGGGCGGGCATCCTCCGGCTGTCCCACCGGCGCGGGTGAGACGGGCGCCGGCGGCGCGGCCCCACCCGAGCCGGGCAGCCACGGCTGCAGCACCGCGAGGGGTTGGGGCTCCACGTACCGCTCAAACACCTCGGCGAAGTGGGCCGTCAGCGCCTGGTGCACTTCGGCCATGGCCACCGGCCGCCCCAAAAGCGCCTGCATGGAGGTGACGGCTCGATTGGTGAGGCCGCAGGGAACGATGCCTTGAAAGTAGCTCAGATCGGTGTTGACGTTGAGGGCAAACCCGTGGCTGGTGACGGCCCGGGTGAACTTGACGCCGATGGCCGCCACCTTCGCGTTGTCCACCCACACGCCGGTCATTCCCGGCACCCGGGTGCCCCGGATGCCGTAGTCGGCCAACGTGCGGATGAGCACTTCCTCGAGATCCCGCAGGTACCGGTGGGGGTCCAGGCCCCGCTCCCGCAGGGACACGATGGGATACCCCACGGCTTGGCCGGGGCCGTGGTAGGTGACGTCCCCGCCCCGGTCCACGTGGTACACCCGCACACCCTTCTCCCGCAAGCGCTCCGGGTTCCATAAGATGTGGCGCCCGTCGCCGCCGCGGCCCACGGTGTACACGTGGGGATGTTCCACCAACAGCAGCAGATCGGGCAAGGCCTCCTGGAGGCGGGCGCGCACCAAGGCGGCCTGCAAATCCCAGGCCGCCTGGTAGTCCCACCGCCCCAAGGTGACCGCCAGGCACCGGGGCCATGCCGGGCGGCCAAAGGCCCGCCCCCTCACACCTTGATCCCCCCCAGCTTCTGCACTTGATCGTGCGCGTGGTAGGAGCTGCGCACCAGGGGCCCCGATTCGACGTGGGGGATGCCGATGGCCTCACCGATCCGCTTGAGCTCCGCAAACTCCTCGGGCGGGTAGTACCGTTCCACGGGCAAATGCTTGATGGACGGCCTTAGATACTGGCCGATGGTCATGATGTCCACCCCGGCCGCATGCACGTCCCGCATCACCTG